>CAJUFQ010000009.1 GCA_910585625.1 uncultured Lachnospiraceae bacterium
ATTTGATAGTATAGATTGTTCAACTTTTTCTGTCCACACTTATATACTAACACCAGTCACCCCGCAGGAGGGCAAGGAGCAGCCGCAGGAACAGCAGCCCAAGGCTGCGCAGAAAGCCATGCAGAGGTCGGTGGTGGAGCAATACATCACGCTGACTGAGGGGCAGGAGCTTCATCAGACGACCGGGGAACGGGAAACGTATTTCTTCGCCCCGGAGGAGAGCGGCTATTACCGGCTGGCATGTGAAAGCATGAATGGGCAGAATGTTTATTTCCAGGCAGAAAAATGTTTTTACTATACAGAGGACGAGGCCGGCAACCGTGTGCAGAAGGAAATGCAACTTAATAAGTCAATATCGGGACAAGGGGCAGAACGGGTCGTTTGGCTGAACCAGGAAGAGGAATATACGTTTTACTGCCAGGCGGAGCGGAACTATGATACGGATGAATATGATTTCAGGATTAAGCTGGATAAGGTGGAGATTAAGGATATTACGGTGGCGCAGAATCCTACGGCGGATTCTTTTGAATGCCTTAATTGTGAAGGAATGCAGTTGAGCATTAACTTTACCGATGGCACGAAACTATTGAGTGAGGTGACAGATTATAAATATGGCGTAGGCGGCTATATCAAAGCCTTTGAGTGGGAGTATATAACGTATGACCCGCGGAACTATATAAGGGCATATGCGCCATTGTGGTCAATCGATGGTGAAGAGGGTCATACGGATATAGCGTCCTTGAATACTGGCAGCCATATTGCCGTGTTGCGGATTGAGGAATATAAAGATAAGGGCGAGTCGTTAAAGTATTTTGATATCCACATGGAATTTTTCAAGAAGAGTGGAAATGTGTCATCCATGACAGTGCAGAACCAGAGGACAGAGTACACGCAGGATTTTCATGAGGTACTGGGGGAGTTTGAGCTTCTGGCGTCTTACAATGACGGCACGCCCGATGAGACGTTATCTATTGAGGACCGTGAGGTCAGGCAGTATCTGATGTATACCGTGGAAGGGGAAAACGGTGCGGAAGAGCGGACTACCGACAATATAGACGAGTATCTGCGAAATGGGGGCAGTACCGGCAAAGCGACGGTGACGGTTGCTTATCGGGGAAGCGGGGCGTCATATGAAATCAATATCCAGGAGAATCCCTATGAGCGCATGGAGATTAAGCCGCGGCGGACTGTGTATTACAAAGACTGTACCTGTCGTTTAGGGGAAGGTGCCGTTGCTTTCTCAGGCGATGAGCTTGAATCAGCATTTGGCATTACCTTATATCGGAAGGACGGCACGCAGGAATTCTATGACAGGTGGTATAATCTGCCGGAATGGGGACGCGGTTGGAGCTATGGACTGAAGAAACAGCAAGATTCGTATAAAAATTATTATCGGCGCATTGATGAGTTTATTTCCGCCGGGGGTACGGCAGGGGAACAGGAAGTGGAGGTCACTTACTGTGGCATGACGTCATCTTATCCGGTGAGGATAGAAGAAAATCCCTATGACCATATCAAGATAGCGCGGCAGCCGGAGAAGCTTACATATCTTCACAATGAATATCAGCGGTTGGATTTGCGCGGATTGGTAGTGTATGCCTATAAGCATGCCGAAGAGACAGAATATGATACTTACAGCTATGACGCTTATGAGGAATACCAGAGGAACCCCGAAGGGCTGACAGAAGAGCAGTACTACATTATGCAGAATCTGTTCCTTGCTACGCTGGGAGGGCATGACAACACCTCATACTTGGAGTTGGGAGAACATACGGCCACAGTATTCCTGATGGGGCATAAGGCGGAATATGAGATTGAGGTTCTAGAGAAAATGGCAGGGAGGCTGACCGTTCTGGAAGCCCCTGCAAAGCTGGCCTATTATGTGAACAGCAATTCCAAGATAAATTTGGATGGCCTGGTCATCGAAGTGGAGGACTTGCAGGGGAATGTCACCAGATATAAGTATGGTTACTATCTTTCGGAGGGAGACGAAGGCAATGAGGATTATGGGGACTGGCGGGAGATTGGGGGACAGTTCTCCTATGATTCCGACATAAACTGGAAAAAGCCTGGGAATTACATGGTTTCTCTGAATTATCTTGGAGTAGAGGATAGCTTTCAGGTTACCGTCCTGGAGGATCCGGTGAAGGAACTGAAAATTACGAAAGCGCCGGATAAGATGAGTTATTATCAATATGAAGCTGGCAGTATTGATTTATCAGGGATGGAGTATGAGGTTATCTTTAAGGATGGAACCAGCTATTCCGGCAAAGCAGGAAGCCATTATTTCGAATATGGTGGAGAGGGCTTTCGGCTTTCGTATTGCTGGAAGTCGACGTTTAACGGGGAAGTGAAGCTGGGGCAGAACGTGATAGTTCTCACTGCGTTTGGCGCGAAAGTGGAAATCGAGGGAATCACTGTCGCGAATAATCCAGTAAAATCCTTGGAGGTAGTGAAGAATCCGGAGAAGATGCAGTACATAGGCAGGAATGAAGAAGTTGATTTATATGGCATGGAACTTTTGGTAACTTATATTGATGGCAGCAGTGAGAAAATTGTCATTTCAGAGCATACCTCTCAAAAGGAAGTGGGAAACCGATATGGCGGGTTTGTTACGGCCTATAGGAGCAGTAGTTGGGCAGAGGAGCAAAACCTGCAGATTTATTACATGAATGGGAGTTGCACTGTGCTGCTGCCGAAACTTGACTTTTCAACGTTAGACCCGGTTTTGATGGAAGATGAAGGGTACAATCATGTAGTCCTGACAGAGGAAAAGCCGTATAGCGTGCATTCCTTCACGCCGGCGGAGACGAAAGAGTATCATTTTTTTAGTGTTGGAACACATAACACGTATGTGACCCTCTATGAAGGAAACCGGGAAATCGACAGCGGCTATTATGGGGGAGAAGGCGATAATTTCCGTCTGACCCATACGTTGCAAGCGGGAAAAACCTATTATTATGTGTCATCCCATTATGATTTTGGAAAGGCGGCGGAGTTTTACTGCTACCTGAATTCCACGGTTCGTTCGCTTTCAGAGTTGGAAGTAAAAGATTTTGAGATTACTAAATCCACCAATAACAAATTTTATGATTTTGAATCTGGGCGGATTTATGCATATTACTTGAGGCTAAAAGAAACCGGGTATCGGATCAGTTATGCGAATGGATGGGAAACGACAGGTGTAACAGAAAATAAATATGGGACGTCTGTAAGCCTTGATGGGAGAACATTGTCTGTTAAATGGAAATATGCGTCTGGTAACTATGTCGAAGAACGGGAGGACAATGCCCTTGTGTACACTTATGGGGAAAAGGTTGTGGAGGTTCCTGTCCGGTTTGGACTTCCTAGTCCGGTTGAATCTATGACTGTGACGGAACATTCGTGGAAAGATAATGGAGTTTATGAGTATAAGGCATATGGAATGACAGAAATGACCATTGACATTCGATTCAATGATGGGCGGGAGGATGAGACGGCAAGGGTCGAGGAGTGGTTTGGCCCAAATAAGATTGCTTATTATAATGGGTACGCTTTGCAGACAAAATGGAAAGAAGAGGAGCTACGGCCAGGAGAGGAGAATATAATCATATTGTCTTATATGGGAAAGACTGCGGAAATTCCAATAATGGTATTGGAAAACCCAGTAGAATCCATGCAGATACTCCAGCTTCCAGAAAAAGCAGAGTACTATCCTTTTGAATATGGCATGGACGTTGCTGACTTTGATTTATATGGCATAAAGATCCAGATTAATTACAAGGATGGCACGGAACAGATTGTCGAGGGGACGGAACATGGCGATGAGATTGAGGTTCCAGGCACATATAAAGAAAGGTTGTCCGTTATTGCAGAGTACGATCCTGAGGACTGGGGTTGCTGTATATCTTATATGGGCTGTGTTAAATGGCTGCGATATAAGACTAAAAACTTTAAGACAGAAGATGCTGTTGCCCTCAGATTTGAGGAAGAGAAAACGCTTGCTATAGAGGACGGGTATCAGATTTTCTCTTTTGTGGCTCCTGAAACAGGAAATTACAGATTTGAGTATGAGATTGAAGACCATGATGATAACTGGGTTGTAATCTATAGCTCTTCCGGCAGAGATTTAGGGGCTGCCAAGACAACATATGTGGACTATGAGATGACCGGCGGCAAGCAATATTACATAGCAGCTGTTATCGATACCTTGTCAGTTAAAGAAATTACTTGTTCTGTTACAAGGGTATCTGACCGCGAGAGGGAAAACATCCAGTCTGTGGATTTGCCCATGGAAAGTCTTGAGGCTGGAGATTGGCTGCCAGATTGTTATTTTTACTTAAATGGCTGTAATGTATCCAAAATTCAATGGCTGAACGATGCAGGAAATGACGGCATCGCGGATTACGGCTGCGCCCACCGCCTGAAGCTAGTGCTGAAGCCCTACAGAAACTACCAGTTCACCACCGCGACGTCGGTGACAGTGAACGGCAAGCGGCTGGCGACCAAGTCCCTGGCAAGCGACGGCACAATAATCATGTATTACACCTTCCCCTACACCAAATGCAAGGTGGTAGTCCCTGACGTGGAGGGCTACGAGCTGGATGAAAGCCAGAATGCGGAGGCAGGCGTGTGCGGCTATGGGGAGGACTATAAGTTCCGCTATACGGAAGACCCAGGCAACGTCGGCAGCCGGAAACTGATTGTGAAAGCAGGCGGCAAGGTGCTTGTGCCGGATGCAGATGGGTATTATGTGGTGGAAAGCGTGGATGGAAACGTCACCGTGACAGCCAAGACGGACAGCCTGCAGGCAGGCGAAGGGGAATCCGGCCTGACATTCTACAATAAGAGCATGGAGATTTTTGACATCATGATTGGCAGGCGGAATGCGAAGATTGCAGACAATGAAAACGGCGAGGACGCCCTCCCTGTCCTGGAAAGCTATGAGGATGGGAGCGGCCAGTTCTTCTTTGGCTGGTATCTTGACAAAGACGATTCCATTAACGGGAAGGGGACGCGTTTTACCTCCCAGAGCGTGCTGCTGAACCTGGCTTACAGCCTCTATGCGAAATGGGGTAGCGGATATTTCTCCTACATTATGAACAACAAGCAGATAAACTGCAAAATCCTATCCATTGACGAGCATAACAGGACGAAGGTCCAGGTAGGCGACGGCAGCAACAAGCGTCTGCGGGCAGCCAGGGCTTCTGCAAGCCCCGCGGCGTTCATGCAGGATATGCGCGGCACGGCAAGCGGCGTCTTTGTAATCCCGGAAACCATAGACTTGAAAGACAATGCGGACCTGGCAAAACTGGGCGTGGATTTCACAGTAGGCGAAGTGACTGCTATCGCAGACAATGCCTTTGCGGGAGAAACCGGGATTACGGATATTTCCCTGCCCAAGACGATTGAGCAGATTGGCAGCGGGGCATTTGCAGGCTGTGCCAGCCTGACGTCTGTCGAGATCCCGGAAGGGGTGTCCCTTATCGGGGAAAATGTATTTAACGGATGCGAGAGCCTGCAGTCCGTGGCCATCCCGTCCACGGTCGGCGCCATCCCGGAAGGGGCGTTCCAAGGTTGCGCGAACTTAGCGGACGTCGCCATTGCGGAAGGCGTTTCTGAGATAGGGGCAGGGGCGTTCCAGGGCTGCGGCAGCCTTGCCACGGTTGCCCTGCCTGACACCATTGAGTCAGTGGACGCCGCGGCATTCCCGGCAAATGAAGGCCTTACCATCATCTGCAGCAGCCAGATGAAGGAATCCGACGTCGTCCAGGCGATCCAGGAAGCGACAGGGGCGTCAGTGCAGGCAGTGGATGTGGACTTAGATTGTGCTTACGATGAAAAACAGTTTACTTTTGGCGACAAAGCGCAGACATTTACCGCAGGCGTCAGCGTGGACGGAACTGCCGCCCCAGACAGGGAAATTGTCTGGAAATATCCAGACACGACGGCATATGGTTTCTCCGTGAGCCAGGATAACAGGAGCATTACCGTAACGCCCAGGCGCGTGACTTCTGAGGATGAAAGCATCGCGATTGCTGCGGTGGACAAAGAAACCGGGGCGTCCAGGTCCGTGTCGCTGAGGACGGATAAAATTGACTTCGGGGCAGTGGACGGGGACCGGGAAAGGGTTTATTCCATCCAGGAAATTGCCAGCCAGGATTATACCGGGAAAGAAATCTGCCCTCAGGTAGTCGTAGTGAACAGCCTGACGAAAGAAGTGGTGGGCGCGGAGAATTATGACGTCGCCTATGAGGACAATATCCATGTGGGGACGGCCTACGTCAGAGTAAAGGGGAAAGGGAACTGCAGAGGTTCGCTCTATAGCAGCTTTGAAATAGACGGAGTGAAAAAAGAAGTGCAGATACTCACGGTAGCGGATACGGAAATCACGAAAAAAGCCGGGGACGCCCCCTTTGAACTTAGCGTGTCCACGAGCGGAGACGGTGCTATCAGCTTCCAGTCGTCTGACACCAGCGCAGCATGTGTGGGCAATACTTCCCAGGATCGCGGCATAGTGACGCTTGTCGGCCCGGGAACAGCGGAAATCACGGTGACAGCTTCCGAGACAGAACGGTATTATGCAGCCAGCAAAGTCATCCGGCTGACCGTAGAGGACAAAGATGGCAGCGGCGATAAGGATGACGATGGCGACAAAGACGACGGAGGCAATAAAGGCGATAACGATGGCGACAAGGACGACGGAGGCAATAAGGGCGACGATGGCGACAAGGACGACGGAGGCAATAAGGGCGACGATGGCGATAAGGATGACGGAGGCAATAAAGGCGATAACGATGGCGACAAGGACGACGGAGGCAATAAAGGCGATAACGATGACAAAGATGACGGAGGCAATAAGGGCGACGGAGGCGACAAAGATGACGGAAATAATAAGGATGATGGCGAGGCCAGGAAAGATTCTGTCATCATGGCCTCTGACATCACCAAAACCTATGGGGCGGCAGACTTCATGGTAAAGGCTGACGTTACCGGAAACGGCGTTGTCAGCTACGAAGGAAGCGACGGGAAGGTCATCGGCGTGGATCCCCAGACCGGGAAGGTGGAGATTGCCGGTGCGGGGACGGCGCAAATCACCATAAAGATATCAGCGACGGAGGAATACAACGAGGCTGAAAAGACCATCAACGTGACCGTCAGGAAAGCGGACGCTAAGCTTAAGGCGGCAAAGAAATCTTATGCCAAGGTATATGGGTCAAAGCCCTTCAAGCTGGGTGTGACCGCAAAGGCGAAGATTTCCTATAAATCCAGCAACAAGAAGGTGGCGGAATTCAAGAAGGGCAAGCTGGCCGTGAAGGCTTGCGGCGCAGCGACGATCACCGTATCGGTGAAAGACAAGAACTACGTGCCTGCCTCTAGGAAGATTACCGTCAAGGTATTGCCCAAGAAAGCCGCGGCAAAGAAAGCAGTGAGTAGGAAAGCAGGACAGATGACCATTTCCTGGAAGAAGCAGAAAGAAGCCGCAGGGTATGTGGTGCAGTATTCCACGGACAAGAAATTCAAGAAAAAGGTGAAGTCCGTAGATATCAAAAAAAATAAGACCACGCAGACCACCCTCAAGAAGCTGGCAAAGGGAAAGAAGTATTATGTACGCGTAAAAGCATACACAAAAGCTGGAAAGAAAAAGGAATTCGGCGCGGCAAGCAAGGCAGTGAATGCCAAGGTCAAGAAATAGCCGATACAAAGAATATGAAGTGATTTAACTGTGTTGGATGGATTTGCGCCAGGAGAAGACGCGGCGCATCTGTCCGGCAAAGCAATACAAGCGGCAGGCAGAGGGAGCATTCCCCTGCCTGTCTTTTCCTTGGGATAAAATTTGGGTTGTAGAAGGTAAAGAGTGAGGGTATAATAAGAATGGTATTATGAATATGTTTGCGGAATGAGGTAAAAGGCTATGGATGGGAATGTTAGAGAAAATGTTGAAAAAATGTTAAATGCCGGGAAAGAGAATGGAAGTATAAAGACAACGACCATTACACAATTATTGAACGACTTAGGCGAATATTCGGACGAACAGTATGATAAAATCATTGAACTGATTGAAGAAAATCATATTAATTTAGTTGTAGATTCAACAGAACAGAAAAGTATAGTCCTTGATTCGAGCAAAATATCTATTGTACCTAAAACATTGAGCGTTGAAGCTATTGTAAAGAAACTCAAATATAAAGAGATAGACTTAGATACGGAATTTCAGAGAAAACGTAGCTTATGGACTAAAACTGTAAAAAGTCAGCTGATAGAATCCCTGATGATTCAATTACCAATACCCCCCATGTACTTTGATGCAAGAGATACAAATAAGTGGAAGATTATTGATGGACTACAAAGATTATGCACTTTAAACGAATTTTTATTAGAACATAAATGGAAATTGACCAATTTAGAGTATTTAGCAGATTATAATAATTGTAGTATGGACGATCTGCCACGAATTTATCAAAGAAGGATAGAAGAGGGACAATTAGCATTCTATTTGATATTACCGGAAACCCCGGAAGGAGTAAAATATAGCTTGTTTAAAAGAATAAATACTCCGGGGCTGAAGTTGGAACCGCAGGAAATCAGACATGCTTTATTTCAAGGCAAAGCTACTGAATTACTAAAAGAACTGGCAGAAACAGAACTGTTTCGTAAAGCGACAGGTAATGATGTACAGTCATCGCGAATGCAGGATAGAGAAATGGTATTGAGATATCTGGCATTGCATTATCTAGGGGCGAACGAATATAAAAATTGCAGTATTGATGAATACTTAAATAAAGCTATGGTATTTTTGAATAAGCAAGATGACAGCTTTATAAAACAATGCAAAGAGTTGTATTTTGAGTCCTTAAATTGTGTATATCAAATATTTGGAAAATATGCATTTAGAAGAATTTCTAAACTTAGGCAACAGGATCTGAAACCAATTAATACGGCATTATTTGAAGGATGGTTAAATGGGGTAGCGAATTTAAGCTCGGAAGAAAGAGCATTACTATTGCGAAAAAAAGACGATGTTAAAAGTTTATATATTGAAGAGTTGGATAAAAAAAGTTCTTTTTACAGCGATATAGGTTCTGGAAAATACCGTTCGTTTATCCGCAGAAATGAAACAATTCAGAAAATGATAGAGGAGGTTTTAAGTGAGAACAGACAAATTGCAATTAATTAATTTTAAGTGTCTATCAAATGTTACATTTGAATTTAGAAATTTAAATATATTAGCGGGAGCCAATGGCTGTGGAAAATCATCGTTAATCCATTCTTTGCTTTTGCTCCGGCAATCGTATGAATAGTATAGGAACCTAGATATCTTATCATTATACGGAAAATATATTAACCTTGGTTCAGCAAAAGATATATTATATGAACATGCAGGAAATGACGAGGAAATAACATATCGTATTTACAATGAAAAAGGCGAAGGAATAGAGTTGTCCTATGACTATATTCTTGAAAATCGTATGCTTATTAATGTAAAACCTAATGTTGAAAATTTTAAAAAATTAAATATCTTTGGAGATACGTTTGAATATTTATCTGCTGATAGAATTGTACCGCAGACTGTCTATTCATCCATTAGTCAAGATAGCTTTTTGGGTAATCACGGTGAAAATGCGCTTAATTTTTTAGAAAAGTATGGAGATACGTTCAAAGTAGGGAAAGTGTTTCATGACGATACAAAAAATGAATATTTATTATATTATGTAAACAAATGGATGGAAAGGATTTTTCATGGATTTCGTTTACAATTATCTCCAATTGCAGAAGCAGATGCTGTCGGGCTACGATATGCTGAAAAAAGCAGAGACTGGGTAAGTAATTCGTATCGGGCAATTAATGTGGGATTTGGCATAACGTATGTACTTCCGATTATTGTCGCACTGTTAAAAGCGCAAAAGGATGATTTAATCCTTATTGAAAACCCAGAGGCACATTTACATCCAAAAGCACAAAGACTTATAGGGGAATTGTTGGCAAAAGCTGCAACAACTGGAGCGCAGATTATTGTTGAAACTCATAGCAATCATATTTTGAATGGCGTGAGGATTTCTGCAAAAAATAAGATTGTCGATTCTTCTGATATTAAAATGTTCTTCTTTATGAAAGAAGATATTGGCACAAAGTACCATACTAATATCTATTTACCACAAATGGATCAGAAAGGAAATATTGATATATGGCCATTGGGTTTCTTTGACGAATGGGATAATGCTTTAGCACAACTCTTTTAGGAGGTAAGTAGGTGGAGATAATTTTTAATGATATTGCAATTCACTATCAGTTTAAAGATAGACATGATGTAATAGAAAAAATGAAAATAGGAATTGAAGCGCTATTATATCTTCGCAAACATGACGCTTCTTTTAAAATATGTTCTGGAGAAAAGCTAACTGGTCTGGAAATTGCACCAGGATATTATTTTCCTCAAATTTTCAATGAGAGCCATCATGCGTTAAATCAAAATTATAAGACGGCAATAAAGACATTTTTTGTAAATTTTAATGGCATAACCTGTGAAGGAGATAAATTTATTTTTGAAGGAATAGAATCTGTACAATGCGGATTAGCATATAAGAAAAATGGAATGGTATTTAGTTTAGGAACAAATGATTCTTTTATAAAGGAAAAAATTCCTGGCAAATACACTTCAGACGGAATAACATGTGAAACAGTAGAAATTGATAATATCTCTGAAAAAAAGCATATAGATATACACTGGATTAAATTGGGAACAAAAATATATGAAGCAAATCCTAAACATAAAGCTAATTATGGCTGGGAAAGTCCAATGGATTTAAATGATAATGAAGCACAGTATGTTTTAGGCAGAGCTGTTATAGCTGGAGATGAGGAAAAACATTTGATAGCAAAGTATCAAAATATTTATTACTCGTTTAGGTGCCATTGGAAAAATTATTATCATGGTTATCAAGATAATTCGATGCCAGAAGATATGAAGCGCAGGCTCACAAATATTCCGCCTATTACATAAAATTGATATGTCCAACAGGGTGTTGGACAGCATAGCACAGAAATGCGAGCCAGTCAGGGAAGGAGTGAGGTCAGTCTTGGGAGGGAAAATCTTAGAATATGAAGCGAAGACCATAAGGAATGAAGGCCTGCGGGAAGGAATGAAGGCCTGCGGGAAGGAATGAGGATGCTGGTGGACAGCCTGCGTTCGCTTTCCATTGAAGATGAGGCCATCTTCAGCCAATTAATCCAGAGATACCAGCTGACGCGGGAGGAAGCAGACGCGCTGCTTAAAAAGGACAGGAGAGGCATAGACATGGAGAACAGACCCATAAGGATTTTGTATGAGGGAGGGAGCGGTGAAATCGTCGAAAAGAAATCTCGTTTCATCGCCACGATAGAAAAGATAGAGACAGAGGAGGATGCGCTTGCTTTTATCGCCAGGATGAAGAAACAGTATTGGGACGCCAGGCATAATTGCTATGCATTTGTGGCGGGCAAGAACCATGAGCTGCAGCGGTGCAGCGATGATGGGGAGCCGAACGGCACGGCGGGACGCCCGATGCTGGACGTGCTTCTGCGGGAGGACATACATAACCTGGCGGTAGTCGTCACGCGCTACTTCGGCGGGACGCTGCTTGGAACCGGAGGCCTGGTGCGCGCTTATCAGAAAGCGGTGCAGGAAGGGCTGAAAAACAGCATTGTCATAGAGAAAATGCAGGGGAGGTTCCTGACAGTCGATACGGACTATAACAGTATCGGCAAGATTCAGTATATCCTGGCACAGCAGGGTATCGCAATCCTGGAGTCAGCCTACACAGAAAAGGTTGAGGTTAAGGTCGTGGTCCCTCTGGAAAAGCTGGAAAGTTTGAAAGAATCCATCACGGAGGGGACGAACGGCACGGCACGTTTCCAGCCAGGGGAAGAGGCTGCGTTTGCTGTGATTGAGGGGGAAATAAAAATATTGTAGGTATTTGATGATTTGGGAACAATAGGCATGTCGGACGTAAAAGTCAGGCATGTTTATTTTTTTGTCTTTCCTATAAGGATTCGGGTGTCAAAAGGTGGGATTTAAATTTTCTATCGTCAATCTGTACAATCATGCAGAAAGATTGTTCCGGGTGTTCCCCGCTATAAGAATTTCTAAGTGTTCTGATTTACTTATCGAAAAACTACGCAACCGGCTTATATTCGCCCTCCATGGCTCAGTATAAGCCTTCCCCAGACATCCTGTCTGGGAATTGCTGAAAACCGTCAGACCACTAAGAAATATCTAATAGCGGAACAAGTCACAATCCCTTCTGCATGATTGTGCAGATTGCCAGTTTAAATTCCTTATCCCGCCTTCTGACACCCGAATCGTGATAGTTAAGAAAATATGCCCGAGTGCGCAAGTGGGAATATTCTGCCTGAGTTTTATAATAGCATCAGGGGATTAATATTTACGTCAGGAGGAAACTATATGGGAAATATCTATGGGTATGTCCGGGTATCAACTATGTACCAGAATGAGGACAGGCAGATGGTTGCCATGTATGAGAAGGAAGTGCCAGAAGGCAACATTTTTGTGGACAAGCAGTCGGGGAAAGATTTTGAGCGTCCCTATTATGCGAAGATGGTGCAAAGCATGAAGAAAGGAGACCTTTTATATGTGCAGAGCATCGACCGTCTGGGGCGCAATTATGAGGAGATACAAGACCAGTGGAGAATCCTCACCAAGGTTATCGGCGTTGATATCTGCGTCATCAATATGCCGCTGTTGGATACGAGGAATGGGAAAGACCTCATGGGAAATTTTATCGCGGATCTTGTGCTGCAGATATTATCGTTTGTGGCAGAGTCAGAGAGGGTCAATATTAGGCAGCGGCAGGAGCAGGGCATCGCGGCGGCAAAGGCAAAAGGGGTGAAATTCGGCAGGCCTCAAATCGAGGAGCCGCAGGATTTTCAGGTAATCGTGAGGGACTGGAAGTATAAGAAAATATCTCTGGAGGAAGCTCTGGAAAAGAGCCATATGAGCAAATCAACATTTTACCGAAAGCTGCAGAAATGCAGCGAAACATAGGAAAATTATGTGAGAACGTCTCAAAAGGTGTACTTTTTGACACAACGCCTACATAATTCATTTTACTATAATTTCATGTTCCACGCAACAGATTTCTTGGAATTCGGCCTGAATTTGTGGAAAAGCTAACGAAATGGAGGAAGCGGAAGCTTACATAGATGAAAAAATGGCGGTTGCCAAAAAGTACGCTTTATGGGAAGAACAAATCAGGAAGGAGAATCGGAGGATGAAGAAATTAATCAAATGGCTGGCGGCAGTCAGCAGCTGCCTGGCAATCGCGCTGCTGTGCGGGGGACAGGCGAAGGCGGCAGATTACAGTATCAGCACCAATGACAGTTGGGTGAGCGGGAACGTGCAAGAGGGGGAGGTAAACTATTATGGGTTCAGCCTGCCGTCTGCGGGCAGGCTGACCGTCACGTACCAGAGCTACTCGAAGTATGGAGGCTGTTCTTTGTTTGATAAGGATTTGGTAAAAGAATATGACCGCAGAGATATCAGCGGCAGTGATACAAGCCCGGGAACAGACCAATATTCTATTGATTTAGAAGCGGGTTCGTATAATTTAAAATTATATGGATATTACGGAGATGCGTCAAAGTATCGTGTCAAGGCCTCGTTCGTTCCGGCAAACAACAATGAGAAAGAACCCAACGACGCGTTTGAGACGGCCATGCCTTTGCCAGGAGGGAAATTGATCAGAGGTTTCCTTTCACAGGATGATTCCCTCGATTTCTATAAGTTTACAATCAATGCGGGATCGACGGTCAGGGCGATTATGAATACGTCTTTAAGGAGTTACCATTTTTCGGTATGGGATGCAGAGTTCATTGAGCTGTATTCAGGTTATAAAAATAGCGGAACATACATATGGGAAGAGTATTTAGCCCCGGGAACCTATTATATAAAAATATGGCAAACTGATTATACTGGCACATATACCTTGAAGTGCAGCAGTTTCCAGTATGTCAGCAGCGTCAAACTGAAAAAAGCAAGCCTGGTCTTGGAAAAAGGAAAAGATTACAGCCTGCTGAAATCCGTCTCGCCTGCCAGCGCGACGAATAAGAAACTGAAATGGACGTCAGACAACACAGCCGTAGCGAAAGTGAGTTCGAAGGGCAAGGTGACGGCAAAAGGCGTCGGCGCGGCGACCATTACGGCGAGCGCCCTGGATGGAAGCGGAACACAGGCCTTCTGCCAGATTGTCGTGAAGCCCGCCAGGGCGCAGGTGATAGCCTGCAAGCGGTTTAAAGACAGGAACGTGTATATGAAAGTAAAAGGGCAGAAAAATATATCCGGCATCCAGTACCAGCTGAGCCGGAATAAGGACTTTAAAGGCAAGACTTCGTCTTATTATGGAGGGACCGGGGAGACGGTGGCAAGGACGGGGATTCTGTCTAAGAACAAAACTTATTATTTCCGCGCGCGGATGTACATCGATTATGGCGGCAAGCGTTATTACGGCGCGTGGAGTGCGGCCAAGAGCGTGAAGACCAAAGCGAAGAGCGCGGACTACGGATATTATTTCCAGTGGAAGGATGTCTAGGAAGGAGCTTGTTATGAAGAATGTAAGGCAGATGGGGAAAAGATTGCTGTCTATGCTGTTGGCCCTGCTGCTTGCTGTGGCAGCCTGGGGTGCGCCGGCGGCAGCGGCGAAGGAAGAAATAAATCAGTCGGTAACGTCGGGGGACGGGTCGGAGGAAGCAGGAAAGTACAAAAATGAAGAATTAAATGAACTGGCAGCCGGTATATCTGTGCCGAGCGAACTGGCTTTGGTATTGGGGGAGAGCCGGCTAATTAATGTAACGATTCCTCAAAAACTCAGTCAGTATGCAAGCGTGCAGTTTACCATCTCTGACAGCGCTATCGTGGCTTATGCTGGGGAGCGAAGAGTGGAAGCAGTAAAAGAAGGCCAGGCCACTATAACAATCAGAATATCTGGGACATATTTTGTTGGCGATGGTATATACGAGGAGTTCTCGGAGACGAGGACCACGGCTGTAACAGTCATAGAAGCGCCAGAGGTGCAGAACCCGGACTACAATGGACTTACGGACACGACGTCATGGGATTATGTCTGGTTTGGCAGCTATCCGCAGCATGAAGTCAAGGGAAGCGAGCTGACGAAAGAAATAAAAAGGGCTGCATATGTGGGTTTGGATGCCAACGTGGACGGCGTGCGCTACCGCAGGGTGAAGGATACCATTTTCGGAGACGTCTACCGCTATTATAAATGGGAACCCATCAAATGGCGCGTGCTGCAGGCAGACGAGGACTCATTGTTCCTGCAGGCAGACACGATTCTTGACTGCCAGGTTTTTGAAGAATATAAGGGCAGCTCGTCTTATCCTCAATGGTATGATTCCGACATCAGGGCTTGGCTGGGGGATTCTTTCTATACGTATGCATTTAACAGGGAGGAAAGGGGGATAGTTAGACGACAGATAGTAGACGCTTATTATGAGAACGTTTTCCTCCTCTCTCTTGCGGAAGCCACAGCGACAGCCTATGGTTTCTCAAACGTGGGGGAGGGAAATAATTATATAGAAACACGAAGCCGCGCCTTGGACAGAAGCGATTATGCATCTGCCAGGGGAGCGGGCGATATCTGGTGGCTGAGGACAGATTCTAATGCAGGGACTGACCTGGAGGACAGAAGCCGTGCGCTCGTTGTCTATGAATCTGGGAGTATTGGCTCACAGGGAACAGTTAAATATGACAACGGCAGCAGGAAGGAAGTTGGCTGCGGCGTTTATGAGCAAAATGGCATAGGGGTCGTCCCTGCCTTATACATCGATAGGCGTTCCAGCCTCTGGAGCTTGGCGGAAGATAAAGATATGGAACCATTGCAGGCCGTGATTTCTGAGGAGCGTTCCGCGGAGGACAACAGTGTGGCGTTCCATGCCGAAGCCAGCGGGGGCGAGCCGTCTTCCTATACATACCAGTGGTACAGGGAAGAGGTTGAGGTTGTGGAGCCGGAAGAAGGGCAGGAAGGACGAGAAGAAGTCGTGCTGACTGGGCGTGTGACGAAGCTAGAAGGCGCGGTTTCAGCCGATTATACCATTGCGGACGGCGGAAGGGAACATGCGGGGGCCTATTTCTGCGAGGTGAGCGACGGCAAGGAGGTCGTCCACAGCGACAGGACTGGCTGGTATGGATTGCCTGTGTTTGAGGCCTGTGCGGAGCAAGGAGTCAGGGAAGAGGACGTCGACGGCACGAAATGCGAAGTCAGCTTCGACGTCTATAATCTGGGGTTTGGCAATATCTATCCAGAGGAAAGAGACTATGATGTCTGGTGGTATCGTGCTGCGTCGCCCGAGGAGGAAGGGGAGATTGTGAAGAGCGATCGACTGCCAACCAATGATGTTGGCAGAGGGTATTATAAAAATACCTTAACCTACCCTATATGGATTGACGGCGAAGGGGAGGAATATTACTATGTCGAGCTGACGAATAGCAGATATGGGACGATCGCCAGCCCCAGGGTGAAGGTAGCCATGTACGCAAAGCCGGAGGTAACCGACCCTGTGGATCAGTGCGTGAAGCTGGGCAGCAGCGCATCCTTCCGCGTAGAGGCCAGCGGCGGATATCCCTCCTGCACGTATCAGTGGTATTGCGCCCCCAACTCTTTGGGCGCGGGGCAGCCCATAGAGGGCGCGACTTCCGCGGTCTATGAGATACCGGCGCGCGAAGTCACCAGCAGCCTCAATGGCTATTTCTTCTACTGCGTGGCGGACAATGGGCAGTACACGGTGGCGACTGCCAAGGCGAAGCTCACGGTTTACGGAGGGATTGACGTCAATAAGCGAAATCTGTCCGCGGCCATCAGGCAGGCGGAGGCCATAGAGGAAAAAGGTTATACCAGCGAAAGCTGGGAGCGGCTGCAGGACGCGCTGGAAGCAGCGCACAACGTCTATGAGGACAAGGATATCCCGCAGCAGCAGATTGTGGACGAGGCATGTGAAAGCCTGCTGGACGCCATCGAGGGATTGGAAAAAGACAACACCATCTGGGTGACGGGAATAACCTTAAAACCGGCGGTGCTTTCGCTGACCGTGGGAGATGAAGCGAAGCTGGAGGCGGCGCTGGAACCGGCAAACGCCACGCACCAGGAGATTGCCTGGAGCAGCAGCGACGAGACGGTAGCGGCAGTGGTTCCCCAGGCCGGGACGGGCATGGTGATGGTGAAGGGTCTGAAAGAAGGAGCGGCTGTGATTACGGCCAAGGCGGACGATGTAGAAAAAATCTGCGTCGTGACGGTGGCGGCGAAGGGCAGCGTTGCCAAATTGCAGGCCAGCGCGCCGGACAGCCAGGCCGTGAAAACGGGGACGGGCGTCTCCTTCCGGGTAGAAGCGACCGGAGGCCATACGCCGGATTATGAGTACCAGTGGTATTGGGCGGATTCGGAGGACGGCGCAGGCACGAAGATTAAAGACGCGACATTGCCGGAATACGCGCTTGCCGAGTCCGAGGTCACAAAGGAGCTGAACGGCAGATATTATTACTGCGTGGTGAAGGCAGGAGAGGAAGAGGCAGAGAGCGGCAGGGCCAAGCTGACGGTTTATTTCCCACCCTCTGTCAGCGCACCCAAAAGCCAGTCCGTAAAGACCGGCAGCAGCGTGTTTTTCAGCGTAGAGGCCAGCGGGGGCAGCCCCGCGGAATATACCTACCAGTGGTATTATGCGACGTCTGAGAACGGCGCGGGGACGAAGGTCAAAGGCGCAGTATCCGATACTTATACGATTCCGGCAAAGGATGTGACCATCGGCATGGATGGAAGGTATTATTACTGCGTTGCCAGCAATGGGCTGTATGAGGCAGAAAGCGGCAGGGCGAAGCTGGCGGTGGCCTTCCAGACGCCGAAGCTGACGGTGAACCTTGCGTCCGCCAGCGCAGTCAAACTTACCTGGACGAAAGCACCGGGGGCAGAGGGGTATTATGTGTACCGCTCCACGTCCAAGGGCGGCAAGTATGCAAAAACAGGCACGGCGAAAGGGACTTCCTTCACAGACAAGAAGCTGAAAGCGGGGAAGACCTACTATTACAAGGTCGCCGCTTATAAAGGCAAGACAATAGGGCCGCAGTCAGGCGCGTCATCCAAGAAAATCCTCGGGAAGCTTTCCACGCCGAAGCTTAAGCTCTCCAAGAACAGCGCCAAGAGGACGTTCACCTTGTCCTGGAAGCAGATAAAGAATGCGGATAAAGTTGAAATCTGGCGCAAAGTGGACAAGAACGGTTCTTACAAGAAATGGAAGACCATCGCCGGCAAAAAGAAAAACGCCACGTATTCTTACAAAGGCTATGCGCCGGGACACGATTATTTTTACCAGATTCGGGCTTATTACAAGAGAGACAAAGCAACCGTATACAGTTTCTTCTCTAATGGGCTGGGCATACGCTTGTAGGAAGAAAGAGGGAAAATGGATAATCAATTATGTTTTCGGTGTTTTAAGATTAAGGGCAATTACGAAGTATGCCCTCATTGCGGGTACGATGAAAAGACCGAAGCGGCGCAGGCATACCAGCTCATGCCCGGGACTGTCCTGCGGGGCAGATACATCATAGGCACAAGCATCGGCATCGGCGGTTTTGGCATTACATACAAGGCATATGACACCGTGCTGGGCATCGTGGTGGCAATCAAGGAGTTCTACCCGGCAGGGATGGTGAACCGGGGAGAGGGCGAGACGAGGGTCGGCGTTTTTTCCGGGGAAAAGGAAGAGGAATTCCGGCGGCAGCTGGAGCGGTTCCTGGAGGAAGCCAGGAACATGGCAATCTTTTCCAAAGAAGAAGATATCATCAATGTATTTGATTATTTTGAGGAGAACCAGACCGCGTACATCATCATGGAATTTGTGGACGCGCCGCTGCTTAAGGCCCGCCTCAGGGAAAAGGGCAGGATGGAGGCAGCAGAGGCAGTGCGGTATATTGCCGCGCTGCTGGACGCCCTGTCCAAGGTACATTACAACGGCATTATACATAAAGACATAAGCCCGGACAATATATTCCTCACGGGTGAGGATACAGTGAAAGTCTTCGACTTTGGGGCTGCAAAGTTCCAGGGGACGGAGACAGAGCGCACAGAAGATGTGGTGGTCAAAGCGGGTTACACACCCCCGGAGCAGTACAGAGCCAAAAATGAGCAGGGGGCGTTTATGGATATCTACGCGGCAGGAGCCGTGTTCTATGAGATGGTTACCGGGGAAAAACCCATGGAGGCCCCGGACCGCGCTGTGGAGGAAGGCCTGAAAAAGCCGTCAGAATTTGGCATTGAGATTGATGAAAACCTGGAGCGCGTCATCTTAAAGGCGTTGGCCCTGAAACCGGAACTGCGTTTCCAGACAGCGGAACAGTTCAAGGACGCCATCGTCAGCCAGAAGAGGGTGGAGCTTCCGGAAGAAGAGCTGAGAAGGCGCCGGCGGCGGAAGCGTTTCCTGACTGCCGGGCTGGCGTCTGTGTTCGTGGCCATGGGCGGCATCCTGATTTTGAGTCAGACTTACTTTTCCGGCAGGGGCAGGATAGACGTGTCTGCCATACCCGCGGAGTCTCTGGAAATCTGGCTTCCGCAGGAAAGCCCGGAGGCGGGCAGCGAACTGTCGCAGACGCTTTTAGAGAGCGTGGAGAAGGAGTGTCCGCAATTAGAAGTCACGGTAAATACGATTGACGCCCAGGCATATGCAAGCAGGATAGGGGAAGCGGCGGAGGAAGGGCATTTGCCGGACGTGTTCTGCACAGAGGGGCTGGTGGCTTCCGAACATTGCGCAGACCTTTCGAAGCTGCTGCGCACGATGAAGCTTTCCTCTTACCTGTGCCTCGGGGAGTTGGGCAAGAAGGACGTCTATGAGCTTCCCACCGCCTTGCAGATTGGCGTTGCCTATGTCAATGAAGAGAAAGAAACAAAATTGCCGCAGTCCATAGAATCCGGCGAGCTAGCCGGGCAGCAAGGGAAGTTTGGTTATGCGGACGAGGAAGAAGCTTTTCCGAAGTTCCAGGACATGGAAGAACCCACGGCCTGGATTGTCGGCGACCTCTCGGCCATGGAACAGGTGGAAGCAGTGACGGTGGAAATGCTGCCGCCCACAGATTTTACCGTCGTGCCAATTTTACACGGCGGCAAGCTGGTGGCATCAGCGGAACATTGTTATGGGGTCAGGAAAGATATGGACGGCGCAAAAGGCGATGCGGCGATGTTCCTCTTGTCATTGCTGCTGAGCGATGGGATGCAGAGCGTATCTTACATGGACAATGAGGAAGGAATTCCTTTAAACCGCGCGGCGTATGACAGCTACAAAGAAAATAAGATGACTACATACCTCGCATTCCTCAAGGAGTACGATTTGCAGGAGGCGGAAATTTCCCAGGGAGAAAGCATCTGTGGGATTATCAGGGGCGAGATTGGAGGAGACAGAGAATGATAAGATGCATGGGCTGCATGGCGGAAATCCCGGAGGGGGAAAGGATATGCAGATATTGCGGCTATCAAAAGGATGCAGGCGTGAAGGAGGCTTATTACCTGCTGCCTGGAAAAATGGTCGGGGAGAAATACATGGTCGGGAAAGTCTTGGGCTACGGAGGATTTGGCGTGACTTATATCGGCTGGGATACCACGCTGCAGCGGAAAGTCGCGGTCAAAGAATACCTACCCAGCGACTTTGCCACCAGGAGCTACGGCACCAAGCTGCTGACTGTATTTTCCGGGGAAGCCACCGTGCAGTTTGAGGCGGGGCTGAACAGCTTCATATCGGAAGCCAAGCGTCTGGCAAAATTTAACCGCATACCGGAAATCGTGGATATCTATGACTGCTTTATGGAAAACGGCACCGGCTACATTGTCATGGAATTCCTGGAAGGGGACACCGTCAAGGAAATCTTAAAGGAGCGGGGCGTCCTCCCGGTGGACGAGGCGCGCAAAATCGCCATGGCGGTGCTGCGCGGGCTGGCGGCAGTCCATAAGGAGGGCATCATCCACCGGGATATCGCGCCGGACAATATCTTCATCAACAAACAGGGCGAGGTCAAGGTCCTTGATTTCGGGGCGGCAAGATACGCCACAGCGGTGCAGTCCAGGAGCCTTTCCGTTGTCTTAAAGCCTGGCTATGCGCCGGAGGAGCAGTACCGCAGCAGGGGCGAGCAGGGGCCGTGGACGGATGTGTACGCCATGGGCGCGACGTTCTATCGCATGATTACCGGGATTATCCCGGAGGAATCGATTGAGCGGATGGCGGAAGATAACCTTAAGCCCCCTTCGGGGCTTGGCGTGCAGATAGAGCCTAACATAGAAAACGCCCTGATGAATAGCCTGAATGTGCGCAAGGAATACCGTATCCAGGATGCACAGAGCTTTTACGATGCTCTTGGCGGCGGGGAAGAGGTAGCGCGTATCGTGGAGGATAAGCCGGAGAAGGAAGATTTAAAGCTTCCGCCTTGGTTCTGTTGGGCGGCCGCGGCCGCCGGCCTTCTGGCATGTGTATGCGTCATCTTATTTGCCACCGGGAACATCAGCTTTACGAGGAAGCAGATTGACAGCCGGGAGGGGGCGCAGGCGTTGGCAGAAAATGAACGCTATGTGCCGAATGTTTCCGGGATGAGCTACGAGGAGGCAGAGGCCGTCTTAAAGGAAAAAGACTTAAAGGTAGTCATAAATGGCATGAACTACAGCGAGAGCATCGAAAAGAACAAGATACTAAGCCAAGATCCGGGGGACGGCGCGCGAGCGGCGGCAGAGGAGGTTGTCTATGTCATCATGAGCGGCGGCAACCAGGAAGTGATGATGCCGGATTTTACGGGCATGGAGTATGAGGAGGCGGCGGCTCTGATTGCCGCGCAGAATCTTGCGTTAGAAAAAGATGGAGTTACTGAGGAGTACAGTGATTTTGTGGAGAAGGGCAGGGTGATTTCCCAAAACATCGATGCGGAGGAACGTGTCGGCGTCCAGACGGAAATCAAGCTCACGGTTTCGCTGGGAAGCCTTTCCACAGAGACCGCGCTCTTGGAAGTTCCGGACTTAAGAGGGCTGACGAAGGAAGAAGCAATCGGGCGGCTGACACAGCTGAAAGAAGAGACAGGATTTACTTTCACGCTGGGGAAGGTGAAGAATAAATATAGCGCAAAAGCAGAAAAAGGCAAGATTATCAGCCAGGGATTAAAGCCAGGGAAAGAAGCGCGGACAAATGAGCCAATCACGCTTGTCGTCAGCAAAGGGCCGAAGATGGTGCAGATGCCCGATTTCTCCTATAAACCTAGGGAAGAAGCAGTCCGTATGCTGGAAAAAGCAGGATTTTCCGTAAAAGTAGAGGAAGAATACAGCACCAGGGTGTCCAAGGGGCTTGTCATCAGCCAGAGCATGGAGGCAGGCGTCCAGGCGGCGAAAGGGAGCGAGGTCACGCTTGTCGTCAGCCTTGGGGAAGACGGCGGCAGCGGGAACCCCGGCGACACCGGCGGATCTGGCAGTTCGGGCGGATCTGGCAGTTCCGGCAGTTCGGGCGGATTGGGTGATTCCGGCAGTTCGGGCGGGTCTGGCAATCCTGGCGGTTCCAGTGTCCCCAACCCAGGGGATGCCGGCGGCTCCAACAGTCCCGATCCGGGCAGCGCTGCCCCACCGGCGCAGGAGCCGCCCCAGCAGCCCCAGACGCCCCAGCCACAGCAGCCCCCCCAGGATGGCGGCGTCATCCAGGATAATGACGGCGGGGTTGTCCGGGATAATGATGATGGGGTCTTGGAAGATTAGCTAAAATGGAGGAAGTTATGTTTTTATATGAGATTTTGTCTGAGCCAGGGGAGCGGGAATATAATGAAGACTATGCCGGGGCAGAAAAAAAGGGGGACGCCTGCTGTTTTGTCCTGGCAGACGGGCTGGGCGGCCATGGCGGCGGGGATGAAGCCTCGCGCATGGTCGCGGAATACATACTAGGCGATTTTAAGGAGCATGGGGAGGTGTCGGAGGAATACCTGAAAAAAAGCTTTGAGGAAGGGCAGAAGCTGTTGATGGAAGAGCAGGAAAAGCAGAACAGGGCTTTTGAGATGAAAACTACCCTGGTCGTGCTTCTGGCGGATGGGAATTCTGTCCGCTGGGGGCATATCGGGGACTCGCGGCTTTATTATTTCAAGAACAGGAAATTAGCGCAGCGGACATTGGATCACAGTGTTCCCCAAATGTTGGTGACAGCGGGGGAAATCAGGGAGGAGGACATCCGGGGACATGCAGACCGGAACCGCCTCCTGCGGGTAATGGGTTCTGAGTGGGATCAGCCCCGCTACAAGCTGGCAGAGCCGTTGCGGCCGGAAGGGAAGGAAGCGTTTTTGCTTTGCTCTGACGGCTTTTGGGAATGGGTGGATGAGAAGGCAATGCAGTCTGCGCTGAAAAAAGCGGATTCCCCATCAGAATGGCTGAAACGCATGAAAAAAACAGTCCTGAAAAACGGAGCAGGCAAAGGAATGGACAATTATTCTGCCATAGCGGTATTTGCGGAGTAATCCTGCCCAATAGAGTCAGTAGGAGGAAAGGTATGGCTATCGTACAATGTGAAAATCAGCATTATTATGATGACGAGAAATTCCCGGAATGCCCACATTGCGTCATGCAGGCAAAAAAGGGGGACGCCGGGCAGGAATCCGTGACAGTGGCTTTGGCGCGGGAGTCGCGGGAAGTGGAGAATTACGCCGTAGAATATATAAAACAAAGTTCCCCGAAAGTGTATATCCATGTAGAGCCGGCCCAGGAGCAGCAGAAGGAAGCAAGCACCGGGGAAAAGCCGGGCGTGCCGCGGTGCGTTGCGGGGTGGCTGGTATGCGTCCGGGGGGCGGAATATGGAAGCGGCTTTCCGCTCTATGCGGGGTTCAACCGTATCGGAAGGGCAAGTGGCAACGACATTATCCTCAATGACCCTCAGGCGTCCCGGGAGGAACATTGTTCCGTCATCTATGAGGAAAAGAGAAACGTTTTTTATCTGTTTCCCAAAGATGGAAACCTTACATATTTAGGAGAAGAGCTGGCAGGGCAGGCGCAGGAAATCAGGCATGGGCAGATAATTACGATTGGCGGGACACAGCTGCAGTTTGTGGCGTTCTGCATGGGAGAGACAAAATGGGAAAAAAACAGATAAGGAAACTGGCTGTCCTGCTGGCAGCAGCCTGCCTCGCTATGAGCGGCAGCAAAGGGGAGGCGTCGGATATAGACCAGAAGCTGGGGGAAGTCAGGATAGAGGGGGCGTCCGCTTGTATGCCGGAGCTGAATCTGTATTGTTATCCGCAGCAGCAGGAGCTTCTGGATACAGTGGGCGTTACTTATGGCGGAGAAACGCTTACGGTTAGCCAGGTTATCCCCTATGGGCAGACCGGGAGGGGCATTGGCTATTATATGCTCTTGGACGTCTCTGCTTCGGTCAGCCAGGAGTATTTTGCCCAGATGAAAGAGAGTGTCCTGAGTTTCTGGCGCAATATGCATCCTGCGGACAGGCTTACCCTGATTGCTTTCGGGGATGCGGTTCAGGTGGTATTCCAGGACAAGACGGCTGCAGATGATATTTCACAGGAAGTAAACGCCCTGGAAAACAAAGACCAGAACACATGCCTGTTTGCGGCTGTCGACAAGGCGGCGAAGCTTGCGGATGAGGAGCAGTCGGCAGGCGTGCGCAAGGTTCTGGTGGCATTTACGGATGGAGAGGATTTTTCTGAGAATACGTCCACGAAGGAGGAAGCCCTTTCCACCTTAAAGGGGAAAATGATACCGCTTTATGCTATGGCGGCAAAAGAGACGAAGCAAGGCGGGCAAAACCCCTATCTGGACAGCATGGGCGCGTTCGTGCGGGAGTCCGGCGGGGCCATGGAAGTGTTTGGAGCGGAAGATGCGGTTGCCAAGATGCAGGGATTGCAGCAGATGTTCCGGGACGCCTATGTGATTCAGGCAAATGCAAAAACCAATGTCGTGGATTACAAGAAGAAACCGCTGACGGTCACCTTTTCTGGCGGGGCTGCGCAGACGGCAGAGTATAGCGTTTCCTATTACAAGGAAGACGTGCGGCCGCCTGCCGCCTCCGTAAAGAAGCAGTCGCCGTCTGCGCTGAAAATCTCGTTCAGCGAACCCGTATGGGGAGCGGAGGATGTTTCTGCCTATGAGATTGCCCATGAGGGGCGGCATATTACGGACGGCTATATGGTGCGCTATGAAGAGGCGGACGATCCTGCCGCAATCATTACGTTTGAGGAAGAGCTGCAGAATGGGGAATATCAGATAGCGTTCCACAATGTGACAGACATGTCCATGGAGAAGAATCTGCTGGCGGCGGTATGTACCTTGGAAATTACAGACGGCAGGAAGCCTGGCTTTTGGGATTACCTTATGCGGTATCAGGTGTTTTTTGCGGCAGCTGCCGTGGCCCTTGTGCTGCTGATTGCAGCTGCCGTGGCCTGGCGGATGGTGAGCAGGCGTAAGGGCGTGGTGTCTGTCGAGGGCAAGGCTGTGCTGCAGTCGAACCTAAGCAGGAAGCGTCAGGTAAGGGTGGAGAAACGGGAAAGCCCGCCCAGGCGGCTGTGGTTCTGCCTGGAGGGGGCGGTCGATGCGGAGCCGATTGCCGTGGACGTCGTGAAGAGCATGATAGCGGGACGTTCCCAGAACTGCGATTTTTCCATTGACGATGAGAAGATGTCCAGGCAGCACTTTGCCATTACAGAGCGGGAGGGGATGTTCTGGATTGAGGATCTGAACACGACGAATGGAACAGCGGTGAACGGCCAGCGGCTGGCAGCCCCCAGGATGCTGGCCAAAGGGGACAGGATTGAAGCCGGGGACATCGCAATGACTGTGAGGTGGTGAGGCATGGTGGAAGAGTACAGATGCCCGAATTGCTTTCAGGGAAAGGTGGAATCCGGCAAATGCATGTTGTGTGGATTTGACCGGAAGGCAGAGAAAAGGAATCCTATGCGCCTGCCGGAAATGTACGTGCTGGAGGAACGCTATGTCGTCGGCTGCATTTTGGGCAGCGGAGGATTTGGCATCACGTACAAAGCGTTTGATGTGTTAAACCAGCGCTCCTGCGCCGTCAAAGAGTTCGTCCCCATAGGGGGCGTGACGCGGGCGGGGGACGGGCTGCAGATTTCCGTGACGTCGAGCCAGTCGCAGGGAGATTTTGAACATGGGAAGAAGCGTTTTATGGAAGAGGCGGAGGTCTTAAAGAAGCTGACAGGCGTGCCGGAAGTCGTCCAGATCATGGATTATTTCCAGCAGAACAATACGGCTTATTTTGTCATGGAATACATTGAGGGAGTTACGCTCAAGCAGCTGATGACAGCTTATGGCGGCAGGATCCCCCTCCAAGAGGCCGCGCCAATTATTTACCGCGCGGGGATTGCCTTAGACCAGGTACATAAGAAAGGCGGCATCTTCCACCGGGACATCAGCCCGGACAATATCATGGTCAGTCAGAGAGGAATGGTGAAGCTGATTGATTTTGGCAATGCCAAGCATCTGATTGGCAAGAAGAGCCAGACGTTGTCGGTCATCCTCAAGCATGGCTATGCGCCGCCGGAACAGTATTCCAGCGCCAGCAGCCAGGGGAGCTACACGGACGTTTACGCTCTTGCCGCCACGCTGTACTATGTGCTGACGGGGGTGATGGCGCCTAGCGCGCCGGATCGTTTCAGCGGGGAGGGATATCGCGCGCTGAAGGAGCTGGATCCTGCAGTCAGCGCGGAACTGTCCGAAGCCGTAGACCATGCCCTGATCTTGAACGGCAAAAACAGGACGCAGTCGGCGGCGGAGTTTGTCGCGCCATTGTCTCTGTATCTGGGGACGCCGGGGGAGCCTTATGCAAAGCGTGCGTATGTGCAGACGTCTTATGGAAATCAGCCTTATGCAAAGCGTGCGTATACGTCGGGCATGCCTTATGTAAAGGTTGCAGGGAATCCCTCGGGCTGCTCCTGGCGCATCCCTCCAAACAGGATCGTGGTCATCGGGCGGTCCGGGGAGCTGGCGGACATTGTGCCGACCATGGATGGGAAAGTGAGCAAGCGGCATTGCGAGTTGTTCTGCGACAGCATTGAGAAATGTTTTTACCTGGTGGATTGTTCCACGAATGGGACTTATATCGGAGAGCGGAGGCTGGAAAAAGGAAAGGCCTACGTGCTTTTGCCGGGGGGGCAGTTTTCCCTCGGCAACCATATCTGTGATCTGGAAGTGGGGTGGGACAATGGGTGAGCCGGAAAAAGATATTGTGACCGTGAAGATACTCCCACAGGAAGCGCCGGATGGTATATCGCTGGGGATGTCCAGCATTATCGGCACCAGGAGCAGCCAGGAAGATACGGTATTCTGCTATGGGCGCGAAAAGGAGGCCCTCGGCCTTGTCTGCGACGGCATGGGAGGGCTTGAGGGAGGAGAGCTTGCCAGCAAGGCGGCGGCAGAAAGCTTCGCAAACGCATGGTTTAGCTGCGGGGGCATTACAGACGTCCCCAGGTTTTTGGAAGAAGAGGCCATCCGGGCGGACGAGAAAGTATTTTGCCAGGAAAATGAGGAAGGAGAACGCATCCGGGCCGGGACGACGATCGTGGCGGCGATTATCCGGGAAGATGAGCTTTTCTGGCTGTCTGTAGGAGACAGCAGGATTTATATCATCCGCGGGGAGGAAATCTTGTCGGTCTGCCGGGAGCATAATTACCGGCTGACGCTTGACTGGAAGCTGGAGCAGGGGGAGCTGACGCCGGAGGAATATGCTGCGGAGGAATACCGAGCAGAGGCGCTGATAAGTTACCTGGGCATGGGAAACGTCTCCCTGATGGATGTGAACCGCCAGCCCTTTTTGCTGGAAGACGGAGATATTGTCCTGCTGACCAGCGACGGGCTGTACAGAAGCCTCTCGCAGGAGGAAATCCTGGCGCTGGTGAAAGAAGCGAAAGAGGACATGCAGAAAGCTGCGGACATGCTGACGGCAGCGGCATTGGGAGACAAGAAGTCCGGGCAGGACAATACGTCTGTCGTCCTGATGCGTTATGGCGGAAAACAGGAAAAGGACAGGAGGATGCAAGATGGATTTAAAGAGATGTGACAAAGGACATTTTTATGACGGGGGCAAGTTCCAGACATGCCCTCATTGCGCGGCAGCTGCCGGAGGGGACGTGCAGGCGACGATGCCCTATACAGATATGGGAGGAGGTTATCATACGGCGATGGCAGAGCCGGTGACGATGCCTTTGTATGGGCAGTCACAGAACCAGGAGCCGGTGACGATGCCTTTGTATGGGCAGGGGCAGGAGCCAGTGACGATGCCTTTGTATGGGCAGGGGCAGGAGCCAGTGACGATGCCGCTGTATGGACAGGCGCAGAATCAGCAGCCGGCGGCAACGCCGTCATATGGGCAGGCGCAAGATGCGGAGCCGCTGACCGTGCCCATGGCACAGCCTGCGCAGCCGTCTGTGCAGGAATCTGCCGCAGGAAATATTTCCCTGCGGGATGCGGTGAGCAAGGCGGTCTGCGCGCCGGAAGAGACGCCGGACGAACAGAAAACAGTCAGCCTCTTCCATGCCAAGACAGGCATAGACCCGGTCGCCGGCTGGCTGGTATGTATTGAAGGGGAGGATTTTGGCGGCAGCTTTACGGTAAAGAGCGGCAGGAATTTCATTGGGCGCGCGGCAAATATGGATATCGTGCTGCACGGGGATAACAGCATTTCCAGGGAAAAGCACGCAATTATCCTTTATGAGCCGAAACGGCGGGAATTCATTGCGCAGGCAGGGGAGTCCAGGGAATTGTTTTACCTGAATGACGAAGTCGTGCTGAACCCGGCGCGCCTCAAGCAGAACGACGTCCTGACAATCGGGAACACACGTCTGATGTTTTTCCCTTGCTGCGGCGAGGAGTTCAGCTGGGATGATTTTAAGAAAGGTGAGGAAGAAGAATGAAGAACTTAAAGACAAAAAGAAGCGCGGGGCTTTATATCGCGCTGACGGTTTTAATGAAACTGATGCCGATTTTCCTGCTCATTGCGATTGTGAAGCGAGGGGCAGATGGGGTTGCCGGGATGATGTCAGGCGGCTATATGGGAGGAGGCGGCATCCTTGGGGGCGGGCCGAGCCTGGGAGACATCCTGGGGGATATCCTGATGTTCCTGATCATCGCGCTGCTTTTGTGCCTTGCGTATGCCGCCTATCAGATAATCCTCTTCTGGGGCGTGTGCAGGGACATCAATAACGTATGCGGGAAATACAGCATAGGGAATGACAGCCTGAATTATATTTTTGTCCTGCTGTTATCAGCAGTGACGCTTAAGATTTATTATGTATTCTGGTCAAAGCAGCAGGGCGCGCGCATTCAGGAGGCGCAAGGTAAATGCCATACGAAGGCCAAAGGAAGCGAGAAGCTGCATTTCGTGCTGTCGCTGCTTGCCGGGGTTTCTGTGTGGATTAATGCTATTTTCTTAATTTTGCTCAGGGCAAAGCCTGAAGTTATCGGCAAGCATCTGTTTCTGTTCCTGGTTCTTCTTGTTGCCGGTTTTATCCTTGACTTTATGGATATGGCAAATATGGCGTATTTCATCGTAGATGCCAATGCCCTTGTGGAAGCGTGCGACGGCCTGCCGGCAGTCCAGGGCGCAGGCGTGGCCAAAACTAATGAAGCGCGCCGTTCCCCGGGTGCAGGCATGGTGGATAACGACACGTCGGATGGCATCATCGAAGGGCGCAAAGGCACGTATGAGGGGGCGGTCATCCCCGTTGAAGGCGAGCTTGTGATTGGCAGGGACGAGGGAAGCTGCAACCTTGTGATTAAAAGGCCGGAAATCAGCAGGAAGCATTGCGGAATCCGTTATGCGGCAAATGGAAGGTATATTGTAACCGATTATTCTTCCAATGGCGTCTATTATAAAAATGGGCAGGCGTTTCCCAGGAATGTGCCGGTTGAATGCAGCCCCGGCACAATTATCGTGATTGCCAAGAGCGGAAATGAATTCTTGCTGAAATAACGATTTCCGGCAGGGGAAAAACGTGGCTGCCGTATGAGTGGAAGGCCATTCCTACGGCAGCCGTAACAGTTCATAAAAAAATTTTAAAAAAGTACTTGCTTTTTTGGAAAAAATCGTATATAATACAATCTGTTGAACAACAATGGCCCATCGCCAAACGGTAAGGCAACGGACTCTGACTCCGTCATTTCAAGGTTCGAATCCTTGTGGGCCAGCTAGATACCTGTCACTTCTGGTGATGGGTATTTTTGTTCTATAGGAGGAAAGACCTTGTCACGCTGAAGCGTGAAATTGTTTTCCCTATCAGGCAAAACAATTATGCCCGCTTTGTTCTCTCACGGAAATCGGGTGTCAATCGGCTCGTTTTTTTGGTTTAAGGAGGAAATCATGTATAGTTTTGACAGCAGGATACGCTACAGCGAGGTGAATAGCCATGGACACATCACGCTGTCTTCCATCATAGATTATTTTCAGGATTGCAGCAGCTTCCAGTCGGAAGAGCTGGGCGTGGGGATAGATTACCTGACGGCCCAAGGGCTGGTATGGGTGTTGTCTTACTGGCAGATTGAGGTGAACCGCTATCCCCGGATGGGTGAAGAGGTGAAAGTCAGCACATGGCCTTATGGTTTCAAGGGATTTTTCGGATACCGTAATTTTACGATGGAAGCTGGCGCAGGCGAGATGCTGGCGTATGCAAATTCGGTCTGGACGCTGCTGGATATGCGGCAGGGCAGGCCCGCAAAGCTTACGCCTAAGATGCAGGAGGTTTACCGGCTTTCCCCGCAGCTTGCGATGGAATGTGAATCCAGGAAGGTTGCGTTTCCGGAGGAGATGGATGCCCAGGAACCGTTTCCGGTGCATAAATATCATATTGACACGAATAAACACGTAAATAACGGGAAATATGTGAGCATGGCGCAGGAGTATCTGCCGTCTGGGTTCCGAACTGGGAAAATGCGCGCGGAATATAAGAAAGCTGCGGTGTACCAAGACATGATTTGCCCCTATGTGGCAGAAAATCAGGGGAAAATCACGGTGAAGCTTGCGGACGGGGCAGGGAACCCATACGCGATTGTGGAGTTGGAGGAAAAGAAATGTTGCGATTAGGAGAAAATCAGGTACTGACAGTAGTAAAAAAGGTGGATTTTGGCATTTACCTGGCAGAAAGCAGCGAGTCGCAGACGCGGGTGCTGCTTCCGAGGAAACAGGTGCCGGAAGGAACGGAAATCGGCGATGATATTGAGGTCTTCTTATATAAGGATTCCAAAGACCGGATGATTGCGACGACGAATAAGCCGAAGCTATGGATGGGGAAAGTAGCTGCGCTTAAAGTAGTGTCGGTGCAGCATATTGGCGCATTTTTGGACTGGGGGCTGGAAAAAGACTTGCTGCTTCCGTATAAGGAGCAGGTCGGCAAGGTCAATGGGGGAGATGAAATATTGGTAAGGCTCTATATTGACAAGAGCAAACGCCTCTGTGCCAGCATGAGGGAACTCTATGATATGCTTGATATGGATTCGGCCTATGAAAGGGGCGACGTGGTTCATGGGCGTGTCTATGAATTCAGCGATAATTTTGGTACTTTTGTGGCGGTGGATGACAGGTATTCGGCAATGATACCGAAACATGAGGATCGCAGCTCCCTGCGCATCGGAGATTGGATTGAGGCCCGTGTTGCAGGCGTGAAGCCGGACGGCAAGCTGGATCTGACGCTGCGGGAAAAGGCTTATATGCAGATAGATAAGGACGCAGAACAGGTCATGCAGGTGCTGGAGGCGTATGGCGGGTTCCTGCCATTTAATGACAAGGCGTCCCCTGAGGTAATCATGCGGGAGGTCAAGATGAGCAAGAATGCCTTTAAGCGCGCCGTGGGACGCCTTTATAAAGAGCGCAAAGTTGAAATCACAGACCGGGATATCCGGATGCTGTGAATCTGGGAGGGAGGAAGTCATGTCTCAGAACAAAGGTGTAAACCGTTTATTTTTAGTAGTTGTGGTCTTGTATATTGGAGTCAGCCTTGGATTTGGAGTGCTGTCATCCGTAATTCCTGCATTGGGGAATCTGCCGATGTATGCTTCTCTGCTGCTGTCCCAGGCATTGGTGTTTGTGCCCTGTTTTGCGTATTGCAGATGGAAACACATTAAAATAAGGGAGTTCATCCCTTATCGCAAAATAAATTTTGTGACAATCATATTGGTAATAATCTGCACATACCTGATGTATCCGCTGATTATCCTGCTGAACGCCATATCCATGCTGTTCTCCACTTCAGGGACGGCGGGCGTGGCAGAGCTGATGTCCGGGCAGAACTTTTTCCTGAGTACCTTGTTTATGGCAGTGATGCCGGCATGTGTCGAGGAATTTATGTTCCGCGGCGTGCTGTTCCAGACATACCGCAGAAGCAAGATGCTTCCGGCAATCTGTCTGAGCGCGTTCATGTTTGGCTGTATGCATATGAACCTGAACCAATTCATGTATGCCTTTGCGCTGGGTGTGTACCTGGCATTTTTGGTGGAAGCTACCGGGAGCATATTCAGCTCCATGCTGGCGCATTTTACCCTGAATTTTACCAGTGTGGTACTCAGCTTCCTGCTGCCGTTTCTTTACGAAATGATAGGGATGTCCGCAGAGGCTGCGGATCAGCAAGTGGAGCTGGGCGGGCTGGCTGCTAATATGGGAGGCGGTGAAATGGCCGTGTTCCTGATGGGGATACTGATGTGGGCTGTGGTGGCAGTCGGCACTACCGCAGCCGCGTTTGGGCTTTATGTGGCAATCAGCAAGATTAATGGACGCTGGGCATACGTGAAGGGGATGTTTCATAGAGGCACAGGGGAACGTCTGATTACCGTCCCGCTGGTGCTGGGGCTTTTGGTTTCCTTTGCGTTTATGGGGCTTAGCATATATCTGGAATACATAGGATGATTTACAGGAGCAGATTACCCATGGTAGCCTGCTCCTGTCTGACAGATGCGTTTAAACGGAAACGTCAATGTGCCCCCCTATGTGAGGAGTGACGGACTGTTCCATGATCTTAATCATGGAATCGCCCATGGTTTCCATGGCATCCAGCTGTTTGCCAAGCATGAGTACGCCGATGTCTCCATTGACTTTTGTCATGCTCAAGGCAGTTGATAAAGAAGCAATATCCATTGCACATTCCTCCTTTCCAATTTTATTATGGCATAGGTAAATGTGAAACTCAATATTTTTGTAAATATTATATACAATGAAGGTTCAGCCAGCACGCTTGATATGGAAGCCTGGCTTGAATTGAAACACAGGAGGTCAGTTATGCTATATGATGTGATTATTTTAGGAAGCGGGCCGGCGGGCTTAAGCGCCGCTGTTTATGCGCAGCGCGCCCGTTTCCAGACGCTTGTAATAGAGGAAAAGCCTTTGAGCGGGGGGCAGATTTTGGACACATATGAGGTTGACAATTACCCGGGGCTGCCAGGGATAACCGGGTTTGAACTGGGGCAGAAATTCCGCGCCCATGCAGACCAGCTGGGCGCAGAGTTTGTCAATGAGCGGGTAAAAGAGATTAAGGTGCAAGGCGAAAAGAAGCTGGTGGTGACGGATAAGGCGAGTTATGAAGCCAGGGCGCTGATTCTTGCAACCGGGGCAAGGCACCGTAAGCTTTTGGTTCCGGGAGAAGAGGAATTTACCGGCATGGGCGTGTCTTACTGCGCGACTTGTGACGGCGCATTTTTCCGTGGGAAAGACGTAGCGGTCGTTGGCGGCGGGGATGTGGCCTTGGAAGACGCCCTGTTCCTGTCGCGGGGATGCAATAAGGTTTACCTTATCCACCGCAGAGGTGAGTTTCGCGGAGCTCGCATCCTGCAGGAACGCGTGGCGGAGACACCGAACATTGTGCTTGTGCTGGACAGCAGGGTGCGGGAAATTCGGGGGGAGGAACAAGTCGCTTCTTTGCTTGTCCATCATATCACGGATGGGAAGGAACAGGAACTTAAAGTGCAAGGCGTGTTCATCGCCGTGGGTACCCAGCCCAACATAGCGGCTGCAGACGGCGTTGTCAGCCAGGATGCGCAGGGTTATATCATTGCCGGTGAAGATACGGTAACGAGCGAGCCAGGTATTTTCGCGGCGGGAGACGTGCGCACGAAGCAGCTGCGGCAGGTGGTGACGGCGGCTGCGGATGGCGCCAATGCCATCACTTCCGTGGAACGTTATCTTAGCGGGAATTAATCTAAGCGGAAGCTGGCCATTGCTGATTTTCAGGAATGATTTCGCTGTCATAGATGCGCTTGTCACTATTTACACTATGGGGAGAAATTACAGTGCAAATTTGTAGAATATTATGGTTGACATAGTTCATGCCCTTTGCTATAATTAGTCTCGTAATAAACGTAATAAAATCGTAACAAATGAGAAATTCCGACAGGATTTTGTAACAATAAACAGGATAAAAAAGACTAAATATGGAGGGTAAAATGAACAGAAATTCAATCAGAAGAGCAACTACATGCTGTCTGACCGCAGCAGTAGTGCTGTCCGGCAGTTCTTTTGCAACACATGCAGCAGTGAACGCAGGCGTAGGAAGCCTGATTTCAGCAGCCCAGAATGAGGTACAGATTGAGAATGGGACAAGTTCTACTGCAGGTGTTTCCGAAACAATCGCGAAATCTTTGGGGGAAGGTTCCGCTCAGGTAGCTCAGAATAAGAAAGAAGTTGTGAAATCTGAATATGACGATATAGCAATCGCCCAGGTAGATAATTATGTAAATGTTCGCTCTACCGCTGGAGAGGACGGAGAAGTGCTTGGCAAATTATATAATGATTCTGCATGTACCGTGCTTGGGACGGAAGGCGATTGGTACAAAATTCATTCCGGCGATGTAGAAGGCTACATAAAGGCAGAATTTCTGGTATTAGGAAATGCAGAACTCGCAAAATCAGTCGGACGCCGTGTGGCAGACGTTAAGACGGAATCCCTCAATGTACGTTCCGATGCAAGCACAGACGCAGAGCTTCTGGGACAGGTTCCGGAAGGGGAAGAGCTTACCGTCGTCGAAGAGAAAGACGGCTGGGTTAAGGTTTCGATTGAAGAAGGCGAAGGCTGGGTATCCAGTGAATTCGTTGACTGCAGCACCCACTATATTGTAGCTGAATCCAAAGAAGCAGAGGAAGCCCGCTTAAAGAAAGAAGAAGAGGAGCGGCTGGCAGCAGAAGAGGCAGCAAGAAGGGCTGCAGCTTCCAGAAGTTCTTCCGGGTCATCAGGTTCTTCTAGTTCCTCCGGCGGCAGTTCAGCGCCTAGCAGGAGCTATGCACCGCCAAGCGGCGGCAATGGACAGGCAGTTGCTAATTATGCATGCCAGTTTGTCGGCAATCCTTATGTGTACGGTGGGACAAGCCTGACGAACGGAGCAGACTGTTCTGGATTTGTCATGAGCGTATATGCAGCATTCGGCGTAGGCCTCCCGCATTCTTCCAGTGCATTGGCAGGCGTTGGCTACGGTGTTGACCCAGGGGCTATGCAGCCGGGCGACATTGTTTGCTACAGCGGCCACGTTGGAATCTATGTAGGAAATAATACGATTGTACATGCAAGTACCGAAGCAACAGGAATTAAGTATACATCTCCTGCAAATTACCGTTCAATCGTTGCCGTAAGAAGAATCTTTTAAGAATATCTTGTAGAATATAGCCGGATTACAGTTTACTGTAATCCGGTTTTTTTATCTTACTAGGAAAGAACTTGTCACGCTAAAGCGTGAAAGCGTCTTCCCTATAAGACAAAAACAATTATGCGCACTCGCGCAAGAGGAAATACGTCGCTAAAGCGACTGCGCTCGGCGCAGCAAAGCAGCCAAGTCCCTCAAGAATGAGGGATTTAGGGAGTTGAAGCGGACTTGTCCGCTTTGTTCTTATAGGAAATATATTGTCACGCGAAAGCGTGAGAATATCCTTTGCATAGCATGAAAAAGTATACGCACCCATGCGAGGGGAAAGGAGCGTTTATGGGAGAATCAGCATTTGAGAAAATATATGAGGTAGTAAGGCAGATACCACGCGGCCAGGTGGCGACATACGGCCAGGTGGCCGCGATTGCGGGAAACAAGCGGTGGGCAAGGGTGGTCGGCTATGCGCTGCATGCGAACCCTGACCCGGACAACATCCCCTGCCACCGTGTCGTCAACAGACAGGGGAGGGTATCTGAGGCATTTGCCTTTGGCGGCGGCAACCGTCAGGTCGAGCTGCTGAAAGCGGAAGGAGTGAAATTTGTCGATGGGTATGTGGATCTGGAGCGATATCAGTGGGAACGTCCGGCATATTGAGTAAATGTGACAAATTGTTACACAATTAACGATTTTGTAACAAAAATTCTTTGCCGCAAAATCAAAAAATGTTTTGACAAAAACAGACAGTAACAAACTGCACAAAAATGTATAATTGAAATGGATAAGTCTAAAGTTATGAAATAGTTATCCACAAAAAATAAAGGTCAAAAAGCCAAAGAATTGAGTTATACACGGAGTTATCCACATTATCCACAAAAAATGTCGAAAAATTCTGGTTTACATAGGAACGAAATCCAAACAGATGTTTTGTGTAGTTGTAATAAAATTGTCATTTTTGGAAAAAAATGGGATGAAATCTTGACATTGGAATAGACAAAAAATACAAATAGAAAAAGAAAAAAGTCTGTCAATTCATAGCGCTTATTTTTATAGAAGAAAATGTGTTGGGGAAGGGAATCAATTTTTAAAAACGGCAGTTGAAAAAATTTCCTTCATTTGGTATACTTCATAGATGGTTTATGGTTAAGAAAATTATCATGTAAGAATCTTGATGTTTTTATTATCAGCGGCATTAAGGAAGAATTGGGTGTTATATGGTAAAAAAATTAAGTATTTTGGGGATAAATTTGGACAACTATACGGTTCGCGAGGCAATGCTGCGGATTGAGGTTTATTGGAATAATACAATCATGAACACCGTGGAGACGGTATCGATGGGAACCCTGGTCAAAGCGCGCACAGACAGTTTGCTGAAAAACTGCATAGAAAATCTCGATTTGGCAATTATTTGTGATAAGGAGATTTTAAAAGCGGCAGGGCTGGTGTCTTCGCAGAGGGCGAGAGAGAGCGGGGAGAATGAGTTTCAGAAGGAATTCCTGAGGCGGGCGGCGCGCAACAAGCGCAGCGTATATCTGCTGGGGGAATCGGACGAACAAGTCGGACTGTTAAGGGAATTCCTTGCAGGGAATTATGAAAGGGTCAGGATTGCGGGGGCGTATGCCCTGTCTGAGTGCGGCGGGGATTACGACGCAGTCATTAATGAAATCAATATTGCCACGCCGGATGTGATTTTGTGCGTCATACCCACGCCGGAGCGGCAATACTTCCTGCTGGAGCATAAAGAGAAGCTCAATGCTAAGATTTGGTATGGCCTGGGCGAGGACTATGCGGGCAGGCAGGGGAAATCTGAGATGGCAGGCTTTGCCCGCAGGCTTATCCAGAAGGGAATCCTGCATACGCATCTGATGCGTTATAAAAAGAATGACGGTGAGGAAGGACATGAATAAATTATTTGAAAATAAACGGAACCCTATTTTTCTGTATCTGGTAATCATTGCCGGGACAGGGCTTTTGGCATTTGCAATTAAATGCCTGTTCGATCCGGTGGGCCTGGTTACCGGAGGTTTTACCGGCATCGCGATTCTTTTAAAAAGCCTGACGGGCTTTTTTTATGAAGGTGGGATCCCGCTCTGGTTTGCCAACCTGGCGTTGAACGTCCCATTTTTCCTGATAGCCTTGAAACTGAAAGGTAAGAAGTTTATCTGGAGGACGGGCTTTGCAACTGTGCTGCTCTCTGTCTGGCTGTATGTCATCCCGGACATGGATTTTGCGGGAGGGGATTATACGTTAGCCTCCATCTTTGGCGGCGTGCTTGTGGGTACCGCCATGGGAATGATTCTCTGGGCGAATGCTACTACCGGCGGGACAGAGATGGTGGCCCTGCTGCTGCAAGGCTGGATGAAACATTACACGGTGGCCCAAATCATGCAGGTACTGGACGGCGTAGTCGTGCTTGTCGGTCTTTATGTATTTGGCCTGCGGCCGTCTATGTACGCAATCGTGGCAATTTATATTTCTTCCAAAGTGATGGATACTATATTAGAAGGTATGAAATTTTCCAAAGCGGCATATATTATCACGGATTCTTATGAAGAAATCTCCAAGAGGATTATGGAAGAGCTGGAGCGCGGCGTGACCGGGCTGGATGCCTGCGGCATGTATTCTGGTGAGAGGAAGTGCGTCTTGTATTGCGTGGTTTCTAAGAAAGAAATTGTGCAGCTGAAGGAGCTGGTGCAGAAGATTGACCGCAATGCGTTCGTGGTTGTCGGCGACGTGAGGGAAGTCCTGGGTGAGGGATTTTTCAAGCTCTAGAAATTGTTGTATACAATGCCTAAGGCAAAAAAAGTCATAAATGGAAAAATAATTGAGGAAATGCATAAAAAAATGTAGATTCCTCTTTATTTTTTTGTGCTTTTGCATTAAACTATAAATTAGGTTATTTTTTGTCAGGAAAATAGGAGATATATAATTTGTGAAAGTTGCATAGAAAATAATGTACAAGTAATTATGTATTACGTTCACAAAAGAGGCGTGACAGAGAAGAGAGAGAAAGGGAGTGGGTTAAATGATTTCAAATCAGATACTTCAGAATACGATTGATGGTTTAAAAGGAATCACCAGGATTGATTTATGTATTATAGATACGGAAGGCAAAGTGCTGGCGACGACATTCCAAGATACGGACAATTATGTGACAGCGGCGCTTACTTTTGTAGAATCTCCGGCAGACAGCCAGGTATTCCTAGGCTGCCAGTTTTTCAAAGTGTTTGACGACCATCAGTTGGAATATATACTGCTTGCGAACGGCGACAGCGACGATGTATATATGGTAGGGAAAATTGCAAGTTTCCAGCTGCAGAACCTTCTGGTAGCATATAAGGAACGTTTTGATAAAGATAACTTCGTGAAGAACCTGTTGCTGGACAATCTGCTGCTGGTGGACATTTATAACCGGGCGAAGAAGCTCCATATCGATACGGAAGCCCGCCGGGTGGTGTTTATTATTGAGACTGCCCTGGAGAAAGAAGGCAATGAGATGGAGAAGGTGCGCGGGCTTTTGGGCAGCAAATCCAGGGATTTTATTACCGCCGTGGATGAGAAGAATATCATTGTGGTGAAGGAAGTGCTGGAAAATGAAGGGTATGACGACTTAAATAAGACGGCTGAGATCATTCTCAATATGTTCCACGGCAGTGAGAACCAGGAAATCCATATCGCCTATGGCACGATTGTAAATGAGATTAAAGAAGTCTCGCGGTCTTACAAGGAAGCGCGCATGGCTTTAGACGTAGGCAAGATTTTCTTTGAAGACCACCGCATCATCGCGTATTCCACCCTGGGCATCGGACGGCTGATATACCAGCTGCCGATACCGCTGTGCAAGATGTTCATCAAAGAAATCTTTGACGGGAAGTCTCCGGATGAGTTTGACGATGAGACGCTTACCACCATCAACAAATTCTTTGAGAACAGCCTCAATGTGTCGGAGACTTCCAGGCAGCTCTACATCCACCGCAACACCTTGGTGTACCGCTTGGATAAGCTGCAGAAAAGCACGGGCCTGGATCTGCGCATTTTCGAGGACGCCATCACCTTTAAGATCGCGCTTATGGTGGTGAAGTACATGAAGTATATGGAATCTTTGGATTATTAAGCTTTAGGAGGCTTCTATGATTAAACTGGAGAATGTTAGCAAATCATATGCTGCGGGGATACCTGCTCTGAATGACGTCAGCCTGCATATAGAGACAGGGGAGTTCGTCTTTGTGGTAGGAGACAGCGGTTCCGGCAAGTCTACATTGATAAAGCTTCTGCTGAAAGAGCTGGAGCCTACCAGCGGCAGTATTGTCATCAACGGACAGCGGCTCGGGAACATCCGTCATAGGGATGTTCCTAGGTTCCGCAGGAATTTAGGCGTCGTGTTTCAGGATTTCCGTCTGCTGAAGGACAGGAATGTATACGAGAATGTGGCGTTTGCCCAGCGTGTGATTGGCAAGTCTGCGAAGAGCATGAGGCGCAAAGTGCCGGCGGTGTTGTCCATGGTTGGTCTGGCGGCGAAGTATAAATCCTACCCCCGGCAGATTTCCGGCGGGGAGCAGCAGCGTGTGGCGATTGCCAGGGCTTTGGTCAATGAGCCGAAGATACTTCTGGCTGACGAGCCTACCGGGAATCTGGATTCCCACAATGCGTGGGATATCATGAAGCTCCTGGATGAGATTAACCAGAGAGGGACGACTGTCCTGGTCGTCACGCACAACCTGGATATTGTCAAGACCATGAAGAAGCGTGTCATAACCATGAAGAAAGGCGTTGTCGTGAGCGACGAGCGTGCGGGTGATGCCAATGAGGATTAGCACATTTTTATATACATTGAGGCAGGGAGCCAAAAATATCTGGAAAAACAAAATGTTTTCCCTTGCGTCGATAGCCACGATGTCGGCTTGTATTTTCCTGTTCGGCGTGTTTTATTCCGTGGTAGTCAATTTTCAGAATGTCGTGCGGGAAGTGGAATCAGGCGTAGCCGTCACCGTATTTTTTACGGATGGCGCGTCCCAGGAGCAGATGGACGAGATTGGGGAGCAGATTGGCAAACGCGCGGAAGTCTCCAACAAAATCTTTGTGTCCGCGGAGGCGGCATGGGATGAGTTCCAGGAAGTATATTTTGAGGGCGATGAGGAGATGGCGAAGGGGTTCACGGACGACAATCCCTTGGCTAATTCCGCCCACTATGAAGTTTATATGAATGACATTTCCATGCAGGAGGCCCTGGTCACGTACCTGGAGTCCTTAGATGGGGTCAAGGAAGTGAAGAGTTCCGACATCGCGGCCAACACCCTGACGGATTTTAACCGCCTGATTGGCTATGTGTCAGCCGGCATTATCCTTATCCTTCTGTGCGTTGCGGTGTTCCTCATCAGCAATACGGTCACAATCGGAATTGCCGTGCGCCGGGAGGAGATAGCGATTATGAAACTGATTGGAGCGACCGATTATTTTGTGCGCGCGCCCTTTATCGTAGAAGGAATCCTGATAGGGATTATTGGTTCCGCGCTGCCGCTTTCGGTATTGTATTTCATGTACCGCAGGATTATTTTCTATGTGGCGGAGAAGTTCCGCTGGCTCAGCAGTATGCTGGAGTTCCTGCCAGTGGATAAGGTGTTTGCCACGCTGGTTCCCGTAGGGCTGGTTCTTGGCGTGGGCATCGGCTTTTTGGGAAGCCGCCTGACGATACGCAAGCACTTAAAGGTATAGCCGTGCAGAGCAGAGAGGAAAGAGAGTTGATATGGATATGGAATCGTATGAGTCAAAGGAGTTAGATGCCCAGGAGCAGCTTGCCCGGGAATATGCCCTTTCCGAACATCAGCGTTATGGCGCAGAGAATGGGCGTCCGCCGAAGAAAAAGGGCCCGGGGTTTGGGCTTGGCATCCTGATTGGGAGCGCAAGCGCCCTTCTGGTGGTTACCGTTGCCTTGGTTTTCGGCTGGTATGTCATGCGCAGCGTGGAATCGCTGGCGGACAGCGTGCCAAAGATACCAGAGAAGGAGACGGAGGCCAAAGGCACAAGGGGCGCGGTCGTGGACGACGCCGTGGCGAAGAAGGCCGGGGAGCTGGCAGACCTGATTGACCAGTATTATTATGAAGGCGTGGATAAAGACGCGCTTGTGGAAGGCATATACGCCGGGATGACAGAAGGGCTGGGAGACCCATATTCTGCATATTTTTCGGCGGAGGAATATGCATCCTTCAATGAGAGTACGACAGGCGTCTATTATGGGATTGGCACGGTACTCACCCAGGATGCACAGACTAAGGTGGTGACAATCCTGCATGTTTATCCTGGAACCCCGGCGGAAGAAGCCGGCATCCGAGATGGTGATGTGATTGCCAAGGTAGATGACATTGCAGGAGACAGCATGGAGCTGTCAGAACTGACGACGCACATCAAGGGGCAGGAGGGTACGACCGTCCATATAGAAGTCATCCGCCAGGGCGAGAAAGACTACCTGGGCTTTGACGTGGAACGTCGGCAGATTGAAGTGCCTACCGTTGAGTACCAGATGCTTGGGGGAAACGTAGGGTTAATCCGGATTACGGAGTTTTCTACAGCAACGCCGGAACAGTTCGATCACGCGATTAAGGATCTGCAGGGGCAGGGCATGGCTTCCATGATTGTGGATCTGCGCGATAACCCGGGAGGCGTCCTGCAGTCTGTGTGCGACATGCTTGATAAGATTTTGCCGGAAGGCCTTTTGGTATATACCGAAGATAAATATGGCGGACGTTCCGATTATAAGTCTGACGCAAGCTGCATGGATATCCCTATGGCGGTGCTGATTAATGGCAACAGCGCTAGCGCGTCCGAGATTTTTGCGGGGGCAATCAAAGACTATGGTTACGGCACTCTGATTGGCACGACATCTTTCGGCAAAGGGATTGTCCAGACTATCATCCCCTTGGATGACGGCAGCGCCATCAAGCTGACAATGGCGAAATATTTTACGCCTAAGGGAAATTATATCCATGAAGTGGGGATTTCCCCTGATATTGAGCTGGAATATGAGTACCTGAGCGAGACGGATGAAGTGTACGATCCCATGCATGACAACCAGGTGCTTAAGGCTCTCGAGGTTCTCGGCGCGGAGGGGATGTAGGGGTTTTTGGTTTCCGTGCCGCAGAGTAAGGATTTTCAGTTTCTCCATTTTTTGTAATAACCTATATTTCAGTACCAAAAGGTCTTGCTGCCTTTGGCAGCATAGACATCTTGCACAAAAAGCGTCTGGAAAGCTGGCTTTCCATAGCACTTTTCTGTGCGAAGTGTTTCCATCACGTTGTGATGGAAACCTTTTGGTACTATGAAACTAAATAATGGGGAAACTCAAAAATGAAGGAATTTATTGACAAACTGCCAAAAATCGTATATCATAGACTCCAGTCAGATAATATTTACACGAAGAATTGCAACTAAATAATCGCAGAGGGACTGCATAGCAGTTGAGAAGGTTAAAACCTGACTCTTTGAACCTGTCAGTTAATACTGTCGTAGGGAGCGGAATAGATAATTAGCAAGAAGGCGCTGCCATGGCAGGCCTTCTTTTTCTGTTTTCAAGTTCCCTGCCAGAAGGAGATTCTGATTATGAGAGAATATGCAACGCAGATGGAAGCCGCCCGCAAGGGCATTGTGACGGAAGAACTGAAAAAAGTGGCCGAAAAGGAGCGGATGACGCCGGAGGAGCTGATGCCGCTGGTGGCAGAGGGGAAGGTGGCAATCTGTGCCAATAAGAACCATGCCTGCCTGAACCCGGAAGGAGTCGGCTCTATGCTGAGTACCAAGATAAACGTGAACCTCGGCGTGTCCCGGGACTGCAAGGATTATGATGTCGAGATGGAAAAAGTCATGGAGGCCGTGAACCTGGGGGCACATGCCATCATGGATCTGTCCTCCCATGGGGATACCATTCCGTTCCGCAGGAAGCTGACCTCAGAGTGTCCTGCCATGATTGGGACTGTCCCCGTGTATGATTCCGTCATCCATTACCAGAGGGATCTGGCGACACTGACAGCACAGGATTTCCTGGACGTGGTGCGCCTCCATGCAGAGGACGGTGTGGACTTCGTCACCCTGCACTGCGGGATTACCAGGAAAACCATTGAGCAGATAAAGAAGCATAAGCGGAAGATGAACATTGTCTCCCGGGGAGGTTCGCTGGTATTTGCATGGATGTGCATGACTGGGGAGGAGAACCCGTTTTATGAGTATTACGATGAGATACTGGAAATCTGCCGGGAATATGACGTCACGATATCCTTGGGGGATGCCTGCCGCCCAGGCTGCCTTGCGGATGGCTCCGACGTCTGCCAGATAGAAGAGCTGGTGCGGCTGGGAGAACTGACGAAACGCGCCTGGGAGCGCGATGTGCAAGTGATGGTGGAAGGGCCTGGGCATATGCCGATGGACCAGATTGCAGCCAACATGAAGATGCAGCAGACGCTCTGCATGGGAGCCCCATTCTATGTGCTGGGGCCTATCGTGACCGATATCGCGCCGGGGTATGACCACATCACTTCGGCAATCGGCGGTGCGATTGCAGCGCAGAATGGCGCGGCATTCCTCTGTTATGTGACGCCTGCGGAGCATTTGGCTCTGCCTAACGTGGAAGACGTGAAGCAAGGAATCATTGCTTCGAAAATTGCAGCTCATGCGGCGGACATTGCCAAAGGTGTACGCGGCGCACGGGAGATTGACGATAAGATGGCGGACGCCCGGCGGGAATTGGACTGGGAGAAGCAGTGGGCGTGTGCCATAGATCCGGAGACGGCGAAGAAGATCCGTGAAGACCGTAAGCCGGAACATGATGATACCTGTTCCATGTGCGGCAAATTCTGTGCGGTGCGCAGCATGAACAAAGCGCTTTCCGGTGAGTACATAGACATTTTATAGTGTCTGGCATCTTTCTTAGAGAGAAGGAGCAGGATCAGAGAAGGAGGTCAGAATGAAAATTAATGGTAGTATGAAGTTAAATGATAGTATGAAGCTAAATGTCAGAAAACTGGCTCTGGCGGGGATGATGACTGCGCTTGGCGTATCCCTGTCGGCATTTTCTTTTCCGGTGGGGGCTTCGAGGTGCTTTCCCATCCAGCATCTGCTGAATGTGCTTGCCGGTGTGTTCCTGGGCCCGGGATATGCGTTGGGTTTTTCCTTTTCCACAGCGTTGATTCGCAACCTTCTGGGAACTGGCAGCTTGCTTGCGTTTCCGGGAAGCATGATAGGAGCGTTGCTGGGAGCGTTGCTGTACCGCTTGAGCGGAAAGCTCTGGACGGCGTTTGCCGGAGAAATGGTAGGGACTGGGATCCTCGGCGGTATATTGTGCTATCCGGTTGCGGTTCTTTTCATGGGGAACCAGGAGGCCGCGGTATTTACATATGTGCTTCCGTTCCTGGTCAGCACTATGGGAGGCTGCGCTATGGCGGCAGCGCTTTTGGGCATCCTCTGCAAGTCTGGTGCATTCCGCTATCTCAAAAGCATGGCGGAAGAGGGCGTGGATATGCAAAGAGGGCGTCTGCCATGAGCTGCGGTTCTGAAGAAATGCCCCCGCAGCTGGCTGCCAGGATTTTCCGGGAGATAAAAGACCGCATGCCTCTCATCCATATGCTGCCCAATGCCGTTTCCGCAGCTTTCTGTGCGGATGGCCTGGCGGCGTTGGGGGCGCGGCCGTTGATGGCGGTCTCCGCTCTGGAAATGGAAGAAATTACGCAGCAGGCCGATGCCAGCGTCATCAATCTTGGACAGCTGGATGCTGGTAAGCTGGAAGCGGCCAGCCTGGCAGTGGAAACAGCAGCCAGGGTAAAGAAACCGCTGGTACTAGACCCGGTAGGCTGCGGGGCGTCTCAGTTCCGCCTGCAGTCCGTGCAAGATCTCCTGGCGTTGCCCTGGCAAGGCATCATAAAGGGGAATCGCTCAGAAATCTATAGCATTCAGCAGGGGCGGCTTACCTGGGAAGGCATTGACGCTGTGGAAGAGCATGAGCTGTCAGGACGGATACCCCCTGGCAGGGTCTGCCTGGTGACCGGGGCGGAGGATCTTGTGCTGTGGGACAAAAAAAGTGTGCGTCTTTCCTCTGGCAGGGGGCGTTTTCCGACGGGAATAAGCCGATACAATATAGTAGGAAGCGGCTGTCTGCTGGGAGCTGTGGCAGGCGCGTGTTACAGTGTCGTTTCCGGGAGAACGGCCTTTTTTTGCGGGATGGACAGGCAAGGACAGGGGGCAGCGGCGGCAGTGTCGTCTGTGGCCGCTTCCCTGGGGATGGCGTTTGCCTTGGAGAAAGCAGCTTTGGCACAGGGATACGGAATGGCGAAGACGGCTCTGCTGGACGCGCTCAGCGTTCTTGATGGCAAAGAATTTGAAGACTGGCTGTGGCAGGGAAATTGGCCAGAGGAAGGATGGACGGCATGGGAGGCTGGCTGTATTTGATTGCAGATTTTTCATATGGGGAACGGAAGATACAAGAAGCGTTGGCTGCGGGAGTGGATTTCATCCAGCTCCGTGAAAAAGGAATTTCCTCAGCAGAATACTTAAAGCGTGCGAAGCGGCTGCGGGAGTTGACGCAGGGCGGCGGCACGAAGCTGATTATTAATGACCGGCTGGACATCGCGATGCTTTGCGGCGCGGACGGTGTGCATCTGGGGCAGTCGGACGTCCCGGTCAGGGATGCAAGGCGGCTGCTCGGCACGGAGAAAATCATTGGGGCCACGGCAAAGACTGTGGAGCAGGCACGGCAGGCAGCCGCGGACGGGGCAGATTACCTGGGCAGCGGGGCCTGGTTCCCTACAGAGACGAAGGCGGACGCCGTGCCGATTTCGGCGGAGGTTTACCGGGCAATCCTTGCAAATGCCCCAATTCCCAATGTGGCGGTGGGGGGCATTACCGCAGAAAATGGATGCAGGCCGCTTGCATGTGGTGCGACAGGGCTTGCCGTCTCCGCAGGTATCCTGAAAGCGGACAGCCCTGCCAGAGAGGTCAGGGAGCTGCGGGAACTTATCAGCAAATCCTGCAAGGACAGAAAGAAAGAGGAGAAATATGAAGACAGTGCTTACGATAGCCGGCAGTGACTGCAGCGGAGGGGCTGGGATACAGGCGGACTTAAAAACAATCGCATCACTGGGGCTGTATGGTGAGAGCGCAGTTACGGCTCTGACAGCACAGAATACAATGGGGGTAACGGATCTTTTGCCGGTATCCCCTGATTTTTTGCAGGAACAGCTGGAATGCGTGTTTACAGATATTGTGCCGGATGCCGTGAAAATAGGGATGATTACGGGCATCGGGCAGATGCGGGCAATCCGCGACTGCCTGGTGAAATACAAGGCAAGGCACGTAGTGGTGGATACCGTGATGGTTTCCACGAGCGGACGGCAGCTGATGGAGCCTGGGGCCCTTGCCTATTACCAGAAGGAGATTCTTCCTCTGGCAGAAATTTACACGCCAAACCTCCCTGAAGCGGAGCTGCTGTTAAAAACAACCATAAAAACAAGAGAAGAAAGGGTTGCGGCAGTAAGGGAGTTTGCGTTACAATACAAAGGAATCATTTATTTAAAAGGCGGGCACGACATGGGCTGCGCAGACGATCTGTTTTACGATGGAGAGGAGCTTGCCTGGTTTTCGTCGCCGCATATTGACAGCTGCAATACCCACGGGACGGGATGCACATTGTCCTCAGCCATTGCCTGCGGGCTGGCGATGGGACTGTCGGCAAAAGAAAGCGCCGGAAAGGCCAAGGAATATGTCAGAGGGGCCATTGCGGACGGCATGGATTTAGGAAGAGGAAATGGGCCGCTGAATCATATGTACCAGATGAAAAAACTGCAAAGGGGATTTTGGACATGAAGAAGAAATTATTCATGCTGGGGTTGGGATTCTGCCTGTTGGCAGCAGCCTGCAGCGGAAAGAACGCAGAAAAAGAGAAACACGTCAGCCAGAGTACGGAGGATGCCGCGAACCCATCCGGGAATGGGGACAAGTTGCAGGACGATGGCCTGGGAGCAGGAGGCGCATCCCAGGAGGAGGCGGACGGCAAAGGCCCGGGAGCAGATGGCAAGGACCAGGCAGAGGATGGCAAGGGCAGAGAAACAGGAGACGCATCTCAGACGGAGGCAGGGGCCGGCAGCCAGACGGACAGCCAGGGACTGACAGAACCTCCTGAGGTGACGTTCAAGGATTATTCCCAGAACATCAATGATGACGAAAGCGGCGCATTGATGCTGGCCGTGACGGAAAACTGCCCGGTCATTACCATCAAAGGGAAAGAGGATATCTCACAGAAAATGAATATGGTGTTTGAGCAGCAGCACATTTCTAACCAAGAGGAGATTGGGACGAAGGTGCAGCAGGCGAAAGATTACTATAAGGAATTGACAAAAGAGGAAGCCAAAGCCTGGGGCGGGTTCGGATATGGCATGACTTATAAGGCGGTTCATATCTCCACGCGGATACTTAGCATTGTGGCGGAAAGTTATGACTGGCAGGGCTCGGCACACCCGAATACGTGGACGTCCACGTATTGTTTTGACGTGACGACCGGGGACTTGCTCTATCTGGCGGATGTATTTAAAGATGAAGCAAAGGCACGGACAATCGTGGAGCGGCATATCTTGGACACCATTACGAAAGATCCTTATAAGGACGGGCTGATGGATGATTATGAGAGCTATGTTGGCGATATCATGACGGAGAATACATTTTACTTGACGGACAAGGGACTGACGGTAATCTGCAATCCTTATATGGTAACGACGTATGCGGTTGGCATGATTGAGATTAATGTCCCATATGAAGAGCTGAAAGAGACGATTCATGAGAAATATTTAGCCAGCATTAAATAAATTGCAGCTGCATAGCATTGATATGGGGATAAGTTTCGCAGCGCGCTTGCGGTGCGGCCGGGAGGACGTCATGGGGAAATCGCCGTTGACCACCTTGTGCTACATTGAAAAGGACGGAAAGTACTTGATGCTGCACAGGGTAAAGAAGGAAAAAGATGTAAATAAAGATAAATGGATCGGAATTGGCGGGCATTTTGAAGCTGGAGAAAGCCCGGAAGAATGTCTGCTCCGGGAAGTGAAGGAGGAAACCGGTCTTACGCTGACTGGTTTTTCTTTTCGCGGGATTGTGACATTTTCCGCGGTTGGGTGGCCGGTAGAGTATATGTGCCTTTTCACGGCAGAGCGGTTCGAAGGGACGCTGGCAGAGTGTGATGAGGGAGTGTTGGAATGGGTGGCTAAAGAGGATCTTATGTCCCTGAACTTGTGGGAGGGGGACAAAATTTTTTTACGGCTCTTGATGGATAACGCCCCGTTTTTTTCCCTGAAACTAAGCTACGACGGGGAGGAGCTGACGGAAGCAGTGTTGGATGGGAAAGATATCAGAGGATGTTCCGCCGAGGGGATGTTCTGGCAGAAGTGGTAACAGATGGGAGGGAAAGCCATGAAAATGGGAAAACGGATGCAGCGGCTGACAGCTCTGGCCTTGTCACTGAGCCTGGCATTTATGATGACTGGCAGCGCCAGTGCAGGGAAGAAGCTGGCGGAGGCGGAAGGAATCAAGGCAGTGACCCCTGCAGATGGGAAGCGGCAGAAGGCAGGCGGGCAAGGAACCGGGAACTTGCAGGAAGCAGGTTCAGGCAGCGGAAGCCTGCAGTGGGAGGAAATAAAGGGAGAAGCGGGGGCAGGCATAGAGGCCAGACAGACGCCGGATGCCAGCGGCAGTGCGATGCTGGATTCGGAGGAAGTCCGGGTGTTTGTCGTGCTGGAAGGAGAGTCAGCCCTGGAAGGCGGCTTTTCTGCCAGAGGGATTAGCAATGATGCGCGGGCGCAGAGTTTTGCGGATCAGACGCAGGCACGGCAGGAGTTAGTGCTTGGAGACATCCAACGGGCAGTCGGCAGGCATCCCCTGAATGTGCGCTACCAGTTCAGCCTGCTTTCCAATGCCGTTTCTGCAGATGTGCAGTATGGAGACATTGAACGCATTCAGGAGGTTGAAGGCGTAAAAGATGTGTATATTGTCCCGAAATACCGCCTGCAGGAGGCGGCAGAACCCAGCACAATCACGGCGGGCGAGATGGTAGGAAGCTATGAGGCGTGGGATGGCGGGTATACCGGGGCAGGCCAGCGCATTGCCATCATCGACACCGGGATTGACCTGGATCATCCTTCCTTTGACGCGGGGGCTTTTGGCTATGGCAGGAAGATGACACAGCAAAAGTCCGGGTATAAGGCAGAAGCAGGGGAATTGTTGAATGTCCAAGAGATTGCCAAGGTTTTTGGAAAACTTAAAGCAAGCAGTAAAGGAGCGGGGAAAAGTCCTAAAAACCTATACAAAAATAAGAAAATTGCATTTGCATTTAATTACGCTGGAGATAATTTGAATGTAGATAGCGGGAGCGGGGACCATGGCACGCATGTGGCGGGCATTGCCGCGGCAAATCAGTATGTGCCGGCAGGAGACGGCAAGTACCGGCTGCAGCGGGATGGGGTCGTGGGGATTGCCAAAGACGCCCAGCTGTTGGTGATGAGGGTGTTTGATGGCAGCGACGAGGCATTCAGCGACGATTATATGGCGGCGGTGGAGGATGCGCTGCTTTTGGGGGCGGATGTGGTAAACCTGAGCATGGGAACGCCCAATCCCGGGGAGAGCGAGGCGTTTTCCGGGGAGGAGTTTGTAAACCAGGTGTTCCAAAGGCTGTTGGACAGCGATATGGTGGTGAGCGTTGCCGCTGGGAACTATGGATCCTGGGCAGAATCCAGCAGTGTTGGACACAACCGCATCCAGGATGTCAATATGAATATGGTGGGATATCCTGGATCTTATGCAAATGCGCTCACGGTGGCAAGCGCAGTCAATGCAGGCTACAGTGACAGCGGCTTCATGATTGGGAAACGCAAATATTTTTACCGCGACGCAGAAGGGAACGCAGCCGTTCCGTCCATGGCAACGCTGGACTCCAAAGGCGGGGGGACGGATTATGAATATGAATTCCTCTCGTCTTTCGGGGAAGCGGAAGATTATGCGGATATTGATGTCAGGGGTAAGGTCGTGATTATCAGCAAGGGCATCATCCCATATGAGGAAAAACATGAAAATGCTGAGAAGGCAGGGGCGGCGGCGCTGATTATCTGCAATGACGATTTGGGGTTCCCAAAGCTGAACCTGTCAGGTTCCAAAGCCAGCATCCCATGCGCCATGATGGGATGGGAGGATAGCTGGTCGCTGGAGGAAAAAGGAACGCTTTGCATCTTTTCTGAGCCGCTGGGAAATAAAAAGGCGGCGCAGGGTTACCGCATGAGCGATTTCTCCGCCTGGGGCGTTCCTGGGGATCTTGCCTTGAAACCAGAGATAACGGCGCCTGGCGAAAACATTTATTCTTCCTTGTACGGCGGGGAATACGGATGCATGAGCGGTACTTCCATGGCTGCGCCCAGTATTTCCGGGATGAGCGCATTGGTATCAGAATATATACAGCGCAACGGTTTGGAAAAGAAGACCGGGCTTAGCAGACGGGCGTTGACGCAGGCCCTGCTGATGGGGACGGCTGTCCCTCTTAAAGAAAAAGATAAGGAAGAATATTCGCCCAGGAAGCAGGGCAGCGGACTTGCCAACGTGAGAGCGGCCACTACTACGCCGGCCTATATCCTGGTAGGCGAAAAGGAGGGGAATGACGGCAAGGTGAAAGCGGAACTGGGAGACGACCCGGGCAGGAAGGGCGTCTATGAATTTACCTTCCAGGTCTGCAACCTTACCGAGAAGAACCAGTATTATTCCCTGGAAAGCTCCGTGCTGACGGAGGGGGTTGAAGACGGGGAATGGATTGCCGAAAGTTCCCATAAGCTTCAGCCTCAAGTGACCTATTCTTCAGACAGCCAGGTACTTATGTACGACTTGAACAAAGACGGAACTGTGGATGAAGCGGATGCGCTGGAATTGCTGCGCCATGTCAATGAATCCGTCTGCCTGGAACGGGTGGAGCGAAACAAGGGCAAATTTGATTTCCATGAGGACGGCGTGATAAACACTGCGGACGTCTATGGGTTCCTGCAGGAACTGAAAGTTCCCACGAGAGATTTACAGGAGCAGACGCTTGAGGTGGAGCAGACAGCCAAGGTGTCGGTAAAGGTGGAACTGTCGCAGGCGGACAGGAAATACTTGGATGGAAATTTTGCGCATGGCATGTATGTTGACGGCTTTGTCTATCTGAGAGGGGCGGTGCAGCTGTCTGTCCCTATGCTGGCATTTTATGGAAGCTGGACGGAATCTTCCATGTTTGAGCCGTTTGACTATCTGGAGTTTGCAAACGGCGGCGCGGGAGGCGTGGTTTATTCTGGCGGGGAGATTGCCAACTACCTCAATTACTATATGGCGGAGGCGGACAGAGAGTTCTGCTATGGATCTAACATGTACCTGGAAGGCGGCGACAGGAAATATCTGCCTGACAGAAATGCCTTTTCCACAAGCTCTGGGGATAAGATTGCCAGTATCAGCTATACCTTAATCCGCAACGCGGCTCTTGTACGGACTACGGTTACGAATGACAGGACGGGAGAGATTTACTTCCAGTCAGAGGATCGTGAATGCGAGGGAGCCTATTTCGATTCCCAGAAGGGCGAGTGGCGCAACAAAGAAAATTATGTTTATCTGGACTGGCAAGGCAGGAGCAAAAAGGGAAAGCCTTTGCCCGAGGGAACCAGGGTGCGTTTTACGGTCACGGCATTGCCGGAATATTATAAGGATAAGCCGGAGGCGGCTGCAGAAGGTGCAAGATTCAGCATCCCGTTCACGATTGATAACACGAAACCCAGGTTGATTTCCATGGAAGACCAAAGTCCGGGAAAGATTATTCTCACATTTGCGGATAACCGTTATACAGCGGCAGTCAAAATTTATGGCAGGGATAAAGAGACGCTGCTCGCAGCTTACGGCGTGAATCAGGAGAAATCCGGGGTCCCAATGAATCTTGCTATCCGCGATCCCCAGCAAGTATTTTATGTAAAGCTGGTGGATTATGCCGGGAATACGGCCTTATACCGGGTCAACCGCAGCGCAAACCCGGATACGCCCTATGCGGATGGCGTGGCCCTGGATCAAACGGACATGACATTAATTAAGAATAATTCGAAGCGTCTGAAAGCCATAGTCAGCCCGGAAAGCGTGTTGGATAATACGGTGTCCTGGAGCAGCATGGACGAACGTATTGCCACAGTGGATTCGAAGGGGAACGTGACTGGCGTTGCGCCAGGGACGACTGCCATCGTAGCGGCCACAAAAGCGAAGAACATGGCTGGGGAATCGGAAACGGCTGTCTGCCAGGTTACAGTGGGGGAAATAGCGGTCTCCCTCAATGGATTTATGTCTGATAAGGAGGGAGATGCATGGCTGTGCGGCATCCGCACGGCGGGTCTTCCGGATTATGCGAAACTTCGTAGGATAAAGAAAGGGAGAACTTATCTTGCGGCCACGGCGGTGGAGGATAAAGTTTTTGCTACCGTCGGGGATGAAGAGGGGGCAGATTTGTATCTGATCGATCCGGCGGACAACTACCGTAGTTCCTCAAAGGGAAGCCTGGATTTTGCCCCTTCAGACCTGGCATTTAGTCCCAATACCGGGTTCGTGTTTGGTGTGGAAGGATCTTTGCTGCACAGTTTCGATTGTGAGGACATCTATGATGTGGAGTCGACGATAGACGTGGGCGACGCTACGTCAGGGGACGGACTGGCAGGCATTGCCTATGCAGGCAGCAGCAAGGAAAAGGATTATGGGCTGGTGGACTGGTTCTGGCTGGTAAGCCAGGGCGGAAAACTTTATGAGCTGGGCTATAGCGTAGACCTTGACGACTATGTATATGGGAATATCCTCGAGGAAATAGGCGATACCGGGATTGGCATGGGGAATGCGCAGGCGTTTGACTCTCTTTATTATGAGCCAGCCAGCGGTTATCTGTTTTGGAGCGCGTATGACGGCGGCCAGGCGGCGAAGTTGTATGCATTAGACTGCCATCGTTCAGAGGCGGACGTAAAACCCACGGTTTATTATCTGGGATCTTTTCCGGAATGGGAATGGCCTTTTGTATTAATAAACGGCGAGTCTGGCAAGGATGGGTATTCGTTTGAGGCTGGGAGGTGAAGGAATCATGAATAATATTAAGTCTAAATTTAATTGCCAGAAACATGTCTTGGCCCGATGTTGCGTGGTTCTTGTTTTGCTGGCGGCAGTCCTTGGCGGCGTCCCATGTACCATGGTGGAAGCCGCCAAGGATAATGTGCTGCCGGATCGGGGGGAGAGTGCGGCTGCCGGCGAGGGGGCGGATTCAGGCTCTGGTGCGTCCGATGGAGAGGGGGCGGGTTCAGGCTCTGGTACGGCAGAGGATGGGCAGGCTGTTGGGAAAGCGTTGGTAACCACGCGTTTTACGGCTCAGGAAAGGACGGTGACGCTGTCTGTTGATATTGCCAGGGACAGCCAGGCGACCAGCGGCAGGATTAAAATCCATTATCCACAGGAGCTGCTGAGTTTGAGGGAGGTTAAGAGCGGAAAACTCTGGGATTTGGAAGATACGAATATAGGTCTTTCGGAGGCAGGCCAGGATGTGCTGTCCTATGCCTGGGCGGATACGGAAAAACGTAGTGAGGAAGGGAATCTCATCACTGTGACCTGGGAAGCGCGCGATGCGGCGAACGGCAAGGAAGTTACCGTGGAGACGGAGGTTGCGGAGATGTACTCAGGGGACCAGCTGCTTGACGTAGAACCGGACTGGATAATCAATCGTGTGTGGCCGAGTTTTGTTGTTGCAGGGGGGACGGGGCGTTCCGCGAGTGCGGTCCGCACCGGGGATGAATCTGATGTTGTAGGTCTTTCCCTGCTTGCCATGGGGGCCGTACTGTTGATGGCGCGGTTGCTTCGGCAAAAGTTAAATCATGAATTATAGAAAATTTAGCTCATAAAGGGGATGAGGGAAAGCCTGTCTCACACATGAGGAAGGCTGGAAATTATATATGGAGTTAATTTCTCTTCCCATTCGGCGCAGAGGCGTTCCAGATTCCAGACGGCGTTTGCCGGGCTGGTGCTTGGCAGCTTGCAGATTTCATTCGCCTTCGGGAAATCGGAAAGCGCAGGGGCAGTATATTTCTGAAAAAGCTCACAGGCTTTGCTGCCATTTCCGAAAATGGCATGGATGGAAGTTTGGCGCAGCAGCCAAGCGATGTCGGCAGGCACTACGTTGCGGATGCTGCTGTCAGAAGAACCGATGATTTCACAGCTTTGGATGACGTCCCAGACGGCAATGCCGTGGGACAGGAGAAGGTGTTTTTTCTCCTCCACCGCTGTGGGCGCCGGTTCTTTTGTTATATGTGAGAGGACTTTCCAGAAACGGTTCTGGGGATGTCCATAATAAAATTGCTGTTCCCGGGATTTGACAGAGGGGAACGTCCCCAGAATCAGAATTTTGGAATGTTTATCGTACACAGGGGAAAACTCGTGGGTAAGTTGTTGATAATCAGGCATGATGAAGTCTCCTTTCTCAGAAATGAATGTTTCTGTATCTGATTATAGTGTAGGTATAAGTAAAATTCCATAGAAAATCTCTTTTTTTCTGTGTTTTTATATGAATAACGCACAAAACAAGCTTGTAAGGCGCTAGGTTTTGCGGTATAATCAAAACAAGAACCTTTTATTATAGTAGTGATTGTGCGGGTGGCGTAAGCGTATGCCGTCAATGAAGGGGAAAATTATGCATATACAAATGCAATGCTGTGGAATTATTCTGATGATGGTTCTGTTATTTTTTTACACAAGGCAAAAAAGGATATCGCTGAACACGGAACGGGCTTTTCTGCGAGCGTTCTGCCTGAATCTGTTCTGCATTATCCTGGATATTGCTTCTATTATTGTAATTTACCAGCGGGAACGGCTTCCCGGATGGGTTGTGGATTTTGTCTGCAAAAGCTATCTTGTGACTCTCGTGGGCGTTGCGCTCTGCAGCCTTCTGTATATCTGCGTGGATATCTATGTCAGGAAAGAGGATTATAGGAAGGCTGTACGCAGATACGAACTCATAACTTTGGGGGATGCCGTACTTGTCTATATGCTGCCGATTTATTATCAGTTTGATGAGGATGGGACTACGTTCCTTGTCACTTATGGGCCAAGCAACCTGGTAGCGTTTTGGGTTGCCATCGCGTTTCTTGTTGCAAATTTCTTTCTGATGAAGAAAGAAAAGAATAAGATTAACCCTAGGCGGCGGGAAGCAGTGCTGACGTGGATGGTTGTCTGGGTCAGCGCGGCAATGCTGCAGTACTGTTATAACAGGATTCTTGTATTGGGCTTTGCCTGTTCCATAGGCATGGCCGTGCTTTACCTCAAGTTGGAAAACCCGGAGACCAACCTGGACAGGCAGTCCGGGATGTTCAACCATGGGGCCTTAGTGCAGTATGTCAGGCAGCTGTATAGCGAGGGCGCGGAATTTTCCGTGCTGGCGGTGATTTTTGAGCGGTCTTTCCGCAGGAATATGACGCGGGGGCAGCTGGAAGCAATGAAAATGGAAATCGTAGAGTATCTTCTGACGATTCAGGATGTATTTATTTTTAAAAATGCGGAAGACGAAGTCCTTCTGGTATTCAGAGACGCCGTGAGGGCAGAGGAAGAGACGCGTTCCTTGCTTTCACGTTTTGACGAAGGATGGGGAGAAGACAGGAGGTTTTATATCCGCCCGTATTGGATCAGCATCCCAGACGCCAACGTGATTAGCAATGTGGAAGATATGCTTTATTTAATCAGGGATATCAGGCAGGACAGCAGGGACTTTTCCGATGATTCTTTCTTTCATGTGGACAGACAGAAGGCCGAAGAGATGTACCGCAAAAAACGTACCGAACAGCTGCTTTTAGAGGCCATGGAGAAAGATTGGGTGGAAGTGTTTTATCAGCCGATTTATTCGACGAAGGAGCATCGTTTTACCTCTGCAGAGGCATTGGTGCGGATTCGGGACGAGGAGGGGAACATTGTACCCCCAGGGGCGTTCATTGAAGTTGCAGAGCAGAACGGCATGATTTTAAAGCTGGGCGAGATGGTTTTTGAGAAGGTCTGCCGTTTCGTGAAGCTAAATAACATCAGGCAGTATGGGCTGCATTATATTGAAATCAATCTGTCGGTCGTGCAATGCTCTTATGAGCAGCTGGCGGAAGATTATATCAGTATTATGGAGCGGTATGATATCCCCTCGGAGTTCATCAATCTGGAAATTACGGAGTCAGCGTCCATGGAAGAGAAGCGGATTTTGCTCAACAATATGAAGAGCCTGATGGATTATGGGGTCAAGTTTTCTTTGGATGACTTCGGCACAGGGCAGTCTAACTTGAATTATATTGTGGATATGCCGGTAAATATCGTTAAGTTTGACCGCGATATGATTAATGCTTATTTTGAGAACGGAAAGGCCAAATATGTCATGGATGCGGCCATGCACATGGTTCATGGGATGAATCTGGAGATTGTCTCCGAAGGGATAGAAACGAAGGAGCAGTATGAGACGATGGAAGAGCTGGGAATCAGTTACATCCAGGGCTATTATTTTTCCAAGCCATTGTCGGAACCGCAGTTTCTGGAATTCATTTCCGGCAGCTGTTAACCGGCTTCAGTCTGCTGGATGTAATTAGGCAATAGAGATGCGTGAAAGGAGTTAATTTTTTCATCGAAATATCCGATATAATAAGTTAAAGATACTTTCAATATTCGTGCAGTACAAATCAGAGAAAGAAAGGGGGGCAAAGTTATGATGCAAGTAAGTAATGCAAGTTCAGCTGGGAATGCTGTGCAGTCAGTAAAAGAGCAGATGAATGCCGCGCCGGACACTGCCAGCAAAGAGATTCAGGGCAGAATCATGGATGCCCAGAAGCGCAGGCAGGATCTTTCTTCCGATACGAATATGACTGCGCAGGAAAAAGAGAGCAAACGGCAGAAAATCCAGCAGGAAATCAGCGATTTGAAGCGGGAGCTGCGGCAGCGTCAGGCAGAGGAAAAGAAGAAGCAGCAGGAAGAGCGAAAGGCGGAGCAAGTTAAGGAAGAGCAGAAGAAACATGCGTACCGTGAAAACATAAAGGAACAGCAGGCTTCCAAGCAGGCACAGGAAACTGACGGACGGCAGCGGGAAGATATAGCCAGCCCGGACAGCAGCCGGCAGGCAGACGCCGAAGGGCAGGAAGCCCTGGTGGGCGTAATGCACAACAGCATGTCCAAGGACGCGGCGTTTGCGCAGATGCAGATAGTGAGAAATGTTGCCGCGCAGGCAGAAGGGACAGTCAGGATCCGGGAAGCGGAAATCACCCAGGATGCAGCCAGAGGTGTTGATGTGGAAGCGCGCAGGCAAGAGCATATGGAAGGCATTGAGAAGGATGCCCGCCGCATGGAACGGATGCATGCTTTCATGTTTGAAGGCACAAGCCGGACAGCGGATGCAGCCGAAGGGGCAGTCAAACAAGTCTCCGGCAGTTCCAGGGGAAAAGGTTTATACAATAACATCGGAATGATGTTTAAGACGAATTTCCAGTCCGTGCAGATGGACATGAGACAGTAAACAGGTGGTCGGGTTGCCGGCCACCTGTTTCGCCTTATAGGAGAGATCGCGTCACACCAAAGCGTGAAAGTGTCTTCCCCATAAGACAAAAAATACTATGCGCACTCGTGCGAAAGGAGGATATATGAAAATTGTCTATCACGAAAAGCAAAAGGTGTTCCATCTGTGGAATGAAAGCATCAGCTATGTCATGATGGCGCTGCCGAACGGCCAGCTAGGGCAGCTCTATTTCGGGAAGAAGATACATGACAGGGAAGGGCTGTCAGATTTGCTTGAGCTATGTGTCCGCCCCATGGCCTCCTGTTCTTTTCCGGGAGACCGGTCATTTTCCCTGGAGCATATCAGGCAGGAACTGCCGTGCTTTGGCACTGGGGATTACCGAAGCCCGGCTGTGGAAATATGCCAGCCAAACGGCAGCAGGATTTCTGATTTCCAGTACCAGTCCCACAGTATAGTTTCTGGGAAGCCGCAGCTTACGGGGCTTCCGGCAACTTATGCGGAGGATGGGTCAGAAGCCGCTACATTGCTGATTGATTTGAAGGATCCGGTGACTGCAATCCGTGTGCAGATGTCTTACACAGTCTTTGCAGAAGGCGGCATCCTTGCGAAAAGCGTGCGTTACTTGAATGAAGGGACAGAGGCCGTGCAGCTTACGCGTGCCATGAGTCTTTGCCTGGATCTGCCAGACTGCGGGTATGAGTGGCTGCAGCTCTCGGGGGCATGGGCGCGGGAACGCCATGTCAAGACGCGGAAATTGGCAATGGGCATACAGTCCATAGGCAGCTTGCGGGGTAACTCTTCCCATCAGCACAATCCGTTTCTGGTATTGAAGCGTCCTTGCGCTACGGAACGCCAGGGGGAAGCTATCGGCTTTAGTTTCATCTATAGCGGGAATTTCCTGATGCAGGCGGAGGTGGACGCTCACGACACGACGCGGGTTTTGGTGGGGATACACCCGGACGCCTTTTCCTGGAAATTGGAGCCGGGAGAAATTTTTCAGACGCCGGAGGCTGTGATGGTGTATACAGATCGAGGGCTGAACGGCATGAGCCAGACATTCCACCGCTTGTTCCGGAAACGCCTTGCACGGGGGCAGTGGAGAGATCGGCCGCGCCCTATCCTGATAAACAACTGGGAGGCTACCTATTTTGACTTTACAGAAGAGAAATTGGTGCAGATTGCAAAGAAGGCTAAAGAATGCGGCGTGGAATTGTTCGTGCTGGACGACGGCTGGTTCGGGGCGCGGGACAGTGACCGTGCCGGACTGGGAGACTGGGTGGCAAATCAGGCTCGCCTTCCCCGGGGGATTACAGGCATTGCCGAGCTGATTGAGGGGCTGGGAATGAAGTTCGGGCTTTGGTTTGAGCCGGAGATGGTGAACGAGGATTCCGAGCTGTACCGCCAGCGCCCGGACTGGGCGATTGCGACGCCGCAGAGAGTGAAATCTCATGGCAGATACCAGTATGTGCTGGATTTTTCCAGGAAGGAAGTCGTGGACTGCATTTATGAGATGATGGCAAAAATTTTAAGGGAGGCCAAAGTCTCTTATGTCAAATGGGATATGAACCGCAGTATCACGGAATATTACAGCATAGGACTGCCGCCGGAACGTCAGGGCGAGGCGTACCACCGCTATATCCTGGGTGTGTACGAGTTGTACGAGAGGCTGACAGAAGAGTTTCCGGAGGTATTGTTTGAATCTTGCGCCAGCGGGGGAGGCCGCTTTGATGCGGGAATGCTCTATTATGCGCCTCAGGGCTGGGTGAGCGATGATACAGATGCTGCGGAGCGCATGAAAATCCAGTATGGGACTTCTATGTGCTATCCTATCAGCAGCATGGGTTCTCATGTATCGATGACGCCTAACCACCAGCTGTTCCGCGATACACCCTTGCATACCAGGGCTAACGTGGCATATTTTGGCACTTTTGGCTATGAGCTGGATCTGAACCGGCTGACGGAGGACGAGATACAAGAGGTGAAAGGGCAGGTAGCGTTCATGAAGGAGTATCGGAAGCTGCTGCAGTTCGGTACGTTTTACCGCCTGCAAAGCCCCTTTGAAGGAAACGAAATGTCATGGATGGCTGTCAGTGAGGACAGGAAGACCGCAATCGTCGGCTGGTACCGAACGCTGAACGTGGTCAATGGATATTATAGACGGCTGCGCCTGGAAGGGCTGGACCCCGATTGCCGCTACCGGGAAAGCAGGAGCGGCTCCGTCTGTTACGGTGACGAGCTGATGAACCTGGGGCTTTGCATTACAGATGTGACTGCAGGGGAAGTGACCGCAGGGCAGGAACCCTGCACAGATTTTGAGTCGAGGATTTATGTGCTGGAAGCAGAGTAAAATGAAAACGGGGAGCTTCAAATGAATTTCTGGCTTGCAAATAGCCTCAAAGCATTTTATAATGTGAAATCATAAGAGAAATGAGGGCTATTGCCGTGACAGGGAACAAAGGAAAACGTTTGAATCAATATGTCAGCGATTATGTGGTCTTTGATTTGGAGACCACTGGCGTCCGCCCGGATGCAGATGAGATTATAGAGATTTCTGCCATCCGGGTGCGGGGCCATGAGGCCGTGGATCAGTTTTCCACGCTGGTGAACCCGGGAAGGCATATCCCGGCTGCCGCTACCAGGGTAAACCATATTACCGACGATATGGTAGCGGATGCCCCCGAGCTTCCGGAAGCTTTGGAGGATTTCTTGGAATTTGCAGGCAAGGATATTCTGGTTGGGCATAACATCCAGAGTTTTGATTTGAAATTTATCTGCAATGCCGCCATGCGCGTCCGCGGCTCCGAAGTGGAAAATGACTACATAGACACGCTCCATATGGCGAGGAAGTGCCTGCCGGAGCTTTCCCATCACAAGCTGTCAGATGTGGCAGCTTATTTTCATATCAGTACTGCAGGAGCGCACCGTGCGCTGAATGACTGCGTCATGAACCAGCAGTCTTATGAGGAAATGGGTAAAATCTTAAAGCAGAGGCAGGGAACCCAGCCGGAAGTCTTATGCCCGAAATGCGGCGCTGAAATGGTCAAACGCAAGAGCATGTACGGGGAGTTTTATGGTTGCAGCAATTTCCCGCGCTGCCGCGGGACGAAAAAAATATAAGAATCAGAAAGTCAAATACCTCGCAGCATTTGCCAAGTATCCGCGTAAGCGCGGCTGCTTGGCTCGCTGCTTGCGGAAATAAATTGCGGGTATGGCTGGAAAATACCTTCCGGCGTGTGAAGAACCGCGAAGAAAGGATGCCAAGAGGCATGGGATTTAGCATATGAAATCATTAGTAATCGCAGAGAAACCCAGCGTGGGCAGGGATATCGCCCGCGTGCTGGATTGCAGGCAGGGTGGGAACGGCTACCTGGAAGGAAAAGACTACGTGGTGACCTGGGCATTGGGTCATCTGGTGGAGCTTGCCGACCCAGAGAGTTATGGGGAGCAGTGGAAGGAATGGAAGATGGAGACCCTGCCTATGCTCCCGGAACATTTAGAAATCCAGGTCATTAAGAAGACCGGAGGCCAGTACCAGACGGTCAGAAAGCAGATGTGCCGTAAGGACGTCGGGCAGATTATCATAGCCACAGACGCCGGCAGGGAGGGCGAGCTGGTGGCGCGCTGGATTATCCAGAAGGCAGGCGTGAAGAAGCCCATGAAGCGTTTATGGATTTCCTCTGTGACCGATAAAGCCATCCGCCAGGGGTTCTCAAACCTTAAGGACGCCAGGGAGTATCACAAATTATACGAAGCTGCCGTGGCGCGCGCTGAGGCGGACTGGATGGTAGGCTTAAACGCTACGAGGGCGCTGACAGTCAAACATAATGCGCAGCTGTCATGCGGCAGGGTCCAGACGCCGACCCTTGCTATTATCGCCAAGCGGGAGGAGCAGATACGGTCATTTAAGCCGAGGGAATATTATGGGCTTAAGGTGAAGGGCAGCGGGCTTTTCTGGACATGGAAGTCTCCACAGGGCGGCAGCAGCACGTTTTCCAAGGAGGAAGTTGAGGACGTACTGAAAAACGCCACCAACAGTACAGCCGTCGTGGAGGACGTGAAAAAGAAGCAGCAGAAGTCTTTTGCGCCCCAGCTTTATGACCTGACTGCTCTGCAGCAGGATGCCAACAAGATGTTTGGCTTCTCGGCAAAACAGACGCTGGATTTCATGCAGGCCCTTTATGAGCGGCACAAGGTGGTAACGTATCCGCGGACAGACTCGCGTTACCTGACGGCAGATATCGTGGAGACAATCCCCGAGCGGCTGCGGGCTTGCCGCAGCGGCGTTTATGCGCCAATCTGCGGCAGGCTTTTAAAGACGCCTGTCAAAGCCAATAAGTCTTTCGTGGACGATAAGAAAGTGTCTGACCACCATGCAATTATCCCCACGGAGCAGAGCGTGAACCTGAAAGATCTGGAATATGGCGAGCGGCGCATTTATGAGCTGGTGGTCTCCCGCTTCCTTGCTGTCCTGATGCCGCCCTGCGAATATCAGCAGACGGAAGTCACGGCAGCCTGCCAGGGCGGTAAATTTACCCTCAAGGGGCGGGTTCTCCAGCAGCCAGGCTGGCAGGAAATCAGGAACCTTCAGAAGGAAGCCGGTTTTGCGGCGGAGGAGGAATCCGAGGACGGAAATGAAATGGGATTTGAAAAGGAAGAAGCAGGAATCCCCGATTTTTCCAAAGGTCAGAAAATCCTATTTTCAGAGGGCAGGATAGTCCAGGGAAAGACGAAGCCGCCCGTGCCGTTTACAGAAGCGACGCTTCTTGCCGCCATGGAAAACCCGGTGAAATATATGGACAGTTCTGATAAGAAACTGCGGCAGACCCTGGGGGAAACCGGGGGATTGGGGACGGTCGCTACCCGGGCGGACATCATCGAGAAATTATTCCACAGTTTCATGATTGAGAAGCGGGACAAATATATCCACCTGACTTCCAAAGGCAAGCAAGTCCTGGATTTGGCGCCCCAGGGGCTTACCTCCCCGGAGCTTACGGCAAAATGGGAGCAGGAGCTTTCCGACATTGCGGGAGGGAAAGCGAAAAAGAAAGACTTTGAAGCGAAAATCCGCAGCTATACGACTGATATCGTGAAGGACATCCAGGCTTCCTCCAAAACCTACCGTCACGATAACCTCACGAACAAGAAATGCCCGGAGTGCGGGAAGCTGATGCTGGAGGTGAACCATAAAAACGGCAAGATGCTGGTATGCCAGGACAGGGAGTGCGGCTACCGCAAAATCATCTCCAAAATTACGAACGCCCGCTGCCCGCAGTGTCACAAGAAGATGGAGCTTGTAGGGGAAGGAGAGAACCGGAGGTTTACCTGTGCCTGCGGCTACCGGGAGAAGCTGTCTGCGTTTGAGAAACGCCGCAAGGAGAGCGGCGGAGGCGTTTCCAAGAAAGACGTCTCGCGTTATATGAATAAGATGAAGCAGGAGGCGAAAGAGCCGGTAAACAATGCTTTCGCAGATGCGCTCTCCAAGATAAAGTTGTGAAATCCCTGTGAATGAACATGATATAGGTTGATTTTTTGAAAAAGGTTATGTTAGAATATACTGGACACAAAATGGATGCCATGACGGTGTTAGCGTGTCAGAATCATACATCATAAATTTAGTGGCGAGATGACTGCGCCGCCGGAGGTATTGAAAATGGAAGAACATATCATTTTAATTGCGGATGACGTGGAAGTAAACCGCAAGATGCTCAGTTTTATTTTTGACGAACAGTATGAGATCTTGGAAGCAGCGGATGGGGTGGAGACCATCGAATTAATTGAAAAATATGGGGAGACATTGTCCCTGATTTTCCTTGATTTGATGATGCCGAACAAGTCGGGGCTGGACGTCCTGGAATATATGTCTGAGAAGAATTATATCAGCTCTATCCCGGTTATCATGATTACCGGGGAGGCGACTGCGGACAGCGAGGTTAAGGCATACGAATATGGAGTCTCGGATATTATATATAAGCCGTTTGAGCCGAAGGTAGTCATGCGGCGTGCCCAGAACATCATTGAGCTGTTCCAGAACAGGAGAGATATAGAAGAGAAGCTTGAGAAGCGTACCAGGCAGCTGAGGGAGAGCAGGGAGAAACTGGAGCGCAGCAATGAATTCCTGGTAAACGCCCTCAGTTCTGTCGTAGAGTTCCGCAGCTTGGAATCGGGCGAGCATATCCAGCGCGTGAAGTATTTCACAAGGATCCTGCTCAAATATGTAAAGACGGAATTCCCGGAATATGGGCTTTCGGATGAGTCCGTCCATCTGATTACGAATGCGGCGGCGTTGCACGATTTGGGGAAAATTGCCATTCCGGACAGCATCCTGCTTAAGCCGGGGAGGCTTACCAAAGAAGAGTTTGAGGAGATGAAAAAGCACACGGTTTATGGCTGTGAGCTGCTTGAGAATTTCAAACAGGAGGAGAACGAATTCTATAGATACTGCTATGATATCTGCAGATACCACCATGAGCGGTATGATGGGAATGGTTATCCCGACAGGCTGGAAGGGGAGGATATCCCCATCTGGGCACAGGTTGTCTCCATCGTCGACGTCTACGACGCTTTGGTGAGCAAGCGTGTGTATAAGGCCGCCTATGCCGTGGAGGAGGCAGTGCGTATGATTAAAGACGAGGAGTGCGGCGTGTTCTCGCCTAAGATCCTGGACTGTTTTGATATGGCCAAGAGCGAGTTTTTCCGGGCAACGGAAGAGAAGTTCTCGTTTGTGTAGACGAGAGCGCAGGAGTAAGTAATTAATGGCGGTGCCGCTTATGCTGCACCGCCATGTCGTTTTCTGCCAATCATTTCCTCTACAGCAGAACTATTATCTTTCTTCATAGTCGCTGGCATATCTGTGTCCTCTTTATCATATGAAAATCAAAGAAACAATATTTTTATGCCCATAGAAAGCCTGTTCATGCCAGAAGCGTAAAAACTTTTCCCCAGCCACCGATAAATATAAGGAAAGCAATAGGAGACAACGGCAAAGGAGGACGTAATTATGAGGATTACTACGCAGATGCTCAATGCATCCATGAGGAAGGCAGGCCTTCCGGTCAGCAACGTTTCGTTGCTCAGCTATATTAATGGCAGCAGCGGACAGGGGAACAGCCTGGTGAATGCGTTGAAAAAAAATGGGATAAACATTCAGGATAAAAGCTATGGCAAGATGAGAGACCAGGCGGAAAAATTGCAGCAGGCGGCAGAAAACATGCTCTCAGAAGAAATGTTTAAAGAGGCGCGCAAGAGCGGGGATAAACAGGCAATCTGTGACAAGGCTAAGGAACTGGTTCAAAACTATAATGGCACGATGAAATCTATGAAGAACGCAACTTCTCCATTGAGCCAGTTCTACCGGCAGATGCTCGGAGGGGTTGCCGCCGATCAGAAGGAAAAGCTTAAGGAAATTGGGATTACCATGGCTTCCGACGGCACGTTAAAGTTTGACGCGGATAAGCTGAAAGAAGCGGATGTGGATGAGTTGGAAGGGCTGTTAGGTGCAGACGGTTCGTTTTCTACCAAGCTTTCTTTCCTGGCGGAACGGATTGCAGACAATGCCAGGGCAAATGCCAGCAGCGCGTCCAGCCAGTATAACGCCCTGGGGAATAACTACTTCGCATCAGCCAGTAAGTATGACTTCTGGGGATAGGAGGATCCGGTGGGCATATATGCAGGCAGGGCGGAAGTCCCGAAGCTTTATAAGCATATGATGGCGTATGAGGAAACGGCGGCGCGGCCGCAGGATCCGCAGATTCATCAGCGAGAACCACAGATGCAGCGTTTGGGCAAGGACAAAGCCACGTTTTCGCAGGAAGGCTTAAGGTCAGCGAAAGAGATGCGGGAGTACCTGGATGAAAATGGGCTGAATTTCAACAAGGACGGTATGGCGAGCTTTGAGGAGCTGGATAAGCAGCTGCGCACCAGATATCTGGACTGCAGCAATTATTTCCTGAGCGAGATGCAGGAGGTGATGGCTGAGGAGCGGAAAGCCTGGGGAAGCGAAGCCGATGGCCATTCCTTTGATAACTCCATGTCCCTGATGGCCAAGTCATACCAAGTAGTGCATGACCGTATTGTGGATGAGTTTTCGAGGGAAGGACGGGAAACAACGTATGTAATCGACGAGGTTACCGGCTTGCGCCGCGAAGAGACGGTGGACGATCGCTTGGCAGAACTTGACCTGGCGTATGACAGGCACACGACATTCCTGGCGGCGTCCAAGAAAGCCATGGCGGAGATTAAGAAGGCTTTTTGGGGCGTGAAGCTGCCGGAACATCCACAGGAGATAGAGAAAAAGGCCAAAGAGGCATGTATGCAGGCAGTCTCGGAGGAGAATTTGGGACGCTTGCGGCAGCAGGCAAGTTCGTTCCGGGATTATAAGCCGCAACTTACGCTCGGCGCTTACTGGGAGCAGATTTTGGCAAGCACTTGGTAAAGAAGGAGCAAATATATACCAGTTACGGGAGTTTGGGCCGTATGGGCATTTTCTTGTCTTATTAGGAAAGACCTTGTCGCGCTAAAGCGTGAAAGTATCTTCCCTATAAGACAAAAAATACTATGCGCACTCGTGCAAAAAGTAACATGCCGCTAGTAACCGTCCTAAGGAATCCCGCAGGCAAGCCTGGTATCCCTTTGGATAAATCTGCACACGTTGTTCGGTCTAGGCACGGCTTTCTAAGCAGGCGTGACAGGACGTGCTTTCTTTCGGTAGAATAGGATGGAAAGCACGGTGGCAATCGTCCAGCCAATCGGCCACGAACACCAGATGCCGATGTAAGAACCCATCCAGGAGGAAAGCGCGAAAGATAACGCCACACGCAAGAACAGATCGGTGAATGTGGCAATCATGAATTCACGCATCGCGCCTTCCCCGCGGAGGATGCCGTCTGCCACCAGCTTGGCGGAGACCACGAAATAGAACGGAGATAAAATCCACAGGAATTGCCGGCCCGCCGCCAGTGCGGCGGAGGAACCCTGCTCCATGAACAGCAGCAGGAATTGCCTGCCGAAAGCGATATATAAGATGCAGAAAGGGGCGCACAGGCACCAGACCAGCTTTAAACCGGCCCGGAATCCGTCTTTTATCCGCCCATACTGGCTTGCCCCGAGGTTCTGGGCCGTATAGTTGGAAATGCCGTTGCCAATTGTGGTGAAAGAAGTAATCACCAGGTTGTTTAACTTGACAGCGGCGGAGTAACCGGCGGCAACGCTCACGCCGAAGCTGTTGATACATCCCTGGATCATCATGTTTCCTACCGAAATAAAGGACTGCTGGAGGATGCTGGGGACAGCGATGGCTGCTATTTTTCCAAGCAGCTGCCAGGAAAAAAACGGGACGGCGCCGTTTACCTTTATTCTGGACAGGCGCTTTAGAATCAGCGTCACAGAAAGGAGACAGCTTACTCCCTGGCAGAGGAAGGTGGCCCACGCCACGCCCGCAATGCCCATGGAACATGTTTCTACAAAGAGGATGTCAATCAGGATGTTGGCGGTCGAAGAGAAGGCCAGGAAGAGGAAGGGCGTCCTCGAATCACCCAGCGCGGAAAAAATGCCGGTCGCGATATTGTAAAAAAACAAAAAGGGCAGGCCCCAGATATAGATGTCCAGATATAGGGAGGAATCCGCCATGATTTCTTCCTGTGTCTTCATCAGGCGCAGCAGCGCGTCGCAGGACAGCAGGCCCGCTATCATCAGGATGGCGCATAGGACGCCGCTGGCGATTAACGCCGTGTAGACCGATGATTTCATAGCCTTATAATTTTTTGCCCCGAACAGCTGTGACACGATGACTGAGCTGCCGATATTGCAGCCAAAAGCAAAAGCGATGAAAATAAGTGTGATGTTATAGCTGTTGCCTACCGCAGCCAGGGCATTTTCACCGATGAATCTGCCGGCAACCAGCGAGTCGGCGATATTGTATAGTTGCTGGAAGACGATGCTGCCGAACATCGGCAGGCAGAACGCCCATAATATCTTGCCGGGATTCCCGACTGTCAGGTCTTTATTCATAACATATCTTTTCCTTTCTTTCGTTACCCAATTATCAAATCCATGTTCCCTCATTTACATCTCACTGGAAATGTATTATACTGCGTAAAGAGAAATATGAAAAATATATATTTAATATGAAAGGAATATTAAAAATATATGGATATAAGTTTCGAGTATTATAAAATATTTTATTATGTGGCAAAATATAGGAACATCACAAAGGCTGCCGCAGCCTTGGGCGGAAGCCAGCCGAATGTAACGCGTACCATGAAGCTGCTGGAGTCGCAGCTTGGCTGTCGGCTATTTGTCCGTGAGGCGCGCGGCGTTAGCCTGACGGAAGAAGGAGAGCTTCTCTATGAACATGTGGAGACTGCCTGCCGCCATCTGCTGAATGCGCAGGAGGAAATCCGCAGGCGAGGCTCGCAGCAGGGCGGCACCGTGGAAATAGGGGCGACGGAGATTGCGCTGCACCTGTTTTTGCTGGATGCGCTGCGCCGGTTCCGGCTGCAGTACCCGTCAATCAAGATTAAGATCCATAACCAGACGACGCCGCAAATCGTCAGGCAGCTGGTCAGCGGCAAGCTGGATTTTGCGGTAGTTACCGTCCCCTATGAAATGCCTGGGACTGTCTGCTGTGAGAAGGTGTTGGATTTTGAGGAAATACTGGTGGGCGGCATTCAGTATAAGGGGCTCTGCAAAACTCCGCTCGGACTGAGGGACATCGGGGATTACCCCTGGGTCGGCCTGGGCAGGGGGAGCGCGACTTACCAGCTATACAAGGATTTCTTTATCCGCCATCAGATAGATTTTGAGCCGGATATGGAAGTTGAGACTTCTGACCTTATGCTTCCGCTGATTGAGAACAACCTTGGGATTGGTTTCGTGCCGGAACTTGTGGCCCGTCCGCTGCTGGAAGAAAAGAAACTGGTACGGATCTGCCTGGACTGCGATGTTCCTGGGCGTTCCATACAGATTGCCTCAGACAAGGGGCGGGGAAGGAGCCAGGCGGCGGATACCCTCTATAAGTTCCTGGGGGAGAATTCTCTGGAGTACCCTGCCAAAGTGTGATAGATATAGCGGTATCTTAGTGGCAGCAGCCTGCATGGAAAAGCCTATATATCCCTGTCGTTATAGCGGCTGTACATTTTGTTCCCCTCAGAATTTTGCATCAGCTCTCACTTGTGGAAGCACATCGTCTGTGCCGGGAATCTGCACAAAATATCCAGAAAAAATTGTATAAAAAGTATAAAAATTTTGGAATTGAATTGTCAAAAAACTAATATAGGTTTATGATTCTTTATGCGTATTGTACATAATGTACCAATAGAATACGCGTTAAAGGTGTGCATTTTGCCTATATGCATACCTAAAGAGGGATTGCAATAAGCAGTTTCCTCTTTCCATAAGGGGGACTCGCTTGCGGGTCCCTATCCTCAGTTATGGGGGAACCCGAACCGGCGCAGGGTAGCGCTTTGCCTGGCCGGCAGAGAGGAAAGAGATAAAAGGAGGGAAGGGAAAAGATTAAAGAAGTGCTGGAACATGGAGTTGAAATGAAAAGGAGCTTATGGAAAGGAGCGATGGATTATGAAAATGAAGAAGCTGGTAAGCGGGCTGCTTGCATGGGGAAGGGTGGCAGCTCATCTAATTGTTTCCTTGTGCTGGGAATATGCCTCCCAGAAATGTATGTTTTATATAAAATATACAAAAATGAATTGTTAAAAAATGGATATAATGTTACTATTTTTATGCGTATTTAACATAAAGTATCTGGAAAATACGCGTGCTAGGTGTGCATTTTGCCTATGATGCACGCCGGACGGGGAATTGCAGTCAGCAGTTTCCTCTTTCCATAAGGGGGGCCGCTTGCGGCCTCCCATCCTTTATCAATTACTCGAGTTCAATATTCTCATTCACTTTTTTATTAATATCAATTCTTGTCTCAACATCAATTTCGTTTACTAACCAACCATGCAGAGTACAGTTCTTGATAAATTTATCAATTCTATTGACGCCATGTAATACTGTTTTAGGACAAAAAATGTTTCTTACTAACGGAACGAAAAAATGACGCAAAGCATCTGACATACAAGCTTGCCTGCTTTCATCTACCTGAAACATTGTACCATTTGTAAAGGCAAAAGTTGTATATTATATACAAAATGTACAAAAGCGAATTGTCAAAAAGTGGATATAGAGTTACGATTCTTTATGCGTATTGTACATAATGTATGAGTTAAATACGCACGCTGGGTGTGCATTTCTGCCTATAATGCACACCGGACAGGAAATTGCAGTCAGCAGTTTCCTCTTTCCATAAGGGGGGCTCGCTTGCGGGCCCCCATCCTTAATATATGGGAAGCTTTTCATTCTATATGGGAAAGACCTATCACGAAAACGTGTGCAAGCGTCTTTCGATAGAACGAAAAACAGGACGCGGGCTTGTCTGCGTCATCCAAAGGCAGAGAGGAAAGGAGGGAGAACGGTACGCGGCAGACGTACCACAGATGGAAGCAGCGGCATGGCAAGTTTGCCGCGGGATTTATGGAAGGAAGAAAGGATGGTATGAGAATGGGAAAAAGATGGAAGAAGATTGCCTCGCTCATGCTCAGTGTGGCGATGGCAGTGACCCTGGTGCCCACGCAGTTCGCTTATGCTGCGAATGAAGATGCAACGGTCCGGCCCAGAGTGGTGTCGGAGGATGACGGCAGCATTGGCAGTTCCCTGCCGGAAAAACTTGTATACTTTAGCTTTGATGAGAACGTGACAGACGGCGGTAGCGCGAAAGGTAAGGCTGAAGGTAATGGAGCGACGGTAAAAGCTGACGATAAGAAAGTCGGAGGCGGGGCGTTAAGCTTGGACGGCACATCTTACATTAACGTCACGGACAAGGATGGGAATAATCCCCTGATAGGCAAAGACGAGATTACGATTTCTTATTGGAGCAAATCGACAACTGCGAATCATGGCTGGGCATATTACTTAAAAAGGAATAACAGTGCGAACAGCGAGCCGAACAAGGATTTGCAGAACCTTTATTATCTTGGCATTCTGGACGGAGGAGGTAATTCTGCCAGGCTGGAAGCGCAGCGTTTCAGCCGGATAAGAGGAGAAGGCGCACTTGCGAAAAATTCGGGTACCGTATCAAACGATACATGGAAATTGGTGACTGTCGTCATGAAAGAAAAACAGACGGTGCTTTACGTTGATGGGGCGGAGTCTAATAAGAGCGGCGAAGACCAGGCGAGCCTGACGGATATATTGGTTCCCGGAAGCATCTTTTATCTCGGAAAGGCTACATGGGGAAGCGGTGAATTTTTCAAGGGGATGATTGACGAGTTCACGGTTTACGATGGAGCTTTAAATGCAGAACAGGTAGGGCATCTGTATAAGAGCGTTACGCAGGCCGGCTATACGGATCCGGGCAGGAAAGCAACGTTTACGGAGAACCAGATGTCCGTGGCGGACATGAATCTGGGAGTCGGAGAGACAAACCGCGCGAAGGTGTCTGTTCCTTATGGATGCTCCAAGTCAAACCTTACCTACACGTCTGCCGACCCGACAGTGGCAGCCGTAGACGCATCCGGCGTGGTGCGGGGCGTAAAAGCAGGAACGACGACGATTTCCGTAGCCTGCCATTACGGCGCGGACACAGCGCTGACGAAGCAGATGGCAGTAAAGGTCAAGAGCGGCGAGGAAGAGCTTACGCCAATCAATACTTACGAGTTTGAAGGGAACCTTACAAGCAAGGAAGGCAATGCGGCTAAAGCAGTGCAATCGAAAAGGGGTACAGAGAATATAGAGAAATCAGGCAAAGAATTGGCGGACAAGACGCTTGCGGCTACGGATTACAGCGACGACGGGAAGAGCGGCAAGGCCGTAAAGATGAACGGTGGGGCTGTGAATACGGCGGCCGGTTTTGGCGTGAAGCTGGACAGCAACTTGGGGAGCAATTATACGGTATCTGTCTGGGTGAAGCCGGAGAAAGCCTTGCCGGATAACCAGCAGGTTATATTTGTCGGCTACCATGCGCCGCAGAAGTGGATAGGCGTTACCGGATATAAAGCAGACGATCAGACGGTAAAATTCTGGAAAAACGATCATTCAGGATTTGGGACGCAGAAAGACGGGCTGAAGCTTCCGGCAGGAAAGTGGACGCTTCTGACCTTGTCGCAGGCCGGCAATACGGCAAGTGTCTATGCCAATGGACAGCTGTTTGCTACCAGGGATGATATGCCGGACGCGTTGAACGGAGACGACCAGAGCATTTACCTTGGGGTAAATTACTGGGATAAGACATTCGGCGGCCTGATGGACAATGCCTGTGTATATGATACTGCATTGGATGCGGCGCAGATTGCAGCTTCCTATCTCAAACAAGCAGCACCAGAAGACCTTGTGGACGCTTTTGGCATATTAAACGGCAATCAGAACATCAATAAGCTGACCGAGGATCTGAGTCTCCCGGCAGAATTAGGCGGGATTGACATCACATGGACGTCCAATGCACCTACAAAGCTTACCAATGCGGGAGAAGTCAAAGTAAAAGACGGAAGCAAGGTGACGCTGACGGCAGCGGCGTCCGTGCCGGAACTTGGGTTCACATGGAACGAGACCTTTGACGTTACCCTCGCGAAGACAGTGACGATTAAGCATGTGGACGAAAAGGGCAATGAAATCAGGAAGGCAGAGACCGTGGATTGGCAGATGGGTACGCAGTATGTCTATACCGTGAAGGATAAAGTCCTTTCATCGGAGACGGCGGCTTATATCTATGATGAAGAGAAGAACACGGCAGATACGCTTAAGATTGCCTCCGTTTCTGCGGAAAATGCAGAAATCATTGTAAGGTACAAGACAGCCAAAATCGAGAGTATTGACGCGAGCAAGCTGCCGGAGACGGTTTATATGATTGAAGGCAATGTCCCGATTCTGCCCAAAACCGTAAAAGGAACTTATGTCACCCCGGAAGATGGAACACAGACGGCTGGTGCGGGAACTGGCGCAAAGGGCAAAGCGGCGCCAGAGCCAATAGACGTGCCGATTATCTGGGACGACTATTCTGCATTGAAGCCAAGCAAAGACCCGCACACATTAAACGGAACTGTGGCAGGGCATCCGGTTTCCGTAAAGCTGATGATTTTTGCTTGCGATGAAGCTGTGGAAGACATAACGGCGGCAAATGATAACAGTGGTTATAAGAAAGTAAAGCTGAAACATGCGTATAAAGGAATTATTGAAACAGAGTATGATATTGTGAAATCAGGCACAATCGGGGCGGATTCGAGTATCGCATATTATGACCGGGAAGTGGCAGAAAATGCAAATGCGTATGGCGAAAATGCCACGGCTACGCGTTTTGACGGCGGAAAGTTTTATGCTCAAGGCGGGGATGGAAATGGCAAAGGAGAAGCTTATCCTGACGCAGACAAGAGGACGGTTGTATATGATGAGAACGAGGTTTACCATGTGCGTACTCAGATTGACACTACAGAAGTATCTGTAACGCCAGGAAAACCAGCGGAGGGTGACAAGCCGGCGACAAGTCCGGTCATCAACAAAAATGGTACGTTCCGTGTATGGGTCACCGATCCGAATGGCGTGACAACGGAACTGACAGCGGGCAAGGATGGTGGCATGACATTCCGTAAAGTTGTGACCGGCATCATTGATAAAGCAGGGGCATCAAGAGCCGGATTCAAGCTTTTGAACCACAAAATCAGCTGGCAATCTGGCTATGTCACCAGAAGAGTTGAGATTTACGTGGATAACGCGAAGGAAAAGGAAGAAAACGCAAAACTGCTTCCGAGCCAGTATCTGTCAGACGAGGCAGCGGAGGGTGAGGTTTCTGAACGTGTGCAGGCTTATGCATATGAACCGGAATCAATCTATGATAAAGATGGCGAGGAATGCGTGCTGCAGGAAGAAGAGTCTGGCTGGTTCAAGGCGGACGGCACGAAACTTGCAGATCCCGCGGCTACTGACGTGGCAGTGGCAGGCGCAACCATTACCTACAAAGCGTATTACAAAAAAGGCGCGGCCAATTTCGCCGGTCTCAAGGCGGCAATCACTGCAGCTACAAAGATACATACGGAAAAGACGGCAGACAAGATATATGTCCAGGCTTCCTTAGATACACTTAAGGCAGCAATCGACAAAGCCCAGGCAGTCTATGATACGAAAGGCAAAGACAATGAGGCAGATAAGGCGGAGGTGGAAAAAGCCATTACTGACCTGAATGCTGCCAAGAATGCGGAAATGTCATTGAAGAACTATGCGGACATGAGTAAAGAGCTGACCGCATTTTATCTGATGACTGAAAACGTAAATGACACGGCAGGGACAGCGGAAGCTGGCAAGCATAACGGCGTTGTCACAGGAAATGTGACGTTCAGCAAAGAAGATGGGGCTGCCTTCCCAGGCGGAGACGCATATAAGAATTATGTGAACCTCCCGACGGACATCCCGGTAACTGACAAGATGACATTCTCCTTCTGGGCATACGATCAGAACGGCGGGGCCAATACCTTTGGCATGGGTTCCGGGAAAAAACTCAGTAATGGCAAGACATTAGACGGATCCACCACAAATGCCCACCACTTCTCCATTTATGTGAGAGGCAATGGTAAGCTGCGCGCAGGAGGCGGGCCATTAGGATGGGGAGCAGGAATTTCGGAAGTAACTGACATTTCCATCGATTACAGCAAGTGGAATCTTGTGACATGCGTAGTAGAAGGCAAGAACCTCATCGTATATCTGAATGGCGCCATGGCAAAAGAAGGCACAACCGGAATCTCTCTGACAGAGGCATGGAATGCCAACAGTAAAGAACGATATATGTTTATCGGCAATAATATTTACGGCGCTAATGGCGATGGGGATTTCAAAGGAAATATCAAGAACTTCCGCATTTACAATGCGCCTCTCGCAGCAGGGCAGGTAAAGGATATCTATGAAAATGAGATAAATGCTTTTCTGGATAATGCAGCAAGCCTTTTGGCTGAGGAGCTGAAAGCGCAGGCTGACGCAAGTGGAGGAAAGTATACGCTGACTATCACGGACAGTAAGATTACACTTCCTAAGAAAGGCGCGCAGAATATTTCTGTATCCTGGAAAGCATACGACGCTGACGGCAAGGAGAGCGACGCGGTCATCAACGCGCAGACCGGCGCGGTGACGCTGCCGGCATCCGGCAAGACCTCCGCGGCAACGCTCAGGGCAACGCTCGATTTCAACGGCGTGACGAAAGAGGTCGAGATCGCCTGCACCGTGATGAAGCTGGACGAGGCGACGCTTGCGGCAAGGAAGGCCCTCGGGGAGGAGCTGGACAAGGCAGAGAAGCTGAAAGAGGCTGACTATACGTCCGCATCCTGGGCAATCTTCCAGAAAACCGTGGAGGAGGCGCTGGCCGCGTACAACAACCCGACCACCGCGGACGCCCTCACGGCCCAGGCCACGAAACTGGCCAATGCCATGAAGACGGACGGCACGGGCACCCTCGTACCGCGCGGGGACAGGACGGGCCTGGACGCTCTGGTCAAGAAGGCGGAAGACGCCATCAAGGCAGCGGAAGCGGACAGGGATAAGTATGACGGGGCAGTCTGGAAGGGCCTCGAGGACGCGATTAAGGAGGCGAAGGCGCTCAGCGGCGACGTGTCCCAGAAGGAAGTGGACGACGCAGAGTCCAAGCTGCAGGCGGCATTCGACGCCTTCAGGCCCAAGGACCAGTCCTACAGCAAGGACGAGGCAGACAGGCTTGCCGCGGAGGCAGATAAGCTCCTGGAAGGCAAGAATGAATACGAGTACGACGAGAAGGCATGGGCAGACATGCAGGAGGCCCTTGCCGCAGTCAGGGCCCTGACCGCGGCGTCCACCCCGGCAGAGGTGACCGCGGCATACAAAAAGCTGGAGGCAGCCATGGAGGCCTTCAAGCCCAAGACCATCGACAAGGCGGCTCTTGGCGCCCTGGCCGACGACGCGAAGGAAGAGCTTGGGAAGCTTAGCAAGGATGACTACGACCCCAAGGCATGGGCGGCAGTGGAAGAAGCATTGGCAGAAGTTGAGAAGCTTGCGGCAGACGCGGATGCGAGCGATGAGCAGATCAGGGCAGCCTATGGGAAGCTGTGGACGGCCCTGAAGGAATTAAAGGCAGGCACGTACATCCCCGTGGAGTCCGTGACGCTCAGCAAGAAGAGCCTGACGCTGAATATCGGGAAGACGGCGACGCTCAAGGCCACCGTGAAGCCGGCCAACGCGAGCAGCCGGGGGCTTACCTGGAAGAGCAGCAAGCCGAAGGTCGTGTACGTGGGCCGGGACGGGAAGGTCGAGGCCAGGGCGAAGGGCACGGCGGACGTCACGGTGACCGCGGGCGGCAGGACGGCGGCCTGCAGGGTGACCGTCAAGGTCCCGGTGAAGAAGGTGAAGCTCACGGCCAACTACACGGCCATCGCCACAGGAAAGAAAGCGACGGTCAAGGCTTCCGTGACCCCGGCCAACGCCAGCAACAAGAAGGTGAAGTGGGCCATCGACAAGGCCGCGAAGTCCAAGAAGTACGCGACCATCAGCCAGAAGGGCGTGCTTAAGGCAGGGAAGAAAGGCGCGGGGAAGACCGTGACGGTGACGGCGACCGCCCAGGACGGCAGCAAGAAGAAGGCGGCCATCAAGATCAAGATCATGAAGAACGCCGTGACCAAGGTCAGCCTGAAGGCAAAAGCCAAGAATGTGAAGGCCGGCAAGAAGCTGACCATCAAGGCGACGGTCCAGAACACCGGAGGGAAGAAGGGCAGCAAGACGGCCAACACGAAGCTGGCATGGAGCGTCGACAAGAAGAGCAAGAAGTTCGCGTCCATAAACAGCAAGGGGATGCTGTCAACGAAGAAAGCCGGGAAAGGCAAGACCGTGACCGTCACAGCGATGTCGACGGACGGCACGAACAAGAAAGGCGCCATCAAGATCAAGATTACGAAATAAGGATTTTCCTGAAATATGGTCGTAGTTACCCATAAAGGGAATCAAGGCTTCGCACATAGGTTTTGCCTATGTGCGAAGTTGTTTTTTCAGGCTGTCTATGGTACACTTACTTTGGAATGAGGTGAAAAGCGGAATGATAAGAGGAGCTGAGAAAGAGCATTTAAAGGAAAATTTAAATAGGAAAACCGGCCAGACGCAAGTCATCCATGAAAGGCTTACGCTCGTATTTTATAAAAAAGATTGACGGATTATAAACCATTGGAACCGGGAAAGGACAGACATGGTAGACAAGACAACATTTATGGAAACGCTGCGTTCCGTGCAGCAGATTGCCCAGGCAAGCCCGGAGGCAATGACAAAAGAAGAAATCAGAAGTTACTTTCAAGACATGGATTTGTCGGAAGAACAGCAGGAAATGATATACCAATTTCTTCTGACGCCTCAGGACGCGGCGGCAGAAGGGGATGCGGGACAGGCAGGAGAAAGTATTGCGTCTCCGGAACCTAAGGCGTCGCCAAAGGCAGGGAAACAAACCAGGAACCCCCATTTCCAGATGTATGTAAGGGAGCTTTCTGCGATTCCGGCTCTGACGGCAGAGCAGCAGAATCTGCTCTATCAGCGTCTGCTGTCAGGGGACCAGTCTGTCACGGAGGAAATATCCCATCAGTGGCTGAAAAAGATAATCTGCATTGCGGAGGGATATGCTACGCCCAGGGCATATTTGGAAGACTTGGTGCAGGAAGGGAATATCAGCCTCCTGTTAGGGCTGGGGCAGCTTTTGGGGAAAGCGTCTGACTATGAGGCAGACGGCGCAGGAAGCCTTGGGAAAGAGCAGCAGAAGCGTCTGGAGGAGTATCTGGAAGCGTATATCAGGGGAGGTATGGAGTCTTACCGTGGGGGAGTGGAAGGCGAGGCAGACAGCGAGAATGCCATCCTTGCCAAAGTCAGCCTTATCCATGAGGCCAGGAAAGCGTTGGCAGAGGAGAATGGGACAGACCCTACCATCCAGGAACTATGCGAATATACCAGGATTTCCCCGCAGGAGATAGTGGATATCCTGGATTTGCACGAGAAGGCAAGGAAGGGCTGACAATGAGAGGGGCAGGCAAAGGCCCTGGTGTAAGTACCGTTGATATTTGGTAAAACTGCGCAGCAGATGGGCGAATAGACAAGTCTGGTGTACCAGTTGAGAGAGGGAACGAAAGGAGAGACGACATGAATTTAGGACCGATAGAATACACAGTGGCACGTATTGACGGGGATTACGCCTATCTGCTGCAGGAGGGCGAGGGCCAGTCCCGGGAGGAAGAGAAATGCGTTGCAAGAGCTTTGCTCCCCCCGGAAATTGCGGAGGGAACAAAGCTTCATTATGAAATGATGGAGTACAGCATAAAATAACTGCATGGATTCGCGCGTTAAGTGCTTGCCGCCGCGCCATGAGGGCTGCGGATGACCGGCTGTATCTGTTTTCCGTTCAGGGCTGCGTCAATCGTTTCCGGGAGAAGCTCCGTGAAAGCCGTCATGGAATTGGGCTTCGCCTGGTAATCGTCCTGCCCGAAAGGCACGAAGTATATATTTTTCGTATTCAGGAGTATGCCGATATTTTTGAGGTTCATCCCCAGGGCGTCATTGGTGGACAGGGAAATTACCAGCGGGCGGTTGTTGCGCAGATGTGATTTTGCAGCCATCAGCACAGGCGTGTCAGAAATTCCGTTTGCCAGCTTGGAGAGTGTATTTCCGGTACAAGGGGCAATCACCAAAATGTCCATCAGTCCTTTGGGCCCGATTGGCTCTGCAGCCGGAATTGTAGTGATAGGCGCATGGCCGGTAAGTTTTTCTGCGCGTGCGAGGAAGTCTGCGCTCGTGCCAAAACGCGAATTGAGGGAAGAGGCATTCAGCGAGAACACAGGGAGCAGTTTGGCGCCAGTCTCCGTTAAGTTCTCCAATGCCTGGAATATTTTTTCATATGTGCAGAAGGAGCCGGTAAAGCCGACCCCAATCGATTTGTCATGAAAATCATATTGCATGTTCAGCCATCCTTTCTATAGCCTTGCCGACAATCTTGCCGGCAGAGGCGGGGGAGAAACGACCTGGGATGCCTGGAATCCGGTAATAGGGCAGCAGGCATATCTCCGTTGTGTTTTCCGGGAAACCGAAGGGGGCGGAGGCAATGTCAAAAATATGGCAGGAACTGTGCAGCTGTGCCAGCTGTGCCGTGTCCAGGACTGGCGCGGGGACTGTGTTGATGATAATCTGGCATTCCGGCAGGATTTTTGCAAACTCTTTCCTGCTGACCGGCAAAATTCCGTTATTTTTTGCCATGCTCCTTTTTTCCGCATCCTGCTCAATGACATGGAGATTCCGGCAAAGCGGCAGGAAGAGTCGGGCGATTGCCGCGCCGCAGCAGCCGTATCCTATCAGCAGCAGGCTGGCGGAGGACAGGGCGAAAGGGGTGAGCCGGATAACTTCGGCAAGAAGTCCTTCTGCCGTGAGCCGGGCGTTCTGTTCTTGGAAAAATGGTAAGCTGCCGTAAGCAAGGATTTCACAGCCGGCAGCTTCCAATGCATTCAGGCAGCCGGCAGGCAGGCTTGCGGCAGCAAATCTATGATTTGGGGTGAGCTTCTCCCATAATGTCTCCAAAGGGCAGGGGGCGCATGTTTCTGCCTGCAGCAGATTCGCCCCATCACGAGTCAGGGGCGTTGGCGCCAGTATCAGTTCTGAGTGGCCAAGCGCCTCGGTAAGTCTGTCTGTCCGCGATATACCAGGCTGGTAAGGGAAATCCGGTGTGTGGCAGCACATGACCGCAAAGCCTTGTGATGCAAGGTATTCCGCCGCATAGCATTGTCTCAGGTCTCCGCCTAATATGGTGATGGATGATGCTTCCATAAGTTTCCTCGAAAAGAAATAATCCCTACAATATATGAAAAAATAAGGGAAAGGTGTCTGTACCTGCAGGGAAGTTTGCGGGTACTGGCAAGGCCAATTTAGATAAATTTAAGACTTTTTTAGAATTTTTCCATAGGATTTTCCCGCTAAGGTTGCTATAATAAAATCATATTGACTGCGAAATTAAGGCAGGGAGTGTGACGGAACCTGTCAGGCTATATCAGGAATGTGGGATTAGTGTATGAAATTACGGACCAGACTGATTATTTCATTTTTTATCATCATATTTGTGCCGGTGCTGCTGGCAGGGGCTACCATGTGGGGATTCGGCAAATACCAGATGAAGACGATGCGCAAGATATACGATGCGGAGGGCAATGCCTATGACTACTTCGTTAATTCTTTTGAGGCCCTCAGCCGCTTTACCAAATCATCTTACGAGGACTTACAGAAAGTGGCAAAGGAAGAGCCGCAGAAGCTGGAAGACCCGGAATATCTGGACGCGGTCAACCGGGAACTGGAGAAACGCTATTCCTACCTGGTTGTAAGGCGTGGGAACGACTTGGTTTATGAAGGGAATGGGAATGCCAATTACAAGCTTAAGGAAAACCTCCCCGAATATGACAGCGACGTGCTGCAGGGCGCAGGATCCGGATTTTACATGGAAGGGGAAGAACAGGCGCTGATTAAGCAGATTGACGTAAGTTTCCGGGATGGCGGCAAGGGAAGCGTTTTTATCATTACTTCCATGGAGCGGCTGCTTCCTGACATCAAAGGGACGTTGGTCGACCTGATGATTTCCGTGCTGCTGATCTTGCTCTTTACAGCGGGGATGCTGACCGTGTGGATTTACCAGGGAATCATCAACCCCATCCATAAGCTGCAGCTGGCAACCGAGAATATCAAGGCAGGGAATTTGGATTTTACCGTTGAGGCGGACGGCAAAGATGAGATAGGCGAGCTGTGCCGTAATTTCGAGGAAATGCGTTTCCGGCTGAAGGAGTCCGAGGAGGAGAAGCTGGCCGGGGAGAAAGAGAACCGTGTGCTGATCAGCAATATTTCCCATGACCTGAAGACGCCGATTACAGCGATTAAAGGGTATGTGGAGGGTATTATGGACGGCGTGGCTGACACGCCTCAGAAGCAGGAGAAATATATCCGCACCATCTACAACAAAGCGAATGAGATGGACACGCTGATTAATGAGCTGACGTTGTATGCCAAGATTGACACGAACCGCATACCATATAATTTCAGCCGCATCAATGTGGCGGATTATTTTGAGGACTGTGTGGAGGAAGTGGGCCTGGACCTTGAAGCTAAGAACATCCGGCTCAACTATATCGACTATGCGGACAAGGACGTGCTGATTATCGCAGACCCGGAACAGCTCAGGCGGGTCATCAACAACATTATCAGCAACTCTATCAAATATCTGGATAAGGAACAGGGATTCATCAATATCCGCATCCGCGACGTGGGCGATTTCATCCAGATTGAGTTTGAAGATAATGGGAAGGGAATCCCGGCGAAGGATTTGCCCTATATTTTTGACCGCTTTTACCGGGCGGACGCCTCCAGGAACTCTTCTACCGGAGGCAGCGGGATAGGGCTTTCCATCGTGAAGAAGATTATAGAGGATCATGGGGGGAAGATCTGGGTAAACAGCAAGGAGGGGACAGGTACTATCATGTACTTTGTAATTCGGAAATATCAGGAGGTAATAAGTTGAGTAAAGTATTGATTATTGAGGACGAAGTAGCGATTGCCGATTTGGAAAAAGACTACCTGGAACTGAGCGGTTTTGACGTAGAGGTTGAGAATGATGGCAATCATGGGCTTGCGCGCGCACTGAGTGAAGAATTTGATATGTTCATATTAGACCTGATGCTGCCAGGCGTGGACGGTTTTGAAATCTGCAAGAGGATTCGTGAGAATAAGAATACGCCGATATTGATGGTGTCGGCAAAGAAGGATGATATAGATAAAATCCGCGGCCTGGGGCTGGGGGCAGATGATTACATCACGAAGCCGTTTTCCCCCAGTGAGCTGGTGGCGCGGGTCAAAGCGCACCTTTCCAGATATGAGCGTCTGATTAACAGCAATGTCCAGGAGAATGACATCATTGAGATCCGCGGGCTGAAGATTGACAAGACGGCTCGGCGTGTGTGGGTCAACGAAGAAGAAAAGCAATTTACCACCAAGGAATTTGACCTCCTGTCCTTCCTTGCGCAGAATCCCAACCGTGTGTTCAGCAAGGAAGAGCTGTTCAGTAAGATATGGGATTTGGAGTCCGTGGGGGATATTGCCACGGTTACGGTGCATATCAAGAAAATCCGCGAGAAAATCGAGCTTAACACAGCGAAACCCCAATATATTGAGACCATCTGGGGCGTAGGATACCGCTTTAAGATATAATAATCGTGACAATTCAAGGAAACCAGAGGCTCTTGAATGCAAACTGCGGGATGAGGCATAATTATGGACAATACTATCGAAATCATATATCAAGACCACGATTTGGCAGTCTGCCGTAAAGCACCCGGCATTTCGGTGCAGACGTCCAGGCTTGGGCAGCAGGACATGGTGAGCCTCCTGCGCAATTACTTTGCCCGCAAAGGGGAGGAGAATACCCAGGTATTTGTCGTCCACCGCTTAGATCAGCCGGTGGAGGGCATTATGGTCTTTGCCAGGAATAAACAGGCGGCAGCGGAATTGAGCCGCCAGTCCAGGGAACGTAGCATGGACAAATATTATCTTGCCTTAGCGGAAGGGGAATTTGAAAAAACGTCCGGCGTGCTGGAAAACTATCTTCTGCGGGACGGCAAGGCCAATACCTCATCCGTGGTAGCGGCGGGGACGCCGGGAGCAAAACATGCAAGGCTCAGATATGTAGTGGAGAAGGTCTGGAAAGCAGGCGAAAGCCTCCATTTCAGGGATAGGCCAGTGCAGCAGCCTGCCGGTGCAGGACATGCCTGTGGGACGACGCAGCAGGCTCTTGGGTATCCGGATAAAGCAGTCAGCCTTGTACATGTGCATTTGGATACCGGAAGGCATCACCAGATTCGCGTGCAGATGGCGTATGCCTGTCACCCGCTGCTTGGCGACAGGAAATATAATCCTGGCTGCGGGCCCGGCTATTTTCCCGTGGGGCTGTGCGCCGTGAGGATTGCGTTTCTGCATCCTTCTACCCGGCAGGAGATGGAGTTTGAGGTAAAGCCCCAAGGACAGGCATTCTCTATGATTGCGGGAGTGCAGTCAAATACCCCGCAGCAAGCTACGGGGCATGACTTAGCTTGTTCTTTCCGCTCCAAGGGACGGGGGATTTGACTCTCGCGGCATTCGTCAAATATCCATACAAGGATGTCTGTTTTCCTCGTTGGTCGCGGAAAGTTAACTCGACTTTAAATTTTTTGGGAATTGCCGCCTTTCATAGGCAGAAGCTGGTTATTCTGGATATATCATGCAGACCTCTGAAAGAATATAATTCAGGCAAGTGCGCATACTGATTCCATGCAAAATGAAGTAAAAGAAAGTATGCGGAAAATAGGAAAAATTCTGGGAATTACACTGGCAGTCTATGCCTGCATCCGCTGGCTGCTGCCGCTGGTGGTTCCCTTTTTTATTGCTTTCCTGCTGGCAAAACTTTTAAACCCATTGGTGGGGAAGCTGGAAGAAAAGTTAATATGGAAGAGAGGCATCTGGTCTACCTTGCTGGTAGGGCTGCTGTTTTTGGTACTCGGGTTTTTGGTGGTCTTGTTTGTGGGGACTTTATTAGCACAGATGAAAACCGTGGTGGATAACATGGAAGAATACAAGCGGCAGGCGGGGCTGTTTTTCAGTGACTGCTGCGGCCAGGTGGAGGTGTTTACCGGCATCCGTGCCAAGACGATTGAGGAAAATGTGCAAAAACAGCTTCCGGGGTTGATGCAGCATATAAAGACCAATGCGGTTCCGGCGCTGATGAATGGGACGATTTCCTATGCTAAAAGCATGTTCATCTGGATAGGGATTTGTTTCGTGATAATCATCAGCACAGTCTTAATCCTCAAGGATTACCATAAGATACGGCAGTCCCTGGAAAGCCACCCAATCGGGCAGATGGGCCTTAGGGTCTGCCGGAGGACTTACGAGGCAGGAGGTGCATATATCAAGGCTCAGTTCATCATTATGCTGATAATCACAGGCGTCTGCGTGGCCGGGCTGTATTTGTCCGGGAATGAGTATGCGCTGCTGACAGGCTGCGGGATTGGCATATGCGATGCAATGCCGTTCCTGGGGACCGGCACCATTTTCGTGCCGTGGGCGATTATTGAGATGATGCGGGGAGAATATATGCTGGCGGCAATCTATACTGTAATCTACACGATTTGCAGCTTGCTGCGGGAGATTTTGGAACCGAAGCTCATTGGCAACAAGCTGGGTATGCATCCCCTGTCAGTGATTGTCAGCATTTATGTAGGGTTAGGCGTTTACGGGTTATGGGGATTTGCCCTAGGGCCGTTGTCCTATATCTTAATCCGGGAAATCTACTTGACAATCTGAGAAAATTATCATAAAATGACCATAGCTTACTTGAAAATGCCACAGTGCATTCAGGTTAGGAATGGGTGATTGTAATCAGATAATAATAAGAAGCGTTGAAGAGGAACAGTACGGATAGGAAGATGCACAGAGAGGGAGCCGGTGGTGAGAGGTTTCCGATACGAATGTCCGGAACCCGCCCCGGAGCTGCGTATGAGAATATGCCGTTTAGCCGCGTTAAGGTGTTTGAGTGAATGACATTTGTGCATTAATCAGGGTGGTACCGCCGGTATTCCGGTCCCTAAGGGGACTTGGAATCTGGCGTTTTTTGTTTTATAGGAAAGACCTTGTCATGCTGAAGCGTGAAAGTATCTTCCCTATAAAACAAAAAGAATTATGCGCACTCGCGCAAGAGGAAATACGTCGCTAAAGCGACGGCGCTCGGCGCAGCAAAGTGTGCAATCCCCCTCAAGGTTGAGGGGATAGGGTAGTTGAAGTGGGATTGCCCACTTTGTTCTCTATATAGGAAAGACCTTGTCATGCTGAAGCGTGAAAGTTTTTCCTGATTTGTATAAAAAGTATCTTCCTGCTTATAGAATAAAAAACAGGATGCGCATGTGTGCAATATGAAAAGGAGAGTGAAATTATGGCAAAAGACAAGAAATTAGTGGAAGCCATCACGTCAATGGATACCGATTTCGCGCAGTGGTATACCGATGTGGTGAAGAAAGCAGAGTTGAGTGATTATTCCAGCGTGAAGGGATGCATGGTCATCAAGCCTGCAGGGTATGCCATCTGGGAAAACATTCAAAGTGAGCTGGACAAAAGGTTCAAGGAGACAGGGGTTGAAAACGTATACATGCCCATGTTCATCCCAGAGAGCCTGCTCCAGAAAGAGAAAGATCATGTGGAAGGGTTTGCGCCAGAGGTGGCGTGGGTGACGCATGGCGGGTTGAATCCCCTGCAGGAGAGGATGTGCGTAAGGCCCACTTCCGAAACACTGTTCTGTGATTTTTACGCAAATGACATCCAATCTTATCGGGATTTGCCAAAATGTTATAACCAGTGGTGTTCCGTCGTGCGCTGGGAAAAAGAGACCAGGCCGTTTTTGCGTTCCAGGGAATTCTTGTGGCAGGAGGGGCATACTGCACATGCAACTGCCGAAGAGGCGGAGGAACGGACCATCCAGATGCTGAACCTTTATGCTGATTTCTGTGAGGAAGTCTTGGCGATGCCGGTCATCCGCGGCAAAAAGACGGAGAAGGAGAAATTTGCAGGCGCAGAGGCAACTTACACTATTGAGGCTCTGATGCATGACGGCAAGGCACTGCAGTCCGGCACCAGCCATAATTTTGGCGATGGGTTCGCGAAAGCGTTTGATATTCAGTATACCGACCGTGACAATAAGCTGCAGTATGTACACCAGACGTCCTGGGGCATGACAACCCGTCTGATTGGGGCCATTATCATGGTTCATGGGGATGATTCCGGGTTGGTGCTGCCGCCAAGGATTGCGCCTGTGCAGATAATGGTAATTCCCATCCAGCAGCATAAGGACGGCGTGTTGGATAAAGCAGCGGAATTAAAGGAGATGCTGAAGAAGGCGGGAATCCGCGTGAAAATGGATGACAGCGAGAAAAGCCCCGGATGGAAATTCTCCGAACAGGAAATGCGGGGGATACCAATCCGCGTTGAGCTTGGGCCTAAAGACATTGAAGCAGGCAAGTGCGTGCTGGTACGCCGTGACACCCGTGAGAAGACCGAATGTGCCTTGGAAGAGGCAGCAGAGACAGCGGCAAGGCTGCTGGAAGCTATTCAGGCGGATATGTATGCGCGTGCCAAGTCGCACGTGGAATCCCATATTTCAGAAGTGAAATCCTACGCGGCATTCAAAGATGCGGTCGAGCATAAGCCTGGCTTTATCCGTGCAATGTGGTGCGGAGATGAAGAATGTGAAAACAAGATTAAGGAAGATACCACAGCGACGTCGCGCTGTATGCCGCTCAAGGAGGAAGAGGCCGTCTCAGACGTATGTGTCTGTTGCGGAAAGCCAGCGCATAAGCTGGTATACTGGGGGAAAGCATACTAAAACCAGACGGGGGAGAAGCGCAGCTGCGGGGTTGCCCGCAGATGTGTATCCTTACTTCTGGAAGTGGTTTGGAAATTCATGACATGGAAAAGGCTGCACCGATGTGGATAATCAGATGCAGCCTTTTAACTTATGCTGTCCATTGGACTTTCCTCGTTCTTTCTGAAATCTGAAATTTCCTCGTCGAAATTTTCTACCACTGAATTCTTGTACGTATCCATATCTGAATGTTTTCGGCTGGATGTGCGTACCTTATTATTTTCATTCTGTTTCAGGGTTCCGTTCTGAAAATTCTGATTTCTATTGTCAATGCCGAATCTCTCATCAAAACCGTTACTTCTGCAAGCTCCAAGTCTCAGCTTCCTGCCGAAATCTTTTGCTTATGAATCGTTCCGCCGATTTCTCCATTCCGAAAATACAAGGTCGGATGCTTTCTCGTTGGTAGTACTTTACTGTACCGTTCCATTGGGATGTGACAGCTATCGCTATGGATGAACTGTTCCTTGTCCGCTTTGGAATATTCCAGTTTCGTTGCTGCCAGCCGGGAGAAGAACCTTATTGTAATTTCCCATTCCAGAAATCCGGGGTCCTATCAACAGCAGCCAGATAATTCGTTTCGAAATTTGATTCCTGTCGTCTGAATCTGTAAAGCTTCTGAATTAAGATTCAATGGAAATTGTCCGATGCCTCTTCGCCTTGTTCAGAGGCGGGTTAAACTTTTAAAATCTTCTTTGGACCGTACCTCGCTTTCTCAGATTATAGGGTGGTTCGTTATGTTTTGATTGGACTGTACCTCCTGTTCTGTAGGTTGTTTGTTTTGATGTGTTTATTATATCTAACAAATAAGGAAAAGTCAACAACTTTTTTAAAAATTATATATTAAACATGCTTATAACTGAAATATGATAAATAAGAATGAGAATATTCTGACAATTTATTTATAGAAAGTTCATAATTAGTTCATAGGTTTGAGTATTGTTTAACGGAAGGGAAAGTGTTACAATGTAAGAAGTTGTCCGTATTGGCGGCATATAAGAAATGCGGCATTTTTGCCGGAAGAATATAGGAGCATGGTATATGAGTATTATAAGTAAAATGTTTGGCACGCACAGTGAGCGGGAGCTGAAAAGGGTCTACCCGATTGTAGACAAGATTGAGTCCTACCGCCCGGCCATGATGGAGCTTACAGACGAACAGCTGAAAGACAGGACGAAGGAGTTTAAGAAGCGTCTGGAGGAAGGGGAGACCCTTGACCAGATCCTTCCCGACGCCTATGCAACTGTCCGGGAGGCGGCCAGGAGGGCGATTGGCCTCGAGCATTACCGGGTGCAGCTGATTGGCGGCGTTATCCTGCATCAGGGACGTATCTCTGAGATGAAGACAGGTGAAGGAAAGACGTTAGTATCCACCTTGCCGGCATATCTGAATGCCCTGGAAGGCAAGGGTGTGCATATTGTCACGGTCAACGATTATCTGGCAAGCCGTGATGCGGAGTGGATGGGGAAAGTACACGAATTCCTGGGCCTGACGGTCGGTGTCGTGCTGAATTCCATGGATAATGACGAGCGTCGCGCCGCTTATAACTGTGATATCACATATGTGACGAATAATGAGCTGGGATTTGATTATCTGCGTGACAACATGGTAATATATAAGGAACAGCTTGTGCAGAGAGACCTGAATTATGCGATAATTGACGAGGTAGACTCCGTGCTGATTGACGAGGCGCGGACTCCGTTGATTATTTCCGGGCAGAGCGGTAAGTCTACCAGCCTCTATGAAGCCTGCGATATCCTTGCAAGGCAGATGGAACGCGGGGAGGACATGCCCGAGTTCAGTAAGATGGACGCCATCATGGGTGTGGAACGTGAGGAAACCGGGGACTTTATTGTGAACGAGAAGGATAAAGTGGTAAGCCTGACGGCAGACGGCGTCAAGAAGGTAGAGAAATTCTTCCGCATTGAGAACCTTGCCGATGCGGATAACCTGGAAATCCAGCACAATATCATTCTTGCGCTCCGTGCGCACAACCTGATGTTCCGTGACCAGGATTATGTCGTGCAGGATGAGAAGGTTGTGATTGTAGACGAATTTACCGGGCGTATCATGCCGGGACGCCGTTACTCCGACGGCCTGCACCAGGCCATCGAGGCCAAAGAGCATGTGAAGGTCAAACGTGAGAGCAAGACGCTTGCCACGATTACCTTCCAGAACTTCTTTAATAAATATAAGAAGAAAGCCGGCATGACCGGTACGGCGTTGACCGAAGAGAAGGAATTCCGCGATATTTACGGAATGGACGTCATTGAGATACCGACCAACAAACCGGTGCAGAGGAAAGATCTGCAGGATGCAGTCTATAAGACGAAGAAAGAGAAATTCCGCGCCGTGGTGGAGGAAATCAAACGTGCCCATGAAAAGGGACAGCCTGTGCTTGTGGGTACGATTACGATTGAGACATCGGAACTTCTCAGCGGTATGCTGAAACGAGAAGGCATACAGCATAAGGTGCTGAATGCGAAGTTCCATGAAATTGAAGCTGAGATCGTTGCGGAGGCAGGCCAGCATGGCGCAGTTACGATAGCGACCAATATGGCAGGCCGTGGTACGGACATTAAGCTGGATGATGACGCCAAGGCAGCGGGCGGACTGAAAATCATCGGTACGGAGCGGCATGAGTCCCGGCGTATTGACAATCAGCTGCGCGGGCGTGCCGGAAGGCAGGGCGACCCGGGAGAATCCAGGTTCTTCATCTCGCTGGAGGACGATTTGATGCGTCTGTTCGGTTCTGAGAAGCTGATGAATATGTTTAATGCCCTGGGCGTGCCGGAAAATGAGCAGATTGAGCATAAGATGCTGACCAATGCCATTGAGAAGGCTCAGATGAAGATTGAGAGCAACAACTTCGGGATCCGTAAGAATCTGCTGGAATATGACCAGGTCATGAACGAGCAGAGAGAGATTATCTATGCGGAACGCCGGCGTGTGCTGGATGGCGAGAGTATGCGTGACGTCATCTATAAAATGATTACAGACCGGGTAGAGAATACGGTTGACACTTGTATTTCCGCGGATCAGGACAGCGAAGAATGGGATCTGAACGAACTGAACCAGCTGCTGCTTCCGATTATCCCGCTCAAAGAGGTAACGCCGGAAGATGTGAAAGATATCCGTTCCAATGAGCTGAAACACCGCCTGAAAGAACAGGCTGTGAAAGCATATGAGATGAAAGAAGCGGAATTCCCGGAACCTGAAGCAGTCCGAGAGCTGGAGCGCGTAATCCTGCTGAAAGTCATCGACCGCAAGTGGATGGATCACATTGACGACATGGATCAGCTGCGCCAGGGCATTGGCCTGCAGGCGTTCGGGCAGCGCGATCCGCTGGTAGAGTATAAAATGAGCGGTTACGATATGTTTGACGGCATGATTGCCAATATCCAGGAGGATACGGTTCGTCTGCTCCTCCATGTGCGCATTGAACAGAAGGTAGAGCGTGAACAGGTGGCAAAAGTTACCGGAACCAACCGTGACGATTCCGGGCCGAGAGGGCCTAAGAAGCGGGAAAATGCCAAAGTATATCCTAACGATCCCTGCCCTTGCGGAAGCGGCAAGAAATATAAACAGTGCTGCGGCCGGAAATAATCTGGCTAAGGTGTGCTACAAGCGCAGCGGCTGATCTGCCGCAAGGAAATAGACGATGGGTGAAAGCGTGCTGCCCAGCCATGAAGAGGAATTCATGGCTGGGCAGTTTTTGGATTAATAAATGTGAGGAAGGATAAAAAATTACCATATATTAAGGGCGCGGCAGATTATATAATTTAAAGTAGCGTTTAAGCGCAAAATGAAAAAGGAGGTTCAAAGAGATGAGGAAAGGAAAGCAACTTATTAACCGGGTGCTGGCATCCTTCTTGGCAGCTGCGCTTGTCCTGACCGGGCTTTATGTCCCGCAGATGGAAGCGGAAGCGGCAGAGGACGGGCTGATCGTGCATTACGATTTCGTATCGCAGAACGATCAGGCGGCACAGATCCCTGATGCTTCCATGCATGGAAACATTGCAGAAATTAAAGCAGTAAGCGGAAGCGCAAGGGGGAAATATGAAATTGTCGACGCCAACATTTATGGCAAGCAGGTTAAGGCCCTGGATTTGGTAGGAGGCGCGGACGGAGCATACCTGACGCTTCCGGCAGGAATCTTAAGCAACTGTGATTCTGTGACAATCAGCACATGGGTTAAACTCACGACCGATAGCGGATATCAGAGGATTTGGGATTTTGGCACAGGCCAGAACAGCTACATGTATCTGCTGTCAGATGGAGGAAACGATGGGTTCAAAGGCTACGCATCTGCCATCACCACAAGCGGATGGGGAGGAGAAACGGGCGTCCAGAAGGGCGAGAACTTTGCGAAGAACCGCTGGGTGCTGACGACCGTAGTCATGGACGGCTCAACGATGTCCTTATATGAGAACGGAGAGCTGATTGGCACGAAAGATACCAAGATTAAAGTAAAAGACCTGGGAAATACAGAGAACAATTATATTGCCTATGGGCAGTTTGGGAACGACCCCGCGGCAGGGCAGTTCGCGGAATTCAAGATTTACAATAAGGCATTGTCTGCGGCTGAGATTAAGGCTATGTACAATGTGACAGATGACGGAATTCTGTCAAGCGATGTAAGCGATCTGAGCCTGGGGGACATTTCCGGAATTACAGAGAATATGGAACTTCCTGCAAAAGGAATCAATGGTTCTGATATTACCTGGACAAGCAACAATGAAGCAATCGCTGTAGGTGATAAAAACGAAGTTGGTAACTATGTGGCGACCGTAAAACGTCCGGCACAGGGAACGGCAGATGCGAAAGTAGAGCTTACGGCAACGCTTACATATAATGGAAAGAGCAGCACGAAGAAATTTACTGTGAACGTGGTTGCGGAATATACGGATCTGCAGAAAGTTTACCATGACCTGGAAATCGTGAAACAGAGAGTGGGAAATCTTTCCACGATTATTTCAAAAGAGATTTCGCTCCCGGCAGACGGAGACTGGGGGTCTGCCATTTCCTGGAGATGGAAAGGCGACAGAGGCGTGATTTCCATTCCGGCCGAGCAAGACGGGAACGGCAGCTTTAAAGCAACGGTGAACCGCCCGACCGTTGGGCAGCCAGATAAGACCGGCATTTTAAAAGGAAAGGTTGCTTCCGGGGATGAGTACGATACGGTAGAGATTCCGATAACTGTAAAGGCATTCCGTGAATCTGCAACGATTAAGAGCTTCGAAGAGATTGCGGTAAGCACTCAGGCCGGGCACAGCCCATCCCTGCCGAATTATGTGAAGGCTACTTATTCAGACAACAGCATCAATAAGCTGAAAGTCAGGTGGCCGGATGCGATTGAGGCGGAGAAATATGCAGCAGCCGGGCAGTTTGACGTTGAAGGAGAGGTTATTGGTGAAGCGAATACCTTTGTTACCGCGCATGTGACAGTTGTCAGCGCAGCCCCAGAACCGGCAACGGCAAAGACGGCTAATTTTGACTTGAATGACATTTCCCTGGATAAGCTTGGACAGAACGGTTCTATCCTGACACAGAACCGTGACAGGGATATTGCATACCTGAAATTATTGGACAACAAACGAATGCTCTATGATTTTTACATGACGTTCGGTGAAGACGACAAGATTAAAGACGTCAAGCCGTTAGGCGGATGGGACGATCCGACAGGACTCTTACGCGGGCATTCTACCGGGCATTATATGTCTGCGCTCGCGCTTGCTTATGCTTCTACTGGAGATGAGGAATTAAAGACTAAGTTAAATGAGATGGTCAGTGAATTGCACAGGCTGCAGCAAAAGTCAAAAGGAAATGCGCAAGATTTCAAGATAAGCGGCAGCACAATGGAGGACTCTCTGGATGTGAATACCTGGAGCAAAGACCCCAATGAATGGGGGGAGGGATTCATCAGCGCATACTCACCGGATCAGTTTGCATTGCTGGAGGTATATGCACCATATGGTTCCCCTGGATCAGGTATCTGGGCCCCATACTATACCCTTCACAAGTTACTGGCAGGATTCCTTGATGCATATACATATACCGGCAATGAGGAAGCCCTGGTTACGGCAAAAGCTCTTGGCAAATGGGTATACAATCGTCTGAGCGCCTGCAGCCAGGAACAGCTTACAAAAATGTGGGGCATGTACATCGCAGGAGAACTTGGCGGATTCAATGAATCAATGGCGCAGCTTTATATTTATGCCAAGGCTGGGAATGACCCGGATGCGGATATCTATTTAAAGGGCGCAAAGTTATTTGATAATACGAAATTTTTTGATAACCTGGAGAAGAATACAGACGATATCAAGGGACGCCATGCGAACCAGCATATCCCGCAGATTATCGGCGCGCTCAAGATTTATGAGGCAAGCGTTGAAAAAGGCAGTGCAGAAAAGAAATACTTTGACATTGCAGAGAATTTCTGGCAGATGACAGTCTCCAGGTATGGGTATTCTATCGGAGGCGTAGGCGTAGGGGAAGCATTTCCGGAAGCGCCTTACACACAGGCAGCAAATATTATGCTGGATAGGAACTGCGAGACTTGTGCAGCGTACAATATGCTGAAACTGACAAAGATGCTGAACAACTACGATCCGGAAGATGCAGAGTACATGGATTACTATGAGAGGACATTGTACAACCAGATCCTTGCATCACAGACGCCAAATGTGACAGACAACATGCATAACGGAACGACCTACATGCTTCCGATTGGGCCTGGAGTGAGAAGAAGCTTCGGCGGGGACTATGATTCCTTTACATGCTGCCATGGCACGGGCATGGAGAATCACGTAAAATACCAGGAAGCAGCTTATGTCAAGACAGCAAATGAATTATATGTAGGCTTGTATCTGCCATCTACCCTTACATGGCAGGACAAAGGGGTGAAAGTTGTCCAGGAGACATCCTTCCCCTCCTCTTCAACCAAAATGACGGTAAGCGAATTGGCAGGCGCATCATCACAGGCATTTGACATGAAGCTGCGTGTCCCATATTGGGCAACCAACGGATTTACCGTGAAAGTTAACGGTGAGACGAAAGTCGAGAACCCGGAAATCAGCACATATGTGACATTGACAGGAATCAAAGCCGGTGATGTGATTACGGTAGACATGCCGTGGACGCTCCATCTTGATAAGACCCCGGATAAGATTGGCTCATCAATGGCAGCAAGCGTGATGTACGGGCCGTTTGTAATGGCAGCAAAGAATGACAGCACAGAGTGGCAGAACCTGGTGCTGCCGGAAAACCTGGAAGACCTGATTGAAGTAGGGACAAATGAGGAAAATGGCTTCCCGACCCTTTCCGCAAGCGGATACAGCTTTGCGCCAATGTTCGCACCAGAATATGCAACGGAAGCATACCACACCTATTTTAAAGTCCTGATTCAGAAGAGTGACGGCAGCGCATGGCATGAAGTGAAAGTTACAAACAACACGCCGGCAAATGGTTCCGTTACGACAACAGCAACCGCTGAGATGGTAAAAGAAGGTGATGACCTTACAATAACTGCCTTGCCGAACGAGGGATTTGCAGTCTCGAAACTTGTTGTAAACGGAGAAGAAGTAACCGTAGAAGATAACAAATATGTTGTCAAAGAAGTCAAAGAAGACGTGCAGATTGAAGTGACTTTCCGCCCGCCTGTGCTGAATGAGGACAACCTTGAATATTCCGCAGACGTGTCGGCAGACCAGGAATCTGATTATGGCAAAATAACGGATGTCATGAGAGGAAATCCGACACAATCTGCCGACTGGGGAAGAGGATGGTCAAACTGGTGGAAGAATCCGGGCGATGACTGCTACCTCCAGTATACATGGGATGAGCCGGTTACCATGAACACGTTTGATATTTTCTGGCGTAACCTTACGTCCGGAAATGGAAATAACTGGCTGCGTGTCCCGGCTACCTTAAAGATTATGTATTTGGATAAGGATGGGAAAACCTGGAAGGAAGCGAATATGATTTCCAAGTACCAGGATATCATTGAACTGGATAAGTTCAATACCGTCAAGTTTGACACGATTGAGACTACAGCGGTGCGCCTTGCAATGACCACGGCTCCCCAATCAGAATGTACAGGCGTACAGCGTTGGGTGGTCAGCCTGAAAGAAGCCGATAAGGCAGCGCTTGCAGCATCCATCGCAAATGCGGCTGATCTCAAGGCTGGCGAGTATACCAAAGTGACTTGGGATCAGATGAAGGTAGCCCTGGCAGAGGCAGAAGCTATAAAGGCTGATAAATATGCGACTCAGAGCCAGGCAGACCAGGCAGCAAGTGAATTGAATAATGCCATTGCGGCGTTGCAGGCAGTTGTATCACCGGACAATGGGGTTGAAAAGACGAATCTCAAAGCAGCGATTACGGTAGTGGGTAACCTGAAAGCAGGCGACTACACCAGTGAGACCTGGAAGAAGGTTAAAGCAGCTCTTTTTGCAGCAGCAAAGGTAAATGAGGATGCAAACGCAGCGAAAGATAATGTAGATGCAGCAGCAGCAGATTTGGATGCGGCAGTTCAGGCATTGACAGAGAAAGAAGCAACGCCGGAAGGAATCACTAAGGCCTCTCTGGAGAATGCGATTGCCAAAGCGAACTACTTAAGGCCGAGTGATTATACCGGCGCAACCTGGAGCGGGGTTAGCGCAGCACTGGCAGAGGCGGAAGCCGTCAATGAAAGCGCAGATGAAACGCAAGATCAGGTTGATGCAGCGGTAAAAGCCCTCAGAGATGCAATCGCGGCACTGGTGAAAAATACAGCAGCGCCTGCCGGCATCAATAAAGAAGCTTTAAGAGATGCGATTGACAGCATAGCGAATCTGAATGAACGTGAATACACACAAGAAAGCTGGAACAGCCTGCAAGCAGCATTGAAGGCAGCAACCGACTTGAATGAGAGCGCAAACGCAACCCAGGCCCAGATAGATGCGGCAGTCACACCTTTGAGCGACGCAGCCGCTGCCCTGGCGAAACTGGACAGGAGCGCACTCAAAACAGCAATCGCGAGTGCGGAGGCTAAGCTGGCTGGCAAAGAGGAAAAAGATTATACGGCAGACAGCTGGAAAGTAGTGAATGCGGCTCTTGCGGAGGCCAAAGGAGTCTATAAGAAAGTATCTACAAATGCAAGTGAGATAACGGCAGCGGTAACAGCGTTGGCAAATGCCGGAGAATTAGTGGCATTAGACAGGACAGCGTTGAAAACAGCGATTGATGCCGCAGAGAATAAGATAAAAGGCAAGACGGAGAAAGATTTCACAGCGGAGAGCTGGAAGAAAGTGACAGAAGCGCTTAAGGAAGCGAAGAAAGTATACGAGAACGTTTCTGTAAACCAGAAAGATGTAGACGATGCAGTGACAGCTCTGAACAATGCCGGAGATTTAGAAGCATTAGACAGGGCAGGGCTTAAGACCGCTATCGAGGCTGCCCAGGCCAAGCTGACCGGCAAGTCAGAGAAAGATTACACGGCAGACAGCTGGGAAGCAATCGAGGATGCCATCAATGCAGCAATGGATGTATATGAGAAAGTTTCCGTTACCAAGAAAGAAATCGATGACGCGAAAACGGCATTGGCAAGCCTTGGGGATCTGGTAAGCCTGGACAGAGGGGCACTGAAAAACGCCATCGACGCGGCAAATACTAAGCTGAACGGCAAGACAGAAAAAGACTACACGGCAGACAGCTGGAAGATTTATCAGGCTGCGCTTGACAAAGTCAAGGAAACAGAAGGTAAAGTATCCGTTAATCCTAAAAACATTGAGCGCGTGGCAGAAGAACTGACATCCGCCGTAGATAAACTGGTACTGCTGGATAGGTCAAAGCTGACTGCGGCTATTGCAAAAGCCGAGAAGCTGAAGAAAGGCGATTATACGACGGCAACCTGGAAAACCATGCAGACAGCCCTTTCCGTAGCAAAAACAGTCAACGAGAAAATTTCCCTCAACCAGGATGAGGTTGATACAGCGGAGAAAGGCCTGACGGCAGCCATCAAAGCCTTGGAGAAGCTGGCGGTGAAGCCGGCAACACCGACATCTGTGAAAGCAGCATGGGCAGGCGTAAAGAAAGTGACAGTTACCTGGAAAGCTGCCAAGAATGCGACGAAGTATGAAGTATACCGTTCCTACAGCAAGAAAGGCAAATATGTAAAGCTTGGCGCAACGTCAAAGAAGACATATACTGACAAGAAGGCAACGCCAGGCAAGACAGCATACTATAAGGTAATTGCTTACAACGGCAAGTTAAAAGGTTCTTACAGCAAGATAGTCAGCACATCCATCCTGAAAGCCCCTGCAAAGCTGAAGGCTACTGTCAAGAAGGCAGGAAAGAAGAAGAACGTCACTCTTTCCTTTGGCAAAGTAAAAGGAGCTTCTGGATATGAGATTTACAAGGCAACAAAGAAGAATGGCAAATACAAGAAAGTTGCTACGCTGAATAAAGGCAAGACGGTTAAGAAAGTATTCAAGAATGCGAAGAAAGGCACCTGCTTCTACAAAGTAAAAGCGTATAAGCAGATCAGCAAGAAAAAGAAAGTTTATACCGCTCTTTCCTCTGCCTTAAAGGTAAAAGTAAAATAATGTTACGCAGCAAATGAATATCAGGCCGCTATGCCAGTCTTGGCATAGCGGCCTGAGTCATGGAAACAAGCAGAGTGTTACCATAGCAGCCTGAATCATGGAAACAAGCAGAGTGTTACCATAGCAGCCTGAATCATAGGGACAAGCAAGTGTTGCCATAGAGGCCTGGAATAAGTTGGAAAGGTATAGATACAAAATTAAAAACACTACCACATAAAAAATCTCCCCAAACTGAAAACAGGCCTGAAGAGTAGTTGTTAAGTCTTTTCGGGCGTAGCAAATCAGCCCACCAATACACCGTTTTTTATATGGTGGGCGTTTGCCTTAAAATCTTATGAAATAAAACAGAGCCAACGAACGGTAATTTCTCACTTGTACATCAGCTCTGTATCTTTATGTATGGCTTTTCTATATTTCCCCTATGTATGTAAAAACTTTGCCTTAACTTTCCGTGTTTATGTTTGTTTGCAGACGTTTTAGTAATCTACACCTTTAAAGATATATGAGCTGCAAAATGCTTACTCCTTATTTTTCATTCCTGTCATCTTTATTTTGTTCATTTCTAATCAATCCACGATAAAACAGCATGGCACAAACTGCTGATATTGTACCTGTCGCTGTCTGGTCTAAGTGAATGTCATGCATATTGCAAAACATATTGATAATCATTAAAGCAATCAATACCACCGCTGCTACAGCAGCTCCTTTTAATAAATGTTTCATAGCTTCTTGTTTCCTTTCCAAAATAAATTTATTTACCATGGGATAGTATACCAAAGAAAACGACAATTCTTTCAAAACGGTCATGAAATGCCCAAATCCATGAATAAGTGCGTTTTTCTTTTCATAGAACACGCACTTATTCGTCATATTTGCAGGAGGGCGGTTGATATAAAGGATGGTATAAAGTATAATTAGGAAAGTAAATATCGAAAGAAGGAATATATTGAAATGCTACTATCTTTTTTTCGGCTTTCCCTTGCTAT
>CAJUFQ010000010.1 GCA_910585625.1 uncultured Lachnospiraceae bacterium
CTGCGACCTCCTGGTCCCAAACCAGGCGCTCTAGCCAAGCTGAGCCACACCCCGAAGGCCACATCGTGATTCATCACAACGCAAGTTATATTATATGCGATACTTTTCGAAATGTCAACAATTTTTTTGTTAATTTTGGCAATTCTTGCAATCGGCCGCAGGTTCCAGCCCCCGGGAGAGACTGTCGCGGCTTAATCCAGGTATTTGAGGCAAAAATGCGCCTCCCCCTCCTCATCAATCTCCATCAGGGCATAGGACGGCTTGTGCCCCTCCTGCCTCGGATAGGAAACGCTCCCCGGGTTCAGCATCGTGACGCCCTTGCTGCTGTTCAGATACGGCCTATGGGTATGCCCGAACATCACGATATCCATCCCACGGCCCAGCGCTTCCTTGCGTAGGTCTTCCAGGCCCATGGCGACATAATAATAATGCCCATGGGTAATCAGCACCTTGTATTTCCCAATCTGCAGCTCTTCCTCACGATCCAGGTCCGAAAAAAAATCGTTGTTGCCGGCAACAATGCTCAATGGGCAGCCTGCCAATTCCCTGATATATTCCTCGCACCCTTCTGCATCCCCGAGATGTATCATAGCATCTATGCGGCCTGCCTGCCTCATGATTTCCTCCAGATTTTCATGACGGCCATGCGTATCGCTCACAACTAATATCTTCATAACTTCACCCTTGCTTTCCGAATCTCACCCATTCACACTGCGCTTTCACAACTGCATTCCTTTTAACTTTTCCCTCATGGCCCCAAGCGCTTTTCCCCGGTGGCTTAACCGGTTCTTGAGTTCTGCAGGCAATTCCGCGGTCGAGCAGTTGTACTCGTCAAGGTAAAAGATGGGGTCATAGCCAAATCCATTGGCCCCGCAAGTCTCCCAGCCGATATAACCCTCAATCGTGCCTCTGGTGACGCAGATTTCCCCATTTCTGTCTGCCGCGGCAATGGCGCATACAAACCGCGCCGTCCGTTCCTCCTTAGGCACGCCCTCCAGACGTTCGAGGATTTTTTGGTTTTTGACCTTATAAGGGGTATCCTCGCCTAAATATCTTGCCGAATATATTCCCGGCTCTTTGTTCAGGCAATCTATCTCCAACCCGGAATCATCTGCCAGGACGACTACCCCATCCTCAGAAAGCTGCGACGCCACAGCAGCCGCCTTGATGCGGGCATTTTCTTCAAAGGTCTTCCCGTCTTCCACAATGTCCACGGCAATGCCCGCCTCTTTCATTGACTGGATTTCCATCTCCCATCCGGAGAGGATGCTGCGGATTTCTCCCATCTTATCCTGGTTACCGGTAGCAAATATAATTTTTTTCATCTGTATCTTTTCCTTTCCCTGGCTATTTCAGGTGATTCTAATATCCCTCGTCAAGCGCCCGCATGATGCTGCTGTATATGCCCTGCGCCGCCTTTTTCTGGTATTCCGTAGAGGTGAGTTTCTCAAGTTCTTCCTGATTTGTCATAAACCCCACTTCAATCAACGCCACCGGAACCTCGCTGTTACGGATAATGTAAATGCTGTTTCCATAGGTAACGCCGTTATTTTTGCTCCCCAGGGCTGCCGTCGTCTCTTCCAGGCAAATCTGCGCCAGGTTCCTGCTGCTGAAACCTTCCTCGCTCTTTTGCTCATCATACATGACTTCCGTCCCATTGTAAGCTGACATCAGCCCATCCACCGTAGAATTGCTGTGAACGCTCAGAAACAGGTTTGCGCCTGCTTTCCCCCCAAGCTGCGCCCGCTGCTCAAACGTGGGGTTCACGTCTTCTGTCCTGGTATAGTAGACGCCGATATTCCTGTCATTTTCATCGAGAAGCTTTTTCAATTCTTTTACAATCGCAAGGTTGATATCCTTTTCCATAATCCCCTGCTTGATGGCGCCTGGCGCCCCGCCTCCGTGCCCGGCGTCAATGACCACTACTTTATCATAAATATCCTGAGGGTGAAGGAAATCAAGATACAGATGGCTGTCTTCAACCGTACACTCCGGCTCATAGACAGCGTCCATGGTAATCTCAATCCTGCCATCCGCCATATACAGATCGTTGATATGATTGCTCCTTCCCAGCAGGGGATGCACCAGAAAATAATCGCTCCCGACATCCGGGATCTGCACTGTAATGATTTGCTTCACATAATCATTCTCTACCAGCACCTCGTCAAGCCCCATCCCTTGCGGAAGCTCAATACACAGCTGCTGCTCAAACTCCGCCTCATCCGTCTCCTCGGCCTGCTCTGTGTTATAGGCAAGCATCTGCAGCCCGGACATCTGTCCTTGCTTAGCCTCCCGCCCATGTGTGTCGGAATAAAATTTCAACGCCACTGCCGCCGTAATCGTCAAAAACAGGCACAGTGTCGAGATTTTCAAAATCTTGCTCTCCATATCTCTCCTTCATTCTGTCCGTTTCATTCCCCAAGCGTACTGTAGACCTTGAGGCATAAATTACATTCCTGGTTCTTCTCCGTGTTTTCCCAACGGCTGCCCCGTGCGCTGACATAGCCCTCACCGTCTTTCAGATCGACATTGGCCGTCATCTCATCCGCCACGTATTCAATCGCCATCGGATGCACCGAACCTGGTGTGGTGATATGGAGGATAACTGCATATTTCTCACCCGGCTCCACCCGGATGTCCTGGTCAAACTTCACGGTATAATACCCGGCATTCGGAACATTTCCTTCGGCAACTTTTATGCGCTTCTCCAAGGAATCCGTGCCTTTAAAATCTTTGGAAATGAAAACCTCATAAGAAGTTTCCTTCCCGGTGGCATAAAACCCAGCCGCCTGCAGAAGCTCCCCAGACTGCGCCGTATAGACATTTGCCCCAAAAATGCTGTCCATATTATATCCAATCTGTCCCACCCAGCCGCACAAATCCGACTGGTAAATCCTGTCATAATTCCCCGGCTCCTCGATTCCTGTGTAGACCACGTTGTGGATGCCGATATTCACATCATAATAAGACACATAGAAAACACCCTCTTCGCCAAAACCTTCTCCCCAACTGTTCTGGCAAAGGAAAGCCCCATCGTCCTCCACTTCGGCGCTGAAATTCTCTTTCGGGTAATTGTCATCCCAGCCAACGATCATAATCTCATGGTTAGGCTTCTCAGCCCCCATATAACAGTATGCTGATTTATCCGGGTTATAGTGGGGAGAATATGACTGAGCGTCCGTCAGCGCACTGTAAATCGCTGTCTGCACCCCTCCATGCTTAAAGACAGACTCTTTGATTTTCTCAAAATCCTTGCCCTCTATCAGCTGCGCTTCCTGCACATGCTTCACTGCCTTGAGGTCATCCCTGGACTCCCCATCCCCATAAGGATCGTCTTTCTCATAAACAGGCCCCTGCCATGACGTAAGGTAAGCCATTCCCATCGTATACTCGCCTCCGGCTGCCTGCTCCAGGACAAAACTGTTCTGAATGGACATATGATCCGGGGAGAACTCCTGCATTTCTTCGGGGAGCAGCGCAGACTCCATGGAGGAAAGGGCTGCAAATGCCCAGCACGTCCCATAAGGCCCCTGATCTTTCACCTTAGGGGCGCGCTGCCTGTCCCTGAGATCGTACTGCGGCGGCAGTATGCTGCTCTCCTCCGCTTTATTGACTGCCACCGCCTGGTTTTTTTCAATATTCCAGTCATAGTTAAAATTCAGCTTTTCCGCAACGCTTTGCACGGGTACATAGTATTCCCCATCCTTGCAGACCATAGGGGATTTCAATTTCTCCTTGCGGCCGTTCACAGTCACGCTTTCCTTGCCAAGCTGATAACTGACCACATCCGAACGCTTCTCCAGCATCAGCTCTTCTTCATAGATATGGGAACCACAGTTAAAACTCTCCCCCAGCTTAGAAACCGGCACCATGATATCCAGGTTGCCGTCCATGTAGACGCCGTCTTTTTTGCTGGTCAGTTCCTTGTTATCTACCAGCACAGACAGCGGTTTCTCATTTACGGTCTCGGCTATCATCGGATACCAGATTTCCTTCTCCAGCTGTGCCCCCCGAAACTCCTCCAATTCCTCGCTTTTCGCCCCGATGCTGGAAAATTTAAACGCAATGGCGAACAAAAGCAATGCCGCCATCCCAATATATTTCTTCGAATACCTCACAAAAAATCCCTTCTAAATCCGTACATCCCTGACAATCCTGTCTTTTGCTGTCTGTTTGCTATTTCTGTGGGCGTGGCCTTCTGGGAGGCTTTGGCCCCAAAAACTGGTAAAAGTATGTCTTAATCATGCCATTGTATATCTTGCGGTTCTTGTCCGCTTTCCTGCCTATATACCGCTCCGCGTCCTCATACCCCGTAATCAGGTATGCAGACCAGCTGTCCAGGCGTTTTAACGCTTCCCCAATCTCAGTGTATAACTGCGGAAGCATTTCCTTATCCTGCATACGCTCCCCATATGGGGGATTGGCAATGAGGAACCCGTATTTCTTAGGATGGCTCAAAGAGGAGAGCGGCCGCTGCTGGAAATGGATGAGATGTTCCACGCCAGCCCGCCTGGCATTGTCCCGCGCGGCCTTTATCACGTCTCCGTCAATATCATAGCCCTGGATGTCCACAGAGATATCCGTATTTATAAGATCCCTGGCCTCTTGTACGCTTTCCTGCCACTGCTGCTGCCCGATAAGGTCTGTCCATCCTTCCGCCGTAAATCCTCGGTTGATGCCTGGCGCTATATTCGCTGCCATCATAGCCGCTTCTATCGGAAATGTGCCGCTGCCGCAGAAAGGGTCGACCAGAATCCTGTCTCCCTGCCAGGGTGTGAGCATAATCAATGCTGCCGCCAGGGTCTCTGAAATCGGAGCAACACCAGACAACGTGCGGTATCCTCTCTTATGTAAAGAATCCCCGGAAGTATCGATGGCAACTGTCACCTCGTCCTTCATTAAAAAGAGGCGGAGCGGGAAACTTGCGCCGCTCTCCTCAAACCATTTCTTGTGGTAATGTTCTCTCATGCGTTCTACCATTGCTTTCTTTACAATGGACTGTATATCAGAAGGGGAAAAGAGTTTGCTCTTTATGGAAGAGGCCTTTGCCACCCAGAACTTGCCGTCTGCCGGGATATATTCTTCCCAAGGTATTTTCCTGATTCCCTGAAACAGTTCCTCAAATGTCTCCGCATGGAACTGCCCCATTTTAAGCAAGACGCGCTCTGCCGTGCGCAGGAAGATATTGGCGCGGCAAATTGCCTCTGCATCTCCCTCAAAGGTCACTCTCCCATCTTCCACCTTCGTAATTTCGTAACCAAGCTCGTATATTTCTTTTTTCAGGACCGCCTCCAGGCCAAAATGGCACGGAGCGATTAATTCATATATTTTCATTAGGTCTCTCCATGATAAATTGTGATAAGTCTATATTATCTTCTTGATTCCCGGCTGTCAACATTTTTATCATGGTTCCGCTTGTTCTGCTGCGGGCCGGAAGCATTCCGCCGATCCTGTACCAGTGCCTGGAACCCGCCTACTACCGTCACGGTACGATACCCTTCCCTGCTCAGTTCGCGGGCCGCCATCAGGCTGCTGGAGCCTCTGTCACAGTAGAGGATATACAGTTTCTCTTTCGGAAGGTATTTCTTGTACATGCTTAAGTCCTCGTAGGGGATATTCCTTGCCCCTTCCACATGCACTTCGTCAAATTCCTCTTTATCGCGTAAATCAATGACCCAGGCATCCGGACGTTTACGGTATTCGTTAAATTCCCGGATACTGATTGTCTGAAAATCCATAGAATCACCTCTCTAATATGCAGAAACAGATTACCGAAAGTGACTCCGATAATCTGTTCCTACATTATATTATGCAATATTCAGTTTTCCGTACCCGCTATCTTGAATAAGAGTCGCGGCAGTCAGAACCGCTTGCGTTCGTTCCGTTCTGCGCATGTGTGTTCTTGGCGTTGCTGTTCGTTCCGTTCTGGGAAGTCGTGTTCTTTGCATTCTGGGAAGATGCGTTCCTTGCATTCTGGGAAGATGCGTTCCTTGCGTTGTTCTGAGAATTTGCATTTTTGCTGGTGTTTTCATAGGAATTAGTTCCTTTGTTCTGCATATCGCTGTTTTTTGCCATGATATTTTCCTCCTAAATTTTTAATGCAGTGTTATTATCTGAAAAAAACCAAAATTTTATTCAAAAAAATTTTTTCGATTTTTTTCAATTTCTACTTGCTTTTTTCGACAATCTATGGTATAGTTCTATTTGTAAAAAGGATTTCACCTTCAGAGATTCTTTTTTACAAAAAGTTATACCCCTTATTAATTATTTATACTCCCCTCATAGGAAAGGCCAGTGGTTCCCCCACTGGTCTTTCCTCATTAATAAATACCCTGCTGCTTTCAGCAGGGTATTTTGCAAAGAACAACATGTGCAGACGCTTTCGCCTGACAATGTCTTTCCTGATAAAGGTTGGGGTGTCAAAAGGTGGCTTTTAAAATTTCTAACGCCGATTTGCACAATCATACAGAAAGATTATTCCAGGTGTTCCCTGCCATAAGAATTTCTACGTGTTCTGAGCCAAAACCCAGAGCCTTCCAGATTAATCGGAAAGCCTGGGTTTTCATATTCTCAGGAAACGGATATTTATTTACAAGTCATAGAAGTCCCAGTTAACCCGCAAATCTTCATTAATCTCTCCGCCACGCTTCTGGTAACGGTCATACCACAGCTCCACATGGCGTTTCTTTCGTTCCTTAAGAATCTCATACTTCTCAAAAATCTCCCTATACATCGGATTGGCGCGCAGCAGCGTCCGCACTTCCTTATTGAACGGACAGTAACGGAATATAATGTCCCGCGCCACTTTATTCAAGCGGAAGCTGCCCTTCGACTCATAACGCACCCAGCTATGGTAATCCCGCACGAAGACTTCGCGGAAGTTATTCTTCGCCTTTGTCAGCGAGTTCTTTATCTTGTCCTTAGCGTCTGGGGACAAGTCATGATTCTTGCGGTAATACTGGATATAATCGTTGTACTCAGACGTCAGGGACGGCTCCGTGATGTCATTCCAGCGCACGCCCTGAATCTTACGGCACATTTCCCAGCGGAACCTGCCGCAGACCTCAATCATCATCTCTTCCACGTCCACCACCGTGAATATCGGGAAGATGAACCTCGCCGAGGTATCCTTCTTAATCCCTGCCGTCTCCTGCCACATCATGGCCTTTGTCCCGGCATTAGGCATGAGGATGATGTTCGGCAGCACCTCTTTCTGAATCTGCTCCAGGTTCAGGTCATGCTCAGGATCTGAAAATCCGACCTCACGGTAAAACAGGGAAAAATCAACCTTGCGGATACCGTTCAATGCCGTATTCACCTTATCTGCAGTAATCAGCATATTCTCAGCCGTTCCGATAATGTCATCTTCGCAGAGAACCGGGCAGAATGTAGAGATTTTACCGTAAGTGGCGCGGTTCGTCGAGACGAACATATTCTTCATCTCAAAATCCACCTTCTCATGCATGTCTTCCTGCATCTCTTTCATCTGCGCCGCAGTGATTCGCCCTGTCTTCTTCTGCTCGTTCAGGAAGCTGATATAATCCATATCAAATTCATTCCTTGAGGGCTCGTTTTCCCCACGGTAAACGCTCATAAGCCATTCGTAAATCGTATATACATTGTCTGCCTTGCAGGATCCAAGCTTCGCCACCATGTCATAGAGGCTGCGGGTGTTGTCCTCTCCCGCAAGCTCTTCATCCATAAACCCAAAGTTGAGGAACATTTTCACCGACGTAGGTATCCTGCCCTTTTTGAGGGTGCGGTAAAATGCCAGCTCATAAATATCGTAAAAGCCCTGGGTAATCTGCTTGCGGAGCTTACGCACATCGTCCGTAGTGGCAAGACGGTCCGGAAGGTTCTTATACTCCTGCACGATCTTACGGAATGCATCGGCCTTTTCTGCGTCATATTCGGAATATGACAGAATCTGTCCCAGGTAATCAGCGCCTTCCTCGTATGCTTCCTGGTCATCCTCTACCCATACATCCGTATCCCCAAGTTCCACATTCTCATAGAAATCAAAGCTCTCATATTCCTGGAATCGCGCATCCATCAGTTTCTCCGGGAAAAAATGGGTTCCCCTGATATATTGCATGATTTCGGAAATCTTCTCAAGGATCGGCTCCATATCCACGCCTGTGCCAGCTGCTTTGCGCGCTAATTCAAAATATAGCTGGAACAAGTCTTCCCCACCTGGGGAAAGCAGGAGTTCTTTATGTACTCTCAGGTAATTTTTCAGTTCTTCAATCAGCGACAATGCCCGGAGCATCCAGCAAACCGCATTCTGGATTTCGCCGATTCCCACAACGTAATCCCGCAGCAGGATCTGATCGATGCTTTTCAGGGAAAAGGTAGCCATTTTCCCATAATATTCCATCGTCCACTGTTCAATCGGATGTTCCACCACTGCCGGCGGCATGGACGTCAGGTGTTTGAAATGTTTCTCCGGTACCTGATAATCATTGCACAGCTTCTTATATTCCCCATAAAAATCCATCAGCGTCACATAATATTTCTGCGCCCCGTTGAGGAAAGCATCGTACCGTTTCAGCATCGTCGCTGCCTGCCGCACGGCGCCCATTGTGAAGACTGCCACGTATTTCTCATCTGCCGCAAAAATCTTCTTATAATCTTCCGTACTTCGGTAGGGATAAGCATAGAGTACGCAGTCTGTCGCTGCCACATAGTCACAGAGATAAGCGTCCGACGCGCTCTCCATCAGACCGACAATGCTGCCTGCCCCCATATCCATTTCATCATTCTTCGTAATAGCACGGACACTTCCCTGCAGAATCACAAACAGACCTTTAATTTTCTCTCCTCTTTTCAGAAAATGCCTGCCCTTGCTAACTTTAACTGTCTCCATATGTTCCTCCTATGCTCATTTACCGTTTATTTCCAAAAAACAGGGAATATACCAAAAATATTATAATCAGCGGCACCAGAATCGGCAGCAGGAAAGCAATCACATTCGCCACCACTACAATAACCAAAACCGCCAGCGCAACCAGCAGAAGCTTGCCATACCACGCCCCCAGCCTGAAATGTCCCCGGGCCCCGCTCACGGAATCGTCCATGTACGTCCCGCCGCCTGGATCTGGCTGTCCATAACTGCCCGCATAATATTCCCTGCCGGCAGCCCTCCCAAATGAATCTGTCGTATCTATCAGCGTCTTGGCAATCAGCCTTGGGCTGCCAAGACGGCCGATTACCATCTCTTCACTGCTGCCTTTGCGCACTTCTTCGATAATATAGTTATCATAATATCGGATATTTTCATTGATTGCTGCCTGGCTCAGCTGTCCCTGCAGCGCAAACCGTAATTCCTGCAAAAATTCCTGCCTTGTCATGAAAGTTCTCCTAACCGTCCCTACTGACATACTCGTCCTATCTTTTACCAACCAGTATTTATTTTATCACACAATGAAAATTTTTTCATCATTATTTGCAATTTTTTTTTCAAATCTCTTGACAAAAGGAGAAAACTAATGTAACATATAAAAAGTTCGATGCGAACATAATATGTGTGTGTAGCTCAGCTGGATAGAGCACTTGGCTACGGACCAAGGTGTCGGGAGTTCGAATCTTCTCACGCACGTAAACGACCGGGAGACAAAAGTCTCCCGGTTTTTTTATCTTATTAGGAAAGACCTTGTCACGCGAAAGCATAACAGGGCCTTTCTTAAAACAAGAGAAACTTCCTGCTCCACAGCCCATAGGGCTGCATGGCAATGGTCAGCCTTCAATCATCTCATCCAGCAGCCTGACCATCGGCATGATGCACTCGTTCAGCACGCCTTTTACGCTATGTTCCAGCACGCCCAATGGTTCATGGTAGCTGATGGTAAAGATATCTCCCTTCTCCAGCTGCGTCTCAACCGGAAATTCCAGCCTCTCATGCGCCAGCTCGGCAGACTTCTCATCAAAATCACCCTCCAGGCCGACTGCCTGTATATGCACATCCGTGGCCACGATATCCAGAAGGACCCTGATTTTCTTCCCTGACTCATTCGTGACGTCAGCCCGGATGGAACAGTTATTGCCTTTCACGCCTCCCACAAGATCCCAGCCCGTACACGCTTTGAGTTCCTTCATTATTTTTTCTGCAATCTTTACTATCTGTTTCATTTCCCATTTCCTTTCCATTTCTGTTTCATGGCATTTTCTGCCTCTGTAAAATCTGCGCCTCATATGCTTTCAGGGCTCCCGCCTGCCCCCCTTTGAGCAACTGGTAGCCCTCCGGCGCCTCATACGCTTTGCATTCGCCGGTATGATTGATGACAAACAAGAAGCTCTGGCTTTCATTTTCCCGGGATGCGCATTCCACGCCGTCCACCGGCTCCATCAGCGAATCCACTTCCGCCCTGCTGCAGGCCAGTGACAACAGCCTGTCCATCAACGCTTCCCCCGGCTCAGTGCCTACATAATAGCAGGCTCCGCAGCCATACGCATGAGCTGTGATGCAAGGTTCTCCTGCATAGAACTCACTCGCGTAGCTGGCCAGCGTCTCCGTCCCAGGCAGCAGGCGCATCAAGTCGCTCCAGATTCCTGCCGGAAGCTTCTCTTCCCCGAACAGCACTTCTATCTGCGCGTCCCTGAGGCAGTCGTAATCCAACACTTCCACACCGGCAACCTTGCTGAGCCTTCCAGGCAGCTCCCGCTCCGTCATGCAGATATTATTGACGTCCTTCACGCCTGTCCGCATGGTGAGCAGCAGATGCCCTCCCTGCCCTACGTAATCCATGTATTTTTCTTCCATTTCCGGGGACATCAGGTATTGCAGCGGCGCCAACAGTAATTTATATTTTGAAAAATCCCCCTGCTGCGGCACGAAATCGACAGGGATATTCCGCTCATAGAGCGCATGGTAATATTTCTGCAGCTGCCTGGTGTAGCTTAAATCCTTATGGTGGGGCTGTATCTGGAATGCATACTCCTGCTCAAAAGAAAACACAATCCCCACCTGGGCATTGGGCATGCTCCCTTGCAGGGAATCCATCAAAGGATTGACTTCATGAATGAAATCCTGCAATTCCTTGTACCTCCTGCCCGGATTACCGCTATGGGGCAATATGCCGTGCCAGTACTGCTCCGTCCCCATCGCACAAGTCCTCCAGCGGAAAAAGACGACCGCGTCCGCGCCGTGAGCAATGGACTGCATCGCCCATGCACTGAGCTGCCCGGGAGCCGGCGCCCTGCCCATGACCTCCCAGCCCGTAATACCGGACTGCTGTTCCATAATCCAGAACGGCTGGTTCTTGTAACTGCGCACTACGTCCAGCGTCGCCGCCAGGACATGTTCCTTCTCATGGGGCGACTCTGGCAGATAGAACCCTCCCGGGTACTGGTCATGGGAAACAAAATCTAAAAGCTCCCCTAATTTATAATAGTCCACTTTATCCGCAAAGCCCATGTAATTGTGTGTGATAAACTGATTTTTCGCATATCTGCGGATAATTTCCGTCTGCTCCCTGGCAAAATCCACAATCAGGTCAGAGCAGAATCTTTTCCAATCCAGCATCGCGGAAGGGTTCTCCCCGGTCACGGTAATCCGCGGGGCAGGCACTTCCTTGAAATCATTGTATTCCTGGCTCCAGAATGCATTTCCCCATGCCTGGTTCAGGTTTTGCACCGTCTGATATTTCTTGCGCAGCCATCCCTGGAAATGCTTCCTGCAGCTTGCACAGGTACAAAGTTCCTGGTGGCTGTTCCCCAGCTCGTTATCTGGCTGCCAGCCGATGACATAAGGGTTTTCCCCATAACGGCGCGCCATCTCCTCTGTCAATTTGCGGACATACTGCCTATATACGGGGCTTGACTGGCAGTCGTGATGCCTGCCCCCAAATCCCCGGACACGCCCCTCGCGGTCGATTGGAAGGATTTCCGGGTGCTTGTCTGCCATCCATGCCGGCGGCGCCGCCGTGGGCGTCCCCACGATGGTATAAATCCCATGCGCTCCGAAAAGCCCAATCGCCTCGTCCAGCCAGCCAAACTCGTAGATGCCTTCCTCTGGCTCAAGCTTATGCCAGGAAAATTCCGCCATACGCACCATCTGGATGCCCATCCCCTGCATCAGAGCGGCGTCCTTGTCCCAACGCGCCCGCTCCCAGTGTTCTGGATAGTAATCCACCCCAAAATGCAACTGTTTCATCCCTGTCCTCCTTATATCCAGAATAAGCCCGGCACACGCCTTCCATACAAGCTGCATCAAGGCCGGACATACAGCTATTCTCTCACATTTCCGCAAAAACTACAACTTACTTATTGAAAAAACATAGTGGCAAGCATATAATAGTTACAGTTCACCCGTCCGCCAATGGCGTGAAAGTGAACATGGACACACTTTATGTATTTAGAAAAATCTGACTATTAAGGAGATTCACATGGAACATTTAATTGTACCTGAAAATTATCAGTCTGCCCTTAGCCTTCATGACACGCAGATTGCCATCAAGACCGTCAAGGATTCCTTTCAGAACCTTTTGTCGGAGCGTCTGAACTTACAACGCGTATCCGCCCCGCTGTTCGTAGACCCGGACTCCGGGCTCAACGACAACTTAAACGGCGTGGAACGGCCCGTCACTTTCGGCATCAAAGAACAGGATGAAAAGACTGCCGAGATTGTACATTCGCTGGCAAAATGGAAACGTTATGCACTGAAAAAATACGGTTTTTCCATGGGGGAAGGCATTTACACTGATATGAACGCCATCCGCCGGGATGAAGACACCGACAACATCCATTCTATTTTCGTGGATCAATGGGATTGGGAAAAGATTATTTCCCGGGAGGACCGCAACCTTGAATTCCTCAAGGAAACGGTGCGGACTGTCTACAAAGTCCTGCGCAAAACAGAGAAATATATGGCAATCCAGTATGATTACATAGAAGAAATCCTGCCGCATGATATCTTCTTCATCACGACCGGGCAGCTGGAAGAACTGTACCCGCAGTCCACGCCAAAAGAGCGCGAATACCTGATCTGCAAGGAGAAGGGCGCCGCATGCATCATGCAGATTGGCGACAAACTAAAATCCGGCGAACCGCACGACGGCAGGGCCCCGGATTACGATGACTGGGCTTTAAACGCGGACATCGTCGTCTATTACCCGGTGCTTGACATTGCCTTAGAGCTTTCTTCCATGGGAATCCGTGTGGACGAGGCTTCTCTGGCAGAACAGCTTGAGAAAGCAGGATGCCCGGAACGCGCCGGGCTGCCGTTCCAGAAAGCTATCCTGGCAGGAGAACTCCCGCTTACCATCGGCGGCGGGATTGGCCAGTCAAGAATCTGCATGTTTTTCCTGCGCAAGGCGCACATCGGAGAAGTGCAGTCCTCGCTTTGGAAAGAGGAAATCTGTGAGGAAGCTGCAAAGCATGGCATCCAGCTGCTGTAAATGCAGTATGATACATTCACCATTGGACACTTATCCCCTCCTTCCAGAGGGAGAAAGAGAGGACACAAGATGAAAAAGAACCAAAACACCCCCCGAACAGGCAGGATTGCCAACTTCCGCGGGAAAAAGATTGCGGGCCTGCTGCTTCTTTTCTGTATCGCGGTATTGGTTTTCCCTGCTATGGCATACGCTACCGGGGACGGCGCGGCGGAAAACCCAAGCAATTTCTATATGACGGCATGGTCGCTCCTGCCGCCTATTATCGCTATCGGCCTTGCCCTGATTACCAAGGAAGTTTATTCCTCGCTGTTCGTAGGAATCCTCATCGGCGGCCTGCTCTACTCAAATTTCAGTTTTGAAGGCACGCTAACCCACGTATTTAACGACGGCATCGTTTCCGTGCTTGCAGACGCCTACAATGTCGGCATCCTTATTTTCCTGGTCATCCTGGGAATCATGGTCGTAATGATGAACAAAGCCGGCGGTTCTGCTGCGTTCGGACGCTGGGCTTCTTCCCACATCAAGACGCGTGCAGGCGCGCAGCTTGCCACCATCGCCTTAGGCGTGCTGATTTTCATTGACGATTACTTCAACTGCCTGACCGTGGGCAGCGTCATGCGCCCAGTCTCAGACAGCAGCAAAGTCTCCCGGGCAAAGCTGGCATATGTCATCGACGCGACAGCCGCCCCTATCTGCATCATCGCCCCGGTATCTTCCTGGGCTGCAGCAGTGGCAAGTTATGTGGAAGACGGCAACGGCCTTTATCTGTTTATCCGCACAATCCCCTTCAACTTCTACGCGCTCCTGACCATCGTCATGATGGTTTTCCTTGCGCTGACCAGCATGGATTACGGCCCTATGGCTACCCATGAGAAAAACGCCCGCGAAAAGGGCGATATCTTCTCCGGCATGAAGGATTATGCGAACGTGGCCAATGAGAACAGCAACCCAAACGGCAAAGTCATCGACCTTTTACTGCCGATTGCAGTACTGATAATTTCTTGTGTTATCGGCATGATTTATTCCGGCGGATTTTTTGAAGGCGTAAACTTCGTTGACGCATTTTCCAATTCCGACGCGTCCGTCGGCCTGATGCTCGGTTCTTCCGTGGCGATGATCGTCACGGCCATATACTATCTGATCCGCCGTTCCATCAGCTTCAAGGAACTTGCAGAAGCAATTCCGGAAGGCTTTAAGTCCATGGTTCCGGCCATCTTAATCCTTACTTTTGCATGGAGCTTAAAGGCAATGACAGATTCCCTCGGCGCAAAAGAATTTGTAGAAGCCGTAGTGAACAATTCCGCCAGCAGCTTCCAGGCATTCCTGCCAGCGATTGTATTCCTGATCGGCATATTTCTCGCTTTCGCGACCGGGACTTCCTGGGGAACCTTCGGCATCCTCATTCCGATTACGCTTGCCGTATTCCCCTTAGACGACCCGCTGGGCGTTGTCTGCGTATCCGCCTGCATGGCAGGCGCAGTATGTGGCGACCACTGCTCTCCGATATCCGACACGACCATCATGGCGAGTGCAGGCGCGCAGTGCAACCATGTGACCCATGTCTCCACGCAGCTGCCATATGCCCTGACAGTGGCAGGCGTCAGCTTCGTCAGCTATGTGATAGCAGGCTTTTTGCCCAACGCAGTCATAGTCCTGCCGATTGGCATTGCCCTTATGCTGGCGACGCTGCTGTTAATCCAGAAGACCCATCTCTGGCAGCATTAACGCCATGCAGAAAAGAGGGTGTCCCAAAAGTCTTGAAATGGCTTCTGGGACACCCTCTTTGTTCTCTTATAGGATTTTGGTGACAAATGGTATGCGGGGGGGTTGGGCTGAATATCAACGAGACAGTACGCTAATTATCCAGCCTGTTTAACCACTCCTGCTCTTGCTTGGTGAGCGCCGCCCCTTCCAGCAAATCCGGGCGGCGTTCTTTGGTGCGCAGGATAGACTGCTGCCTGCGCCAGGCTTCAATATTCTTATGATGCCCGGAGAGCAGAACCGGAGGCACTTTCTTTCCCTGCCATTCTTCCGGCCGGGAATACTGGGGATATTCCAGCAGATTCCCTTCAAAGGACTCCGAAGCGCCGGACTCCAAATTACTCAGCACGCCGGGAACCATCCTGGAAATAGCGTCTACCATCACCATCGCCGGAAGCTCGCCGCCCGTGAGGACATAATCCCCCACAGACAGGTAATCCGTGACGATTTCCTCCAGAACCCGCTCATCTATACCCTCGTAATGGCCGCAGAGCAGAATCAGATCTTCCTCCATGGCAAGCTCTTTCGCTTTCTGTTGGCAGAAAACGCCCCCCTGAGGCGTGACGTAGATGCAGCGCGGCTTTTTCCCGATGCGGTCTGCCACAGCTTTCCACGCATCGTAGACCGGCTGCGCCTGCATCAGCATCCCCGCGCCACCGCCATAGGGATAATCGTCCACTTTATGGTGTTTATTCGCAGAATAAGCGCGGATATCCACGGCCTCGATATGCAGGACGCCTGCCTCAGAGGCTCGCCCGATGATGCTGGTGTTAAGCCCCTCTTCCACCATCTGCGGAAATAACGTCAGGATATAGAAATTCATAACGTTCCCTCCGTGCTTTCCCCCAGCAGCCCCGGCAGCAGCCGCACCCGCATGCTTCTCCCCGGCATGTCCACTTCCAGGATACAGTCGCGAATTGCCGGCAGGAGCAGTTCCTTCCTCTTACCCGGTATCTTATCTACATAGGGGGAATCTTTGTCTACTTGCACCACGTAGACGTCGTTGGCCCCGGTCTGAAGCACATCCGTAAGCCTGCCCAGCAATTCCCCCTCTTCGGTCTCTGCTTTTATCCCTATCAGGTCGGCAATGAAATACTCGCCTTCCTCGCATTTCACCGCATGTTCCCTCGTCACAAAAAGGCCTCTGCCCTTATATTTTTCCACCTCATTAATGTTGTCAATGCCTTTAAACTTGAGAATAGCCAGATTCTTAAAGAACTTCACCTGGGTAATTTCCAATTCCAGGTATCCGCCCTCATTTTCCAAAAGGACTTTCTTCAGTTTCTTGAAACGCCCGACGTCATCCGTCATGGGAAATACTTTTACCTCCCCGCGGACGCCATGGGTCGTGGTAATCGCTCCCACTTGCAACAAATCTTCCATAAATAATTCTCCCATGATAAAAACTGCCGTAAAACCGAATATCAATTCTACGACAGCCTCTCTCTTTGTTATTTGCTACTGCACAATATCAACAATCACTTTCTTGTCACTCTTAGCTGCAGCCGCTTTGACAACCGCACGAATGGCTTTTGCAATCCGTCCCTGTTTTCCAATTACTTTCCCCATGTCTGCCTGGGCAACGCGTAACTCCAAAACGATAGACTTGTCATTCTCAGTCTCTGTAACTGCAACCTCTTCCGGGAAATCCACAAGCGCTTTCGCAATTACCTCTACTAATTCTTTCATTACGTCACCTCACGATGATTATTTCTCGATGCCGGCTGCCTTGAAGATCTTCGCTACTGTATCTGTAGCCTGAGCGCCATTTGCTAACCATTTCTTTGCTAATTCTTCATTTACATGGAATTCGCTCGGATCCTTTGTGGGATCATATGTTCCAATCTCTTCAATGAACCTTCCATCTCTGGGAAATCTGGAGTCAGCAACAACGATTCTATAGAAAGGAGCTTTCTTCTGTCCCATCCTCTTTAATCTGATCTTTACCATTTCTTTTCACCTCCTGGTCATGATATAGTATCTATATTACTTAAACTTAAGTAACCTATGATTATAACGCAGGCATGGCCTACAATCCAAAAGGAAGCTTGAAGCCCCCGCGGCGTTTTCCCTTGCCGCCCATCATTCCGGACATCTGTTTTAACATCTTCCTGGACTGCTCGAACTGCTTGACCAAACGGTTGACTTCACTAATGTCTACGCCTGCTCCTGCGGCAATCCTGCGCTTGCGGCTAGGGTTTAATACGGAGGGGTTAGACCGTTCCTTGGGCGTCATGGAATAGATGATTCCTTCAATCCTTGCCATCTTCTTCTCGTCCACGGCATTTTCTATCTCCGCAATCTGCGAACCGCCGATTCCCGGCATCATCTGCAGCATACTGGAAATGCCGCCCATCTTCTTCATCTGATTCATGGACTCCAGATAATCGTCAAAGCCAAACTCGGCTTTCTTCATTTTCTGTTCCAGCTCTTTGGCTTTCTCCTCGTCGATGTTCTCCTGCGCCTTCTCAATCAAAGTCAGCACATCACCCATGCCAAGGATACGGTTAGCCATGCGCTCCGGGTAGAACTGTTCCAAATCTGACAGCTTCTCTCCCATGCCTACATATAAAATGGGCTTGCCCGTGACTGAGCGGATAGACAATGCCGCCCCGCCCCTCGTATCGCCGTCCAGCTTCGTGAGAACCACGCCGTCAATGCCAATCTTTTCCTGGAACATGGTCGCCACGTTCACGGCGTCCTGCCCGGTCATGGCATCTACCACCAGAATGGTCTGCGCCACGTCGACCTGCGCCTTGATGTCCTGCAGTTCCTCCATCATTCCTTCATCAATATGCAGCCGCCCGGCAGTATCTAAAATCACGACGTTCTGTCCATTTGCCTTGGCATGTTCCACCGCAGCTTTGGCAATATTTACCGGCTTATGGCTGTCCCCCATGGAGAATACCTCCACGTTCTGTTTCTCGCCATTAATCTGCAGCTGCTGGATTGCAGCCGGACGGTATACGTCACATGCCACAAGCAGAGGCTTCCGCCCTTTCTGCTTGAGCTTCCCGGCAATCTTAGCGGTTGTAGTGGTCTTGCCTGCGCCCTGCAGGCCTGCCATCATGATGACGGTAATCTCAGACCCTGGCTTTAAGGCAATCTCTGTGGTCTCGGAACCCATCAGGGAGACCAGCTCCTCATTCACAATCTTAACCACCATCTGCCCAGGGTTAAGCCCGTTCATCACATCCTGCCCTACGGCGCGCTCCTGCACGGACTTCACAAACTGCTTGACCACCTTGAAGTTGACGTCCGCCTCCAGCAACGCCAGCTTTACTTCCCTCAAGGCCGCTTTCACATCTGCTTCCGTAAGCATCCCTTTGCTGCGCAGGGATTTGAATACATTCTGCAATTTTTCTGTCAAGCTGTCAAATGCCATACTATAACTCCTCTAATATCTCATCAGAAATGGCTGCAATCTCAGCCATCACATCTGCTTCTTTCTCATGCCGGTCCCCTTTGGCAAGGGTGCGGATCCTCTCTATCTGTGCTTTCATCCTGAGGAAACGCTCCAGCAAATGCAGCTTCTGCTCATATCCCTCCAATATCCTGTCGCACCGTTTCACAAGGTCATGGACACCCTGGCGGCTGATTCCCTCCTCTTGGGCAATCTCGCTCAGAGAAAGGTCGTTCAGCACAAAATCCCCATATAAACTGCGCTGATGCTCATTCAGCAAGTCTCCGTAAAAATCATAGAGATATGTCTGCATCAATTTCTTTTCCATTTTTACCACCTGTGGTATCATACTACAAAAGGGTTGAGGTGTCAAGGGTTTTTTCTTGTCAAACAAACATTCGTCTTTGTAATGTTTCAATATCTGTGCCAGAATCATTTGTGTATGCGAAATATATTAATACAGGCGAGTTATAAGAAGGATTGGACATGACCATTGAAGATGTGATTCTAAATTATTATCCTTTATTATTTGACACACATCCCAAAAGCGGACACCATTTTTGACACCGTTTTTCTGGGGTTTTACGGTTTTTAGCGGGGCAGGATGAAAAGAAGAAACGCCGGAAATGGGGCTGTCGCACGAAGCAATTAGTGCGACAGCCCCAGCATCTTTTAAACCTTGATTTCTTTCCTGCTCCCATCCCTGCGAATGATATAAATGCTCTTGGGCGGCTCTTCCAAAGAGTTACCCGCTACATAGAGACGGGCTCCTTCCTCCAGGACATACTCATATATATACTGCCCGCTGCCGACGTCTTTACCGGCGAACCCCTCAAAATCTCCCCAAGTGATGCCGTCAGCTCCTTTTTCCGCCACCAGGGAGTCTACATCGCTTTCCGACAGCCGTGGCAGCTCCAGGCACAGCTTACCGCCCACTGGGGCAAAATCCAATTCATCCAGGCTATATAACCCGCTTTCCTCCTCGTCGATTTCATCGTCATCCTCACTGCCCTCCGGAACGTCGCCCCGCTCTGCTGCCAGGATATCCGGCGAGTTCACCGGTCTCCCGGCCACGGGAATCTTTGCTCCATAGAGCTGCAGCTCCACCCACTGGCAGTCTGCAGACGGCAGAGTTCCCACACTCTCAAAAATCATATCTTTCCCTATCCCGCCAGCCATTTCGTAGCGCAGCGGATTTCCCGCGCTATCTTTCCCAAGCAGTATATATTCATTCTTGCCCACTTCTTGCATAAACGCCTCGTTACCGTCTGCACTGATCCGGCTGAACAGCTTATTGGACTTAAATTCATGGATTCGGAACACCGCCCCTCCTCCTGCCTGCACTTCACAATCCACCGGTATGCTATAGGTATCCTTCTGCAGTTCCTCCTTGGACGCTGAAAAATGAAAGGGGAACGCAATCCCTTCCTCTGCATCGTCCGCTGTCAGGTAAACCCGCGCTTCCATTTCTATTTCATGGATATCATATGGCAAGGCGTCGTCATCATAGACATAAAAAACAAGCACGTCATGCGTAACCCCCCAATCCACACCATTATCATAATTTGAAATCCCACTGGAAATAAACGTGATTCCTTCCCCATTGATTTTCGGCTCATCTGCTATGCTTACACTTGGGGATTCTATGCCTTCCTCAAATGCCACACTGCCGTCCCATTCCATGTGGAAAGCGGCATATAATTGGTTTTCTGCCAGAATCACTTCTTCCAATGTCAGAGTGACGCCATCCTTTGTCTGTGAGACGCCGATAACCTCCGTATATGGCTCCAGGTTGCCGGAAACGCCAAGCATTTCCGCTATCTTTGTCGTGAAATTGCGGATAGCCGCCTCCACTTGCTCATGGAAAATGCCTGCCAGACATAAGGCGAGGGCCAGTATGGCGCACACGGCTGCTTTCCCCGGGTGAAACGTTACTCTCCTCTTCCGCTTCTGCCATGGCTGGCATGACTGGAAAATCAGCTCGTCATCTATATTTCCCATCAATTCCAAAAACCGGAATTTCTCCTCATTCATACGCATACCCCCTCCTGTTCCAGCAATTTGTATAATTTTTTTCTGTTACGGTACAAGCTGCCCCGGATGCTCCCTTCCGTACTTCCATGTCTTGCGGCTATCTCCTTGAGGCTGTCCATATGCCAGTATCTCCTGAGAAAAATGTCCCGATCGCGTTCCGAAAGCCCACGCAAAAAGCTGTTCAGGATTTCATAAAACTCTGTTTCTGAAATCTTATCCTCCAATGTGTTAGCGGCAAGGCGGTCTAACTGTTCCGTCTCCGCCTCCAGGTCAACAATATGCATATCCGCGCGCTTCGCCGCATATTTCTTGCGCAAGCGGTCTATCGCCAGCCCTCTGGTAATCCTGCCTATGAAGGAGGACAGGACAGCAGGCTGTTTCGGCGGAATGTAATTCCAGGTACGGAACCAGGTGTCATTGACACATTCCTCCGAATCCTCCCTGCTGCTTAAGATATTGAAGGCAATCTTAAAACAAAACCGGCTGTATTTACTGTCCAGTTCCCGGATTGCGGACTCTTCCCTGTCCAGAAACAGCCGGACAATCTCCTTATCTTCCATCCCTGCGCCCCTTTCCTTTGAAATCCCATCCACACGTTCATAGGAATATTCGCATTATTTTTGCTTCCGTCACGGTCTTCATGCAGAAATCCAAGAAATTATTTTTAGGTTCCGTATATGCCAGGAGGCATACACGATACTGCCGAAAAAGAAAGCATAGCATACGCCTATAAGAAAAGCAATCAAAAAACAAGCACCGGTCCCCAGCCCGATGCCTGTCTTCTCACTTATTCAGATTCTTTTTTCCAAACTCCCGCACCCGTTGCGAGAGCTGCTCCAGCTCCTCCTGCGACAGCTCCGGCAGATTCTCAAGTTTTTCCAGGAAAACGGAAATCGTTTCCTTTTCTCTGAGTTTTAGGTACTCCATGTAATAGCTGACGACAACACCCGGAACCATTGCTGTCATAAGGATTCCGTATGCAGAGACCAACACTGTGATTACCCGCCCAAGCCTCGTGACAGCAACAAGGTCGCCGAAGCCGATGGTGGTCGCCGCTACGAAACAGTACCAAAGCCCGTCCCCAAACGTCTCAATGCCCGGATCGAACAAGGCCAGAAAGACTGCCGCCACGCACAGGAACAGCAGGAAGCTTAAGAATATTTTTAAGGTGCCGGTGCGCCTGAGTATTTTATAGCACCGCTTCCACGTTCTCATCTCATATCCTGTTCTTCGGCTTGCTGGATGCTGCAGCCCATCACAATCATATTGATGCCGCTCTCAATGAAATACACGCCCACAAGAATCCCTATCGTGAATGCCATCAACAACGGGTGCATCAGGGAGTATATGCCTACCAAAACCCCGATAACGCCAAGAACCATTGTCCAAATCCAGCCTTTGCCATCGACAAGCTTTTTCTGCTTGAGGGACACAAAGATTCCCACAACACCCTGCAAGAGGAACCACACTGCCATGATATAAACCAGCATTCCGTCCGTCATCAGTTTCAGCCCTGGGACAACCATAATCACGATTCCCAGAATCAAGCTCAGAATACCGAATAAAAATGGCAGGCCATATTCCTTCCCCATGACCGCCCGGACAATAGCCCCAATGCCATAGACCAGCAGCAGGATTACCAGGAAATATCCTGTCTCCATAAATGTCATTACCGGCGTACAGATACAGGAAATCCCGCAGATTGCCATAATCACACCTAAAATAATCGTAAAAATTTTCATGCTTTATTACCTCCTGAATATTGTCATATTATTCCTTGCTTCTTTGTTGCTTAGGCGTCCGGATAGACAGGAACATGCTCCCCGCAGCCGCCGCAAGGAAAATCCAGAAAAACAGCCTGACCGGGAAACACAGAAACAGCAGAACCGTCACCGCCAGGGGTTTTTTCATGATCCCTCCGAGCAGCGCGGCAGTCACTGTCGCCGCGGCAAAAACCGAATGCCCGGAAACTCCGCCAAAGAAAACCATCGTTACGGCATACCCCAGGCATACCCCTGCAAATATAATCGGGAAAAAATGGCCTCCTTTAAGCCCGGACAGAATACAGATATTTGTGAGCAGTACCTTAAGGAGCGCGATGCCTGCCAGCATCAGCGGCCCATAGGCAAGCTGTCCTGCAGTCAGTTCCCCCATCGCTTCCTCACCGGAAAACATCAGCACCGGAAGCGCCATGCCGAAAAGCCCAAGGCACAGGCCTCCTGTCGTTTCCTTAAGCACCGGCGGGAGCTTCGCCACGGTCTTCTCCATGGCTGCGTGGGTGATGAAATAAAACTTCGCCAACAGACAGCCCAGGAAAATATAAACGGCCAGCAGCAGATAGTCAAAGGTTCCCGGTTCCATATCCGCAAACGATGGCAATGCCGACAGCCCGGCGCCGAACAGCCATGTCAGCAGCATATACGAACCCATTCCTGCGGCAGCGGCCAGCCCATAGAGGAATATTTTCATGATTCCCGGAAGCTTAAGGATTTCTTTCTCCCGGTTTTCCTCCTCCACCGCGAACACGCCGAACAGAGGCGAACGGAACAACACGCCCAGTGTCACCGCCGCCCCTACCTGCGAGTACTCTCTCGCATTCTGCCTGGCGAAAGAAAGGTTATCCCCGACCCAATAACAGAGGCCCGCAATTACCCCGGTAAGCCCCGCCTCCGGCCCAATGCTGCTGCCAAGCAACAGCGGAAACAGTGCGCTTAGCAAAAGCACTGCCATGTTGGAATAATCATATTTTTTCTCTTCCTTCACCTTTGCCATCACAGAATCAAGCTCTTCCGGATAATCCCCGAATTTCCAACGGAAACAGCCAATCATGGCTGCACCGGCGGTACACACGATTATAGTGTAATATGGCAGAGGAAACCTTTCGGGAACCCATTCCCACAAGAAGCCGATACCCAAAGACATCACTTTCAGGAACGCCCATATCACCCCTCCCGCTACAGCGCCCATGATGCCGCAGAACAATACCAGGAACAGATTATTTCTTACCGATCTGTTCATTTGACTCCTCCTTCCCAGTCTCCCTGTTATTCCATGTTGTGTTTGGGCAGACTCCATCGTCTATTTTATCGAATTAATTAATATTTGGGAGGATTCACACCAATTATGCGGATTTTGCAACAAAAAAGTCTTTTCCCCTGCTGATTTTATCCCCAAAAATCCATGATTTATCCCAAAGGATGGCATTCTGATGCAGCAGATTTTATAATTGTAATAGGGAATTTTACGAAAGAGGTGAATGAGAATGATTCAGCTTGCCATCTGCGATGATGACAAAAGAGATTTAGAGAAAACAGAACGTCTGGCCAAGGAATGGTCTCACGGGCCAAATAAGCCAGAACTTAAGATTAAGAAATTCCACTCCCCATTCCTGCTCCTTGACGCAGTCTCGGGAGGAGAAGCTTTCGATTTTTTCCTGCTTGACATACTGATGCCGGAAATGACCGGGATTGCTTTAGGAGAACAGCTCTCGGAACTGCTCTCGGAACCGCTGGTTATTTATCTGTCCTCAAGCAGGGATTATTATCCGGACGCTTTCCGGCTCTATGCGTTTAACTATCTCTGCAAGCCATTGGACAAAAACGCCCTGTTTCCGGTCCTTGATAAGATTATCTGCCGCATGGAGCAAGACAAGAATCAGATTTTCGTCTTAAAGACCACGGACGGCCTCCTGCAGATTCCGTTCCATACCATCATCTACGCAGAACTCCTCTCCCATGTCTGCCATTTCCATCTGGCGGATGGAAGGCATGTTAAGAGCCTATATCTGCGTTCCGGCTTGAACCAGTTCTTGGCGCCAATTTTAAAGCAGCCTAATTTCATTAAGACGCATTCGTCCTTTGTAGTCAACCTCAATTTTTCCAGCAGCCTGACAACCAGCGCGCTGTTGCTGACAAACGGACGCACCATCCCGGTTGCCCGCTCTTTTTCCGCAAAGGTACAGCAAGGCTACATAAGCTACTGGCTCAGAGAGGGGGCAGCTCCATGACTTTAGGAAATTTCTATGAAGACGATATATTTTTCAATATTATCCGCATAATCCTGATTACCAGCTTTACCCTGGGAATGATGTCAAGCCTGACGTCGTTTAAGTACCGTCCCAAGAGGGTGCTTTCACTGTTTGCCCTCTATCTGGCATGGATTGCTGTCTCCACCGGGATTATCGTCTATTTTGCAGGGTTTTTTACCTTCGCCCGCTATATGATTTTTACAATATCCATACCCGCTATCGCGCTGGCCTATGCCATGGACTGTAATTCGCCTGCCCAGTCGGTCTTTAACTATGCCACGCAAGTCATGTTCTCTTACATATTGGCTATGACGACACTCCTGATAAATACGGCCGTCCGTGGCAGTATCGGCAGTTATTTACTGATTCTCTGCCTGATGTATACGCTTGTCATCACCCTGGAATACAGATTCCTCAGGCGTCCTTTCCTGGAGCTGACGAAAGCCGTAGAAATCAGCTGGGGTTCCTTGTCCCTGATTCCGGTATTTTTCAGCGTGCTGCTGCTTTTCATCGCTAACTACCCGGCATATTATACCAAAGACCCCATCCGCATATTATATCTGCTGGGAGTGCTTGTCCTAATCCTGGTCGTCTACTTCTTCGTGTACCAGAGCATCCTGCGGCAATACCAATACCAGATGCTCGCACACCATAGAGACATCCTGACACTGCAGGTGTCCGCCATGGAGACACAGGCCAGGAATATGCATGCCACTGAGGAAAAGCTGAAAATACTGCGCCATGACATCCGGCATTTTTCTAATATCATGCAAGTCTGCCTGCAGGACGGTTCCCTGGACGAAGCTAGGAATATGCTGTCTGAACTGGAGACGGCCGTCGGCAAGATTACGGTAAAAACCTACTGTAAAGACCATCTCATTAACTCCGTGCTTACGTTTTACCTGGAGCTTGCCAAAAGCGAAGGCATCCATGTGCAGACTGCCTTCGCCGCACCTCCCGCCGGTAAATTTCATTCTCCCGCATTTTCCATAGCTCTTGCCAATGCCCTGGAAAATGCTCTGAATGCCTGCAAGCATGAGCCTGGCCCGCGCATCATCAAACTAAAAAGCCGAATGTTCAGCGGGCAGTACCTGATGGAACTGTCCAACACCTGCAGCAAGACCGTTCTCTTTGACAAAGACGACCTGCCTATCTCTCACAGAGGCGAAGGCCATGGCATCGGCACCAAAAGCATCCTCTCCTTCGCCAAGCAGGCGAAGGCCATGGTAAATTTCCGGCAGGAAGGCGGGTATTTCATACTGCAAGTAATCACTCAGGCATAATGCTTTCATTCCCTGCGCGCCTTCCCGCACCGTTTCATTTACTCTTCCATGATGTTTGCCATGATGTCCATCGCGTTGCCCAGCGATTCCCCTTCCATCAGAAGCAGGAGCGTGCTGCAGAGTACTTCATAGATATTCATCAGCATTTGAATGATGTTGACGCATTTTTCCATCTCTGCATCATCATCCAGCTCCGTCAGCATTGTATAGCGGATGCCAATGACATGACGCGCCTGCCCTTCTGCCTCATCCTGCATATAGAGGAGCTGCCCGACGGGAAGCTCTCGGTTCAGTGCATTCACCATCTGGAAAACATTCAGCTCCGTGAATGCCTCCGGATTTTCCTCGATAATGGAATTCAGCTCCAGCTGCCCATAATACTGCAGGACATTGCCGAATTCCGGCGCATGGACAAAATTACAGCTGATGTCAACGCTCAGATCCTCTCCCATCTCAAGGCCCAGCAGTAACGTGTCCATCTCTGCCTGTTTGCCTTCTTCCAGAAACAGGCTCTTAAACCCTTGCCCGCCGGCATATGCATCCAGCCTCTTCAATCCTTCCCGCAACTCTTCTTTGTTCATCGTGTCCTCCATTCTGCGCGCCTGTGGCACGGCGGTAATTTTCATATCTTATACATATAATACTCTTTCAGCTCTGCCTTTCCAAGTATTTTTCCGGATTTCTCATATTCTTGCTGTAACGCCTCCATGATATGGCCCATGCCGGTAGTTTCCTGCCTGGAAGCCGCAATGAAGGCAGCGTTGACCGCAATATTCTTGATGCTGGCCCCGGAAAGTTCAAAATTGCCTGCCAGGTAGTCAATATCGATGTCCCCCGCAAGCGGCATCTGTCTGGGAAAGACTTTTTCCCAGAGCTGCATCCGCTGCTCCTTCTGGGGGAACGTAAAACGGATGATGAATTTCATGCGGCGTTTGTAGGCGTCGTCAAAGTTCTGCATCAGGTTCGTGGCAAGGATGGTGATTCCATCGTATTCTTCCATCTTCTGCAGAAGGTAAGCGGTCTGCGCGTTCGCGCTGATGTCCCTGGCGTCTGAGACGTCCACGCGCTTTCCGAACAGCACGTCCGCCTCGTCAAAAAAGAGGATGCTCCTGCTCTTCTTTACCTCATCAAAAATCTCCCGCAGATTTTTCTGCGTCTCCCCGATGTATTTCGATAATACGCCGGAAAGGTCAACTTTATACAGCTCCAGGTTCAGTTCGCGGGCAAGCACCTGCGCCGCCATAGTCTTGCCGGTTCCCGGAGGGCCCGCAAACAGCAGAGAGACGCCCCTGCCATAAGCTATCTTGCCCTCAAACCCCCATTCCTCATAGACCTTGCCCCGGAAAGAGACATGGCCGCATGCCTGGCGCAGCATCTCCTTGGCCCCATCCTCCAGCACCAAATCGTCCCAAGCATAGGCCGCATTTACCCGGCTGGCGCGCTCTCCCAGCCGGTGGGAAATCTTCTGTTGGCAGGCATGGTACATGAACGATGCCAAAACCTTTGTCTTCCCCTGCAGCTGCGCTTCCCGGCTGGCGGACTCTGCCGCCTCCTTAATGACGCCCGGGGAAAAATCAAATTGAGCCGCCAGCCTGTCACATACAGCCTCATCTTCTGGCTGCGCCCCTCCGGCTGCGAGGAAAAACCCCCAGAGCCTGCTGCGCTCCCGGATGGAAGGAGGACGCATCTGAAATACCTCAACCTGACAATCTGAAGGGTATTCTCCCCGGAAAACATCTTCCCCTTCTGCCTCCTCGGCAGTGAGGAACACTTGGCGGAAAAACAAAGATGCCTTGCGCAGGAATCCCTGCGCCGCCTGCCGGTTCTTCTGCTCTTTGTTCCAGATTGCTTCCCAATGCCCGAACACCAAAAATGCGCTGTCCAAGACAGCGCGTACCACCGCGTCGCAGACCGTCTCCTGCTGTATCTCCTCCCTCTGGCACACAAGCTCCCTCATATCCAGAACCAGCGCCGCATGGCCCAATTCGCGCACTGCATTAGCAATCTGCAGCTTCTTCCCGCTGCCGTAAGGGCCGCGCAGCAGGAACAGCTGCATCTCCTGCCTGCCGCTTTTAGCATCCGTCCCCTCCGCAAACCGCCTGACGATATCTTCCGTAATCTTCTGATTGATATTAACTCCTATATTGCTTGCGTTTCCAGGGACAATCAGGCGGTAGCCTGCGTTCCTGCCAAGCAGATCTGACTCATAAAAAAACACATACGCTATCAGGTCTTTCCGCAGTTTAAGCAGCCAGGAAAGCTCGCTCTCCTGCGTCATGAGCCGGCCTGCGAAGAGACAGCACAACAGCTCCCGACGGGCAAATACATGGTGAATCAGCGCATTCTGCTGCCTCTCGTCCATCGTGTACATCTTCACGCACAGATCCAAAGACGGATAGCGGAACGCAAGGTCGTCCTGAAGGTAGGCATACATCCGCTCAAACTCCCGGTTCAGCTCCGGCGCAATGGCAAAGCAGGCGAGACGCTGCTCAAACTCCGGCAGCCCGAGCTTGCGCATCATATAGGCAAACGGCAGCATCACTTTGCCTTCCTTGATAGTGCGGTACGCCTTTTCGTGAAACGCGCGCCATTGTGCCGTAAGCCCTTCTCGTTCCTTGCCGTATGCGCCACGGTCCATATGCCCAAAAGGGTCTTCCATAATGTTGGAAAGCTCCTCTTGAAACAATTTCGTCTGATAGACATGGCGGATCGTTCCTTTCTCCGTAAGCCGCACCGCGTACCTTGTATAAAGGCCGATTTCCTTCTTCACCAAAACCAGCAGCTCCTGAAAATATTCTTCCTGCCCTTTGAACATCTCGTTACCATCCATTTCTGCCGCATCCTCCTGCTGCCAATACCTTTCTATTTGAACTTAAAGATAAAGCGACTCAGACACTATAGGTCTGCCACCAGCATATTGCGGAAATCTTCCGCATTCGCAGCTTTTAAGAGGCGGTCGTAATTCACGAACGCTCCTTTCATCTGCCCATCCACGGCATTATACTTGTCCACTACGCCCTTGGCTTCTGCCGCCTTTTCTGGCGAAGGATTTGCCTCAAGGCCCTCCGAGATTCCCTTGAGCCCATATTTCTCATCATCCAGTCCATGGATAAGCCCCCACAGCCTTCCTTTAATCACCTGTGTCTCTTCATTGTTCTGCGCCTTTCTATCATTATGGCCCATGCCTACCTTAAGCCCAGCCACGCCAATGCCCCCGATAGCGCCCATCATGCCCAGATTTTTGGCTGCTTTTGCTGCATTTAGATCGCCGGAAAGGGCTGTGCCGGAAGCAATACTCGTACTCAGTCCTATGGCAGACACCACCAGGCCGGAAGCCCCCATGATAATGCCAGATTTTATTTTCCCATACATCCTGCATGAAGCTAGGTATAGGGCAAGCTTATCTTTGTCCTCATCCGCGACATCCTCTCTTTTTAGCAGCATATTTGCCAGATTCCGCCTTCCTTTGCGCGTGGCTCTGCGCTGCTTTGCCTGTTCCCTCTTCTGTTTGAGGCTTAAGCGTCCCCCGCCCTGACCTTCGGCTTGGGCCTCTGTCTGTACCGGCGGCTGTGCCGGATTTGGTGCAGGAGCTTCCCCTTCATGGATTTCTTCCTCTTCCCCCTGCCCGTCGTTCTCCTGTTCATTGTACCTAGGGAGAACTGACTGCTCTATCACTGCCCACCGTTTGTTCTCCATAGCGCTCATCATACCCAGCTTTTTCTTAGCGTCAACCAGCCCCTTGGTTCCCGTCATGACCAAGCCAATCTGCGTTATCCCGCCCAGGATCATCTTTACATACTTTACGACGGATTGAAATATTTTCGATTGATGCACTTTCATAAGAGCGAGGATGTTCTGTGCAATACCGATTGCCTTTGACAATATCATGGTGAAATCGGTAAGCATCCCGATAGCGCCAAAAGCTTTATCCAGCTTGCTTCCTGACGCACGGTATTTCTTAAGCTTCTGTGAAAATGCTTTTACGGACGACACTATAGTTACCATATTGCTGACAATCCCAACCCCCTGGCTGATAGCAGAACGGCCATACTGTTTGTCAAAGCTGCCCAGCGTCGAGCTTACTGCGCCTGCCAGCTTGACCTTGTCCGCCACAGAGTCAAATTTAGAAGATTTGAAATAGCGAATGAATTTATTGTCTGCCATCGGGTTTTTCCCGCCTTTTTCCAACTCCCGCGCCAGGACGACCGCCATATAAAGCGAGCTTCCCCTGAGATTATCCACATTTTTTTTGGTGCCTTGCGGCCCATCGTCCGGCGCATTGCCGTCTTGCCCTTGTGTTGCCCCTGCCTGCCCCGCGCCGTTCTCTTGCTGGGATGTTCTGCCCTTTTTGGATTCTTTCTTCATTTTTTTCTTCGCCAAATCCTCTAACTTATCAAAGGGATCGTGATTGTCCTGCTGGTTTTCGTCTGCACGCCTCTGGCCGTCCGCAATATCTGCATAAACTTGACCAATCTCTAAATTAATATTATCCATTTGCGGCCTTCCCGCCGCTTGCTGCTGATTAGCTCCCGGAACGCCCCCGGCCCCTCCGGCATTATGCTGTCTTTCGCCCTCATCCCGTTCATCGTCCCCTGCATTCTGCCCGTCCCCTCCGATACCAGCATTATTGTTTCCTCCCGCGCCAACACGGTCATTCCCCCCACCAGCAACAATATCATTTCCTCCCCCGCCAGCCTGGTCGTCTCCTGCTCCGACAGCCTGATTGTCTCCTGCTCCGGCAGCCTGATTGTCTCCTGCTCCGACAGCCTGATTGTCTCCTGCTCCGACAGCCTGATTGTCTCCTCCACCATTCATGGGCTGCTGTGGCCGCAGATCTTCCCTTTGCTGCTGTATTTGCCCTTGCTGCTGTATTTGCCCTTGCTGCTGTATTCGCTCCTGCTCTTCTCCCATCCTTATTTCTTCTTCCATATGCCACACCTCTTTCCAGTTAAACATTGCCATACATTAACGCCATGTCCGCTAAAACTTCTCTATCACCGTTTCAAGGTCTTCCATATCTGCAAGCTTATAATACTTATCGCAACGATACAGATATTCTTTTGCCGCCTTATCCTTGCGGTGTTGCTTCAGAACTTCCACGAAAACCAGGCGCGCCTCATAAAATTTCTTTGCCACGAACAAATCCACGCCCTTTTCAAATAGGGACTTCGTCAGATCCTTGCCATAGAATTCCTCTTCTGCATCTCCCTCGTAAACGTCATAAACGCGTTCATAGGTATTATTTTTGGCAAGATATATATTTCCAAGATACCTTGCATGATAATGCTCCTCAAAATCTGCTATCTGCTCATAGACCAGATGCGTGATAAGGATATGCGCGCCATATTTATCCCCTTTTAGGCGCAGCTCTTTTGCCAGGTCAGAATGCGCGGAAATCGTAGTGGCTTCCATTCGCTGCTCATGCCCTATCACGCCAATCATCACACGCCCATAACTGATAGCAATCGTCCTGCTGCCGCCTGGAATCTGCTGCTTTGGCAGACGCTGAATCTCAATGGCAGCGTCTAAAGCTTCCCTGCTGCCGACTGCAAAAAATGCTGACAGCCCGGTGTCCTCAAAATGCTCCACTACGCCATGGTGGCTGTTGATTGGATCCACCAAAACAGAAAGCACACGGTTGATGTCTTTATATACCTGCTCCGCAGAGAAATCCGCGCTCTGCCTGGGGTAATCCAAGGCATGCAGGGAAAGGATTGTGAATTCCCCCTGCGTTTCATCCCCAAGCCCCACCTCCTGAATGGATTCCTTGCCCAAGAGATTAAGGATTTTTGCCGGGATGAATTTGTAGTATCCGTCCGACATCCCCTTGATATCCTGCACATATCTGGCAATCTCCAAAGACATCTGGTTAAAAGCCGCCGAAATATCCGCCACCTCGTCATGCCCCCGCACAGCAACCGTCATGCCAAGATTTCCTGCCGCCAATTTCCCTGCGCATTCTTTCAGCGACTTTAGGGGCCTCAAGAAAATGTAGAGGATTACAAGCAGGATGATTGTCAGAATCAGCAGCATCGCGGAGGATGCATTTTTCAGGTTCCACTGATAGTACCAGATTTGGTAATCCAATATGTTGCTGTCAACGGAAACGGCCAGCATCCCATATTTTGTGCCATCGCTGAGTATCAGTGGGACGAACTGGTTATTACGCCTCCCATTCCTGTTTTCATCGCTCTTATCCACAACTTCTGCCGTCTCATACGCCTCGTAGAATGCCTCGGCCGTCTCCGCTCCATATACCCATTCCGCAGGGACGCCTCTGTATTCCGACATAGACTCGCTGACATACAGCCGCCCATCCTCGCCTGCTTCGAAGACACTGTAGACATACATGGACAGTCCCCCGATATCCTGCCCTCCGTTGATGTCAGCATGGCCCATCCTCAATGCCCGGTCTTCGGAGGAAAATTCATCCGTGTCCTCCTCAATATTGTTTACAATATCCTCTTTGAGAATTTTGCCCAGTGCGGAAAGAGCAAACGTCTGGTCGCGTTCTAACTGCCGCCGCATGGACTGCTCAATCCAGCATTCCAGAAAGCTGTCCATGACCAAAAGCCCCAAGAGGAATATTAAGCCAAGCCGGACTAAAATGGTCTGGAAATGATATTTCACACGAAGCACCCAATAAACGCACAAAAACGCAGCTATCCCAAAAATCCCGAAATACACCAGGTACATCCTGCGCAAAACAGCCACGGCTGTCAGTGAGACTTCTCCAATATCATGATGCTTCCCCTGCTGGTAAGAGCATACGGAAACCTTTCCCTCATCATCTTCCATGCCTGCGCAGAAGCCAGACTGCGTACAGTCCGGGCTGTATAGCTGTTGGAACGTGAAATCCGCATCTTCTTTCCGAATTTCCTCTGCCAGGAACAATGCCTTAGATGTGAGGTTCTCTAAATCAATACAGCGGATGCATTCTTCCTGGTAATCCAGTACATATGCGTGCTTGCCATCATCAGAAAGGCTCTTGAACACGCCTTGCTTACCCGTGATTCCTTTAATTTTCAGACGGTGCTTTGCCCCAATCTCCTTGGCGCAGACTTCCCCCGCATGATTCGTCCACAGCAGGATTTGGTTTTCACTCAGGAAAAACTGAGCATTCAGGTTAGGATATGGAAGCTTGACCTTGTCCAGCATTTTCCGCTCCCCCTGCGCATCCATGGAAAAGAGCTTCGCCTTTGCCGATTCTGTCCCTGTTTCTGGTATGCAGATATAGTATAGCCTGCCAGCTTCCATACGCTGTACCTCTATCTTACCGTGCCCTGCGGCGTCCCCTGTCAGGTCATACGGTGTCTCCTTTAATCTTCCATGGGCAAAATCACATTCATAAACCTTGCAGCTTACCTCATCCCATGCTTCCACATTCGTCTGCTCCACCAATGCATAGACTTCTCCCGTACCGCCAAAAAAAATCTGGCGCACAAACCGGTACTGCTCCCCGATATGCCGCTTGCAGACAATCATATCTCCCTTTCGTCCATCCTGGTCTGATCGGATAATCTTTAGCTCCTCGCCTTTTCCGCGATCCACATAATAGAGATACCCATCCTGGAGGTGGATCTGTTCAATATAATTCAATTTGATAGCGCTTCCGTAAATGCTGGCCACGGCCATGGCTGCAGCTGCGGCTATCAAAATCACGCACAGCCCCGCCAGACTTTTCTTTCCCAACCTGCCCCGCAAGCCAGATAAAGTTTTCTTCTCCATATTTTTCCCTCAGAATTCAGACTGCTGTTTGCTTTAAAGCTGCACGGTCTGGCAGCCCGAGTTTGTAAACTGTATCGTCCCTCCATAAGAACAGGTCAGCTTACATTGATTGTTGACTGCCGGCTTGCCCCCGACCAGCACCTGAGGGACGCCAGGCGCCCAAGGGCCTGCCGGGACTGGCGTGCAAGGCATAGGAGTCAGTACCCCCATCGCCGCAGCAGTCGCCGCAGCCACTGTTGGGTTTGCCATGCTCTGGCACATCCCAAAAGGCGTGATATTCACAAATGGTACATTGTCAGAAATCGTCGCCAGCGGCATCGCCGACACAGTCCTTGCCGCCGGCAGCACATTCAGCACCGAGGGCGCCATACCAAAGCTACAAGTCATTGATGCCCCTCCCGTCACACATAATCCCATAATCTTTCCTCCTCTTTCCACTGAAATACGCCTATATGTCCACATGATTTTCTTGCGCGCGCTGAATCTCTGCCTCCCCGCAGACCTCTTTTCCTGCCTCCTCAAACGAATAGTACAAGATACATACGTCCTTGGGGACGTCGCCCAGCAGTAAGTAAAACGCACCGTCTTCGTCGGCAGCTGTCTCCTGCGCCGGGTAAATAACCGTGTCTTTTTTATTATATGCAGCTTTCAGCGGCCTCCCCAGCTTAAAAATTTCGGCATCGCCATCTGCCCGCTTCACATCGAAATACTCTCCTGCTTTTCGCTGTTTTCTGCCGATATGCCAGAAGTTCTTCCTCCTTGCCCCCTTCTGGTAAAAGGAAATCTGCCCCTCCCCTTTTTCGTAGTCTCCTATCAGGCGGCAGCAAGCCTGCTCGTCTTCCATATAGAACCGAATCGTCTGTCCCGGCCGGGCCATGCCTCGCACAACCGTCGTCCCCGCACCCAACGGATATGCCGGGGAAGGGTACAGAAATACTTCCGACAGCTCTGCTCCATAATCTATGGGCATACTTAACTGCCTACGCTGGTAAATGGGGGACTCGGTTTCTATCTCCATCTGCGCACCGACTGCATCCAGGATCAGGAAATACCCTCCTCCCTTTTTTTCCGTCCTCCCCCCGGAGAGGGAACGGACACGGATGCCTGAAGATATCGGTTCTCCCGTAAATGCATCCAGAAACAGCAAAGCTTTTGACAGCCGTATCTTCGTCTCATGTATTAGCATACTATGCATCCTTTCCAGAAAAACGGTAACTGATTTCCTGCACGCGTTTTACTGATTTCTTTCTCGTAGACTGAATTTCTACCGGGCCTGCCGTGTAGAACAATGAGGCTTTATACGCCGCGTTGGGTACGGTCCAGACCCGCACCTTTTCCTCCATCTCCATATCCTGCATCTGGATACGGATATTCGCGCCTCCCGGCTCTCCGGTAGGCGTAAAATTATCTGGATCAAGCGCCGCTTTATCCCGGAATGCCTGGATAATCCTGCCCAATATCTGGTGTTCCTGCACTGCCCGGTATTTTAAATCACTCTGCAGATAAAGGGTAATCATATAATACAGCCTCACATAGGTCGAAGGGTAACGCTGGGCGTCCCTGCCGATATCCCGCATCTCATGGGCCTGGATGGAGGTGTCTTCCCGGACGTCATAAAGCCACACCCCGACTGCATAATCCCCATGGTCTTCCGGGGAACACAGCCCAATCTGATCCGGGCTGTTTAACAGCTCGGGAATCAACGCTTCCTTTAACAGCATCAGCATTCCTTCCCCTGTGTCTGCAATCTTTGTATAATCTGACATCTCATCCCTCTTTTCTTTTGCAGCGCCATGGGCAGCCGCCTGTCCTGATTTCTTGTCTGCACTTATGGCATACTCTCCTGCCGTGACATATATTCATTTTCCTCATCGATTTCTTCCATGCGCTCAGGCACGGTCAGTACGCCGTTGCGGAATTCCCCTGCATCAAGCACCCTTCCGCTGGAAGCGTCATATCGGATACCGCGGCCATAGTAGCGTCCATTGATAAAGCTGCCTTTATAGAGCAAGTTCCCAGACTCGTCCCACAGCTTTCCTGAACCATAATAGCTGCCTCGTAAGAACCCTCCATCGTAAATCAAGTTTCCATTTGATGCGGAGTAGAGCTTCCCGGTTCCGCTGTATTCTCCTTTATAGAATTCTCCATCGTAGACGAGCCTTTCCGTCTGGGCGTCTGTCAGCTTGCCCGCCCCCTGGTAGAGGCCCGCCACAAAACTGCCCTCATAAATTACCAGGTCTTTTTCGACGTCATATAGGCTGCCCGTACCATCATACAAATCTGACTTAAACGCCCCATCGTAAATGAGCCTGCCTTTTTCGTCATATGATTTGCCGATGCCCTCTTTCCTACCCTGAACATACGCCCCATCGTAGACGAGCCTGCCTTTTTCGTCATATGATTTGCCTTCTCCTTCGTATTTCCCATTGACAAACCCGCCTTCATAGACAGGAATGCCATTGTCATAGAGCGTGCCTTCGCCCTCATATTTACCCTTAACGAATTCCCCTTCGAATTCAGTGTTCCCCTCCATATCATAAGAGGTTCCGCTGCCTTCCTTTTTGCCTTTGACAAATTCGCCCTCGTAGACAAGGATGCTGCCTGCGCTGTTCTCAGAATCTTGCTCTGTGCCGCTCTCAGGATCTTCCTCTGTGCCGCCTTCAGATTCTTGCTCTGTGCCGCCCTCAGGATCTTCCTCTGTGCCGCTTTCTGAATCTGCACTTCCCACAGCCTCAGCGCTTCCAATATCTCCTGCTCCCCCGGAATCTCCGGCATCTCCGGCACTTCCAATGCCTCCGTTGCTGCCAGAACTTCCAGTATTTTCTTGGTTCCCAGTTCCCCCGGTATTTCCGCCATTCCCGCTACTTCCGCTGTTCCCGGCATTTCCCCCGTTCCCTGCACCAGACGGTGTTCCTGTTCCTCCGTCTCCAGAATTTCCTGCTCCTATAACGCCCCCGCTTCCATTCCCAGAGCCGGAAACAGTTGTCCCGATGCCTTCACCACTTTCCGTTCCGGCTGCCTCCGCACTGCCTACGCTTCCTGTTCCGGCTGCCTCCGCACTGCCTACGCTTCCTGTTCCGGCTGCCTCCCCAGAGGCAGACGCTATGCTGGCATAGAGCTTTCCTTCTCCCTCATACTTCCCATTAACAAAATCCCCTTCATAAGCTACATTGCCGTCCTCATCGTATTCGGTCCCGGAACCTTCCTTTTTACCGTCTGCAAACTCTCCGTCATAGGCAAGTTCCCCATCCTCATATAATTTCCCTTCCCCTTCATACTCCCCTTGCGCATTAATTGTCCCCTCATAGAGGACATTTCCTTGCGCATCTTCCAAAACAGCCGCCTGCAGCACAGGCTGTCCATCCTCAAACGTGCCCTCGGCAACTACATTCCCTTCCTCATCATAGAGCGTCCCTTTGCCTTCCGGCTCTCCTTTGGCAAGGGTTCCCACATACGCTTCCTGTCCGTTGGGGAAATACAATGTCCCATTCCCCTCGTAAAGGCCATTTTTGAACTCCCCTTTATATGCCAGATTCCCCTCTTCATCATAAAGCAGCCCTTGCCCCTCATACTGATTCAGTAAGAACGTCCCCTTGTAACGAAGCGTCTCCGTGTTCTCATAATAAAGCTCACCCTCGCCAGAGTATGCTTCCATCTCAAAATCTCCCTCATACAAGAGAGATCCTTCATATGTATAGAGCTGGCCTTTACCATTGATGCGCCCCTCCTCCATCGTACCCTTAAAAATCAAGGATCCTTCTTCAGACAGCAGCTCTACCTTGCCGTTGTACCCGACCATATCCGGTGCGTTCACTACCATCGTCTTGATGAAGAAATTCGACACCAGGATAGGGTGCAGAAGTTTCAGGTAGAGGATTGGGAGGATTGCCACCGCAATCAGGATCATGTACACCATCCTCTTGAGAACATAGTACCGCCCAAAGGAAAAGTAATCTTGTATTGTCCGTTCCTTCTTATTCTTTTTACTATTGATGCCTTTGCGCACATCGCTCAATACCTTTGAGGCAAAGGAATCCGGGCTTAACATCCTCTTTCCCTTACGGATAACAACCTGCACCGGCGCCATCAAAATATGGGACAGCCTTCTGGCTGTACGGCCAATTAATCCGCCCTGCATACTTCATCCCTCCTGTCCGGATCATGCTTTATTCCTAAAAATCACACCAAATCTGCCTGCATTCCCCAAGCAAGCCCTTAACGGACGCCCGCCTGCCCACGCTCCTGGATTTCCAGCGTCCCAATCTCCCGGAAAGAGACCCCCTTATCCGAGAGAACCGGATTAGGCAATGTCAGCAGGAGGTAGATAGCCGCCGACACAATCAGGGCTGCGGCAAGCACTGCCCTGATTTTCGGCAACACCTTCTTAAATCCTTCCCAGGCACGCCACCAGATGCGCCCCGGCTTTATTTCCTGCTGCTCGCTTTTGGCCAGCACCGCCTCATAGATGTTGTCATAAGCCACATAACAGTCCCACAGATAGGCAAAACGCCCCTCCTCCATCTCCCTTTCATACTTCATCAGCTCACGGGAACTTCTCTGTTCCAGCTCTTTGGCAAACAGCTCGCGCACCAGCCCGTGCGTCCGGCGGATGCAGTCCTTTTCCTTCACTTGCCAGTAATAATCCACCTCTGTGAAATAGTAATTGAAACGGATGCTCAAATCGTCGCCCACCACAATATTATCCTTACGCAGGATTTCATAGAGAAAGCACTCCGGCATATTCAAAAGGAAAATCTGCGCATAAATATTTTTCATCAGAAGCAGCCGCTCCGTCAAGCTGTAATTCCCCTTTTCCATCGCCTGCTGCAGCGTCCTGCCGTCCGCATGGCTGAAAATGATGTAATACTTACCGTCTGCATTGAAACTGGCATGGAGGTCTTTGAAGGTATAGCTGATATTGTTTTTCGTGGTCACCGGTACCAGCTTCCTCGCCAGCTCCATGTCGCTGACACAGGCAACGGTATATAGCGTACCTCCCCGCCGGACGGCATCGCATGCGGCATAGAGTTCGATATTCCCGGAACCCATCGTCTTTATCTTTGATATCAGCTCAAACTGTTTATCCTGATACTTAATCACCATCTGACTCACTCTTTCTCACGTACCACTACAAACGTTGACGCCTGCACCTTCGGATATGCCGAGCTGGAAACTGTTATGTGGTAAATGCCCGGCGTTTCCGGCGCGGTATATTTGCCATTTTTACTGATTGTCCCGCCATTGTTGTCCTTGACCTTCCATTTCAGCCGGTCATCCGAAAAGCCCTCCAATACGGCGGTAAACACCACGCTTTCTCCCACGAACACATTCGGGTTGTCCGGCTGTATGAAAATATGTTTCTTCTTGGCCGACTGAGGCTTCTGCACCTCATTGCGCAGGGCTGTCCAATGCACCCGCACGCGCTTGGCGTTGCCGTTTTTAACGATCCGCATCCCTATTTCAAACGTACCCTGCGCAGGCTCAAGCTTCGCGCCCAGAGATGCCGTAAACCCGCTCTGGCTCTGGAACAGGGAGGCGTCGCCGAACATCATATGGGAATCTCCGGCAAATCCGTTGTCCACCTCATAGCTAAGTTCAATCGTGACCGGGCCGAATCCCAGCCCATGCACGATTTCATCGGAATATAAGACTTCCCCCGCGCGCATCTGCCCAACCTCAAAGATAACCTCCCCATAAGCAGCACGCAGAGGCTTCTCTTCCGCTTCGCCTTTCTTGCCCGCAGCCTCCATCAATCCTGCCTGTTTCAGCATCTTCACATCCTCTGCAAGCCTGCCGATCATCGCTGTGGAAATTTCCGTGTGCATAATCTTCTGACCAAACGGCAGCGGCTCAATATGCTCAATCAGACAAATATCCCCTGCACGGACCACCTGGATTTTAGCCAGGTAAATGCCCTGCTGGAATGTATTGCCCACGATATAGTCCATCGCCGTTTTATAATACTGTTTTTGCATCGCTTCGTAGCTGTCCAGGCTGGTGACTGCCGCCTGGCTCACGCATTTGTTAGCGTCGGTGTATTCCCTGCCGCCTATCTGCAGCCGGAAGCTGCCCTCCGCCAGGGATGCCTCCGCCTGCACATCCGGGACGCCGGCAGCCTTAATGGGAATCTCCATCAGATACCTCTTAGCTTTCTCCTGCGCATTCTCCTGGAAACAGACGCGCACCCTGCTGCCCTCCCCGCTTGTCAGAAATGACAGATCCAGCTCGTATTCGAAGGAAATCTCCTGCTGTCCCAGATATTCAATCTCCACACGCAGGACGGAATCCTTGCCCATTTCCAAAAAACGCGGCAATACCTGGCAGATACGGACGCCCTGCCCATAGTAAACAACCTTCCGCTCCTCATAGAGGCGGGATGGCGAAAATATTTCCCGTTCCGGCTCTTCCTGGGTGACGAACAGACGGTAGCCTTCTTTATATTTATTATACTCACTGCTGTTTCTGCCCGCTGTCCCAGTGACATTATGCATCAGTTCCGCAGCCTCTTCCTGATATTCCAGGCAAAGGTAGTAATAATCTGCCTCTTGCTCGCTGCCATAGCCCTCCAGCTCCGTAATCTTGCGAACCGCCGGTTCATCCAGCACAATCTCACGCCCTGCAAAGTCTAATGCCAGGCCGCGTTCCACGGAAATGCTCTCATCGTCCACTTCCACGACCCCTAGGCCGCAGACCACGCCGGAGCCAAAAAGGAAACGGTTGATTGTCCTACGCTTGTCATTAAAATATCTCTGTTCCGTCTCAAAATCTTCTACCGACAGCAGCTTCCCATAAAAATACCGGTTCCTTTCAAAGGGAAAGCTTTTCAAATTCTTCATACTTCTTTTTCCTCCTTTGACTCTGTCTTCGCCATGCCAACCATGGACGGGATTGCAGCCACGCCGTTCAGGTTTGCGCGCTCATACGCTGCCAGCACACTGTTTACCCCTGCATACACGTTCTGTCCCAGATAAATGCCCTGCCGCAGGATAACCAGGTGCATATTGATATGCGCAGGCTTCATGTCTTCAATCATCTTCTTGAGCGCATGCTGTTCCCGCAGTGAAGGCACGGCCTGCTCCCTGACAAGCACGCTCACCTCATAGGGCCCGCATGCATAAGACTGCCTGAGGCTCTTATACGCGGCCTCGTTCCCCTTATATTTCTCAATGTCGCCGTACTCCAGGAGGAAGGGCCTTTCCCCGGTAAAAGTGCCGACCATGTGTTCCATATACTCCCTGGTGCCGCGGATTAAGTTCTTTTTTACAATCCCTCCCAGTAAAAGCCTCAGTTTCTGTTCCTGCCACAGATGAGCGTCAGAAATGCCCACCCATTTTGCCAGCCAATGTAAGAATTCCGGTTCGGCAACGGCAGGATTGAGCTGCTTTGCAGAATCGGCAATTTTCTCATTTAAATTCTGGTAGACTGCCTCAAACAGGCCCAGGAACCTTCCCAGAAACTCCTCGCTGCCCCCGCCCTGGTAAATTGCCGGAAGGTACGACAGGAAGCTTGGACTTGCCGCATAAATCTTCATCTGGCAGATTTCCGGGAGGAAGCCTGCCTGGCAGAAAAGCTGTATTTCCATCCACAGATACCTTCCCCTGGCATTGTAAAGCAGGATGTCCTGAGGATTTTGCACGGTATGCGCAAGATACGGCTCCATAGCCTTGCGTTTTCTCTCCAAGGGAATCTCCCCATCTTCCATCAATTCCTCCCAACGGTAAATCCTGCCGTCTATGGCTGTCTGCCCTTTATCGCTGCAGTAAAAACAGAACTTGACGGAATCATCCCCATAGGCCGTGCTTTGTATGACCGCACGCTGCCACTGATTCCCGTCCTCACCGCTGTCTAAAAGACGTGAGATAAAAACACCGCTTTCCTGCCCTTCTTTCAAAGCCAGCCCACGTTCCGTTATGCGGATTCCGTCCCGGTACCCGGACGCATAATCTTTCTTTTTATTGAACACGATATATCTTATCTGCTGCACATCATCGCCCCTTTACCTTTGGTGGTTCCTCAAACTGCCTGACTGCTGTCCCAAAGAGGTTATACATTTTCCGCTCCGCGTTCTGTAAAAATCCGCAGATCCAAATCTTTTAGATACGGCAGGCCGTTGTTCGGAAGCTGTACATCCCCGTTGACCATATGGCGGACCCCCCTGCCTGCCGCCTCCACGGTCAGCGACCTGGCCTGCCACACGCAGGGCAGGATATCAATAATCCCATAAATGGCGCTGGCAGAAACCAATCTGCCGATTTCCCAGGATTTCTCATCCAGGTAAGCACGTACCGCCTTCTCAATCCGCTCTTCCGCATCTGTGAAATGCGGCCGGATTACAATTTCTGCAAAGACAGAAATCCCGATATACTCCGGATTCAGAATTTTGACAGACGTGCCGATAATCTTTCTTTTTCGCAGCATCTGCTCTAAATTCTGCCTGTATTTATCGCTTAGATGCCCGTCCCTCTGCCGATAGCTCAACGGCTGCACCACTATCGAAATCTCATTTTCCGGCGGCTCCTGCCGCCCTGCCGTCTCTACCGGAGGAACTGCCTTACATCCTAAAACCAAAAGCCCCGGCGTCTGCTTCACCAACGCTTCATAGTCTTCATAGGTGACGCCCCTGTGGACTTTTTTCAGTTCCAGGCACAGCCGCTCGTAGCATTCCTCCAGTGACTCATCATCCTTCCCGCCATAGGCAATGCCATTCTGCTTTACAAGCAGGCCGGGAAATTCCTGGCTCCCCTGGATTTTGCCGGATTTGATGTTCCCGGATTTCCCGCTGCTGCTCCTTACGCGCAGCAGGCGGATTTCCCCATCTGGCGCCATCCCATTCTCGCAGTTGCCAAACAAAAGGCTGCCCTCGGAAAGCTCCAGCATATACACCGCATCCTCAGGCGTGCATTCGTCAAAATCCTCCACGCGCCGGTAAGGGTAAAATCCTCCGTCCTGCCGGTCACGAACCATAATCTCAAATTCATCATAGACAATATCCGCCGTCTCCAGGCGGTATTCCTGATTGGCAAATCCATTGCCTACGCCAAGCTTCCGCCTCTCCCAAAAATCCTTCTCATATGCGGCAAGCCTGCATGAAACGGCCATGCCTGCCGCCCACCCGGGCCGGCTGAAAGAAAAGACCATGTCGCCGTCAGGCGCTTCCTCCCTGCCGCTCTCCGTAATCGTGAAAAAAGCCCCATCCTTCTCTATGTAAAGTTCTGCCTCTCCATATTTCGCAAGGTACATGCCGCTTTTTACCCGCAACATCTCTCCTGCGGCAGGAAGGCTGAAATCTTCAAAATCGCAGTAGGAATACTGCTGCCTGACCTCAATCTCATTAAAATAGACGCTTTCAATCAGCGGAGCCACGTCATAATCATTTTCATCCAACGTCACGCGGATCTGGTAAGCCCCATACTCAGCATCCTCCACCATTTCTTTGGGCAGATGGAATCCAATCCTGCCGCTCTGCAGAAACGCATGGGTAGTATCAAAATCCACTGGCAGCTGCTCCCACCCCTCTGCTGACTGGTATTCCCACGTAAGCCTTGCCAGAGGAATGAAATCCTCACTGATGGGATTACGCGTCACCTCATACTCTGTGCGGATGCCAAAAGACATGACCGTCTGCCCCTCAGGGGCAAATGCCCGATCCATCACAAAACAGCAGCGATTGCCGGCCTTGGGCTGTTCCCCGAACGGATAAAGATGCATATGCTTTTCCAGATCGTTGCCGATATTGACATACCGCTCCAGTGAATTCCCGCACATGATATATGCGCCAATCAGCTTGATTGGATGTATCCGTTCTCTCCTTAAGGTCTCAAACGCCATGTCTCCGGCAAAGAACCGGCTCCCTTTCCTTAGGGGGAAACGCCCTGTGGACGCGCCTGCCGGCCACTCCACGCTCACAGTCCCCCGCGCAGGCGTCAAATGGCCCACGGAAACGCCCAGCAGCTTCAAAAATTTCTGCCGCTTCCATCCGCCAAGCCTGCTGATATGGTACTGCTGAATCTCCTTAAGCCAGGCGAGAAGACCAAGCAGCATAATACCCGGATCGGACTGGTTATAGTTTGTCCAGTCCGGGTATTTCCCTGCAATCTGAAATATTGCGTCCGCTTCAATTTCCTGATAAGATTTGTCATCCAGGTCTAACTCATAGAACATGGCCAATGCTCCTTTTTATCAAATGTTCGTAGGTTCTGCCACTACCTCGTGAAACCCGCTTTTCGGCAGCCGGTAAAATGGCAGAAAGCGTTCCTCATTAATTTCATATTCTTCAAACCGCCCGCTTTGGTATTTGCGCAAGGAAAGCTGGCTGATATACCTTATCCCTTCCACCTGTTTTAGGGCGTGGGCAATCTGGTTCTTATCCGGAAGCACGCCAATTTCCCAGCCGTCTCCGTAGAAATTGCCATACAACGGGTTCAGGAACCGCTCCAGTTCTTCCCGCACCCGCCTGGTGGCGGCAAAGATTTCTTTTTCCTGCGCCAGCTCCAAGACCACTTTCACATCCAAACGGATCAAATCCGGCATCACGATATGAAAACGTCCAAGACGCACGATATTTTGATCCATATGCGCCGTCAGATAACTGTATAGCTTCTTCCTGGTACGCTCAAAGCTATAAGAACTCTCCCCATAATCCTTGGGCAGCACCACCAGGGTTATGGCTCCCTGCTGACGCCTGCCATCCTTGTCATAGCCGGCGAAGCACTTTACCTTGCAGATATCCCGCACCGCTTCGCGCGCCATGTCTTCATAGTCCTCTGCTGAAACGCAACGCCTGCCGTGGCGCAAAAGCCGCGCATGGCGTCCCACAGCTTCCATGACCGTCTCATCCGCCAGCCCGCACACGGTAGCCGTCGGATTGAACACGCTGTTAATAAAGCCAACCGTACGGTCCAGCCGGTTAATTTCGCCAACCGGGACATTTGCCGCGTCTCCGCGGCAATGCGCATACTTCACATGGATTTCAATCTCGTCCTGCGCATTCTGCTTCGCCCTGTCCATATATTTCGGAAACGTGAGCCTGCCCGTCCGCCTGTCGGCCATGAATTCCTTCCTGCTTCCGCTGTCCGCGCTTAGTTCCTCCGTTTCCGTCCACAGCGCCCATTCCTCATCTACACTGTGCCTATAATCGGCCTTTTCCAGCACACGGACTTCCAGGCTGCAGACATCCGTATAAGAAAGCTGAATGTGCTTTTCCTCCGCCCGTGGCGCAATCCCAAAAGATTCCTCCACGGTCTCCACGCCTAAGATGCTTGTGGCATTGGGGTAGATTCCCTCAATCTTCGGGCAGTTGCCGCCGTCCGTGCCTGCCGCATGCCCATGTTCCCCGCTCAGGCGCAGCCAGTACAAGTCTTCTCCAAATAGCAGCCCGCGCGTGCTGTCGGCGCGCCCATACCAGGAAACCAGTCCTGTATGGGCAAACCCTTCCGTGCCGTCGGCAGGATGGATTTCTTTCCAGCCATCCTCCGTCAGATATTCCCATCTGAGGCCGGCCAGACTGTTTTGCACGCTGTCATGCATGACGAACAGCATTTTTAAGGGGCCGCCTACCGGGGGCTGCCCAAACCCAAAGTAACAGGTCTTGCGCTCTTCCGTCCTGGCCTTGCAGGCCGCGAAGGCAAAGCCTCTTTGGCGCATCTCCTCCAAATGGTAGCTTTCCCGCTCCATATTATCCTGCCGGAAGACTGCCTCAGGGCGCAGGGGATTGTCCATATAGCTGTAACCCAGGGAGAAATTGCCTGCCACCGGGGCGATATAGGCCCCCTTCGTCTTATACGCATTATTCATGCGGATAATCCGCGCCCGGATACAGTAATCTTCCGCGGAATTGACCAACACCCGCCCGATATCCGCCGGACAGGTAAACTCCATGCGCCTGCGCACGCTGCTTGTCCCATCCGCCACCGAAAAAATATCTCCATAGCGGGCTGACACCGAAAGGCGTTTCCAGCCATAGCCATTGTAATACTCCCAAATGACTTCCCGGATTGTGATGTCATACTCCTCCTCTGGCACAAACTCCTGCTTGCGCATAATCCTCTTCCAGGAAATTTTCACCCCAGATGCGATTTCCTCCAGAGGGATTCGCACGAAATCAAGGTCGAACTCCACGTTCAGACGCGCCCCCGCTTTGCCGAACACCTCGCCGCAGCCAATATAGAGTTCATCATAGAGGGATGGGTTTTCCCCGAACGCCAGGAATTCTTCCACTTCCTGATCCGTCCCCTTTACATTCACAAAGTCCGGCTTTTTCCCGAAACATTCCGTCCGCAGGGACACTCCCTTAAAATAAATCCCGGAAAAAGAAGACGCGTCCAAAATTTCCATGAAAATCACGTGCCTGGAACCAAATTCTTCCATAGGCGCGATTCCCTGCTCCCCGCCTGGAAGGCGGAAGCAAAGCTCTCCTTGCTCATATGTATAATCCGTAATATCCATATATTCCTGTCCGCTTCCATAGCAGAAACGGACGCGCGCCGGGTCGCAGAATGCCTCCTTAAGCCTCTTGTCGTCTGCACTCCCGCCTGCAGACGCAAAGGACAGCCGCGCATTGGCATAGCTGGTCACGGAAAGCTCCTGCCCGAAACAGAGAAACAGCAGATGACGCTGCAAGTTCCCCTCCCCATTCCCGAACAGGAAAAAGGAGGGCGTAAGCTCCCTGCGCCTGTCAAACAGCTCGTAGATGGCGTCCTTTGCCGGGTCGGCAAGAAACATCCGCCGAATTTCCATAGGGCGCACCAGCACTTCTTCCTGCGTCTCGAACACAAGCTGCTCCTCCTGCGTCTGGGCAAGCAGCTGCGTCCCTCTTGGAACCTCTGCCTCGCTGAGAAGCCCTTCCGGCAGCCCAAATACCACAAACCCTTCCGACGGGCTCGCCGGGCAGAGCTTCGCATGCACGCCGTCAAAAAAGGAAAACAAATCTCCGGCCACAGACATATTGAATTTTTTGATATTGTCATACATCATATCTGCAAAAATGGAAGCCAGCGCAGTCCCGGCATCCGGCTGCCGCTCATCGTATCTCCACTCCGGGACATACTGCCTCGCACATTTTTTCATATACGCTATGATGTCCTCTTCTGACATTTTCTCCATCTGCGGAATATCCATAACTTTCCTTCCTCACTTCACTTCTTATGAATCATTCTCCTTCGCTGATATAGAAGGGATATACCAGGTTATACTGATTGTTGGTAGCACGTACTACATAACTGACTTGAATCAGCAGCACCCCCTCGTCTATCCGCTCATCGCTGACCTCGGCATGTATCTCTGTAATCCGCGGCTCCCAGCGGATGAGTGCATGTTCCACCTCCGTTTTCATGGAATACAGCGTGGTATAATCGGCCGTCTCAAAAGCATATGCCTGAATCCCGCACCCAAAATCAGGGTGCATGGGCAGTTCTCCATGCCTCGTGCCAATGATGATGCGGATGCTTTCACGGATGCTGTCCTCATTCGAAGACATCTTTATGCGCCCGGTAGCTTTGTCAATCCCGATGGGGAACTTCCAACCCGTTCCCAGAAATGCTTTCACGCTGTGTTGATCCATGCATTTGTCCTCCTAAGGTGCTGCTTGGGCTATCTCTAAACCAATTGCCCCAAATCAATTTATTTTAACCGTGCTTCCTTTTAGCTGCGCAATCCCGGAAGCTTGCAAACCCATTTCCCCATCTGCCTTGACCTTTACGCTGGTTCCCTGGATGGAAGTTGTCTGCCCGCCAAGCTTTAATGTCTGCTGCGCATCCAGCTGGATGGTTCCGCTAGTGACTTTGACCGTGTCCGCATCGGCTTTTACCACTTCTTTCGTCCCAATGGAGAGGGTGAAATCTTTCTTTGCTTTCAATGCCATGCTGCCATTTTTGCAATCCAGCGTCAGGCTGTTCTCTTTCTCCTTGTCTTGCACCTGGATAGATTCCTTCTCGTCATCCAGAAGGATTTCCAAGCCTTTAGGCGTGTTGACGGTTATCTTTTCCTTGCCTTCGGTTTCCGTAAACGTGATTTTATGTCCGCCTTTGGTCACGACCGCTTTCGTCTCATTTTTCTCGCTTGCCACGCCTTCCGGCAGCTTGTCCTTGCCATTCCACAGACATCCCAGCACCACCGGCATATTCATGTTGCCGTGAATGAAGCCAACCAACACCTCTGAGCCGATTTCCGGCAGCCAATAGCTGCCAAAGCCGTCCCCGCCATACCCCGCCATGACCCGCACCCAGTCCGAAGTTTTCTTATTCTTCTCGCCCATCAGGTACTCGACTTTCACCATGCCCTTGTGCTGCTCATCCCAGATATCTTTCACGATTGCGTTCAAAAGCCCGGGAGCCGTTATCTCAGGGTATGTCTTATCCTCTGCATTATCTGCTAACAACTCGTCATAAAAATTCAACGCTTCCATCCTCCTACTTCAAAAGACGTCCGGTATCCTTCGCCGCTGAAAGAATGCTTCACTTCTATGATGTCATAAGTGCCGTTAATCAGCTTGCGGTCCCCTTTCTTAATTTTCACCCTGCCCCCCGGCAGAATCTCCGGGACGCCAATACACACCCCGCTGGCCTGCCTGGCCTGTTTCTTCATCTCATCCGCCTTATGCTCCGCAATCTTTTTTGCGTCGCTGTTATCTTCCACCGCGGCGTCCATCTGCGTCGTCTCGCTTTTTACCAGCGATTTCTGCTTGTCGTCAGATTTGACCTTTACCTCCGCCGTCACTTCCTCTTTCTTTTCCGTATCTTGCCCCATGATTGTTATGACTACGTCCTGGAAAGACGCCCTTCTCTGGAAAGAAATAAAATCTTTCGACCACTCCATCTCCACCGTGTAAAATAACTCTGCCGATATATTTTTGAAATAGAGCTTCCCGGCATGGACGAAAAAGTCGCGGTTAGCTTTCCTGCACAGCTCTTCCGTGATGAATTCATAATCGCTGCCGTTCTGGATGATGCATTCCCCCTCCAGCTTATCCGTCGCATCCACATCCATCTTTTTATAAACCGGCTTATATTTCTTTACCACCTCACGGAAAGCATCCGAGTAGCTCTTCACCTGGTGTGAAATATTGCTCTTCTTGCTGCCCATCATCATCCGGCGGACGTCCACCGCCGTCACGCGAACAGAGGGGTTTTCAGAAAGTTCATAAGTAATTTCATCTACATACCCATAAAACAGGGACGTCAGGGACGAGCCATACCCCATCTCGATGTCTATCAGATTCCCCAACACAAAATCAGAGCTGACGTCGTCGACAAAGCTGCGGCTTTCCAGGTCATAGACATTGGTAAGCTTGATGACAGCCGCGCTCGCCGCCGACTGTGAAAGCGTCACCTCCACAGATTCCACTGCGTACTCGCTTTCGCCTATCAGGTCAAACCCTCCGCTTTTGACTTTCAGCGCAGGCACCATGAAATCCTTATATTTTACTGCCAGGCTGGCCATTGATATTATAGCCACCGAAACCACTCCTTACCTAATCTGCTTTCATATACATAGGCTTTCCTGTCTTTTCCATCCGCCCCCAAATATAAACTCCCTGCATAGCTTTTCTCAGAGCGCAGGAAGCCGCACAACCTGCCCTGGTCTGACGTTCAGAGGATTTAAGATACCATTTTCCCGCGCAATCACCTTCCACATATCCGGATCCCCATATTCCATATTGGCAATATCCCACAGGCCCACGCCCTGGCGGATGGTACGGTACTTTGTGCGGTCAGGCGATTCAAAGGGAGACGCCCTCCTCTTGTCTTTCGGCGACATCAGGGATTTAAATGTCAGGCCGGCCTTGGCGCGGACAGGCATCCCGCTTTCCGTAAACATCGTATAGGTATGGTTGAATTTTGTCACGACCCCCTGGAAATGCAGGGAACCCCAACGGAATGTGACTTTGGGCGGACGGTGCAGGCTTCCGTCGATGGAAGTGGCGTCCGCAATCTGCCTTGTGATATCCGAAACATCTGTAGAGCTGTCGGCGGAATGCCCGAAAGAAATCAATGATTTGGGTTTCGGCGGGACATAAGTATCCAAAAAAAGATTCAGCGAAAGCTCCGTGGCGTCGCCGGAAATATACTGGATGACCGGGCCGTCCAAACCCGGCACTTTTTTCTCCGCGTAATTCGCGCCATCCGTAAGCTGGTATTCCGATGGGTTGAACAGTACGGTTATGACGCTCTTGCCCACTTCTTTTTCAATTTCCAGTTTTGCCTTTGTCAGTCCCAAACTAATCCCTCGCTTTCCTTTGCCCTGTCATTTGTTCAGATTAACCCCCTGCGCAGTTTTTCCACATGGAGTTCCTCATATAGCTGCTTTTTGACCTGTTCCGCAAACGCCCGCACATCTTCCTTAGCCTTTGCCGCAGTCTCAACTTTCTCAAGCTGCGCCTCCACCTCTTTCAGCTTCTTGCCGAGTTGTTCCTGGGTCGAAATAAGCTGCGCGTTTTCCTGCCGCCCGCGCATCATATCCCTCTTCCGTTCTTCCTCAGAATCCACAACATCCTGCACGGAATACTGCAAATCGTTTGTCGGGCTGATTCTCTCCCAGGCATTTCCTGCATTCGTACGGTGCCCTAAGTTTGCCGGTTCTCCTGATGAGCGGACGCCTGCCGGAAACTGCCTGCTTTCTGAAAGATTCCCTTCCTGCCGGTAATATGCCTGTCTGACTCTCTGCATATCCTCGTGGATCGTCCGCTGCCTGCGTGCTTCATATTGCCGGATGCGGTAAACAAGCATGGGATAGGCTGACGCCAGAAACTGCCCGCCTGGCCTGTTCCCATCAAAGGCCGCTCTGTCCGCGCTGGCCCGTCCGTCCGCGCTGCTTATGACCTCCGACAATTTCTCTGTAAGCGTTTCATACTGTTTCTCATTACGCATACGAATCATTGCCAGAACCTCCCGGTTCTCCCCAGCGGCCAGATGTTCCAAGATTTTTTCTTCTGCACCTTCCGCCTTTCGGCCAAAATAGAGCATCCTCTGCTGTGCCGTGACTTCCGATAATTCTTCAATAAGCCTCCCATACTGGCTTTCATCCAATTTCTGGACAAACTGCAGCAGTTCCCTTATCTTTGGTGTCCCAAGCTGGCTGTCCGCATAGACAAGCAGTTCGCTGCCTGCATCTTCCTTGCCCCAGGCTTCGTCCGGCCATCCTTTCTTGCCGCCTGTTTCCCCGGGCAGTTCAGAAGCTGCTTTATGGTTAATCTGGGATATAAGCTGTTGGAGCGTATTCCTGGATTTCGCTGCCGCAATCTGACTGCGGATTATCTCTGTCTGGATATCTTCTTTTGCCTGATTGCCGGAATATTCCCTGCTTCCTTCCCCAGACGCCATCTCCCTCTGCTCCCCTTCCCCGGGCAATGGCAACGCATCCTGCCATCCGGGCAAAATATCTGCTTCTGCCGTTTCCCGCCCATGTTCCGGGTGAAACAGCAACGCTTCTCCCCATTCCCATAATCGCTGGTACGGAATCCATGCCGGCTCTGAAATGCCCTGCTGAAGCCATTGCGCCGCTTCGGCTGTTTTTTCCTCCGCTTTGGCATTCGCCTCCTCGGCTTGTTCCGCTGCTTCTGTCTTCGCTGCTTCCATTGCTTGTTCCGCTGCTTCTGCTCTCCCCACTTCCTCTGCCAGACTGGAAGTATTTTCTTCCGCGCGCTTATCTGAAATAAGGGAAAACGCCTCTTCTACACCCTCCCAGGCATAACCGGAAATCTTTTCCGCTTCCTTTTGCTCAATGACCTCCATTATCTGCCTGAACAGCGCTTCCGCTTCCCACTCGGTCACATCCGCCGCCCCAATATGTATTCCTTCATTTGACTCCCTCGTGGTCCCTGCATCTTGGGCCTCACGTTCCGCCGCTGCCCGCCCCGCATCTTCCAGGAGCCGGGAAATATTCTTTTCTGTCTGCCGATGAACGGAACCCGTCTGCTGAGAAGCTATTTTTCCTGCCATCCGCTTCGCTGCCGCCGCTATCTGCAAAAGCTCTTTTTCCGTCGCCTTTGCTTCACGGCCGGAAGCATCCTGCTTGGCAGCTCCTCCGCTGCCGTCTGTTCTGTGGACGAGGGCTTCCGCTGCGTTTCTTCCTTCATACTGCATATTCCGAGAACGGATCTCTTCTGTGTCCCTCGGCAGCCGGCCGGCAAATATCCGCTCTGCCTTCTTCTCCATAACAGATGCGATATAAGAGAGCAGCTGTTCGATTTCCTTTTGCGTAAATCCCGCAATCACTCCGCCGTCCTTCTTACCCGCATCTTCTGTTCCATGGATTTCCCTCTGTCCTGGCACATCCATGACGCCGGTATGGCTTTGACTTGCCACCTCTGCTTTCCAGGCACCCATCTGCCGATTGCTGCTCTGCCCTCCAGCCGGATTTGCCTCTCCCTGCATAAGGACTGCAGCCGCCAGTTTTTCTATCAGCGCCGTCCGCTCCGCTGCCTGCAGCTTACGGATCTGCATAAACAAACCCTGGGCTTTCTTCCTTTCCACCTGGTATTGCCGGGACATAGGCGCAGACACCCCGCGGTATATTTCACGGTAGGAAGCAAACGCCTGTGCCTCGCGCTGCACAAGCTGCTCTCTCTCTGCCTGCAGGCTCAGCCTCATCTCTTCCATAAACTGTATGACAGACTCGCCTGACAGCAAATTCTCTTCTTTTAGAGCCTGCCGTTCCGGCTTTCCAGCTGTCAGGAATTGTTTCTGCCCTGACTCTGAGTGGTATACGCTTTCCGCAGATTCCAAATGCTCTTTCTCCACAGGCTCTGCTTGATTTATCTTCTTCAAAGCTTCCAGATACTCGTTTTCCCCGGACTTTGATTGATATTCACGCTCCACGGCTTCCAGATATCCCATGTCATCCGACCGCCGCTGTCTCTTCTCCCTGACAAACCGGCATTCTAATTCCTCCCAGGGGATGCCGGACAATTTTGCCGCTTCCCGGAAATTTTTTTTGCCTGCTGCTTCAAAAGCGTGTTCCCAAAATCCTGCGGCAACTTCCTGGAGGTAATGATGCCTGATCTGCATCAGCTTTGCAAAAAGAAGTGCATTGTCATTCTCGCTTTCTGCCTGATTATCCGACGCCGCCAGATGCTCAAGCTGCACCCAGAGCCTGCGGATTTGCGTATCCTCTGCTTCCTCAAGGAAACCGCGCATTTTGTCTTTGCTCTTCTTCCACTTTACTTCCTGCCCATTGCCATCCGCTGCTGAAACTTCCCGGCCACTATGCGCCGCATACACTTCCTGGCGGCAGAGACGGCAGAATTCCCGGTACTCTTTCTTCGTCAATGTCTCCAGAACATTCTTCTCCGCTGTTCGCAAGGCCTGCCTGGAATGCTCTATAAAAAATTCCTTAAGGTCAGCCGCAAACAGTGAAAACAGCCGGTATCTGTCCCGCTGCTTTTCGATGGCACGGCTTACGCCCTTCCATTCCTTGTAATGCCTGCCGTCTGCTTGTGCCCGATCCAGCAGCTCCACAAACCGATTCGCATTTCGGTACATCACAAAATCACAGCACTTTAACTGTGTGAGATAAAACCTCTCCATGCGCTGCAAACTGTTCCACGTCTGTGCCTGGACAAATGCCGTCCTCACAGGAGCCTCCTCCAGCCCCATCTGAATCATTCTGTTTTTCAGCACAAGGCTGAACAGGATGTTCGCCTGCCCGGACTGCCGCTCCTCTCCTTTTGCACTACTGCCCAGGTAAAATAAGTCTATGTTCCCATACTCCGGCGCATCTGCCGGGACATACTTATCCCATAACCGCTTTAGCATTCCCTGGTTGATATGAAGATGTATTTTCTGTTTATAAGCTTCCCGTATCCTTACCATACTGACCGCCCTGGCATTCCCCAATTTGCTTTCCTTATAATCCAATCTTATTTATGGTCTCTGAAAGGCCATTGTGGGAAATTTCCACTTTCTTTATCAGAATCCCGCTGCTCATAGCATCCAGCGTATCAATTTCCCATTTCGTGACAATCCCCCAGTTCGCCTGATAAGTCGCAGTGGGGATAAGCCCTGAATCCGGCATGACCATGATGATGATGCCTTTCTTTAGTTCGTACCCCGCCGTGAGGGTCGTGCGTGACATTTCCCCGCTGGCAATCCCATATTCCAAGATGAGTTTATCCAGTGACTGCCGCGGCTTGGGCAGATAATGCACACGGTCATTGACCCCGCCTTCCACGACAGTCTCAAACTCCATTGTCGCGGAGATATTAGAGACTTTCGAGAAGCCGAGCGACTTCCCATTGAGGATTACCTTAAATTTTGTGTGTCTTGCAAGATTGTCTTGCATTGCCATCTCACTTCACCTCTGCAAACAGCCGCGCCATCTGCCATTCGGCATGGGACTGCCCCTGCCTATAAGCGGAAAATATCCTTTTCCTTCGGCTTGCCGCTGACTTTCCTGTTAATCTCTGAAATTTCCCTGCACCATCTAATCCGCTCACGGTGCGTGAGGCTTAAGATTTCTGTCCTGCCCCAATGCATGTAATAAGCGACAAACGCTGCTTCTTCATAAATCTTGTCCGCCGGATACAAATTTATTGCCCGGCTTCCATAAAATTTATTGGCACTGTGATTTCTTCCCCGCAATGCGGGCATACCGCATGGTAGGAAGGAACCTCCGCCTGGTTCACCCTCTCGTAGAGATCCTGCAGATATGCCAAGTCAGGCGTATAAAGGCCTTCTATTACCTTCGTGTCCACCGCCGGCATGCTCCCCAGGCTCGTAATCACCCGCGAGAGCAGGATAATCACAAGATAGCCCGGGTTCTGCTGCACCCTGGGATCGCGCAGCGGTATGATCTCATCTGCCGCCGTCGCCAGGCGCATCTTCCCTTCCCGGTGCAAATTCCCATCCCTGTCCACATAACCCTTGGGCAGGACAAAAGAAAATTCTGTCTCAAACATCTGCTCCTTACCCTTGCCTTCCTATGCGCCCCGGGCAGCATCTGCCCGGAGCATCATTAGATTCCTATTTCAGAAACATTCCATCCATGTTAGGAAACCCTGGTCATTCCCTCATGGGCAATTTCAAGGCTCTCAATCGCAACCTCTGAAGACGTCGCATTGAAATCCGGCGCCGTATACTTCGCCGGCCACGCATTGATTACCTGCCAGGACGCAGTCGCGGTCTCTGTCTCATCTAAAATCGTGATGGTAATCGTCTTACGCTCAACTTCTCCTTCCACGCCTGCAATCATCCATTCATACATAACCATGGAGTCTGCGACGCCCTGTTTCAATGTGATGTTTCCATACTTTTTCAGTCCCGGCAGCTTCATCGGCGTCTGAACCATGTCGCCCTCGCGATACTCAATTACGTCGATTGATGCGTCAAACCCGGATGCCTCGGAGAAACCGCCTGCCTCTAAGCCGTCAATTTCTACCTTATATCTAAATTTTCCATATGGAGTACTTGCCATCTCTTCACAACGCTCCTTTCTGTCTATTTATTTTCCTGAAGAAATGATAAACGGTGCAACCCTTATACGGAATCACCTGTTTTCTGTGAAATCCTAAAGATTACAAATTCGGCAGGTTTCACTGGCGCGATGCCGATTACGCAGACGAGCCTTCCATTATCAATATCATCCTGGCTCATGGTATTTCTGCCGCAGTTGACAAAAAATGCCTCAGACGGAGCCGATCCTGCAAGCGCGCCTGACCGCCAAAGCCCGGTCAGAAATACGTCTATCGTCCGCTTCACGCGTACCCAAAGAACTTCGTCATTTGGCTCAAACACTGCCCAGTTCGTATTTGCCTTGATGCTTTCTTCAATGAAGATAAACAGACGGCGGACATTGATATATTTCCAGCTCGGGTCGCTGCTTGCCGTGCGCGCGCCCCAGACCCGGATGCCCTGTCCCGGGAAGGAACGGATTAAATTGACGCCCTTGGGATTTAAGATATCCTGCTCGCCTTTATTGAACTGGCAGTCCAATCCCACGCACGCGCGTACCGTCTCATTTGCCGGCGCCTTATGTACCCCTCTTGCGGTATCGCTGCGCGCATAAATGCCTATCACAGAACCGGAAGGCGGTATCGCCATGTTCTTCTTATCCAACGGGTCGAAGACTTCCAGCCAGGGATGGTACATTGCCGCATAATTGCTGTCAACAATATCCCTATGGGCAATAATGTCATCCATCTTCTTAGCGTCCCTGGGCATGTCAAGCACCGCAAACCGGCTGGCAAGATTCTCACAGTGCGCAACCAGCATCAGCTGCACATTGGGATCCACAACGCCCGGAACTGCCATAATAGACACACTGTCATTGTCCAAAAAAGACTGGATACCCGTCCGTTTTCCTGCACCCCTGTCCACACCGATAAAGTCAGCCGCGCTGATATTGGACACGGAACCGTTACTGCCGCCCTTTAACGCAATCACGCAAAACGCTTTCTCCAGATTGTCCCCGATAATCTCGTCGAACGGCGCCACCGGCTCGCTCTTCTTGCCGCCAATATAATTGGTGATGATCAGGTCGGACTTTGCCGTCTTCTTCTCAACGTAATTTGGTATGTTCACATTGAACGACAGGTTCTCGTAAAACTCCACAATGTCGTCATACTTCACTTCCAGGTTAAACTCACACGTAGAAATCACTTTTGACGGAAGCAAGTTCTTATCTACAACGTCCTGCTCAAATTCCTTGGCAAACACAAGGATGTTGTCCTGGCTCTTGACCACACGGTTGTACACCACGTTCGTCATGTCCTTATAAACGACGATGTCCCCCTCATGGAACCCTGCGGAGCTTTTTACGGAATACTGCTTCCCATCCGCTGTCTCAAGTTCTTCTAAAACCTGGGTCTTTGCCTTGCTCGCGGGCGTCACGACAATGCTCATGCTGTTTCCCCACAAGCCAGGGTTTTTGGCGCGCACCCTGAGGACGGAATCCAGCGCAGGCACCTTCGCATTGGCCGGTTTCGCATCGCTTGGCGCAACACGCGATACAAAGCAGCGGGAACCTCCATTTACAAAAAAGTGTTCCACCGCATACGCCAGGAACCGGTATTCCCCATACTCATTCTCGGAAAGATACCCTCCGAATTTCCTCTTAAAATCTGCAAAATTGGTGACAAGCTGCGGAACCCCTTCCGCCGGGCCTCTCTCCGCAAGGCCGATGAATCCGGCCGTACTTGTACCAACACCTTCCATTGGCTTTCCGCCTGAATCAAATTCCTCTACATATACGCCTGGTGATAAATATTCAGCCATAATTTCCCAGCAAAAGCTGCTGCTGCCGCTAATGCCGGCTACCTCCTTTCCTTAATAAAAATTCTAGGAGCATTATATAACATTCCTCTAAACAAAATTCTAAACAATTCGACAGCAGCCTCACTTTTTCCCAAACTGGTGTAAAAACTGCCAAATTGGTGCAGGACATGGAAAGTCCCGGCAAATCGTTTATACTTTTGCCAGAAAGGAGGAGACGGAACATGAGAAACGAAAACAGCAAGATCCAGATACCGAATGTTGATAAAGAATACACCCAACGGACGGCAGACGCCCTCCTCGCTTCCCTGCAGGCAGATATCATCCTGCTCAATGCCGGAGCCGGCTATGGCAAGACTCAGGCGCTGGCGAATTACGTGCGCCATTTTCCGGGAAAAAGCGCATGGTACAGCATCAACGGCACGGACAATGACCTGATGTCGTTCATCCAGAATTTAACAGAATCCATCCAATGCGCCTTGGGAATATCCTGCTTTGATTTCCATCAATTTGCGCCTCTCCTGGAGAATATCGACACAGCAATGGAGCAGCTTGTCGTCTGGCTGGACGAACAAGTTGATTTCATCAATGTCATCCTGGACGATTTCCAGGAAATCACGAATCCTGATATTTTCAACCTCCTGGAGATTTTAATAGAAACAATGGATAACCATATGCGCCTGTTCATTGTAGAAAAACGTTCCCAGCCGCCTTTTTTCGATAAATATATGGACAATGGACGCGCCGTCTCCCTAGGAATGGAGGAACTGCGGTTCCATCCGCAGGAAATTAGCGCCCTCCTAAAAAATATCGGGGAGAGCAACGAACAATGGGCGAAGGTAATCTGCGACTGCACGGAAGGATGGCCGGTAGGCGTAAGGCAGATTGTGCAGCAGCTTTGCAGCCAGAAGAAAAACGCCACCATGGAGACGCTCAAAACCATATGTGACAAGCTGGAAGCTTCCGACTACTTCATGACAAAAGTCTATCGGATGCTGCCCTATGACATACAGACTTTTTTAAAGAAGACTGCCGTCCTCGATTATATGACGGCCCCAATATGCAACAAAGTGGCAGGCATCCATAACTCAGAAAGCATGCTCCGTTACCTTGTAAATGAAAACCTGTTCGTGCAGACTTTAGGAGACGTCAGCAGCCTCTGCCGCTACCACTCCATCTTCCAACGTTTCCTACTGTCCCAGACTACTTTGGAAGAACAGCAGGAAGCTTTGAGGACTGCCGCCTATTTCCTCTTAAAGACCACTGACAAAATCCAGGCGGCAGAATACGCCTGCCGCTCCGGCGACGCTGACATCGTGCAGGCAGTCATCGAAACAGTCGGGGATTCCATGCTGGAAGAACGGCTTTATGGTACCTTGGAACGATGGTTTACATTTCTTGAAACAGAACGCTCCAGCCTCTCCCCCAAAACACGCTTCCTCTATGGCAAATACCTGATGGCGCTTGGCCAACATCAGGAAGCAGGACGGCAAATTACAGAGGCCGGAAAAGCCTTTTATGAAGAAGGGCGGCTTTCCGACTATCAGAAAGTCCTGCTGTTTGCCGCATCCGCCAAACGGAAAGCCGGGAACCCCCTGCAGGCCAATCAGTATCTGGAACAGGCAAGGCAGGAGACAGGGGCTGCCTGGGGTGAGAATGCCGCCGCCATCTGCACGGAACAAATAAAAATACAATGCTGCCTCCACCAATTCGACGAGGCTGCCAAGCTTCTCCTGACCTATATGGGACAGGGACTCCCTGTGCAGGGGAATGAGTTCCTGTCCGCCGCAAGCCAGATCCTTCTTCCGCAAGTTCAGGCAGAAACGGCTGGCGAAACGCCAAATAACCTGCAGCTTGAAGGCGTCCCGGAAGGATTTCTTCTCAGAAACTGCATCTTAGCCGAACAGCTGAAAACGGCATACCTCTGCGGCGACTGGAATAGCACAAGGCAGGCGGCGAGAACCATCATACAAAGTTCCAGGCATGAGACGCTGCAGACTGCGGCGGCCTGGCAGATACTTGCAGTCCTCTCTTGGGACGGCGGAGATTACCGCAAAGCAATAGAGCAGTCGCAGATGGGGGCTGACTTCCTGCTGAAAAACCATGTCTGGAATCTGGAGCTTTCAGCAAAACACCGCCAGATTCTCAGCCAAATCCACTCTATCCACCAGAATATAACAGACACGCGCTGCCTGCTGCCGCAAAAAAACGATACAAAGCTGCAAGGCACAAAAGAAACCGGAAAAATCAATATCCGCTGCATGGGCGGCTTTCTGGTCTTCCTGCCAGGCTGCAGCGGGCAGGAACTGAAATGGCGGACGAAAAAAGCACGGGAATTATTTGCCTACCTCTTCCATCTGCAGGGGCAAAGCGTCTCCCGGGAAGTCATTATAGAGCTGTTGTGGCCGGAAGCCGGGACAAAGAGCGCAATCGCCCTGTTCCACACAACACTCTACAGCATCCGCCAGTCCTTTCAGCAGGAAGGGCTTGAGGAACTGATTTCTTATGAGAAAAAAATGTATTCCCTGAACATGCAGCTTGTGGATTCCGATCTAGCCGACTTGTCCGCCTACCTGAAAGACAAAAACTTATGGGAACGCGAACCGGAACGGATCATGCAGCTCTATCCGGGCAGCTATATGGGAAACAGCGGCTACTTATGGTCTTATGCGAAAGCAAAAGAATTAGACGACAGCTGCCTTGCGGCGCTTAAGCGCGGGGCGGATACGCGGGCATCCCAGGACAGATTCGAAGATGCCATTCCTTTTTTACAAAGAATGCTTGAGGCAGACCCCTATAATGAAGAAACCGTCTCACGGCTCATATCCTGCCTATACGAAAGCGGCAGGCAGTCGGAAGCAAAACAGCAATACGACCATATGCAGAAACTGTACCAAGAAGATCTGGAACTGGATTTCAGCCGCAGCTTTAAAGAAATCGTAGAAAGGAGCCATGCATGGAAAACTACCGCAGTTACCGGGAATTTCTCGACGACATACGCATCTGGGGAGCCAATGCCTGCGGGCAGGAAAAAGGCTTTGACCCCGCAAAAAATTGGGACAAAATGATTGCCAAAGCTGCACAGAGCGCAGACCAGGGCGTATTCTCACCTTTCTTATACATCTCCCTTGCCGCCCGCCTCGAACGGGAAAGCATGATGCTTCTGGCAGCAGCCTTCTACGCCGGGATGCAGGGAGAATGCTTGCGCTACCCTGACTGGGAACTGTTTTTCGCCGGCGAGGGAAACGGATTCCCCGGAGCGGAACTCTTCTTCCAGCCGCCTCCCCTGCTGTTTGAAGCAGAAGGGACACGGGATACGGCAACCCCCGGCCTCCAAATTGCCCCAAGGCTATATCTCTTTCTATGCGGAGCCATCCTCGACCCCCAGCCGCTTCCGGGAATGCGCTGGTACTCCCAGCCCGGACAACCGCTGCCCGCGCTGGGGGCAACAGCCTGCCGGCATAGCAGGATTGCGCATTGCCTGCAGAAAATCCCAGGCAGGAAACTGGTATATCTGCAAGGCGAAAAAGGGTGCGGCAGGAAACTCAACTATGCCTCCCTTGCCGCGCAATGCCACATGGGCCTCGCCGTCATCCCTTATGAAACGCTGGAATCCGAAAGACACCTCCGGGAAATACGCCTGGAATGCCTCATAAGCCGTTTCATGTTCGCCATAGAGCTGAATGGGGAGGTGGAAAATCTGCAGCTTCTTCTGCACTGGCTGAGGGACGAAGAAACTGTATTTCTCCTGGGCGGACAGAAAGAGATACCCTTTGATAACCTCATGGGACGCCAGTACCTTCCTTTTTCCATCTCCTCAGAGGACGTCCTTATGGACAAAGAACTGTTTGCCTCCCTCACCCTTGCCTATCCCTGGGACAACGAGACATTACGGAAAGATTTCCTCAACAGATACAATTTCCTTCCAGGCAGGGTACGTGAAATCTTAGAGCTTGCGGCCTCTTATTCTCAGAGCAGCGGGGAAAGATACATCACGGACGCCCATTTAAAACGGGCCGTGCTTAGAGCCTCCTCCCATTCGCTGGACAAATATGCCAAGAAAATCAAAGGCATCTACCAGATGGAGGACTTAATCCTGCCGGACATGCCCAAGCAAAAGCTTTCCCATATCATCCACCGCATCCGTAACCGTAAGCTGGTCTATGAAGAGTGGGGTTTTAAGGAAAAATCGCCTTATGGCAACGGCGTGTCCATGGTTTTTGCCGGGCCGCCCGGCACAGGCAAGACAATGGCCGCGCAAGTAATGGCGGCGGAACTTGGCATGGAGCTATACCGGGTGGAGCTGCCAGCCATCGTGGACAAATATATCGGGGAAACGGAAAAGAAACTCAACCGCATTTTCAGCGAAGCAGAAAAGAGCATGGCCATCCTCTTCTTTGACGAAGCAGACGTACTGTTCTCTAAACGGACGGAAATCAAAGAATCCAACGATAAGTACAGCAACATGGAAATAGCCTTCCTGCTGCAGAAAATGGAGGAATACGATGGCGTAAGCATCCTCGCAACCAATTATCTGCAAAATTTCGACAGCGCATTCCGGCGCAGGATCAGCGATATCATAGACTTCCCGCTGCCCGACTCCGGCTTGCGCCTTAAGATGTGGCAATCCATGCACCCGCCCAGGCTTCCGCTGTCAGACGAGATTGATTACCGCTTTCTTGCCCGGCAGTTTGAAGTTTCGGGAAGCGTAATCAAAAACACGCTGATTTACGCCAGTTTCCTTGCCGCCGAGGCAGGAGAGCCGCTGCTTACCATGCAAAGAATATTGAAAGGGCTTAGCCACGAGCTGGAAAAGAGCGGTAAAAAACTCAGCCGTGGCGACTATGGAGAATATGGACATTTATTTTAGGGACAACGCAAAGAAAAAACGCTGGGAATCCGGCCAGTCTATCCTGCACAGGGAAAACCATGAAACAGCAAAAGAAGGGCAGGAACAGAAAACGTATGGACTGAGAAATTCCTACGGCAGCCTGCGCTACCTGAATAAGGATAAAAAAGACCCTACGCAGAAGGAAGGGTTCGCACTGGAGGCATTTGAAGCTGCCGGTACCCCGCTGCACACAGAAAAAGAAAAGCACATTGACCGCGCCTCCATGAAAAAAATCAGCCATGGCGACAAAAAAACCCTGTTTGCATCGGAACTGCCGCTGCGCAACCAGGCAATTTTTTACGAAGTTTCCGGCAGCAAAAAAAGCAATTCGTTCCTCAAATGCATGAAAGAGCTTGTCCGCCAGCGCGGGCACCAGACGCTGCAAGACGCTTTCGGTTTCTTAGAGCAAGAGCCGGAACGCCTGGAGCTGGAAGCCCTGAAAGAAACACAGCAGGAACTTGTTCCCGGAACGAAAAGCGGCAATCTGGAACCACTCTCCCAAGAAGAAAAAAAAGACAGGCAGGACGGGCTTTCTTTGGCAGAATTTGACGAAAAAAACAAACGCATTGACAGCCTGGGCAGCAGGCTTCTAAAAAAAGAAGCCAAAGAACGGCAGCTGTGCAGCGAGCTGCAGACGATGCTGACGCAGCACGCCAAAGAAAAACCTTCGAAAGAACGGCAGCTGGGTACGCAAGCAGAGCATCTGCCGGAATCCAGGGAAAAACAGCGGGACGCTAAAAGAAAAAAAGCCTCCGGCAGCAACCAAAGAAGGCAGATTCCGTCCGACAACAGAGCTGCGCAGACTCCGCCGGCTGGCGGTTCTGCTACGGATTCCGGCGAAGAATTCCCAACCGCTGCAGAAGAAGAATAATCTTGAAAATACAGACTAATCGTGTTAGAATTTTTCGTGGATAACAGAAGATGGTTACACTCTTCCAGTAAAGGGATTTTAAGAGTTACCAAGACTTGAATCAGATTTTTTACTGCAGGAGGATTCTCATGAAATTTCTAGCTAATCGCAAACTTGCTACTCGTATCAGCATCATTACCACAGTAATTATTTTTGCAGACATGCTGCTGCTCTGGCTCACAGTATCTGACCGTGCTGCTTCGATGGTTGAGCGAAATATTATGAACCAGATGATTGACGCAGTGGAATCCAGAGCGGCCATAATCAACGATTATGTGGCTTCCGCGGAAGAATATATGGCCGCCTTCGCACTGGGCAACGAGGTCCATGATTTGCTCTCTGACCCCGAGAATCCCGCTCTTCTTCAAGAGGGGCAGAAATACACAGAAGAATTCGCCGCCGTCAAAGGCATCTTCGAAGGGCTGTATATCAGTACCCCGGATACATATGTTCTAACGCATACTTCCCCAAAAGCAATCGGCATCACCACCCGTGAAGGGAAGTCTTTGGATGAGTTCCGCAAAACCATCCTTGCCAAACCGAAGCTGACAAACCTGGGCATCATGAAATCCCCTGGAACCGGAAGCATGATTATTTCCATGTATTATCCGCTTTTTGAAAATAACGAATGCATCGGCTATGTAGGCGCCGGCGTCTTTGCCAGCCGTCTGATGGATTCGTTGCTGAACCTTGATATCCAGGGACTGCCTCACAGCGAATATGTATTCCTGAATGTGGAATCCGGCACATATCTGTACCATGAAGATGAGTCCCTGTTAAACACTGAAACAACCGACAGCGGTTATAAGAAAATCATCGACAAAATTAAGGCCGACGGCAACACGGAGGCAGGCACATATTCCTATAAGGATGACAACGGCGTAGAACAGTTAGTCGTCTACAAGTACCTGGAAAACCGCAACTGGGTCTTCATGGTTCGTGACAATACGTCAGAAGTCTATGGCAGCGTGTCGGAAGTACGCGATACGGTCGGCCTTTTATGCGCAGCCGTAGCTGCCTTCATCATCCTGATTACCCTGCTGATTCTTTTCCGTGAAGGCCGGGAACTCATGGTTCTGGAAAAATCCATTCGCCGTCTCGGCAATCTGGAACTTTCTGCCGACCAGGAATTGAAACCTTTCTACGGAAGAAAAGATGAGATTGGCATGATTGCGCAGACCATCCATCTAGTCTGTGAGTGCCTGCGGAAGACAATCGATGATATCGGCAGGATATTAGGTGAGATGGCAAACGGCAACATTGCCGTCGATGTTGAAATAACAGAAATCCTCGATTGACGGGCTTGTTTCCAATGTCACGGACATCAGCGAGCAAATCCAAAACAACACGGCACGCCGCAACGACGCCAGCGACCTGGTTGACCGTGCGACTGGCTATGCCGCTGAAGCCGGCACCAAGATGGAGCAGCTGATTAACGCCACCAGGAACCTCGACCATTCTTCCGGGCAGATCGGCAGCATCATAAGGACCATTGAGGATATTGCTTTCCAGACAAATATCATCGCTCTGAACGCTTCCGTGGAAGCCACCCACGCAGGCGAAGCCGGAAAAGGCTTTTCCGTTGTCTCCGGTGAAGTGAGAGACCTTGCAGCCAAATCTGCAGAAGCAGCACGGACGACAAGCACGCTTATCGGACGTTCCATCCATGACATCAAAACCGGCACGGAATCCACAGACCTCGCTATTTCTGCGATGCAAATCATCAATGAATGCATCCAGTCCATCAAAGTGCTGATGGATGAGATTTCGCTCGCCAGCGTACAGCAGTCAGAAATGATGGTTTCTGTGGAAAATCGGATTCGGGAGGTCTCCAAAGTCATCGAGTCCAACTCGGCTGCCGCCGAAGAAAGCGCGTCCATCTCCAATGAACTTTCCAACCAGGCAAAGACTCTGAATCAACTGATTGGCCAGTTCCGCATACAGTAGCAAAATAAAATATATTCTTTCAGGCAATAAGCCAGGATCTGCGTTTCACAGTCCTGGCTTATATTTTCATCATTTCCTTTCAGCAGTTACCGGCCTACTCCTCTTACTTTTTGATGGTAATCTGAATCTTTACGTTTTTGCCCGTGCCGTCGGTAGAGCTGGCAGTTATCGTCACTTTTCCTGTCTTTCCTTTCTTCGTAGTGACAACGCCATTTTTCACAGTTGCCAGCTTTTCATTGGACGACGTATAGGATAACGCCTTATTCGCATTCTTGCCATCTGCCTTAACCGTCGGCTTGATGGTAACTTTCTTGCCCGCTTTTACCGTAAGCGATTTCTTCTTCACCGTAATCTTGGTAACGGCATCCTCCATGATCCTAATCTTGACTGTCTGCGTCTTGCCGCTCCCATCCGTAGCCGCAGCCTTAACAGTTATGGTCTTGCCCGCCCCATTTTTCTTAACGGTCACTACGCCGGACTTTATGGATGCATACTTACCAGACTTCTTATCTACCGAATAGGCCAGTTTGCGGTTATCCGCATGTTTGGGTAAAGCGGTGAACACCTTCTTTAAATCAAGCTTCTTGCCTGCCGCAATCTTGTAATTCTTCGCTGCACGCCCGATAGATTTCACCTTTACCGCCAATTCCTCTTTCGCAACCAATGTAATCTCCAGGCTCTTCTCTGCAGCTTCCACCTCTGTTTTCGTCGCGTTTGCCTCGATCAGCACTGCCTCTGCCTCTTTCAGCACACGTTCTGCCTCATCCCAATTCGTATAATCCGCCTTATGCTCTTCTTTCTCCGCAAGATCTTGCTTAAGCTTGTCAACAGCGGCTTTCAGGTTCTTTATGCTGACAAGGTTCCCTTCCGCCGTATCCAATGCCTGCTCCGCCGCGCCAACGTCTTCCTGGCTTGCGGTCGCGGAAGCGCTAATCTCTCTCGCGTTGCCTAATGCATCTTGCAGCATACCAAAGCTTCCAGAGGTATAATCCTCTGCCTGCAGAGCCTCTGCTTTCTGTATCTTTTCGTCCAGCGACGTCTTGTCAGCCGGCTTTACATAGGCATAATACGCGCGGTAGGTCACCGTATCGCCTTCTTTCGCCGTCACAGAACCGACTTTTTCCTCTCCATTGTACCAGCCGGATTGCTCAGTATCCAAGGTATAGCGTTGCCCGTCTTTGACAATCTCCGCATCAGCCTGTCCTGACATGGTTCCCGGCAGCTCTTTTGTAACAATATCGTCGCTCTCCTTCACATAATCCGCTGCATCCTGCGCCTTGAAATAGATTTCCTGTTTCTTAGTGGCATAACCGGAAATCCAGCTGATTTTATGATTTACCAATCGGTAACTGCCGCGGACAGCTGCGAAATTCTTGACAACGCCGTCCTTGGGGTAGATACGGAAGCCATTGCCGCCTGGTATCGTAACCTCATGCTCAATACCTTCCGGGTCTGTGATGAACACTTTATAATTGCCTTTCGTCGTATCGGTAAGGGTGTCCATCACGACACGCACGCGGTAAGGATGAATCTCGTCAAACGGCAGCGTAGGAATCGGCTTGTTGTTTGCCAGCGCGTCATCCAACTCAGCATTTGTCGGATAATACACGGCTTTGCTCTTATCCTGGCCATCGCCGTTCTGGGTCTGGAAATATGTCACATCATTATAACCATACTTAAACTGAAGCCTGGCTCCATTATCCCAGCAATTCCCGGAGTCAAATGCCTGGCCGTCGTTCGTTTTTTCCGGCAGATATATCACTGCCCTGTCATGCGTGGATTTTACTTCATCGGGCATGATGTCATATTCTGCCACAAAGAGGCCTCTATAGCCACGCAAAGGATGTACTGCCGCTGTCACGCCGTCCGATGCTCCTGTTGCCGACGCATCCGCCACCTCTTCATCGCAGGGCAGCACATTGACAGTCACCGTAATCTGTCTCCCGCCTGCTGTCCCTGTCACGGTATGCTCCCCGGCAGCCAGGCTTTTGTCCCAATCAGCCCACTGTATTTCTGCCGCAGCCATTGTCCCATTCTCTAACGTTACGTTAGCCTTCTTGGGAAGGACTGGCGCGTTGCCTTTTATCACCGTATATTCTTTGGCGGTAATCTCAGACACATCCAACGCAGACGCCCTCGCATCGCCTGCCTGCTGCAAAATGGAAGGATCGTTCACATCCTCCTGCCCTGCTGCAAATGACGCCTGCGCCGGTAGCAGCGTCACTGTCATCGCGGCAGCCAGAATAAATGAATTTGCCTTTCTGAAAAAATTTTTTACCATTTTCTTCCTCCCTTTCTTGTAATTTATTTGCTAAAAAGATGCATTAATTATAACACAGAAAATAGTGGTAAGACAATCGGTACATCCTTTGAATTTCCCCATTTTCTTGCTGAACCTATATATCATGCTGACTATATAATGAGGAAGCCATATATACATTGCCTTATCAAAAACATTCCCATATTTTCTTATAGATTGCCTTGCACTTATGTCCGAACGTCCGTTTTGCAACCCGGAAGGTTCCACACATGCCTGATTCCACATCCTAGGCAAAACTCCCGGAACGGTAGTCGTGAAACAAAAATACACCCTCCTTATCAGCATGCCGGGTATACCAGATTTCTCCGTTTGTGGTACTGTCGCCATTGCACCCTACGCTGCTTCCATCTGAAGTATTGACGTCATAAGAAAGACCCTGTACATGAATCGACAGCCTGCGGTTCAAAGAGTTTCGGAACCGGACTTTCACAGTATCTCCCAGATTGGCGCGAATCACTAACGGCCGTACTTCCTCATAGGGCTGCGGTATCTCCATCTCAAATCTTTGACGTGCTTCTCTCTGAATCCGTTCTGCGTCTTCCTCCAGCACATAGAGCAGTCCATCCGGGTCATAGTCCCCGTACCGGTTATACACAATAGGTATCTGTATCGCCTCGATAGAAAAAGTCCTGACATTTCCCATCGTAGGATATTTGCATAAATCCATCCTAAGTCCTGCCCTTCTGCGTACATTCCAAAATCCGCAGATAATGGTTCGCTTCACGGAGGACATGGTCTGCCAACAGCGGAAGAATCACGGAACGTATCCCACAGCCCGTAATCCCTTCTGTTCCTGCTGTCTTAAACTGCTGGTACTGCTTTGTTGTCTCTAACGTTCTTGCCGTCAAGGTGACGCTCACCGCTTTCTGATCCTGTTTCCTTGCCTCTTCCAAAAGGCGGCAATAATCCCCGGCAAATTCATCGGCCGTTTCTATCAGCTCACATTCCGTTGGATCCAGAAGTCCCCGGATGAACTGAGCATGTTCCATCATTATCCGATTCCAGAATACTTCCAGGTTTCTTAAGTCAGGCATAGAAATCCTGCCTCTCCTCTCAAGCTCAGAGATAATCTGACGGTACAGCTTTGCCTCCCGCAGAATGTGTTCAATCAGCAGAGGGTAGTTTGTCGTATAAAGCCTGCATGACGTCATTTCCCTGAGAACCTCTTCCTTAAATGAAATCAATCCATTCAGCCTTTGCAGCATTTTCCGATTAAGCATCCTTACATGGGAAACGGTTTCCCTGTTTACCATTATGCAGCTTCCGGCAAGAAGCCGTTTTTCTGCCTCCGTGATTTTCATGTCTATCGGAATCCCTGTCAAATTACGCGTCTGACACTCCGCCTTTTGTGTAAATTCTGTTACAACCTCTCCTGAATTCAGAACCGATTCGCTCACGATACCGTCGGCAAGTTCCACCGTCCTTTGAAGCCCTGCTTCAAATTCTTCCCGGAAGCGGTCTGCACGCTGTATAAACGCTTTTTCCTTTGACGGAAACCCAGCGAGCAGGAACAAAGAATGTTCTTTCATGATTCTTCCGAAAAAAAGATGTGTTTCTAATGATAATCTTACATATTCTCTCATAACTTCGCATACCTTTTTAATTTAGATTACTTTATACTATATGCAAAGGATGACAAAAAGAGACAGCGCCCCTCTGATTTCCAGATATAGAATCTTTCTAAAGATATTGTTTCTCTAACCGCCGAGCCGTATTCGCTTGCAACCTGGCCGCATACCAGCGCAGAAAACCCCCGCAATCTTGGATTCACGGATGTTCCATTGTTCCCTTCCGCCAAATCAGGAAATCCAGATTTACCACCGTGGACAGGGAACATCTCCTGACACACATACCATAAGGATCCACCATATCCAGCGGAATCGGAGACACCCGCATATAAGTTCTTTTGCCGGTTCACCCAATATTCCTCTCTAATGTCCCATATCTCTATGGAGCCAGATATTTTTCAACCACTGGCGCATATTCTTCCTTCCAGTCCTCAAACCGAAGCTGTAACGGATCAGACAGGTTCAGGCTGAAAATCCCCATAAGGGATTTGGCATTAATCACATACTTTCCAGCCAAAAGCAACACATCTCCTTCCATCTGGCTCATATCATTGACAAATGCTTTGACAGTATCAACAGATTGAAGAAGCAGCGGAAATGTTTTTATGACCTTATAGTCCTCCGTATTGCCCCTGCCGCTCAAAATCAGCTGCTCAATCTCTCCTTTGTCAGGCATGGAGCGTAACGCCCCCTTTATAGGTTGTAACAATAGAAGCCGCTGCATTCGCAAATGTCAGCATCCTCTCCAAATCCGCCTCCTTTAAATCATCCAGGCCATGCTCCAGAACGAATCCCAATACCTCGGCGCAAAATGTATCGCCAGCGCCTGCCGTATCGATTGTCCTGTCACTTAAGAATAGTTTCCCACACGCTTTGCCGTCCAGATAGTATGCAAGGCTACCCTTGCTTCCTAAAGCCACATTGATAAGCCTCGCGCCTGACCTTTCTTTCATCAGCCGCACGCCTTCATCATCTTCCCTAACATATGGCAGATTTGTCATTTCCGCAAAGAAACGAAAATAACCCTACAATAACAGTTTAATTATTACCACATTTTCCCTCCCCATGCCATGACAGAATAAAAAACAAGCTCTGTCCCCATCACCGAAAAACCCGCCAATGGAAACCAAGCCTGTTGATACGCTATGCCTGCCTGAAATGGACACCTTTATTATAAATCTCTCGAAACACCTATTGCTGCTAACAGCTATGTATTTTATTGGAATATTTCTTCCAGCTTCCTGTCAATATCATCACGCTCTTGCATAGATAAATTTTTGTTCTTCAACTTTTTCTGGAGATTTTTAAGCGTTTTTTTATTATCCTCGCTCAGCCTGCTGCACTTCGCCTCATACCATTCAACATTATCTTCCGCTTCTCTCATGCTTCCTTCCATATACTTTTTAAATTCATTTCTTGATATATCTTTCAGTTCCCTGTCTTCTTCATATATTTTATAAATTCCCCAGCCAATCGCCGCGTGAAGCGTGGCCGTGGTAGCAGCATTGAAATATGAACCAAAAATGGGTATCAGGCTAACTCCAACTTTTAATGCCAGATTTCCCATAACAGCGCCAAGGACGACAGATGAAAAAGCCATCAGCGACGCGGTGTCCATGCGCTTGCCATATAACGCTGATAAGGAATATGCAAGCCCTATGGAAATAAGGGTAAGCCCTGTGGTATCTGCCAATGCCGGCCCTGCAATAGGAATGGCCGCTGTTGCGGCAGACCATGCTGCTGCTGCGGTTGAGAATGTGCCGATGATAACTGCTGCTTTATATTTCTTTTCCATAAACATTTCCTCCTGCCTCATTTTAGATTGTAGCCATAGAATCGTTGTCTTCTATGTGTAATTTAAAAAATATCTAAGGGTGAAAACCCAAATTCACGTAAATCGGCTGCCATCTGCGTAGTATACTCACTGACAGAATCTTGGAAAAATTCTTCTGGTCCCCCTGTATCAACAAGCCTGCCAATGATATCTCCAACTCCCCGCCCGATTATCCTTCCAAGATCCGGGCAACCAAACGCTGTACCGATTGCTCCCCCAATAAAACCTCCTGCCTGCTTACACCCTGCTTTGATAATCATGTGTTATATCCCCCTTTCTGTAACTCAGTTCGCTTATTTGATTTCATCTTTACTTAATATAAAAGCAAAGATATAATGTAAATAAAAATTATGTATGTTTGATTATGGATGTAATTATAAATTCAGCGTGTAAAAATGTCTATATTTAAATTTAATAAAGATTCTTACATTCATTAAGCGGTATGCATGATTCTTTTTAGAATTTTTTATCGCAAAAAGAATTTTTCAACAACGAGGAGGATTTATATTATGGGGAATATAACAGAAGAAAACAGCATAAAACAACAAACCGAGGCTGCTGCGAAGAATTACTACCGGCTAGTAGCCCAGCGAATTAAACGCGCCATGCAAAGGAAAGAAATCAGCCAAAGCCTACTTTTGAAAAAATGTGAACAAAATGGTTATTTTATGAGCCAGTCCACGTTATCAAAAATATTGCAGGGAACTACGTCAATTTCCCTGATCAATGCGATTCAGATATGCAAGATATTAAAAGAAGATGTTGCAGATATGCTGTCTATGGATGAACATGATGTAATGCACGTAAGCAATATGGATTTGGATTCGCCGTCTCCTCTGATTTACCGCGGAGACAGTCCCGTATTCCGGGCATACCTTGGAGAATACCATTGCTATTTTTTCTCGACGATATCAAATGAGGATTCTATCATTCATGGCAAGCTTACGTTGAAGCCTACAGAATCTGGCAGCCGTTGTATTGCCACTATGGTTTTGGACACTGGGAAAACAGATGAGGCCGGAAGCCCCATCCAAAAACGTTACGAAGGGGATATGATAATTTCCACTTCGATGAATGCAGCGTATTGCACATTATTTAACAAGGAAATCGGGGAAATCTGCTATTTTGTCTTTCGTTATACCCAAATCAATTATGAGAAATTAATGTGCCGCCTGGCCATCGTAATTACTGTCTCTGCCGGAGACAACCGCCTTCCCACAGCACACAGAATGCTGCTTTGCAGAAAGGAATTGGGGAGCATCCTTGACAATTATCTTTCTGGCCAATTACATTTAAATGGCTCGGATATCCTGTTGGAGCCGGAAAACGTGAAACTTATGAAAGACGATCCCAATATGCCTCAATGGTTTAGAGATAATTTCAGTCAATTTATATCCGAAACCACACTACAATATTACCGGGCGCAGGAATTGATTGTGCGGGCCTCCCACGCGCCAAGAAAGGATAAAGACGCGTTTATATGCCTGTTGCGGAAATATTCCGCTGCCCCTAAGTATACGAAAATTGGCATAAAGGCAGATGAGTTTGTCTATGAGTTATTAAAAAATTATGAAAGCGAAACATAATTTTCTCCCTTGCAAACATAATATTACAGAAAAAAGGAGAAGCCCCGGCCTCGCCAGACACTTCTCCTTTTCCGTATTGCCATCTGCGCCCCATGAACGCTATCCTTTTTCTCTCCCGATCCTATTTCGTGACTAATTCCACTTCTACCGGCAAGGATTTCTCCACTTCTTCCCCGGCAATCAGGCGGATTGCCGTAAGGATTGCCGTCTCACCCATCAATTCCGGCTTCTGCGCAACAGTTGCCAGCATCTTTCCGGCTTTGACTTCATTTACAGCATCATCTGTGGCGTCGAAGCCCACGACTTTAATATCCTTTCCGCTTGCCGCGATGGCCTGCAACGCTCCCAGGGCCATCTCATCATTGTGTGCAAATACGCCCTGGATGGATCCGTCTGACTGGAGTACATTTTCCATAACCGACATGCCTTCCGCACGGTCGAAATTAGCGCTCTGGCTTGCTACCACGTTAAGATTCTCGTCTGCTGCCTCATGGAATCCTGCGCCACGGTCAATCGTCGCAGATGCGCCGGGCACTCCCTGCAGCTCCGCTACTTTTGCGCCTTCGCCAATCTGTTCCATCAGATATTCCGTAGCCATTTTCGCACCAGCCACGTTATCTGACGCAATCTGGCAGTCCACGTCAACGCCATTTACCACACGGTCTACCGAAATCACTTTGATTCCCTGGGAAATTGCGTTCTGTACCGCAGGAGCCACTGCGTCGGAATCAACCGGATTCACTATCAGCACGCTCACGTTTTTCGAAATCAAGTCCTCAATGTCATTCTGCTGCTTTGCACTGTCGTCCCCAGCGTCTGCAACTGCCAGACTTACGCCTTTTTCTTCTGCTGCAGCCTTTGCTCCCTCCGCAAGGGACACGAAAAATGGATTGTTCAGCGTGGAGACCGAAAGCCCGATGGAACCGTTTCCAGCGTTTTCCGCTGCTTCCCCCTCGCCATCGATAGTGATTGCGTTACAACCAGCCAGGCTGAATACCATACACAATGCCAGCAGGATACTTGTTATTCTTTTCATCATCTATTTTCTCCTTTCCCTATCTGTTCTGAAACTGTCGTGCAGCTTATCTCTTGCGGTCTGACAATACCGCAACCAGGATTACGAATCCTTTAATCACGTCCTGATAATAGGATGATACGCCAAGGATGTTAAGGCCGTTGTTCAGCACCGCGATAATCAGCACACCAATCAATGTCCCATAAATCTTTCCCCGGCCACCGCTCATACTTGTTCCGCCCAGGGCTACGGCCGCGATTGCATCAAGTTCGTATCCGTCTCCAAGCGTAGGCTGTGCGGAGCCAAGCCTGGACAGCAGGATCAGGCCAGCCAATGCGGACATGAAACCGGAAATTGCATACACAATAATCTTCGTCTTATTGATATTTATTCCTGCAAGCTTGGCGCACTTCCAGTTGCTTCCAGTCGCATAAACCGCACGCCCGAAAGTAGTCTTGTTCAGCAGGAAATAAAATCCGATAAAAATCAAAACCAACAGGATTACCGGGATGGGGATACCATAGAAGTTGCCTCTTCCCACCAGTTTCAGCACAAAGCTGTCTCCCAGGTTAGAGATTGGTTTTCCGCCGGTAAAAATCATCGTCGCGCCACGGTAAACCGTCATTGTAATCAATGTTGCGATAAATGCCTGCAGTCTTCCTTTCGTTACCAGGAACCCGCTGACGGCGCCGAGAGCCGTTCCGATTAACAAGGCCAGAAGCATTGCCGCCCCAGCCGGGACTCCTGCCGAAATCATGCCTGCGCAAAGTACGGTACTCAATGCCAGGACTGAACCTACAGATAAGTCAATAGCGTCTGTTAAGATAACGCAAGTCATGCCAAATGCAATCAGCCCATTAATGGATGACTGGCGCAGCAGAGATAAAAAGTTGCTTCCCGTCCTGAACTCAGGGCTTATGATGCTGATTCCGACAACCAGCAGTAACAGCGCGATGAGGGCGCCCAGATCCTGCACGTAATCTGTGATTTTTTTCTTGTTTGCTTCCATTAAATCATACCTCCCGTTGCTAATGTCATGATATTTTCCTGGTTTGCTTCTTCTTTGTAAATAATTCCTCTGACGACGCCCTCACGGACGACCATCACCCGGTCGCTCATGCCAAGCACCTCGGGCAGTTCGGAGGATACCATGATGATGGCCACCCCTTTTGCCGCCAAATCGTTGACGATACTGTAAATTTCCTTTTTTGCGCCGATGTCCACGCCTCGGGTCGGCTCATCCAGGATCAATATTTTCGGTTCCGTGTATACCCATTTGGCAAATACCACTTTCTGCTGGTTGCCGCCGCTTAAATTATTACACTCATGGGATGGGCCAAAACAGCGGATTCGAAGTTCCTTGATTCCCTTTTGAACCAAATCCCTTTCTTTCTTGCGGTCTAACACGTGGTTCTTGGAAATGATCGGCAGATTGGCAAGCGCGATATTCTTCTCAATGCTTTCTTCCAGCATCAGCCCTTCTACTTTCCGGTCTTCCGTAATGAAGCCGATGCCATTTTTCATTGCCTGAATCGGGGACTTAATCTGCACTTCTTTGCCGTTAATCTCAATTTTCCCGGACTCATAGGGCAGATTGCCAAAAATGGCCTGCATGATTTCTGTCCTTCCCGCGCCCATAAGCCCGGATACGCCCAGGACTTCCCCTGCTTTGACCTCGAACCCGACGTCCTCAAACACGCCTTTCTTGGTGAGGCCGCTGACCTTGAGGACTGTATCCCCAATCTTACAGTCCCGCTGCGGATAACGCTCTCCGATTTCACGCCCAATCATCAGCTTGACAATCTCATTCATGTCAGTCTTCGGGATGTCCCTGGTCCCCACATAGGTACCGTCCCGCAGTACGCTGATCCTGTCGCACAGCTCAAATATCTCCTCCATCCGATGGGAAATATACACAATGGAAACCCCCGATTTGCGCAGCGACTGGATGACCTCAAACAGCACGACAGTCTCGCTCTGTGTCAGGGCTGCCGTAGGCTCATCCATGATGATGACTTTCGCATCCACCATCAAGGCTTTGCAGATTTCAATCATCTGCTGCTGTCCCACAGACAGATTGGACATGACCTCTCCCGGATCGATCTCGACGCCCAGCCGCCCCAGAGCTTCTTTGGCTTTTTTCCGCATGGCTTTCTGGTCGCAGAATCCGAAACGGCTCTTAATCTCTTTCCCCATAAACAGGTTCTCTTCTACCGTCAGGTCAAACAATACGTTCAGTTCCTGGTGGATGAACACAATCCCTGCTTTCTCAGCTTCCTGGGGATTCTTGTAATCCACCTCTGTGCCGTCTACAATAACCGTACCATTGTCTTTGGTGTAGACGCCCGTTAAAATCTTCATCAAAGTACTTTTCCCAGCCCCGTTTTCTCCCATGAGCGCATGGACCTCCCCATGATCCAGAACAAAACCGGCATCCTTTAGTACCTGATTCGTTCCGAAGGATTTGTCGATTCCCTTCATCTCAATCTGCATCTGTCTTCCTCCCTTTTCTATTTAATAATTTCCCGGAATCTCCATGGAAGCGTTCAGAACAGACATGCGGACTGCAGGATGATGTTTGCATATGGCGTCGTCTCCCCTGTGCGGATTACCGCCTTGCATGCCTTTGTCCGTGCCTTCAGCTCTGAATGGGAAATATATTCCATCTCGCATTCTGTGTCCATTTCATTCACAAGGGCTAAGATTTCTTCCAGAACGCCTGGGTTCTTCTCCCGGATTTCCTCTGCAAGGACTACCTTTTCTATCTTCATCTCTTTTGCGACTTCTCTCAGCACTTCCATAAAGGATGGGACTCCCAATTTTAACGCCAGGTCAATGCGCTCCGTCTCATCTGGGATTGGAAGGCCGCAGTCCCCCACTGCCAGAGTGTCTGTATGCCCCATGTAGGATAATACCCTTGAAATATCTGCGTTTATGATGCCGTTCCTTTTCATCCTCTTACTCCTCCATCGCTTTTCTTACTTCATCGCGGGACGGCATTCCGCCCTGCGCCCCAAATTTCTCCGTAGACAGACCGGCCGCCGTATTGGCAAATGCCAGGGCTTTCGCAATATCCATCCCTTCCGTAATCGCTACCGTAAACGCTCCGTTTAAAGTATCCCCAGCTCCGGTGGTATCTACAACCTTCGCTTTCCTTGCAGGCACCAGGATTACCTCCCCGCTCTCAAGGCATGTGCTGACGCCTCTGGATCCCTGGGTGATTACCAGTTTTTCAGGATGCTTCTTCATCATATCTTCGAAAGAAATATCCTCGCCAAACAGGATAACAGCTTCGTGTTCGTTCGGCGTCAGGTATGTGACTTTCTCCAGGATCTCTTGTTTTACCGGTCGTGCAGGTCCCGGGTTCAAGACTACCTTCACACCGTTCCGGCAGCAAAGCTCAATCACATATTCAACGGTCTCCTGTGGTATTTCATGCTGCAGCAGTACAATCTCACATTCCAGGAGGGAATCCTTCACCTCGTTCACATAGTCAATGTTGACGTCGTCGTTGGTTCCCGCGACAACGACGATTGTATTGTCATTGTCCCCGACTGTAATCATTGCCAGCCCCGTCGGCTTCCCCGGCACTGTTTTGATGCATTTTGTCTCAACGCCCGTTTCCTGCATATTTTTTACAAGGCTTGCCCCCGCAGCGTCATTTCCCACGCACCCGAACATCTCAACATCAGCGCCAAGTTTAGCCATGGCAACAGCCTGGTTAGCCCCCTTTCCTCCTGGGATGTACTTCAGGTCCCCGCCCTTCACCGTTTCACCTTTGAGAGGAATCCGTTCCGCTTTCACCGTCATATCCATATTGATACTTCCGACTACTCCAATCTTACCCATAGCTCTTCATCTCCTTTTCAAAACTTTGTAATTCACATTATAAACATTTATATAAAAGTTTCAATAGTTTTTTGTAATTATTTTAGTGATTATCTGTATTTCGTATAATTTATACAGTTTATAACATCATTTTTTGTCTGTTTTTACCAAAACGCTTTTCTTCCAGCTTTAGTTTTCATTTCTTCCCATTCCATCTCGCTATAAATAAAATCTAAAACTTTTATAAATATTTTTTATATATTATTTTTAATAATGAATAATCTATCAAGTGCATTTTGCCCAGGAAAAAGGGCAAAAAAATAGAACCTCCGTATCTTTCTCCATACATCAGTCCTATATCATGAGATAAACACGCCTGTGCTATCGCCCATATCAACCATTCAGCTCTTTGACGCTTCCGCGTTCCACGAATTCTGCGCAGACTTGGATTTTCACTTTAGCTTCGCTGTTCCTGCCATCGTCAGACAAAAGTTCCCGCACCGCCCTTGCACCCAGCTCCTGCTTATATACATGGACGGTGGAAAGCGGCGGGTCTGATACGATTCCATAAGACACGTCATCAAAGCCAATGACGGAAATATCCTCGGGAACCTGGTAGCCGCACTCTTTGATTGCCTGCATACTGCCAATAGCAATCACATCGTTGTCTGCAAAAAACGCCGTCGGCAGTTCTTTGGCGCTGCCAAGGTATTCCTTCATCTTCTGATACGCAGTCTCAATCTTGGTCCCAACCGTCGCAATGTATTCCGGCCTGACCGGGTATCCATGTTGGTTCATCACCTGATAATAACCTTTTTCCCGTGAGCGGAAAGCTTGTATCCGGGATTCCCCGCGCAAATAACCGATGTTTGTGTGCCCTTTCCCGACCAAATATTCCATGGCTTCCACAACTGCCTCCGTATCGTTAATCAGCACGCTGTCAAACGCATATTTCTCGCTACGCCCGTCTAATAATATGATTCTGTTTTTTGCCTTGGCATAAGGTTCATAGTCTTCTTCCAGCATCTCCGTCCCCAAGAGTATGACCGCGCTCTGCATATCTGTCAGGATGTCTGCAATCCGTTCCTGGTAATCCTCATCGTGAATATCCACATAACAGAACACCATTTCATACCCCATAAGCTTCGCCTGATGCTCCACCCCTTCAATCACAGCCGGGTGGAAAAAACTTTCATCAATAATCCGCCCGTCCCTGCGGAATATCACAAACCGGATTTTCGTAATGTCCTCCCCCATGCGGTAGCCAAGTTTCTGGGCGGCGCTGAGGATTTTCTGAGCAGTCTCTTTGTTTACCCCTTTTTTTCGGTTCAGCGCATTTGACACCGTGGACATAGAAAACCCGGTATCTTCACTGATTTTACGTATGCTTACCTTCATCGCTTCTCTAGCCTCCTAAATGCCATCCGGCACGTCGATTGCTGCCGGCGTGACATAATTATAAATCCATTTACTGAATACCATTATATCATATCCGAAAAAAATCCGTACATAAAAATCTAAAATTTTTGTAAATTTTTTACAACAAGCCCACTTCAACTCCCCTATCCACTCAACCTTGAGGAGGATTGCACACTTTACTGCGCCGAGCGCAGATTTGTCCTAAGGGGGGGACCAGGCTTGCCTGGGGGATTCCTTAGAACGGTCACGTAGCGACATGTTACTTTTTGCGCAAGTGCGCATAATTGTTTTTGCCTTATAGGGAAAACACTTTCACGCTTTATCGTGACAAGGTCTTTCCTATAAGAGAATCAAACAGAGGCCGGCACTTACCAACCCCTGTTTGCATGTTTTGTACGATTCTTCTATTTTGTGATCTTAACGCCGGACGCCTGTCCTTTCTTCTTCAGCAAATTCTTATAAGCTTTCAGCTTGCTCTTCGGCACTTTAATAGAAGCTTTCTTGTCAATGCCCTTGAATGCGTTCGCTCCCACTGATTTCAGCTTCGTGCCATTGATGGTTATCTTTTTCAGTTTCTTGCAGTTATTGAAAGCCTTAGGGCCAATCTTGGTGACATTCTTCCCAACTGTCGCGCTTGTAGCCTTGCTGCATCCGGACAACGCGCTGTTGCCAATGGATGTGACAAGGAAATTCTTGCCTCCGATTGCGACCTTGTCAGCTACTTTGATACTCTTTCCATTCTTGCTCTTGACGCCGCTTAAGGCAACCGTGCCTTTCCCATTCGTCTTGGGATCTGTAATCTTGTATTTATAATTCCCAACCGTATAGCCTGCATTTTTCTTGACAGTAATCTTGAATGTCTTAGAGACTTCCCCTGTATAATCTCCCTTTCCTGTAACCGTTACGGTTGCCGTCCCGATTTTCGTGTTGTTCTTATAGCTTACCGTGTAATCCTCGTCAGCCTTTAAGCTGCTTTCCTTGTACGTTATGGTAAGAGACGGCGTCTTCGCTTTGCCTGTGTAGTACTGATTCCCAATTTCTTCCACAGCTGCTTCCGTGATGCTGATTTTTTCCGCAGGCGCAAGGCTCTCATATTTAGCCTCCGCGTCCGTCAGTATCTGATAATTACTAACGAGAGCTTTCTGAGCCTCCGCCAGCTTATCGAACGCTTCCCTTGCAGCATCGATTTTCGCCTTGCTTGCATCGTCATATAATACCTCGCCAATGGCATTAATTAACGTTTCCACATTCTCTACTGCCTGATCCGCCGGTACGGAATCGGTCTGATACCCAATCGCATACAAAGTGAACTTCTTCGCTTCATCTCCCGCTGCCATTTTCAATTCGATTTTGTGCTTGGCAGACTTTTCTTCCTGCAAGGCAATACATACTTTGCCATTATTCCAACCTGAAGGGTTGTGGCAGCTCAATGTGGATTTTTTCTCGCCATCCACATACAAGTCTGCAGAACCATAAGCCGTCTCGCTTGTTTCTTTGTATACAAGCATAAATGTCTGGCAATTTACTTCAATCGTCAGCGGACCGTCCGTGCCGTTTCCGGCATACATCCAGTTATTCGGAAACCATTTTTCTCCCTTTACCCCATTATACAGATACTGGTATGTGGGGACATTGCTATCGTTGCTGCTGAATCCGCCCGCACTGATTGCACTGATTGCCTGATCGGAATCCGCTGTCGTTTTCGAATCAATCATCTTAATCCCTTCATAGGATGAAGACGTCACCGCTTCAATGGAATCCACATCTGTTGCATTATCTGCCTCTGCTTCCTCTTTATCGACACGGTCCATCAACTCAAGAATGCAATCCGCCATCAGTTTGTATCCATTTGCATTCGGATGAAGCGTATCATTATAGAACCATTCATAAAAACCAGCTTCCTGATAAACTTCCTCGATGGCGTCTGCCGTGCTAATCATGGGCAAATCATACCTTGTCCCGTATTTGCGGTAATTCATCTCTTCTACGCGGTTTAAGTTGTTAAATACGGAAAATACCAGGACAACCGCTGAGCCGGATTTCAATGCCTGGCGAATTAATCCTTCGTACGCGCCGCCCTTGGTCTCACAACCGGAATCATTCACCGCAAACTCGACAAACAAAATGTCTGGATGGCTGCTGCCTTCTGGCAGGCGGCCTACCACATCACGCCTATAGCGGATAATGCCTATATCCGATGATGTGCCGCTCATGCCGGCATTGATAAAGTGAACATTCTTGCCCTCATTAATGCCATATTTCTTAGCAAACGCAGTGGCAGAAACTTCTGCATAGCATGCGGAATTTGGATTGTAGCCTCCGCCCTCCGTGATAGAACCTCCAATATAAGCCAGCGATACATCCTTTCCCTCGCGTGCCTTTTGGATAGCCGTCTTCAAGCGTGCATTGTTTCCGGTAGAGAAAACGCCTTTCCCAACCATTTTGCTATATAGCTCTTCACTCGGCTTAAATTCATTCAGTTCTGCCGGGATACCTGCAATCGACAAATCATCTACATAAAAATCTGCCGTCTTGGATGAGGAACATTGAATAAACAAGGCAATCTCCTTGGCGGTATCCGGAACTTTAAAGGAACCGCTCAGCTCTGTCCACTCGCCGCTTACGCAGCTGGAACTATCTACCGAAGGATACTGCGTGCTGTCGCTGGCGTCCTTATACTGTATCCCCAAATCAATTGTCTGCTCTGAACCTGAATCCTGCTTTACATAGACTTTGAAATCATATGTATTACCAGAAACTACATATTTTACAAGCGGCAGCTGAATGCCGTGCCACGTATCGGCGCGGTTTTTGACTGACAAACTGTTATTGCCTACATCATGATGTACCGAGGTAGAGACTTCAATTTCCGCTCCGCGTCCCATTATCCCCTGGTATTGGCCATCTTCAAAGCCATTTTTGTAAAATTCTTTTTTCTCGCCTTCTGCCCATGCATCCGCCGGAAGCATCGTAAATGTCATTGCCGCCGCCAGAATTGCAGCACATACGCGCTTCCATCCATTCTTCTTTACTTTCTTCACGTTTTACTCCTTTCATTATAAAGAAGGATTGCAGAAACTTCATCGGCAAAAGTTCTCAATCCTTCCTGATTTTATAGATAATTCATTATAGTATGTTATATTATCTTTTTCACCCCCAAAAACTATATGTTTTTCACAAAAAACTCACGGAAATATTTAGTTTTTTACATATTATGACAAAAAACATATGGGGGCAGTGATTAAAAAGCAGAAAGCAAGGGAGTGATATACCGCTTTTTAACACCCCTTATCTTATTCGCTGTCAGCATAATACTTATCCCATCGAAAGCCTTTTATTGCAATTTTCGTTTCAGCATTCCCGTCCCACTGAATACAAAAACCAACAGACTGTAATTCCTCTACAATAATCTGCCCGACTTCTTCAGCAGTTGGCTTTTCAAAGTAATTCCCAAAAGAGACATATAGCAAATCGCTATCGTCATGTAAGATACGTTCTAAATCCTGTTCTGTATAAAAGCTGCACCCAACAACCTTTTCTCCTTTTTCATGCAGCCATGAAGCTACCTCGTTGCAATCGTCAAATCCATCTGATTGCGTATATCCGGCATAGTGCAATGCAACAATCCCGTGTTTCATAAGAGAATGGAAAGCTGATTTCAGTTTCAAGAAATTTTCCTGATTCCCCGTATTTTGGAACTCTTCTCGAAGCGCTTCAATGATTTCAAGCAAGCCATCTTTCGTTATATTATCCCATTCATCGCTGTAAAAATCTTCGATATATTGCTCACATTCCATTAGGATTTTATCATTTGACCAAAATCCGGCTCTGATATAGTTAATTATCATTTCCTCCAATTCGTCTGCACAACATTCATCTTCTATTTTACTTTTCCATTCCATAAAAACGTTTCCTCCTCGCGTGGAATTTTCTGCTTTGTTAAGCTGAAAACCATCTGTTCTTTTCCAAGACCTACAATGGCAAAATTCAAAATCAACTATCCTGTCGTCTTATATTTGATTCTTATACCAAAACTCCAAACCACCGGATACAGTATATCATGGTGATTTACCTCAAACAATCAGCTTTTACACCCAATCCTTTATTTTATAATTATACCAAGAGTTTTAACATCAATTCGGCAAACTATCCCTCAAACACAGCACGCCCCAGCCAATCTGGGGATTTGGATATTCTTTCAGAAGCGGCAGATGCCTTGCGCCCCTTATCAGGTATGCCTTCACCTTCTCCCCATATGGTGCTGTCAAGTAAGGACTAATAATTTTTTATACTTTTTTTAGATTTATTTATTTTTTCTTTATAAATTATATCAATCCGGGATTCTCCATATACATATATGTTGTCAATCCACTGTTCCACTACATCTTTTGTAAGGCTCTTGAACTTTCCATATTGCTCTGTTTCATCCTGTTGTATCTCACATTCCTCTGCGGCTTTCTCGTTTTCTTCCTGCAGCCTTTGGATCTGCTCACATAACATGCGTTCCTCCTCCCTCAACGCTTCGATTTTCTTTATGTAGGCTTCCCGTCCCATTTGGTTCCGCTTGTACTGCTCATACAGATACTGCTTCTCTATTTTTACCGCATCCCTGCTCTGTTCCAATTCTGTACTCAGCTGTTTCCTCTTTTTTGCCGAAAGGCATAAAGGTATCTCCTCTGGGGTTTTCCTTTGCCTACCATCCGGAGCCGTTCTGGAAACCTCTGTTTTCCGATGTTCTTCCCTTAAAATCCATTCTTCCAGCTTCTGATTCACCCCCTCCAGTACAGCCGCTTCCAGTTTTGCCTCGCTGACATATTCACGGATACATTCACTGCCATCTTCATACATTGCCTTTTTACAGGTAAAACATGGTTCTTTCCTATGACCAAGCCGTATCAGGCTTCTTCCACAATGCCCGCACCGCAGTTTCCCAAGTAATGAACTTTCCTGCCCTGGTGTATGCTTTTTTCCTTTCTGGCATCCGTTATTCTTTAAAACTTTTGAAGCCTGCCAAAACTCCTGCTCCGTAATAATTGCCTCATGCCTGTCGGGAACACATATCTGCTCTTCCTCCGCCACTTGCCAGAAGTGGCTTCCACCAATCTCTGTTACCCGCATCTTTCCATTGACAACCATTCCAAGATACACTTTATTCTGCAGAACTTTCCGTACTTTGCCGCTGTTCCAGTATCCTTCCCCGTCTATGATATGGTACTGCGGCTTCTCCCGGTTCTTATAGTTCCCAGGCGTCGGTATTTTTTCTTTATTTAATATTTTTGCTATTTCCCCGGTTTTACACCCTTCGCAGGCCAGCCCAAAGATCCGCTTTACATATTCCGCTGCTGTTTTATCAACCGCCAGAACTTTCTTATTATCAGAAAACTGGTAGCCGAACGGCGCTCTTGGGCCGATAAAATCCCCCCTTTTCCTCCGCACTATCAATGACGAGCGCATCTTTTCAGACAGATCTTTACTGTACATATCATAGAGCAGGCTCTTGAAAGCAATCTCAATCCCCCCGGTCGTCCCTATGTAGTCGTTACTGTCATACCCATCGTTGATTGCGATAAACCGGACTCCCATAAAAGGGAATATCTGCTCCAGGTAGTCCCCCACTTCCAGATAATTCCTTCCAAACCTAGAAATGTCCTTTACGATGATGCAGCATATTTTTCCTTCCCTGACCATTGACAGCATTTCCTTCACCGCAGGCCGGTCAAAATTTGTCCCACTGTACCCGTCGTCCACGAACTCCAGGGGCTGCGCAGCGGAGCAGATTCCCTTATCCCTGACATATCTTGCAATCAGTTCTCTCTGATGGCTGATGCTGTCGCTCTCTGCTTTCGCATCATTTGAAACCACGTCCCCATCTTCTACGGAAAGCCGCAGATATTCAGCCAGAAACTGTCCTGCCACATCTCTCACCCCTTTCCGCTAACCTGGACATCAGGTATTCATATTCATTCCGGAAACGGAACCGGATATGGATTCTTTTATCTTCAAAGATCTCCACCTTTTCCAGCAGGTTCACCGCCATTTCCCTTGTAAGCTCTTTGGCATCCCTGAAACCCAAAAAGGCTTTCAGCCATCGGTTTTCTCCGCCCATGTACTTTTCAAATTCCTCCAACTCCCTTTCTTTTTCATTCAGTTCCATTTCCAGCCTGGAAATCTTCCCGGCGTATCTCTCTTTTGCAGCTAAAAACTCTTCTTTTGTCAGGATTCCCTGTTTCATATCTTCATAAATACTGGTTTTCAGATATACATACCTGCCTAATTCATTCCTGATCCGCCCTGCTGCTTCCTTTTTTTCCTGGTAAACTGCCGCATGGGTATCTGATTTTTTCATCTGCTCCAACAGGCTGTCAGCTTCAATAGCTAAATCAATCTGTAGTCTGATCTGTTTTAACACCATATCAAAAATTTTATAATCTACAATGGAAGACGTATTGCATTTCGTCTGTGAATGTCCATAGGCAGATCCACAGAAAAAGTAGTAGCTGACTTTGCCGTTTCTTACCTCTTTGTTTCTCCACATTGCATGATGGCATATCCCGCATACTAAGATGCCCTCCAACACATTCTCATATCCCGGCCCTCCCTGCCTGTCCTTCCATGTCTTCCGGTTCTTTTCCCTTATCTCCTGCACCTGTTCAAATACATTGCGGTCAACGATTGCCGGATGTGTTCCTTCCATGACTTCCCACGCATCTTCCTCTTTTTTGCCCCGCCTTTCTCTTGAATAGATGGAACTGTTATATTTCCCCTGCACCAAATCCCCGACATATGCCCTGTTGTATAGAATCCGGCTCACTGCCTCCTGCTGCCAAAGAATATGTCCGCAGTTTTTATATTTCTTTGCCCCCTGCTCCCCCGCATATCTGCTTGGGGACGGAATCCCTTCCTGGTTCAGTATGCCTGCAATCTTATAGGCGCTCATCCCCTCCGTCTTCATCGCAAAAATACGCTTTACAACATCCGCAGCAGCTTCGTCTATCACATAACGGTTATTTTCCAGGATATAGCCATACGGGGCCTTGCTGCCTATGAACTGCCCCTGCTCTTTTTTTGCCCGGAACGCTGACATGATTTTTTTCGATATATCTTTTGAATAATAATCATTCGCCAGGTTTTTAAATTCCGTGATCAGTTCTTTATGGGGAAAGATTTCACCCTCACTGTCATACTGGTCGTTGACCGCAATGAAACGCACCCCCAGGAATGGAAATATTTTTTCCAGGTAATCCCCCACCTCCAAGTAATTCCTGCCGAAACGGGAAAGATCTTTCACCATGATACAATTAATCCTCCCTGCTTTCGCATCCTCCATCATCCGCTCCCACCCCGGCCTGTCAAAATCCGTCCCCGTCTGCCCATTATCCACATAGGTTTCTATGATTTCCACTTTTTTGCCGGATGGCATATAGGTATCCTTTCGGTTTTCTACTTTCCTGCCGGACGGTTTATGCCGATTTCCAGGGAGAATTTCCATATCTTCAAGCCGCCTTATAAAATCTAACAGCAGTTCAAGCTGGTTATCTATCCCGTCTTCGCTTCTGCCGCCGTTATCTTCATTTGACAAACGGACATACAACGCTGTTTTCATAGCCGGAATTGTAGTCTGTTCCGCTGCCTTCCCCTGTTTTCTACTCGTCCTTGCCATATGTACCCTCCTTATCACCGTGGCTGACAGTTTGCATAAGGGGATGCCCGGAAAGTGTCCCCTCTTCCCCGGAACAACTTTTTTCCTTCACTGACAGGTCACCATCCTTCTGCAGCTCTTCTAACAAGCCCAACGAAGCCTGAAATTCTTCCGCATACTTAAATTGTACTTCTATCCTTGGATAGCGCTCCCCCTCCTTTTTCTCATAAACAAATATCTGTGCAATCAGGGAAATGACAACTTCCCTCGACAGGCGTTCCAGAAGGCCATATTTCTTAAATTCATTTACCCAGCTGCATGTATCTTCTCGTCCGTCCGCAAGGAATGCCGCCTCTACTTCCATTGCCTCAAGAATCTGTTCCGCTACCTGAATACGGTTTTCATAAATCTCTTTTAATTCCAGATATTCCTCCTTCGTAATCAGTCCGTCTTTATAATCTTCGTATAAATCCAGACGCAGATGGTTATATTTTTCTATCTCTTCCTTTTTCTTTGCAGCCTGTCTGCTCCTTTTATCTATCTCCCCCTTCCTGATCTGTGCGTCGTCCAATTTATCCAGAATCCGCCCTAAATCCGTCACATTGCGTATTTGACAGTTTAATAGTTTCAGTACGCTTTCTTCCAGCGCTTCCGCATTGATACTATGTGGGCTACAGATATCCTTATTTCCTTTATGCCCTCCGCATACGTAATATACAAATTTCCTTTTCCCAGACGGAACCGTCTTCCTGACCATGTTTGCACCGCAGTCGCCGCACTTTACAACGCCGGACAAATGATAAACCTGCTCCTTTGCCGTCCCTGTCCTCGTATCCATCTCAAGTTGTTCCTGAACGTTACTGAAATCAACCGCCGCAACGATGGCTTCATGGGTATTTTCTACCCGGCTCCATCTGCCCTTGTCTCGCTTTACTTTCTTTTTCACCTTATAATTCGGCGTGGTTTCCTTCCCCTGTACCAAAGTCCCGGTATAAACGGGATTTGATAAAATCCGCAGGATGTGCATATGCGTCCACTTGCTTTTTATGTTCTTTTTGAATCCGGTATAAAATGCGCTCCCGCTCTCTTTTTTATAATCCATCGGCGTAAGGATATTCTTCTTATTCAGCTTCTCTGCTATCTTATATGCATTATTGCCCTGCAGATACAGCCGGAAAATGGAACGCACTACTTCTGCGGCTTCTTCGTCTATCTCCAGCTTATTTTTATCCTCATACGATTTCCGGTAACCATAAGGGGCAAAGGGTCCTACAAAATCTCCCCTCTTCCGCTTGGCCTCCAGGTTGCTGCGTATCTTAATGCTGATATCTCTGCAGTATGCGTCGTTAATCAAGTTTTTGAACGGAATGATAATGTTGTCAGCCTGCGGGTCATTCGTAAGACTGTCATAACGGTCGTTGACCGCAATAAAACGGACACCCAGGTATGGGAATATCTTCTCGATATACTTCCCAACCTCGATGTGGTTCCTCCCAAAGCGTGATAAATCCTTTGTTACCACGCAGTTTACTTTCCCTGTTTTAATATCCTCTAACATCTGCTGGAATGCCGGACGCTCGAAATTTACCCCGGAATAACCATCGTCCACCCTCACCGCATGGATTCTGATGTCCTCCCTGGATTTCAGAAACTCTAAGATAAGCTCTCTTTGATTCGTAATGCTGTCGCTTTCCTCCTTATCCCCGTCTTCTTTTGACAGACGCAGATAAACGTCAGCATCATACATGTCAATATTCAGATTTGCATTCATTTCATCACCTCAAATAGTCTTTGTCTGTTGTCAAACCTTTCCTATTTGGGGTTCTGCCTCGTCCGTAACTATTGTACCATCCCAGACCGCAGATGTCCATAGAAAGCTCCAACAAAATCTACTCTTCCATACTCATACACAACTGCACCAGCTTGTTTTCAAGGCTCTCTTTTCCCTCAGAGTAAGAAACTTTCACAATCATGCCGTTGCAGATAAAACAAAATGGATTTTTAATTTTCTCTGCGAAATCCCTCCACCGCTCCCCGGCTGACAGCGAACTGTCAACTTTTACCTTCTCTATATCTTCCAAAGCGGAAACATCCACTGTACGGACATCCACCTTTTTTAATTCTTCTAAATCAATCTGCTTCATCCTAAATTCCTCAGCTTTCCTTAATTCACTATATTGCCCTTTGATTGTCCATTATGTTTCTTTTATCATCCTGCAGGCGGCTGTCAGGAAACAGCACCATTGGAATCCCACCATCTTTTCAGACCAGATCAGCTTATATCTGGAAGTATCATTGTCAGAAACAGCATCATCGCCGCAAAGTCCCTATCCCTTTGCTTATAATCAAATATCTATCGCTCGTACCTTTACTTCAATGCCAAAAATAACATTCCATCGTTTCCAATACCCGGCACTTTGCGACACGATGTCGCAAAGTGATAGGCACAGATAGTCATGGCGTATTCATTAAAAGGCTCAACTGCTCCATACGTCCTGCAGAATTCTCAATATAAAATTATCAAGGTACACAAATACAGCCAGTTTGCTTCTATGCTCGTATGTCCTTATATGGAACCGGGCGAAAAACCAATGTTTTGGCAATCAGCTTTGTTTCCAGCCGCCTGCGTAGTGTTTCATCCACACAGTAGTGGGTCTGTCCAAACTCGTCATACATTTTTCTGGTTGACAATTTGACTATGTATCCTTCATAGTGCTTCAATACTGTCTGGATTGCTTCCGCATCCCCTTCTGATGCTGCCTTAATAATATGAAAAGGCAGCAAATTTCTTTTTTCTGTCTGTTTACTATTCTGCTCCATCCATATTTTCCTCCATAAGTTTTTTCAGTAATTCCAGCGAACGTATCCTATGTTCCCGTATCGTGCTGTGTACCAGATTCATTTTCCTTGCGATTTCCACATCGGTCATTTCCAGAAAATAAGACAGCAGAACTACATTCCGCTTCTTTTCAGTCAGAGCCTGCAGCGCTTCAACAAGCAAAGTGTCCTTAACTTCAATGTCATAGCCGAGGACCTGAAAATGGGAATTGTCCAGATTATATTCATCCATTACAAAAATGCTGTCCAATTCCTGTTCCGTCATATCAGAAAAATTTACTTCGTAATTTGCCCGGTACTCCAGATGCCTAAAATAATCTGCGGCTTCGCCATCCAATGCTAACTGGCACAAGCGGTCAAACTGGTGCATGACCGTCAGTTCATCCTGGGAAGAAAGCTTCTCCATTCGGTTTCACCTCCTTCCCATTCCAACTGGCAGAAAGGGAGGTAAAAAATCCCCCTCTACTATTTCTCCCGATTGGGAATGCCCGTTTTGACGGGTCTTTCCGAAAATTTTTTAAGAAATTTCCAGAAATATAAAAAACGCCCGGCCGGAGCTGTCTCCACTGGACGTTTTTTAGCGTGACAATATTCTTTTTAACTACATAAACATACTTCGTTGCACTACCTTCAAAGGTGTCTTTAGAAACGGAGTCTGCAAAGATTTTTTTAATTGATTTACCTGCTGTCCGTTTCCATCTGCCAACAATGAACGCCTACTGTTCCTATATTGACGGTCAGGGCAGAAAGTTCCTGAAATATACCTTTCAATCTGCATATCTGCTCCCACACAATCAAAAGGCATAAGAAAACACTCAAATAAGCCTTTGCCGATTGTGTTTTTTTTACAATCCCAAAGGTATTTGAGTGTCAGTAAGTAGTCTTATACACTACTAAATATTCATCTTTTACACTTTTCACTTTTTAAAGGTATTGCTATACACTACTAAAAAGAAAGCATAAGAGGTGAATGATATGTCTGAAATTGATCCAAAGTTAGGCGAACTGATAAAGAAAAAGCGTATTGAGCGTCGGCTTACACAGGAAGAAGTGGCTGAACTGGTCGGCTGCCATCCGCAATATTACAAGAATCTTGAAAACGGGAAGGGTATGCCAAGCCTTCCTATGTTCTGCAAGATTATGTGGACGCTGCATATTTCCGCCGATGAATATGTATGGCCAGCTCAATACCCTGATAACCCTACATACAAGTCCTTGCTGAATTTACTTGACCAATGCGATAAATACATGCTGTCTGTACTGCTTGCCACTGCGGAGGCCCTTCTTGCAAATACACCTAACAAAACAAATGATAAAACTGAAAAATAGATTTTTTATGCCAGAAATTATAGAGCGTATATAGAATTTGTTCATTCTTCCTGAAAGAAACGTCTTGTAAAAATGACTCACCCTTTATTTCGGCGAGTCATTTTTCAGATGTGCTATTATTTTTTCTACATTTTGATTTGATGATATAACACCCAATCCAAACAAAATCTGGAAGGCATCTAACATTCCTTGTAAATATGCCTGCTGCTGTTCAGCAAATGCCTTTGACTGCATCTGCTCAATATAGCGTTCCAAGAAATTCCTGGAATGATTTCCTAATCCATTCATTGTTTGCTTGTAATCTTCTTCCAGTTCTGCAAGTCTTTCTGATTCCATCCGGCAGCTATCCAGATGTACCAACGTCTCCCTGCTCATGTCCTCACATCTTAAATTTTGCAAAAACAATTCCAGTTTTTCAGTAACTTCATTTTTCATTTTCTCATTCACCTCTTTCCCAAATACATATTCTTACAATATAAAATAAGCAATGATAATGTATTCCATGCATCACTGCCTACTTTATTTTTTCATTAAATTTATATCCAATACCCCAAATCGTCAAAATGTAAATTGGATTAGCCGGATCTGGTTCTATCTTCTTTCGGATTTTGTTAATATAGGCAATGATATTTCTGCTGTCAGAAAAATAACCCTCTCCCCATACATAGTCATAAATCTGTTCCTTGCTGAATACCTGCCCTTTATTCCTCGCCAACAACTCCAGAATGCCAAACTCTTTATTCGTCATGGGAATTTCTTTCTTATGCAGGAATAATTGCCGCTTTGAAGGAACAATTTCCAATCCATTAAAGGAAAGGATTTCTGTATTGTGGGCAACAACTTTGGGTCTGTAACCATGATCCGATATAAATTTTATTAAGCTTTCATAGAAATCAGTATCTATACTTTCCAATTTTATAAGAAGCAGCTCCACATCTTTTCCTCCTGTTTCCAATTGGATTATGTGTATTCCTTTTCTTATCAGCGCTAGAAATAGTATTTATTCCATACTGCTTTGAGACGGCAACTCCACCGTCCAAAATTCCCTCCCTTGCCTTGATATAAAAAACAGGCTCTTATGAAAATGAGCCTTGTAAGCCGTCAGCATATATCCTGCTAAAATTACTGTTAAATAGATAATATCAGTGCTAACTGAAAGTATCTAACCCACTTGTCAGCCTTTGTGTTAATCTAGTTTTATCATATTTCTTGACTATACATGAGCATTCTTCATATAATGCTTTTTCACAAAAATATATCAACTTTCAGATAGTACACCCGACTATAAAAAGCTAGGATGCTGTCTCTCGGTCAACTGTAGACCAGCATATTCTACCAACTTAGCCCGTAACAAGCTAGATTCCAGTTTATCCACACATGATGTTGCCCCCCTGTGCATGGCTTCTTTTTCGTAGTCTTCTTTTTCATAGCATGAAGCCAGGATAAAGGGAAACGTTCCATATGCCGCCCGTACCATATCCAAAAGCTCTAATCCAGAACCATCCGGCAAATCAAGGTCACAACAAATCAGCAACGGTATTTCTTCTTTGATAGCTATCCGAGCCTCTTCCAAGGTGTTTGCCGTTTTCACTCTGTATCCCCGATTTTGTAAGTATTTTTGCAGACACCATGTATAGGCGCTGTCATCATCAACTAAAAGTATCTTTCTCATTTATTCACCTCCAGCATTAGCTTCTCTTTATCATATAATGCAAATGTCACAGAAATGTCCGAGCCTTTCATCCTATCAGCTTAAAAAAGGCCTGAATTGTTACAAAGCTCGGACATTTTAAAAATTTTTGCCCTCATCCACATTGAACTGCGAATGCTCAATAAGATACTTAGTCCCAAGCAGTTTTAATCTGCCCGAAAAATCAAAGCTTTTATAACCTTATCCGTTCTACAAGAGACTGGTTTTTCTGCCTGCCCAGACTGACACAGGAAATCAACTGCGGAATCAGGATCATCACCGCCGTATACAGAAGACAGGGCATCAGAGGAAATCTGTAGTTCATATACTCCGCAATCCGCTTATAAGCGGCAACGAATCCGTACCCGGCTGCGCCGCCTGCAAAGAGCGTGACCAGAATTGCCGGGAACACATACATAATGCTTTCCCAGAACAGCATATTTCTTATCTGTTTCACTTCCATACCGATGGATTCCAGCACGGATATTTCCCTTTTGCGCGTGGCAATATTCCCGATCATCATATTAATCAGATTCAGAATCCCAAATAAGGTAACAAAGGCTGAGATGCCGTAAATCTGCATCTTGATCTTCTTCACATTTGCCGAATCATCCAATATCTGCTCCCGCAGTGTCGCCAGGGATAAATCGGGATCATCATCTGTCAGCGAACGAATTGCTTCTTCTGTCTGTTCTCCATATTTTTCATAATCATCCACAGAAATATAGAAGGCGCTGGCAGTATTCATATCACCCCACAGCTTTTCCATCGTCTGATCTGTCATTGCAAAAGCATAGCCGCCTTTTACCGGCGCAGGATCCGGGCTGACTGCCGCAATCTCAAGCTTTGCAGTATGTTCCGCCCCGTCAGACCAGTGCAGTGTAATGTAGTCCCCAACCTGCGGGGATATGCCGTTTAACCCGGAAACAAGTTCACTGTCCGTAATCATAATACCGTCTGACTCGCACAGATAATCATAGCTGTTATTGCCTTCTGCATTCATCTGAAAATATGCGTCAGAATCTCTTGTCAGCCGGTAAAATCCATCGCTCCAGACAGCTCCCTGATACTCAATACTGCCGAATGCACTGTTTTCTGTCCTGACAGAGCGCACATGAGGAAGAGTAGACAACTGTTCTTTTAGTTCTTCACTCAGATGCCCCTTAAGCTGCATATCCGTCGGCCCGTATGCTGACGGATTGTGCGCATTATACTGGTAAGAAACCATATATTCTGCATCGGAAAAAATCCCTTCCCTTGAGAAGGATATTTCGTCCCAGGCATACAGATATGAGGCCGCAATCATAAAAACAATTCCTCCAAAAGCAATGGACGCCGTCATAAGCCGCCGTTTCTTATAACTTCGGCTCTGTCCCAGCCGTGCCATTACAAATGCGGTCAGCTTTTTATGCTTTGCATCCCCCTCATGGGCATCTCTTCCGTCCCACAAATCCCTTGACGCTTCAATAGGAGAAACCTTAGCCGCAAGAGCAGCCGGTTTGCTGACAGAGATCTGTACGGCAAAAAAGCCAAATACACCGGTGACTGCCGCCGTCGCCAGATAACCGGGCGTACTCCATCCTTCCGGCTGCAGAAGATACGCAAAGGCTCCGCCAAGGATTAAGGACACAGGGATTGCCGCGGCACATAGATATCCCCCTTCCCGGCGCACCATTTTCCGAATCTGCTTTTCTGTCATTCCGATCGTCTGAAGCTGCCCGATCTGCTGTGCGCGTGATGAGACAGACAGATAAAAGATACTGTAAATGACAATCCCGCTGGCCGCCATGATAAATAAGGATACAAAGGCGATTGCATATCCGGCCGTATTGTCCTCCCGCAAAGACTCCTCAAATCTGCCGTTTATATTCACATCCTGGCGCTTTACGCCATAATCCTCCGCTATCTGGTAAACCGCTGACTCAAATTCGGAAGATTCCATATCCCAGGCGCCTGCAATCCGCACCAGGGCCGTATACTCCACTGCCCTCATGGAAGGATTTTTCTCTGCAAATTCTTCGGATACATAAACCGTATAGGACGATAACTCCTGATTTCTGCCGGTATATCCGCTGACTACAAACTCCTCCGGTCCATTTCCCGTATTCAGAGATATCTTTTCGCCGATTCTGCACTCCTTTCCAATACCGTTCATGAAGCTTTTGTCTACAACGATTTCGCCATATTTTTCCGGCTCTTTTCCCTCCGCCGGCGCATAAGTCTGTATTTTATCTTTCTGACTTTTCATATAAATAAACTTATATTTTACACCGCTGATTTCAAACTCAGCGCCGTTATCTTTATATGGAATCACAAGTTCTGTCCTCTCATCTGCAGCAAGTTCCTCCATCCGCTCTTTTGACACGTTCATATAGATCACATGCTGCATATTTTGAAGCATCCGCTCCTCCGCTGTCTGCGTTCCTTGGAGAAATAACGTCATCACCATAATAAATGTAATCGAAAGAATAATGGTCAGACCTGAAAACAGGGTATATACTTTACTGCCCGTCAGATTGCTTCTTGCAATGCGGCAGATGATTCTGCTGTTATTATTTGCATCCAGTTTCATCCTTACCACCTTCTTTCCGCAATCCGCCCGTCTTCAATCCGGATTGTACGGTCCGCAATCTGGGCGATCTCATCATTATGCGTAATCATCACAATGGTCTGATGAAACTTCCTTCCCGTCGCCTGCAAAAGCCCCACAACTTCCTGGCTTGTGCGGCTGTCCAGATTGCCCGTAGGCTCGTCGGCCAGTATCAGCGCCGGCTTGGTAATCAGCGCCCGGGCAATGGCCGCTCTCTGCTGCTGGCCGCCAGAAAGTTTATTGGGCTTTCGCTCTAATTTTCCTTCCAGTCCGAGTACGGATACGATATTTTCCAAATACTGCCGGTCCACACTTCGTCCGTCCAGCTCTACCGGAAGAACGATGTTATCATAAATGGTCAGATTCGGAATCAGATTATAATTCTGAAAAATAAATCCGATCTTTCTTCTGCGGAAAATGGTCAGCTCGCTCCGGCTCATTCCGTCAAGGCTCTGCCCGTCTACCACAACGCTTCCCCCTGTCGGCGTATCTAAACCCCCCAACATATGAAGCAGCGTGCTTTTCCCGGAACCGGACGTTCCCACAATTGCCGTAAAGCTTCCCTGTTCAATCTGAAGGGTAATCCCATCCAAAGCCTTCACAACCAGGGGCTCTTCCCCATAATACTTCGTAAGATTCTTTGTCTGTAAAATATCCATGCCTCATCTCTCCTTCCTGATTATAGTTATATTCTAAAAGGAGATTCTATCAATCCTGTTTCAAATGACGAAGAAATATTATCAAAACCGAAACAATTTCAAGCCTGCCGCGGAAGGAATACGGAAAAGCAGGAACCCTGCCCCGGCACAGAATGCACCATTATATATCCTCCCTGAAGCGTAATAATATTTCTGGCAATATACAGGCCAAGGCCAAGACCTTCTTCTCCAGAAACCGGGCTTTCCCTGTAAAACCGTTTGAATATATCATTATAATGTCCGGAAGCAATTCCCCTTCCCGTATCCTGAACCCGAATTTTTGTGTACATCTCTCCCGGACTGACGTCAATAGAAATCTTCCCTCCCTCCGGCGTATATTTCACCGCATTATCCAGAATATTGCCGATTGCCTCCGCCGTCCACTTCACATCACAGACCGCAGTCATATCCTGCCCGCACCGGATAGACAGTTCCATCTTTTTTCTTTCTGCCTTATGGACAATATCATTCACAGCCAGCTCCAAAACATGAAAAATACTAACATTTCCCATATTCAGCTTAATCATATCGCTCTCCAAACGAGAAGACTTAATCAGCGAATCAATCAGAAATTCCAACTTCTCAAGCTGCCGCCCTATAATTTCTTTGAACTTCTCTGCTTCATCGAAAGAAATATCCGGATCCGAAAGCATATCATGATACATGCAGATATTTGACAGAGGTGTCTTTATCTGATGAGCAATTTCAGAAATCGTCTTTTGCAGCTTCTCCTTCTCCTGTTTGCTCTCCAGCGCCTGGTTCCTGAGTATCTCTTCCGTCTTCTCAAGCTCCATAACCACCTTGGAAGCAAGCGTTTCCCTATTGTATTCCCGGAACAAAGACTGACCCTTTCCATTCCCCATGATACGTCTGGTATTCCAAAGTATTTCTTCGGAGAACATCACAAATTTTCTTCGGAAATACAGATAATATCCGAGATTCAAAACACAAAAAAGAAGCAGAATCATCAGTGCTTTCATACTCCTGCCTCCCCTGCTCCGACCCACCGGTATCCCATTCCATAAATATTCTTGATATAATCAAACTTATCGTCGGCTATTTTATTCCGCAGACGGCTGATATTTAAAGACAGCGTATGTTCGCTGACAAAGCGCCTTCTGCTGTCCCATATATTTTCCAGAAGGATATCCTTCGTCAGTATCTTTCTCCGGTTCTTACAGAAAAACTGAAGAAGGTCAAATTCCGTCGGCGTAAGCTCTAACAGTTCCCCGCTCTTCCTGACAATTCTTTTTTCGAAATCAATATCAAGATTGCCGCACGAATAACAGGGTTCCTCATGCCTTCCCCCGCACCTTCTAAGAACCGCCTGTATCTTCTCCATAGCAATCTGAATCCGGAAGGGCTTCGTAATATAATCCTCCGCGCCCATGTGATAACCGCCGATAATCTCATCCTCCAGATTATGAGCCGTCAGGAAAATAAACGGTATCTCATAAAGAGCGGCAGTATCCTGCGCAAACTCAAATCCGCTGCCGTCCGGCAGATTCACATCCAGCACGATTAGATCATACGCTTCCTTTAAAAGAAGTCCCTTTGCCTCTTCTAAGGTGTAAGCAGAAAAAGGGGTGATCCCCTTTTTCTGCAGGTTATAACACAGTCCTCCATTCAGTATCTCATCATCTTCAATCACTAATACTCTGCTCATACTACTCCTTTGGTTCTGAATAATTACAATACATCTTTGTTTTCCACATTGCAGATTGACAATACGGCAAACCCGAAAGATACAGCCGTCAGGACAAGGGGGAATACTGCGTTATCTGCCATGGTAAAATCACCCACATTTGCCTGTGTAAGAAATATCAGCAAAAATGAAGTAATAATAGCCGCTTTCGAGGATTTCGCCGTCATCCCTACAAACAGTGCAATAAAACTCATGCTTACAATGACGAAGGATTTCAGGATCAGCTGGATATAAAAGGTTAAACTTCCCATATCAAAATCAATTGCAAAGGATGAACGCATATACTTTGAACCCATAAATATACACAGATAGATTACCAGCTTTGACAATACCAATGCCGCAAAGTTAAAACTCCACACCGCCATCATATCATCGGAAAAGAACTTCTCGCAGGCGCTTTCCCCATCTGATACAGCGATGACTTCATAATTTTCTGTCATCAAAAAGCTTTTTAACATGGCGCTGATTTCCATATCATCTTCCACCAATAAGATTTTCATGGCACTCTACCTCCAACATAGAAAAAGAAAAACTACGGCTTCTGCTGCCAGCAAACCCAACAGCACAGGCAGCAGCACCGGACAGGAAGAGACTGCCCCCGCGAGCAGGAGCATTACCACTGGAACCACATATTTCCGTGGATGGTGCCACAGGTCGCTTTCAATCTTCCAGCCCCGGATGGGATAAAACCATT
>CAJUFQ010000011.1:0-80022 GCA_910585625.1 uncultured Lachnospiraceae bacterium
TTACTATTAATGTAGGGTAGTATTTTACTATATATTGCGGGAAGCCCCCAGGACGTTTTTGTCCCGGGGGCTTCCTGCTTTACACTTTGATAAACTTGCCAATTATTTTCTTCACTGCATGTACTATGATTTCCATATCCTGGTATATGCACAGCAGTGTTTTAACAACCTTCACATTTAATATACCTTCTAATGATTCATAAGCCGCACATTCACCGCTCTCACTTGATTGCCGTTGCGTACAATTTTATAGCTGACCTTTTTTCCTGCATATGATCTGTCCATATCAGGATTATCAAATTCATGGAAGAATATATTGTCTGGCATATGCTCAATAAAGCCATACAATGTACCACGCTTGTCCAGTCCCACATTCATTACATATCCTACATATGATTTCTCTGTTTCACCCTGACTTGGCACACCATAAATTTCTTTCATTAAGAAACTTCGAAATTCAGCACTGTCCTTAATACCATATTTATATTGCTCTCCTTTCGCATTAATCCACTTTATTCTTATATCTTCAAATTTTTTACAAGCCTCCAGCGCATATTGCCTAAGCCTCCCCTCCTCCAATTTCTCCAACAGTTGCTCACAATACTTATCAATACCTTCCGACACCAAATCCGGCGAATGACCTCCCGCCATTTCCTTAATCAATAGCATAATATGCATTTTATAACTAATCAGTTCTTTTGGAAGCTTTCTTTCTCTAAATAAGATATCTACATTCAAACAAAGAAAAGCTGCCAAATAATAAGGCTTATAGGAGTGTTCATCGATAAACAAATAATCTTTATAACTTTTTAACAACGTATATTCATGTTTATGACTGTCCTCCACATGATTCAAAAACAACGCCACCATACTCTGTATCAAGCCACGAAAACTGATCTTTTGCTGCGGCCTAATCTGCACATTATCTGCATATTGTCTAGAACGCCGTTCATAATATATTTTCTGATAACCTTTTACCTGATTATACTCAAAGTTTTTTTCAAGATCCTTATGGAATCCTCTGATAGTCTCAAATGCTTCCTCATAGACAATATTCTGGCGGTTCGCCCCTCTTACAATTCCCTGTGTCACCTCTTCCTCATTAGAACCGACAATTTTGGCAATCACTTGAACACATTCGAGACTCACTCCACGCCGATATGCCTGATAAATCATATTGCATGTCTGGCATCCATTGACAATCTGAGGATTCTCCAACACATATTTCCCATTCTCAGTCGTAGCTTTTTTACATACGATTGTAATCCCGTTATTAAACAAAACAAACCGATCTGGATGTTCTTTTAATGTTGCAGAAATTTCCTGGTTCACTGCCGAATATCCTTGCGAATCCCTCACATTATCATCAAACATATTACGCCGAAGCAATCCATCTGATGTTATCATAAGTTTTACTAATTCCTGAGCTGGCATGCATGTAATATATGCATTGCCAAACCTTGCATTCCCACTAGGCACAAGCAGTGATGTCTTGCAATCCAACTCCGCCTGGTAACTGTTTTCATTAGAATTGACGATATCCTGAAGCCGCCTCTTGTCCAGTCTGATATAACTTATATCAGAGAAACAATCATTGAAATTGCTGTTGATCTCCAACCCAGGAACATTTTCCGTATTGCTGTAAGATATCATCCTTAACCTAGGATTATCTTTCCATTGCAGCATGATCTTTTGAGACATCGCATACGCTAAAATATGAACCCATTCTTCCCCTTGACCTACCTCTTCCATATTATCCCAAAGCCTCTCCAGCTGCTTCACGAGGTCTTCCATCTTGCCAAAAGTCAGAAAATATAATTCCAGCAATCCTTTCCTGTCCCTCTGCAAAATATCATCTATATCCTGTGGGATACTGAGTATCTGATTGTTTAACAGAAAAAAGCTCCATGCACTTGTGAAAACTCCAAAGAATCCACGCAAATCTGGTCTAACAGATTCGCATCCGTGTCCAATCGCCCTGGCTGAAACTGCGAAAAAAAATTATAATTGACAAATCTTCTCCAATTCGCCTTCTCCGCTCTCTCCTGCAAATTAAAATCTTCAACAAATTTATCAAATTTAACGTCCAATAAATTCCGCATACGTTTCTCCTCTCTTATACCGGAAATTTTATACTATAAAACTGGTCATTTTCCTCTACCAGCTCTCTGATATGTATTGGATATATACTCTCGTTCTCTGCCTGAAAACGTTTATCAAGAATTGCCTTAGCAGCTCTAAGTATTCCTCTTTCTTTTGCAATTACTGTACGTTTTTTCCTATATGGCAAAGACATGCTTCCTTCATGGATTTCTATTTCATTACAACGCCTCTGATACTCATCCCTAAGGCTCTTCATTCTTTCCTCGTCATACGATCTTGTAATGCCCCCTATGTCAGACTTCTCTGAATACTCCTGCATATGCACAAGAATATTTTTCTGCAAATATTGCAACCCTGCATTCCATTGATTACTAAGCTTTACCACAGTATGTTCTCCAGCCAAAGTATCCTTAATGTCATACAAATGCCATCTGGTACATTTCTCTGTATGGTTTAGCATCACCGCAGTAATATCAATGACCTTCGCCCCTGTCTTAGGCACATTAGCTGGCCGGTATTCTTTTGCAAAATACCCGACATCGCCGTCCCCCACACAATACTCTAAAATCACCTAATCGATACTGCCATCGCCCTGTATTTCCTCCACTGCAATCTCGCGGGAACCCCTCACCTCATACAGCTCTGTCCTTCCAGGCAGTTCCAGTCCTTTCAGTTTCCTCGCCTTTATCATTATCCCTCACCTCGTAATCTTTTCCGCCTCATCATAGAGCTTATCCAGATTTTTGCCAAATAGCTGAAAATCATATCCCATCAGCGGATGGCTTATAAATTCCAGCTTTTCGACTTCTGTTCCCCCTTCTTTCCCATTGCGGAATTCGTATATGCCTGCTTTAACATCAGAACACAGCAAATCGGCTTCCACCAACTCCAATTCCGACAGAAATCCATAATCGGCCTTTCTGCGATTCAGATGCGTCAACATGAGCAGATTGTTAAGCCGGCTCGCCATCGTATCGCTGTGCGAACTTATCATCACACGCATCCCTGCATTCACCATACGGATTAACCATCGGGCCATTTCCCTTTGCATGAAAGGGTGCAGGCTATTCTCCACCTCATCACAGTAAAGCCAATCGACTTTCTGCGTCGCGCCCAAAACCTTCATAAACGGCGTCAGCTCATGAATCATGGAAGATGCAATATGCAGAGAGACAATCCTGCCCGCCTGCCAATCCTCATAAAACGTCTCTTCCCCTTTTTGTATCACCCGGCCTTGCAAAAGATGCTCCTCCCCAAATTCCAGCAACGCCCTCCGAGAATCGGGAAGCTGTTTGTCCTCAGCGTAAAGCTGAAGGAAACGCAGAAAATCTTTGACCGGCCTCACTAGATTCCCTTCTACCTCCCCTATAAAATAATGTTTGTACAGCAGCTGCAGCCCTGAACGGGAAGCCGGCAGGAAAATCTGCCCTGAATCCGTGACAGTCTTCCCTGACAGAATAACCTTCCATACCATTCTCAAGGCTTCCTTCACTGCATCATCCGCACAGTTCCCTTCAAATAGCTGATTTTCGAACGACCTTATAGTTTCTCCATTCTCATACTGGAGGATATCTATACTGACTCCTAACTTTTGGCTTCCCTCCTCTCCAATCTGGCACTCCGAGAGACTGCTCACAAAATAAGAAGATTCCACTCCCTCTAACGCTACCCTTATCTCCCCGGCAGAAATCGGAACCCCAAAAATTCTTTCGATAATCCGTTCCTTGTTCTCCTCCAAAAAACTGTTAATCTGCAGCTCCAACTTCCTGAACCACTCTTGATCGCAGCGAATCAGGCATTGGCCGTTCATATCAGATTTCTTAACCCCAGAAACCGGTACCGAAAACTTCCCCAATTCTTCTCTGATCCCATAAATCAGCTGCATTATCAGTGTTTTTCCACTGTTATTATTTCCCACAAAAACCACTAAGTTATCCAGCGCTATGTCTGCCGTTTCAACTCTTCCAAAATTTTTTACTATTATATGCAATACCAATTCCAAAACTCTCCTTTATATACTATTCTATAAACTGACAAAACGAAATCTTACAAACAGTATAACCCCATTTTCTTTTTAATTCAACGAAAAATCCCCAGAACGCTTCCGGCGTCCCAGGGACTTCCTTGCCATGCACACTATTCCCATTTAAACAAAATAACTCCTCCGATGCAGATTGCCATCCCAAGCGCCCTGCGCCATTCAAACGGCTGCTTGTCCACGCCAAAAGCGCCAAACAGCTCAATCACATAGGCCACAAGCAGCTGTGAGACGACAATCAGCATCACGGCCTTTGCCGGCCCTAGGGCGGCCATGCTCTTGATGACTGTATAGGTGATAAAAGCCCCGATTACGCCGCCCAACAGCATATATTTGGGCTGTATCTCCAGGATTGCCGCAAAGCTGCTGCGGTCCGCAAAAAACCAGGCAACCAGGCAGACAACCAAAGCTGAGAACTGCACCCAGCTCGTGCTGACCCACATGCTGCTCCCTTTCGTCACCTCTGTATTAAATACTCCCTGGACGCTCATCAAGGCTCCTGACAAAAGTGCAATCAAAATTCCAATCATTGGCTTCCTCCTAAATGCTTCTTTTTAGTAGGATAACCATCATTGCCTGAATTTATAATATTTTCTTCAAAATTCCAATCATTTCATCGACATGTTCTTTCTCAATCACCAGTGGCGGCACGAACCGCAGGACATTATTTCCCGCCGTGATAAGGATAAGTCCCTGCTCCAAAGCTTTGTTGCTGACCTCCCCCACCGGGACTGTGAGTTCAAGTCCCTGCATCAGGCCTCTGCCTCTGTGTGCGGCGATGCAGCTATATTCTGATTTCAGCTGGCAAAGCTGCTCTTGCAGATATTCGCCGATTTCCCTGACATGCTCCGTAATGCCTCGTTCGGCGAAGATATCCAGCACTTTGCTGATCACTGCTCCTGCAAACGGATTCCCACCATAAGTAGTGCCATGGTCGCCCGGTTTCAGGGAGGCTTCCGCTACCTCCTCGGTCATCAAAAACGCCCCCACCGGAAATCCGCAGCCTAACGCCTTGGCACAGGTCATAATGTCTGGTTTGACGCCATATCCCTGCCAGGCGAACATCTGCCCGGTCCTTCCCATCCCGCACTGGATTTCATCTAAGATAAGCAAGATGTCACGCTCCCGGCAGATTTCTTTCACTCCCTTTAAAAACCCTTCTTCTGCCGGGTAAATGCCCCCTTCTCCCTGAATGGTCTCCATGATGACCGCACAAGTCTTGTCATTCACCAATGCTTTCACGCTTTCCAGATTATTGAAATCTGCAAATCTCACGATGCCGGGAAGCGGTTCAAACGGCTCCCGGTAATGCGCGTTCCCCGTTACCGCCAATGCCCCCAGGCTTCTGCCATGAAATGAGTGGTTCATCGCAATGATTTCGTGGTCAGTCCTACCATCTTTGTCATAGGCATATTTCTTCGCTGTTTTAAGCGCACCCTCGATAGCCTCAGTCCCGCTGTTCGTAAAAAACACGCGGTCTAACCCGGAAACCGTGCAGAGCTTCTCTGCCGCTTCACTGACTGGCTGGTTATAGTAAAGGTTCGACGTATGTATCAGCTTGTCAACCTGGGATTTCAATGCCTGATTATATTCCTCATCCCCATACCCCAACGCCTGCACGGCAATCCCTGCCGCGAAGTCAAGGTACTTCTTCCCTTCTGTGTCATAGAGATACACGCCTTCCCCATGGTCTAACACTGCCGGATAGCGGTTATATGTATGTAAGATATGGCCTTCTGCCTGGTCCATGATTTTCTTTCCTTCCATCCTTTTCCCTCCTGCCAAATGGCATTATTCCTTCACCTGATAAAATCTTTCGTCTCCGTCTCCCAAGATTGCCGTGCCGATACCTCTGTTCGTGAAAATTTCCAAAAGAAGGCAATGGGGGATGCGGCCATCCAGAATATGCACCCTGGACACGCCATCTTGGATAGCTTCTATGCAGTTATTCAGCTTGGGCAGCATGCCCCCGCCGATATTCCCGCCTCCGATTAGTTCATGCGCCTCCGACACGGATAGCTCAGAAATCAGGGAAGACTTATCTTGCGGATCCTTATACACACCCTCCACATCCGTGAGGAACGCCAGCTTTTCTGCATTGACTGCCCGGGCAATCGCACACGCCGCATCATCGGCATTGATGTTATACGTCTCAAAGGCATCGTCCAGGCCAATGGGGCACACAATGGGCAGGAAATCCTTTTCCAGCAAATCATAAAGTACCTTAGCGTTGACTTCCTTAATGTCACCCACATAGCCGATGTCTTGCCCTTCTGAATATTTCTTATCCACTTTCAGCAGCCCGCCGTCTTTGCCGCTGATGCCAATGGCATTGACACCCAGCCCCTGTACCATCTGTACCAGGGATTTGTTCACCTTGCCTAGCACCATCTCCGCAATTTCCATGGTTGGGGCGTCCGTTTTGCGCAGGCCGTTGACAAATTCCGGCTCCATGCCCACTTTCCCGACCCACTTACTGATTTCTTTTCCGCCCCCATGGACGATAATCGGTTTGAAGCCGACCAGCTTCAAAAGAGTCACGTCCTTTATGACGTCCATTTTAAGTTCATCGTCCACCATCGCGCTGCCGCCGTACTTGACAACGATAATCTTTCGGTTAAACCGCTGGATATACGGCAATGCCTCAATCAGCACCTCTGCCTTCTGTAATATTTCCTGCATATTCTTCTCTGCCATTTCTTTCATCCTCTTTCTCTGCTTATTAGTGATTGCCATATCCTCTGTCCCTGCATGATGAGATTTCATGCACTCCATCATGAGGTATCATGCTCTGCCAGCAGACATTTTCAGGAGCGGTAATCAGCATTGATTGTCACGTATTCATGGGTCAGGTCGCAGCCCCAGGCCGTTGCCTCGGCGTCCCCCATCTTCATGTCTGCCAGAACCGTTACTTCCTCCTCTGACAAAATCTTCGTTGCCTCCTCCTCGCTGTAATCTGCAGCGACACCGTCCTTATAAATCTGGATTTTGCCGGATCTGCTCTCAAAATAAAGTTCTATCTTCTCTGGGTCAAACACTACGCCGGAATACCCTAATGCACACAATATCCTGCCCCAGTTGGCGTCATGCCCATAAATCGCTGCCTTGGTCAGCGAGGAGCAGATAACAGATTTTGCAAGCGTTTTCGCGTGTTCCTTGGTATCTGCATGGATGACTTTCATCTCTAACAGTGCCGTAGCACCTTCGCCGTCTCCTGCCATCTTTCTTGCCAGAGCCGTATTCACAGCGCGCAACGCCTCCACGAATTTCTGGTAATTCTCATCTTTCTCTGTAATCTTATCATTGCCTGCCATGCCGTTGGCAAGCAGCAGCACCGTATCGTTCGTAGAAGTATCTCCGTCCACAGAAATCATATTATAAGTGTCTTTAACGTCTTCTTGTAACGCTTCCTGCAGCAATTCTTTGGATATGGCAAGATCCGTCGTCAGGAAGCTAAGCATCGTACACATATTGGGATGAATCATGCCAGAGCCTTTGCACATGCCCCCAACGGTCACGGTCTTTCCATCTGCTTCAAACGTAACTGCCGCCTCCTTCGGCTTGGTATCGGTCGTCATGATTGCGCGTGCCGCTTCCTGGCCGCTTCCTGCTGTGCCGGCAAGCTCTGGCGTCATCGCAAAAATCCCAGCTTCAAGCTTTTCCATCGGCAGCTGCATCCCAATCACGCCGGTGGACGCCACAAGCACCTGGCTCGCGGGTATTCCCATCGCCTTTTCCACAAACTCGGCTGTCTTCCGGCAATAGCCCATGCCCTCTTCCCCGGTGCAGGCATTAGCTATGCCTGCATTCACCACTACTGCCTGGGCGCACTCTTCCTCTGCCACCAGGCGCATATCCCAGATGACCGGAGCTGCTTTTACCACATTGCTGGTAAAAGTTCCTGCCGAAACTGCCGCTGTCTCGCTTACAATCATCGCCATATCTTTCCTGCCCTCGTATTTGATTCCCGCCGCCGTGCTGGCCGCCAGGAATCCTTTTGCTGCGGTCACGCCGCCCGTTATCCTTTCCATCCGTACTTCCTCCTGCCAAAATTCCTGCTGAACCTAATGCAATCCTCTTTTCCTATCCAACCAATCGTAATCCTTTTTTCCTATCACTGAAATATAGTGATATTCGCATCATTCAATACAAAATCATAATAATTCAGATCTTCCCGGAATGTCCAGCCTACGCGCTTCCAGAAAGAATTCCCTACCTCGTTCTTCTTAAAGGCAATCAGGCATACCTTGTTGATATGCTCCTCTTGCAGGGCACGCATCGCGGAAACAGCCATCGACTTGCCAATTCCCTGCTGCCGGTAATCTTCCCGCACACATACATGGTAGAAACAGCCGCGCCTCCCGTCATGCCCGCAAAGGATGGCACCCACGATTTCTCCCTCTGCCTCCGCCACCATGCTGGTGGTAGGGTTTCGCCTAAGGAACCGTTCTATGCCTTCCCTGGAATCATCCATGCTGCGGATACCGAAGCCTTTGATTGTTCTCCAGAGACGGTACACTTCCTCGTAATCTTCTTCTGTCATCGCCCTCACAGACACCTGGACAATGCTTTTATCATTCATCTGCATCTCACTTCTTCCTATTCCTGCAATATCCCCCGCGTCACCCCTTTCCCGCTTTAGGGAAACCGACACGTATTAAGGGAACATCGGCACAAGCTTCAGCCCTTCGTTTTCCGCGAAGCCAAACAGGATGTTCATATTCTGCACTGCCTGCCCTGCCGCCCCTTTTACAAGGTTGTCAATCGCCCCCATCATGACAATCCTGCCGGTGCGCGTATCTATTTTGAACCCAATATCCACAAAATTGCTGCCTTCTACCCATTTTGTCTCAGGGTATACGCCCTCATCCAAAACCCGCACAAAATACTCGTCCTGATAGTACTTATCATAAGCTGCCTTCACTTGCTTGTAATCCGGGTAGGCAAGCGTGCCATCCGCCTGCCTGACCTTCTTTAAGGACGCATATTCTGTTGCCAGTATCCCCCGGTTCATAGGCGCCAGATGCGGCGTGAAGCTGATTGTGACTGCCTCCCCTGCCGCATAGCCAAGCTGCTCCTCTATCTCCGGCGTATGGCGGTGCGTGGCCACGCCGTATGCTTTCATGTTCTCATTGACCTCGCAGAACAGGTTCGGCAATTTCGCCCCCCTCCCTGCGCCTGAGGTTCCTGATTTCGCGTCCACAATCAAGCTATTCGGCTCAACCAGCCCTTCCTTCACCAATGGGTACGCCGTAAGGATGGAACAGGTCGTGTAGCAGCCCGGATTCGCCACCAGCCTTGCCTGCCGCACTTTCTCACGGTTCACCTCGCACAGCCCATAGACCGCCTCCCCGATAAACTGCGGGCTTTTATGTTCTATCTGGTACCATTTCTCATAAACGCCCACATCCTTGATGCGGTAATCTGCACTCAAATCTATGACCTTGGCATGCCGCAGAATCTCCTCGTTCAGCACGCCTGCCAAATATCCCTGCGGCGTCGCTGTAAAGATGACGTCCACCTGCCTTGCCAGTTCCTCTATATTATCATCCAGGCAGGCATCCTCCACAATCTGGAACATGTTCCCATACACATCCGCATATTTCTCATCAATATAACTCCTGGAGCCATACCATCTGATTTCCACTTCCTTATGCCCAAGCAAAAGCCTCACAAGCTCTGCCCCGGCATATCCAGTTGCCCCGATAATCCCTGCCTTTATCATATTGGATTCCTCTCTTTCTTCCCTAACTCATCTTTTCATGCTTTTACAGTTTTCTTTCGCACCATTATAATATAGTATATCTTTCATTATCCGTAAAGACTTTTTTGAAACTTTTTTGCATAATTATGCAATATTTTTAATTTTTATGCGCTTGCCATTTCGGCGATTATGTTGTATATTAGTAGTTAGTTCTGAAAACATATCTATAAACGGAGGAAAAAGTAATGAAAGAAAAAGTAATTTTGGCTTATTCCGGCGGCCTTGACACCACCGCCATTATCCCATGGCTGAAGGAGAATTTCGACTATGACGTCGTCTGCTGCTGTATCGACTGCGGGCAGGAGGAAGAGCTGGACGGCCTTGAAGAGCGCGCGAAACTGTCGGGCGCCTCAAAACTTTACATCGAAGACATCACCGACGAATTTGCAGAAGAATATATCCTTCCTTGCGTACAGGCAGGGGCCGTATATGAGAATAAATATCTCCTGGGAACTTCCATGGCACGCCCCGGAATCGCCAAACGCCTGGTGGAAATCGCCCGCAAAGAGGGCGCTACCGCCATCTGCCATGGCGCCACCGGCAAGGGCAATGACCAGATTCGTTTTGAACTGGGCATCAAGGCTCTGGCTCCCGACCTGAAAATCATTGCTGCCTGGAGAAGCGACAAATGGGACATGCAGTCACGCGAAGAAGAAATCGCATACTGCAAAGCCCACGGCATCGACCTTCCATTCTCTGCTGACAGCAGCTACAGCCGTGACCGGAACTTATGGCATATCAGCCATGAAGGGTTGGAACTGGAGGATCCATCCTGCGAACCGAATTATGACCATCTTCTGGTACTGGGCGTATCCCCGGAGAAAGCTCCTGAGGAAGGCGAGTATGTCACCATGACCTTTGAGGCGGGCGTGCCTAAGACCATTAACGGCAAAGAAATGAAGGTAGCTGACATTATCCGCGAGCTGAACCGCCTGGGCGGCAAGCATGGAATCGGCATCGTCGATATCGTGGAAAACCGTGTTGTGGGCATGAAATCTCGTGGCGTTTATGAGACTCCCGGCGGAACCATCCTCATGGAAGCACAGCAGCAGCTGGAAGAATTGGTGTTAGACCGTGCGACTATGGATGTGAAGAAAGATATGGCCAACAAAATGGCTCAGATTGTTTACGAAGGCAAATGGTTCACTCCGCTGCGTGAAGCCGTGCAGGCTTTCGTGACATCCACACAGAAGTATGTGACTGGAGAAGTCAGGTTTAAGCTCTACAAAGGAAACATCATTAAGGCCGGAACTACTTCCCCCTACTCACTCTACAGCGAATCCCTGGCAAGCTTCACGACTGGTGATTTATACGACCACCACGACGCAGAAGGCTTCATCACCTTATTTGGGCTTCCGTTAAAAGTCCGTGCCATGAAAATGGCTGAGCTGGAAAAATAATTCCACAGCGTAAAACCGAAAAATACCAGATACAGACGTTTCTCCTGTCCGTATCTGGTATTTTTCAATAGAAATGCTTCACGCCCTTCGTAACATCCTCAGCATACACCATGCTGCAGCTTTTCAGCACGCCGTCCTTATTGTACAAGAACGCAATGGCAAGATGCGGCTCTTCTGGCACTTCAAAATTATTCGCCTCAAGCTCCTCGTCCGGAATCGTCACATATTTTCCCTTTTTCAGCTTATATTTGCCTTGCACAGCCGTGCCGTCCTCCAGCTTGTCTTTTATCTTATATGTGCCGTAGAACAGGCCGTTCCTGACTTTGAATTTCTTGTCCGTATCAGCTTTCTCCCCATGGGCAGTCAGCTGACGCCCTTTCCCATTAGGCGCGTCTTTTTTCCATTGCCCGCGGTATACTTCCCGGTAGAGGCTGCCGTCTTCTGTGTTACTGCTGACGTAATACCATGTTCCTTTGCCTTCTCTTTGCCCCTTCTTATAGTCGCCGTAGTACCACTGCTTGCAGCTACATTCCTTGAATGTATAAAAGCCGATTCCTTTGCCGCTGTCCCCACCATCCGGAAAATAGATATAATGCTCCCCATTCCTTACAGACGCAGAGAGCGTCTTTGCCTCTTCACTAAGCTGGAGGTCATGCAACGCCTGGGCGTCGTCTGTCTCTATGGCTTCTATAGCGGCTTCCATAAGCGGGCGGTATAGATTGTCTTTCGCGATTTCCTGATTGGATTCCTTCGTACTTTCCATTCCTGCCTTATCTGTTGTTTCCTGACTGGCTTCTTTCGTACTATCCTCTGATTCTTTCTCTTTTGGAGTCTGCCGCGATTCCTGGACGGAGGCTTTGACCGTCTCGCCGGAACCGTTGCTTTCTGCATCGTATTCTGCCTGCTGCTGTGTTTCTTTTGCAGCTTCTGTCTGCTTCTCTGTGGTACAACCGGTAAAAATCACCGCAAACGCCAGCAAGACGCCTGCCAAAGCAATTCTGCCCTGTCGTTCCATGATGATGCCTCCAATCATTCCATCCTATTATTAAATTTTATTTCCTGAGTTCCGCGATAATGTCTTCTTTCAGTTCCAATGCCATATCCTTCATGCGCCGGCTTGCAGAAGGAGCCGTCAGCACGCTTGCCAGGAATTTTGAGGCAATCTCATATTTCTTAAAATGGTAAGCCATATACGCCAGGATATAATCAACCGTACTCTGCTCCATGCCGCACATTGGGAACATTTCCTCGGAGATAGCTTTCAGGAAACCGTCAAATGCCTGCTGATAGAATTCTTCCTCTTCTTTCTGGCATTCTGCTTTCGCCGCTTTCTCCTCCGGCGTATTCTCCGACATTGTCTCAGCCTTGCCGCGCAAAAGCCATGCAATCTTCAGACATGTGTACGCTTTCTCACTGTCCTTGCCCTTCTTCACAACAGTGTTGACCAGCGATAATTTATAACGGTCAATGACCTCGTCATAAGTGTAGGTCGCATTTTCCGGCTTATCGTCCGGACGGAAATTGCTTGAAATCTGTTCCTTAATCAGTTTAACCTGGGTGGGGGTAAGATGCTCATAAAAACGGTTCATAGCCGTGTAACCGCACGCCGGACAGGAAGTGATGTCGTATTTCAATGTATCAATGTACTGAAACCTCGGCCTCAGGTCACGATCCGGCTCCAAACGCTTAACCCTCCCGCTTTTGATGACTTTCGTCTTAAACACATGGTCACATACCTTACAATGCACCGTCTTCTCTAACAGGAAATCCGACTCTGCCGGAATCTTCTCCTCCGCGCTTGCCTGATTCCCCTTTTTCTCGTCTTTTTTCTCATCCTCAAATATCTGCATGGACTCTGTGGATTTCAGACCAAACTTTTCCAATCCTGAAAATAAATTCATTGCACTAATCCTCCTCTTCGTGCTACTGGTTCTGTGTTGGCAGCTTATAAGAACTCTTCAAAGATACAATCCTGTTAAACACCAGTGCATCCGGCCTGGAATCTTTAGAGTCTGCACAGAAAAATCCCTGTCTTACAAACTGATAGCTATCATAGGGTTCGGCCTCCGCCAAGGCAGGCTCTATATAACAATCTTTTAATATGCTGAGCGAATCCGGATTAAGGTTCAGGCTTCCGTCTTCCTTGTTATAAACGCCTTTTTCCTCATCCACCAAGTTTTCATACAGACGGACTTCGCATTTTTTCGCAAAGGACGCCGGAACCCAGTGAATCGTTCCCTTTACCTTACGCCCGGTGAACCCGCTTCCTGCTTTTGTCTCGGGGTCATAGGTACAATGGACTTCCACCACATTTCCTGACTCGTCTTTGACAAAGCTCTCACATTTCACAAAGTACGCGTGCATAAGGCGCACTTCATTCCCGGGAAACAGCCGGAAGTATTTCCTCGGCGGTTCCTCCATAAAATCTTCACGTTCAATGTACAGTTCCCGGCAGAAAGGTATCTTACGGCTGCCAAGCGCCTCATTCTCCAGGTTGTTCGCCGCATCCAGATACTCCACTTCCCCTTCCGGGTAATTGTCGATAACCAGTTTGATGGGATTCAGCACCGCCATCATCCGAGGACGCTTTAATTTCAAATCCTCCCGGATGCAGTACTCCAGCATCGCATAATCTACCGAACTGTTCGCTTTCGACACGCCGCAAAGCTCCACAAAACGCTGGATAGACTCTGGCGTAAATCCGCGCCGGCGCAGCGCGGCAATGGAAACCAGCCGCGGATCGTCCCAGCCGTCCACAATCTTATCTTCCACCAGCTTCTTAATATAACGCTTGCCTGTCACGACATTCGTAAGGTAAAGCTTGGCAAATTCAATCTGCTTCGGCGGGTTCTCATATTCCAGCTCCCGGACTACCCAGTCGTATAACGGCCGATGGTCTTCAAATTCCAGTGTACAGATGGAATGGGTAATCCCCTCAATAGCGTCTTCAATCGGATGCGCAAAGTCATACATCGGATAGATACACCATTTGTCGCCCGTATTGTGGTGGGTCATATGCGCCACCCGGTAGAGGATTGGATCTCTCATATTGATATTCGGGGAAGCCATATCAATCCTTGCGCGGAGTACCATGGCGCCATCTTCGTATTTCCCCTCTTTCATATTCTGGAAAAGCGCAAGGTTCTCCTCTATGCTCCTTGCCGCTCCCGGATCTTCTTTGCCAGGCTCCGTAAGAGTCCCCCGGTATTCCCTAATTTGGTCTGCATTTAAATCCGATACATAAGCTTTGCCTTTCTTAATCAGTTTAACGGCGGCTTCATACATTTCGTCAAAATAATCTGAGGCAAAAAACAGCCTGTCTTCCCAGTCCGCTCCCAGCCATCTGATGTCCTCTTTGATAGAATCCACAAACTCCGCCCGCTCTTTGGTGGGGTTCGTGTCGTCAAAACGCATATTGAACTTGCCTCCATACTCCTGAGCGAGCCCATAATTGAGCAAAATGGATTTTGCATGTCCAATGTGGAGATAACCATTCGGCTCCGGTGGAAAACGCGTTCTTACCGTCTCACAATGTCCTTCTTTCATATCTTCCTCAATTATCTGCTCAATAAAATTCTTGGAAATCACTTCGTTTTCCATCTGTAATCCTCCTGGCTGTACGTATTGTAAAATTGTGCAAAGCGAGGCTGTCGCACTAACATAAATTACAAGGCATAGATTTGCTCAAAAGGTTTACATAGCAAAGTAATGCAAACAACATGCACAAAAATCATCTTGGAAAGCTAGCTTCCCAGAGTGATTTTCGTGCATTCTGTCTTTGCCGCATTGGCGGCAAGACCTTTTGAACGAGTAAATATATTCGTGCGACAGTCCCCTTCTTACATTCAATCCTTTTCCGTATACTTCAATATTATAAATTCTAAACGCCCATTTGTCAATTACAGACTGGGCTCAGCTGCGCCTGATATGCTGGTGTGTGAAAAGATGATCCTGGCAATACTCAAAATTGCCCTCACATTTCGAACAGAAACGGAACTGCAGATTGTCCCCATCCTTTTCCGTCCTCCCACAGATTGCGCATTTATGCTTGGCAATGCCCTGCGCCTGCCGCATCTGCTGCCGGTAAACCTGTTTCCTGCGAATCTCATGGGGGGATATCCTGCGGTAATTCCTGGTGCTGAAAAAGAAAATCAGGAAATTCATCACAGAGGCAATGATTGCCACCCTTCCTGCCCAGTTGCTGACGATAAACATGAATACCATCCAGACCGCATCGACAATCCCCATCCATTTCGCCTTAAAGGGTATGATAAAATACAACCGGAACTCTGAATTGGGGTAAATCACGGCAAAAGCCATAAACAGCGACATCGTAACATACTGCGTACTGAAATAATATCCAATTCCCGTTACCGGGATCCTCGCTACCAGATAATAAATGAGGTACAGAATGAACGCGCCTAAAACGGAACACAAAAGCCCGCCAATCAGATAAACATTATATCGGAACGTACCGATTGCCTGCTCAATGGATGTACCTATGAAATAATAGCAGGATAAGAAAAAAACCAAAAACAGGATATTGACGGACGGCGGAATCAGCAGCCACGACACAATCCTCCACACCTGCCCCTGCAGTATCAGATAAGGCTCCAATGTCAGAAGCCTCTGCGCCTCCGGCATCGTATATTGAATAATGAACCCAAGTACCCAGGCTCCAATCAACCAGAAAGTCAAGTTCGGAACTGCGAATCTGCCAAACTTCCGCTCCATTTTATTCAGAAAATTCATAACGCACCTCACTCATTTTTGTTAGCTTTCATTATAAATTTTCTGGAAAGGTTTGTCAACGAATGGCGTAATTTTCATAAAACTTTATTTTTCCATATCTTCATCCCAGCCTTCCCGGCCAGCTTCCATGTCTTCTTCCCAGCCTTCCCGGCCAGCTTCCATATCTTCTTGCCATCCCTCTCTGTTATTTCCCATCGACGCTTCCCAGTCGCTGAATGTCTGGTAATGCCTGCGTTCTCCTGCGCCAAGAGGCATAGGCCTGGGAGACACCGGAATGCACAGCTCTTCCCCAATCTGCAGATTATAGACATCCACAAAAGGATTGGCAAAGATTAGCTGCCCCACGCTCACATGATAAAATTTCCCAAGCTCGTACAGAGTGTCTCCCTGCTGTATCACATGTATGATGCCCCCGCACGGCCCGCCCGGATAGACCGATCCAATCGGGATAGGTATGATTCTTGCCATAGTCTTCTCTCCTTCATCTTTTTCCATAGTTCCTTTCTAACTATTATATTCGTGGCATCCAAAACGGTTCTGCCTTTGCGTTTCATGCATAAGATAAATAAAGCCAGCTACGATAGAAGACCTAAGGCATCCTCCCAGCTCCGCTGGGTCCCTCCTTAGGTCAATTCTTAACATTCCATAAAATATAAAAAATGAATTGTTTTTTGTCATTTCCTGTCGTATAATATACGGTGTTCGATTTCCGGGCAGTTATATCTTTTTAATAGGAAGAAATTGCCATAGAATTTTGGAGGTAATACTTTATGGAAAAACACTCTTTACATAGGCTGGGCATCGACATCGGCTCGACTACTGTAAAAATTGCCATATTAAATGAACAGAACGAAATGGTCTTTGCCGACTATGAGAGGCATTTTGCGAATATCCGTGAAACGCTTTCGCACCTCCTGGCAGAGGCGCAGGACGTTCTTGGAAATATGCTCCTGTCGCCAGTGATAACTGGTTCCGGCGGGCTCACCCTGGCCAAACATCTGGGCATCCCTTTTGTGCAGGAGGTAATTGCCGTCTCCTCCGCACTGCAGGACTATGCCCCCCAGACAGACGTCGCTATTGAACTGGGTGGCGAGGATGCCAAAATTATTTACTTTGAAGGTGGGAACGTAGAACAGCGTATGAACGGCATCTGTGCCGGCGGCACTGGTTCGTTCATAGACCAGATGGCTGCCCTCCTGCAGACAGACGCTACCGGGCTTAACTCTTATGCAGCACATTACAAGGCAATTTACCCCATTGCCGCACGCTGCGGTGTATTTGCCAAAACTGACATCCAGCCGCTCATCAATGAAGGCGCATCAAAGGAAGACTTGTCTGCCTCCATATTCCAGGCAGTCGTCAACCAGACCATCTCCGGGCTGGCCTGCGGGAAGCCAATCCGTGGGCATGTGGCGTTCCTGGGCGGACCGCTGCATTTCCTTCCCGAACTGAAACGCGCATTTATCCGCACCCTGAAACTGGACGATCCGCATATCATCGCCCCGCAGCACTCACACCTGTTCGCGGCCATCGGCTCTGCGCTGAACCATAAGCCAGATGTGACGATGGAGCTTAAGAGCATCCTTAAGAAGCTCTCTTCCGATATCAAAATGGAATTTGAAGTGGAACGGATGGAACCTCTGTTCGCAGATCGGGCAGATTACAATAAGTTCCGCAAACGCCATGGGAAACACCATGTCCTGACCGAAGACCTTTCTTCTTACCAGGGGAACTGCTTTTTGGGCATCGACGCGGGTTCTACGACCACGAAAGTCGCGCTCGTCGGCGAAGACGGCTCCCTGTTGTATTCCTTTTATAGCAGCAACAACGGCAACCCCCTGTCGACGGCAACACTTGCGCTGAAAGAAATCCATGAGCTGCTGCCGCAGGGGGCGCGTATCGTTTACTCCTGCTCCACCGGCTATGGGGAGGCATTGCTGAAATCTGCCTTCATGCTGGATGAGGGCGAAGTGGAAACAGTGGCCCACTATTATGCCGCAGCCTTTTTTAACCCAGAGGTTGACTGCATCCTGGATATTGGCGGCCAAGACATGAAATGCATCAAGATTAAGAACCAGACTGTAGACAGCGTACAACTCAATGAAGCATGTTCGTCTGGCTGCGGCTCTTTCATTGAAACCTTTGCCAACTCCCTGAACTATTCTGTAGAAGATTTTGCCCAAGCTGCTTTGTTTGCCAGGCATCCGATTGACCTGGGTACCCGCTGCACGGTGTTCATGAATTCTAAGGTAAAGCAAGCCCAGAAAGAGGGCGCGGATGTGTCAGACATCTCTGCCGGGCTGGCCTATTCCGTCATCAAGAACGCGCTCTTTAAAGTCATCAAGGTCAGCGATGCCAGGGATTTAGGCAGGCATATCGTAGTACAGGGCGGAACGTTCTACAATGACGCTGTCCTCAGAAGCTTTGAAAAAATCTCTGGATGCGAAGCAGTAAGACCAGACATCGCAGGCATCATGGGCGCATTTGGCGCCGCCCTGATTGCCCGGGAACGTTTTGAAGAGAGCCCCGGCACAACCATGCTGCCAATAGAGGAAATTGAAAACCTGGAAGCAGAGACAAAGCTGTCCCGCTGCCAGGGATGCACCAACCACTGTCTGCTGACGATAAACCGTTTTTCCGGAAACCGCAGCTTTATCACCGGCAACCGCTGTGAAAAAGGACTGGGAAAGGAAAAAAACAAAGCGCAGATTCCTAACTTGTTTGAATATAAGAACCAGCGGATTTTCGGTTACGAACCTCTGCCGGAAGACGCAGCTTCACGCGGCAACGTAGGGATTCCCCGGGTGCTGAACATGTACGAGGACTACCCCTTCTGGGCAGTATTCTTCCGCGCGCTCAAGTTCCGTGTGCTGCTTTCCCCGCAGTCCACACGTAAGATATATGAAATGGGCATTGAATCCATCCCCAGCGAGTCGGAATGCTATCCGGCAAAACTGGCGCACGGCCATATTTCCTGGCTGATAGCGCATCAGGCAGATTTCATTTTCTATCCCTGCATCCCTTATGAGAGAAATGAATTCCCGGACGCCGTCAACCACTACAACTGCCCCATCGTCACTTCCTATGCCGAAAACATCAAGAACAACGTAGATGAAATAACTTCCGGCAAGGTGCGTTTCCTAAACCCCTTCATGTCCTTCGCCTCCCGGCAGGTGCTTGCCACGCAGCTTGTGCAGATATTCGCAGAAGAGTTCTCCATCCCTGCGCAGGAGGTACAGTCTGCCGTGGACGCCGGATGGGCAGAACTTGCCAAAGTGCGAAAAGAGCTGCAGTGCAAAGGGGAGGAGACCCTCAGGTATATGGAAGAAAACGGGCGGCGGGGCATCGTTCTCGCCGGACGCCCCTATCACATTGACCCAGAGATTAACCACGGCATCCCCGAATTAATCAATTCCTATGGCATTGCCGTGCTGACAGAAGATTCTGTCTCCCATCTGCACGAGGTGGAACGCCCGCTGATGGTCATGGATCAGTGGATGTACCATTCCCGGCTCTATGCTGCAGCAAACTTCGTGAAGACGCGTGACGACTTAGACCTGATTCAGCTCAATTCCTTCGGCTGCGGCCTGGACGCCGTGACCACCGACCAGGTAAACGACATCCTTTCCAAATCAGGCAAAATCTATACCTGTCTGAAAATCGACGAAGTCAACAACCTGGGCGCGGCACGCATCCGCATCCGTTCCCTGTTATCTGCACTGAGAGTCAAGGAAAAACAGGGTAAGAAACGCGTGATTGCCCCCTCTCAGTATAAGCGCAACGTGTTCACAGAGGAAATGCGGGAAAATTACACCATCCTCTGCCCCCAGATGTCCCCCATTCACTTTGAGATGATCCAGCCTGCCTTTGCCGTCTCCGGCTACAACCTGGTGGTTCTGGACAACGATGGGAAAGCTGCCGTGGACATGGGACTGCGTTACGTCAACAACGACGCCTGCTACCCCTCGATGATGGTCGTCGGGCAGATTATGGACGCCATCCTCTCGGGCAAATATGACCTGAAGCGGACAGCCGTGATTATCAGCCAGACGGGGGGCGGCTGCCGGGCTTCCAACTATATCGGCTTCATCCGCCGTGCCCTAGAAAAAGCCGGATACCCGGATATCCCAGTTATCTCCGTGAACCTCAGCGGCTTAGAAGGCAACCCGGGATTCAAGCTTACCCTGCCGCTTTTGCAGCGCGCCTTGTACGGTTTAATCTTCGGCGACGTTTTCATGCGCTGCCTGTACCGTACCAGGCCGTATGAATCCGTGCCAGGAAGCGCGAACGCCCTCCATGAAAAATGGAAGCAGCAATGCACCGCCTTCCTAACGACAAAAAAGATACCTTCCCACCGAAAATTCAAGCAATACTGCCGTGAGATTATCCGGGACTTTGACAGCCTTCCGATGACGGAGGAAGTCAAACCTAAAGTGGGCATCGTGGGGGAAATCCTTGTAAAATTCTTGCCAGCCGCCAACAATTACCTGGTTGATCTTTTGGAGGCCGAGGGTGCGGAAGCCGTAATGCCCGACCTGACGGACTTCCTGCTCTACTGCTTCTACAATATGAATTTTAAGGCCGAACATCTGGGAACAAAAAAATCCAGCGCACGCCGATCAAACCTGGGCATCAAGGCCTTGGAATGGCTGCGAAAAAGCGCCCGCAGGGAATTTGAAAAGAGCCGGCACTTTGAACCTCCGGCACATATCGAGACCCTGGCCAAATATGCAGACCCCATCGTCTCCCAGGGCAACCAGACCGGGGAAGGATGGTTCCTCACCGGTGAGATGTTGGAACTGATTCATTCCGGAACGGACAATATCGTCTGTGCGCAGCCTTTCGGCTGCCTGCCCAACCATGTGGTGGGCAAGGGGGTCATCAAAGAAATCCGCCATCGCTACCCGCTTGCCAACATCGTCGCCATTGACTACGATCCTGGCGCATCCGAGGTAAACCAGCTGAACCGCATCAAACTGATGCTGTCCACCGCACAGAAAAAACTTAAACGTGATTGAGTTTTACCAGGCAATATTGAAGCAAAACGCCCTCCTTTCTCGTTATAATAATTAGATTACATTTCACAACGAAAAAAGGAGGGCGTTACATATGAAAAGCAATAAAATTCTGGCACTCATTGCAGGCGCCGCCATTCTCTTTGGCATCGCCTGCTCCGGTATCATCATCGTCCAGGGCATCCAAAACGGTGAATTTCCCATTTCCCCGACAGCCAAGGAGAACTCGTACCCTAAGGCATGGAAGCTGGAAAAAACAAAGCTTGAGGAATTTTCCGACATTTCCGTGAACCTGAGCTACTGCGATTTCTCCATCCTCCCGGCAGACGGCTACTACCTTGAATACCGCATGGACGGCGTCTGCGAAGAACCTGCGTATGACGTCTCCGACGACAGCTTCCGGTTCCAGGAAGGGCATACCCAGGCAAAATACCGCTCTGGATTTCACTTTTTCTTTAACCCTACAAATTTTTCCTCCGCCAACCAAGGTCCATACTATATGAATCTCTATATCCCCGCCGACCAGTATTTCGGCCTGCTGAACATATCCTGCGACAGCGGTAACATAGAAATCAATGGCCTGCAGGCAGAAACTGCTGAAATCTCAGCAGATTACGGAGACCTGAACATGGACAGCTTCTCCGGGAAGACACTATCTGTCAGCACAGACTCTGGAAATATGACGCTCGGTACCATCGCCTGCGAGCATTTAGATATTTCCAACGAATATGGCGATATCACTGCTGATAGTTTCCAGGTTGAGGAAAACACCTCCGTCAAACTGGACAGCGGCAGCCTTACGCTATCGAAGCTGGAATCCGGCCAGCTCACGTTAAGCAATGAATACGGCGACTGCATCATAGACAAGATTACGGTGAAAAACAGCGACATTTCCATGAATTCCGGCGCCCTCAAGCTGCGCCAGGCAACCCTTGGAGACACAAATATTACCAACGAATATGGCGACACCATCCTGAATCTTGCCAACGACGTGTCCGATTACAACTATGACCTGAATGCCGAATACGGCTCGGTCAAACTGGATGGCAAGGAAATCGAGACGGACGATGACGGAGAAGTTTATTATCAGAAGGATAATGGCAAAAATCAGAATATCCGTATCTTCTGCGACAGTGGGAGGATTGAAATCCGTTAAGCCATACAAACATACAAACGGCAGGGCGTGACGCCCTGCCGTTTGCCATGTCTGTCCCGCAGGGTTCCTTGCCAACCCCCGGGGACTGTCTGTAAACTTCCGTCAAACTAATAAATCCAACGCCTGGTACGGATGCCGCTTTCCTGCCGCTTGGTAAGCCTCCATGTTCCTGGCTTCCCTTGCTGCAAGCTTCTGCGCTTCCATCTCCTGCTTCTGCTCCTCCATGCGTTCGGCTTCCTCGGCCAGTTCTTCCTGCGCCTCTTTTGCCTCCTGCATCTTCTCGGTCTCTTCGGCAAGCTCCTCGAGTTCTTCGGCATTTTCTTCCACAGCTTCGGCCTCTTCGGCGAGGTCTGAGACGCTTTCCATCATCTCGTCCATCAGACCCTTGTCCTCTTCCGTACCCATAGCCTCCTCTGCCATATCCTCGCGTCTCTCTTCCGCAGTCTTCGGCTCCATCTTCTCAGCTGCTTCGGCAATCTTTTCGCCCAGCTCCTCTGCTTCGTCCATGGTGTGCCACATCTGCTCATTATTAAACGCTTTCTTTGCTGCCGCAATCTCATCCTCATACCCATGCAGGGTTTTCAGCTTCTCAGCAATCTCTTCCACCGTTTCGTATTCCTGATTCTTGAGGTTCTCCTTCTGCTTCTCCCAGAACGCAACCTCGCTCTGCGTCTTCTGCTGACGCTCTGCCTTATCCTGCGCGCTCTTGGAGACATTGTTCTGCAGCATGGGCAGATTACCGGCAAAGACAGAGCCACTCTTCTGATAGGCGTCTGTCCCTATATTCGTCAATGAAATATTCATACCGTCCTCCTTTTTCGCAATCTTCCAGCCAAAATGTTCCTATATATTTTTTTCGGCTGGAAGATTGGAATTCTTTACCTCCTCCGACATCATTACGCGCCAAAAAAAGCATCGTTCAGGTCAAATTAGGCATCATTCCTGCGTATAATGCACATGCAAAAGCTCATGCTCACGATTTTTGAGCAAATCGCTGTATAACGTATCCACCAGCGGGTTCTCCTCGCTGCGCTTAATCTGCAACGCTTTGTCATTCTTATAAAGGCCCTCAGCGCGCATCCGTTTCTCCGTGGAACGCGCAAACGGCTGCCCTGCCCCGGCAACACACCCGCCGGCACAAGCCATCACTTCTACAAAATCAAAATGTTCCTCGCCGCTCTCAATCTTCTGGATCAGCCGGTCTGCATTGCCAAGCCCGCTGACAATACCAATCCGCACGGCGCGCCCATCCAAATCAAGCGTACACTCTTTGAGGCCTTCCATGCCGCGGACGCCGATAAACTCAATCTCCTTGAGCGCCTTCGGGCTTTTGTCCGCCACTACCCGGCGGATTGCTGCTTCCGTCACACCACCGGTAGCGCCAAAGATGACGCCTGCGCCAGAGTAAATGGAGAACGGCATGTCAAACGCCTCTGGCTCCAGGCGGTCAAAACGGATGCCGATTTCTTTGAGCATGCCGATGACTTCCTCAGAAGTCAGCACATAATCCACATAAGGTATGCCGTCTTTCTTAAACTCCTCCCTGGAAGCTTCATACTTTTTGGCCGTGCAAGGCATAATCGCCACAGATACCGTTTCCTTATGCTCTTTCTTATCCTGCTTTCTATAATATTCCTTAATGACCGCCCCAAACATCTGCATCGGAGACTTAGAGGTAGACACATAGGGCATCAGATGCGGGTATTTCGTCTCCACAAAACGAATCCAGCCCGGGCAGCAGGAGGTGAACAGCGGATAGTTGCGCCCCTCTTCCTCCAAACTCTCCACCAATTCTTCCGATTCTTCCATGATGGTCAGGTCGGCTCCCACTGATGTGTCAAAAATGGCGTCCACCCCTAACATGCGCAGGGAAGCAATCAGCTTGCCAATCGTGTTCTCGCCCGGGTCATAGCCATAGGCCTCGCCGATTGCTACGCGCACTGCCGGCGCAATCTGTACCACTACCCGTTTGTCTGCGCTGTGGATTGCCTGCCATACGTCATGGGTATCATTCTTAATCGTAATCGCACCGGTTGGGCATACCGCCGCGCACTGCCCGCAGTTGACGCAGTTCGTGTCCGCAATATCCCTGCCAAACGCCGTGGAAATCTCCATATCAGAACCACGGTGCGCAAAATCAATGGCACCCACATGCTGAATCTCGCTGCATACCCTCACACAGTCCCCACAGAGGATACATTTATTGGGATTGCGCACAATCGCCTTGGAAGACGTGTCGATGGGGCGGATGGGATTGGTATTCTCAAACCTTACGCCAGGAATGGCAAAACGGTTTGCCAATTCCTGCAGCTTGCATTTGCCATTCTTCTCGCATGTCGTGCAGTCCCTGCAGTGCGCAGCCAAAAGCAGCTCCAGAATCCGTTTGCGGTGATAATACAGCTGCGGCGTGTTCGTGCGTATCTCCATGCCATTTTTGGGCGGTGCGGAACAGGATGCCACAATACCTCCGCGGTTGTCCTCCACTACGCACATGCGGCAGGCCCCATAGATGGACAAATCCGAATAGTAGCAGAATGTCGGTAAGATGATCCCCGCCTTGCGGATGACCGCAAGGATATTTTTTTCATCGGTGAACGGTACACGCTCTCCGTCAATAATCATATATTTTTCCATGCCCGTTCCCTCCTATGCTTCTTTTACTGCGTGGAAATTACAGCCATCCTTGCAGGCGCCACACTTAATGCATTTTTTCGTATCAATGGTGAATGGTTTCTTAATCTCGCCGGAAATTGCGCCCACCGGGCAGAGCTTCGCGCATTTACTGCAGCCCTTGCACAATTCCGGGTCAATCTGGAGAGTCACGAGCGCCTTGCATTGGCCCGCCGGACATTTCTTATCCTCCACATGGGCAAGATACTCTTCGCGGAAATATTTCATAGTGCTTACAACCGGGGAGGCTGCGGTCTTGCCAAGCCCGCATAATGCCGTAGCGGAAATCGTCGACGCCAGTTCCTCCAGCAGCGTGATGTGCTGCATCGTCCCACGCCCCTCGCAAATATCATTTAAAAGCTCCAGCATCCGCTTGGTACCCTCCCTGCAGGGGATGCATTTCCCACAGGACTCGTTCTGGGTGAAGTTCATGAAAAACCTTGCCACTTCCACCATGCAGCTCTTGTCGTTCATAACCACCAGGCCGCCGCTGCCAATCATGGCCCCTACTTTCTTGAGGGAGTCAAAATCCAGGTGCAGATCCAGATGATCTTCCGTTGCGCTGATGCACAGGCACCCGCCGGAAGGCCCGCCAATCTGCACTGCCTTGAAATTACCGCCCTTTACGCCTCCGCCAATATCGAAAATAACCTTTCTCAGCGGAGTTCCCATCGGCACTTCAATCAGTCCCGTGTTCATGACGTTCCCGGTCAGTGCAAACGCTTTTGTACCATGGTTGTTATCCGGCCCAATCGATTTGTACCATTCCGCACCCTTGGTGATAATTGGCGGGACATTACAGTAAGTCTCCACATTGTTTAGGACAGTCGGCTTCTCAAACAGCCCTTTCTCCACAGTCCGCGGCGGCTTAACCCTTGGCATGCCGCGGTTTCCTTCGATAGACGCTGTCAGGGCGGAACCCTCGCCACAGACAAACGCACCCGCGCCCTGGCTGATTTTCAGGTCAAAGTCAAAGCCGGAATCCAATATATTCTTGCCCAGAAGCCCTTTCTCCTCTGCTTTGCTGATAGCGTTCTGCAGACGCTCCACAGCCAGCGGGTATTCTGCGCGTACATAGATATAGCCGTAGTGCGCGCCTGTCGCGATGCCTGCGATGAGCATACCCTCTATCACGCGATGGGGGTCGCCCTCCATCATGCTGCGGTCCATAAATGCACCGGGATCGCCCTCGTCACCGTTACATACCACGTACTTTACCTCTTCCTCCTGCGCCAGTACCTGCGCCCATTTCCGCCCGGTAGGGAAGCCCCCGCCGCCGCGCCCGCGCAGGCAGGCCTCATTGACCTCATCCACAATCTGCTGTGGCGTCATGTCGAACAACGCCTTCGCCACGGCACTGTATCCGCCTACTGCTATGTACTCCTTGATGGATTCTGCATTAATCCTTCCACAATCCTCCAAAGCCACGCGCGTCTGCTGCTTATAGAAGGGGATGTCATCCTGCTTCTCGTAAGCGTCGCCATTCTGGTCATGGTACACCAGGCGTTCTATCACCTCATCTTTTATGATGCTTTTCTCAATAATCTCCTCACAGTCTTCCACTTTTACCTTTACATAAAGAATCCCTTCCGGCTCGATGCGCAGCAGCGGGCCCATCTCGCAGAATCCATGGCAGCCTGATTTTTTCAGTCCCACGCTTTCATCATGTGGTTCCTTCTCCAAAACCAGGGAGCATTTAATCCCACGCTCTATGAGAATTTCCTGCATTTTCGCATAAATATTTAAGGAACCGCCGGCCACGCATCCGGTTCCGGCACAGATCAGAATCTGTTTCTTCTGGGTCTTCAAGGATGCCGCATACTCTTTCCTTCTCGCTTCCAGCTCTTTTCTCGTATTAATTCTCATCTGCGCCCTCCTCTCCGGCCTCCTTGCCTTCTTTGAGTTCCTGAATCAGTTCCCTTGCCTTCTCCGGGGTCATTGACGGATGAACCTCATCGTTGACCGTACATACCGGCGCTAACCCACAGGCTCCCAGGCAGGATACCGTCTCCACAGTAAACATCATATCGTCAGTAGTCGGCTTCGCTTCTGTCACCCCCAACAGGCAGCGAATTTCATCTAAAATCGCAGTGGACTTACGCACATGGCAAGCTGTCCCATCGCAGATTTTTATCACATATTTACCCTTTGGCTCCAGGGAAAAATTCTCATAGAATGTAGCCACCCCATATACTTTCGCCTCACTCAGATTCAGTTTCTTAGCTATGTAGCAGAGCGCATCCTCCGGCAGATAACGATATACCTTCTGGATATCCTGCATGATTGCAATCACTGCTGTCTGGCTGTAATCGTGAGCTTCCAAAATCTCATCCAATACTTTTTGTTCCTTTGCTTCCAAACCTTCTCCTCCTTATATTTTCTTCTGTACCACCTTTTCAGTATAGCATTTCAGTCATTTTATCTCAATGAAAAAAGCATATGTTTTAAGAAATGATTTCCTTCTTTTTCCAGCCTCCCTGGAAGTATCTTGCCAGCGCTATCATAAGCCCCACCATCCAGCCTGCAGGGTTCGCCCACATGATAATCATGCCTTTTGTAATGTCCGCCAATGCATAGGTCAGGGCCACTCTGGTAATGAGGTTGCAGACGCTGCTGGACAAAAACCAGCCCATGTCCGCCGCCCCTCGCAAGACCCCATTGCTGACATTCATGCTGCCCATGACAAAACAGAACATAGAGACGGCGCTTAAATAACTGACTCCTATGGAGATTGCCTCCGCACTAGAGCCGGAATCCAAGAACAGGCCGACGAACCCTTGCCCCGTAAAATGCAGGATGACTGCGATCAACAGGCCAATAGACGCCGCCATCGCCAGGCAGATGCGGTATCCCATCCTTATCCGCTCCGGCTTCTTCGCCCCCATGTTCTGCGCCACATAAGTGGATGCAGCGTTTCCCACCGCCACCATTGGCAAAGTAAAGCCAATCAACGCCTTTGCAGGGTTCCCGTTCACCATGCTCCCTTTTATATGCCCTTCCATGCCTTCTCTCCTAACTTGCGTGACCCTGGCAGCTCTCCCTATGCTTCCACCATTTCAGCTCCTCCCCATGACTTAGACTTCTCTCCGTGGCCTACGCTTGTTCCTCCATATCCGTGTTGATTTCCTCCATCTCTTTTCTGGACATGCGGAAACATTCCATGATTTTTGGTGAAAATATACCGCATTCCCCGACCAGAATCATGTAATATGCCTCTTCCCTCGAATAAGAACGCTTGTACACACGCTCGCTGATCAGTGCATGATAGGCATCCACTACCGAGACAATCTGCGCCGAGATTGGTATCTCATCCCCTTTCAGCCCTTCGGGATATCCTTTGCCGTCATAACGCTCATGGTGGTACATGCAGATTTCCATACTGACCCTATGATACTCTTTCGTCTGTAAGTCTTTCATCATCTTCATAATTTCACAGCCCTTTGCCGTATGGGATTTCATGTACTCCGCCTCCTCTTTCGTGAGTTTCGCCGGTTTATACAGCACATGATCCGAAATCAGCAGTTTGCCGATATCCCGCAAGGAAGACAGTTCCGCTATCACTTCCACATCTTCATCCGTCAATTTATATTCCGGGTAATTCTCCTGCACTTTCTTGCCGATGATTCTGCTGATTTCCCTTGTAATCTGCACATTATCCATGAATTCCGGGTAATTATGCTCCAGAATATTGCAGATAATGTCGACCATTTTCTGATTTACTTTTTTCAGCTTCTCCGCCTGGACCTTCATCACAGAATACTGCTTCCTCAGAATCTGGTTCTGCTCCTGAACCTTTTCTTCCATCTGGTTTTTATGCTGGTATAGGGAAATATTGTTGTATACACGGTTCTTCACCACATCGGGATCAAACGGCTTCCTGATTAAGTCAGAAGCCCCCATCTGGATGCACTTTTTCTCCACTTCCGCAGAATGCTCTGCCGTGACAATCAGTACCGGTATATGATCCATCCACCCCTTTTTTTTCATCGTCTCCAGAATCTTGCTCCCATCTTCTCCAGACAGATGCCAGTCCAGCAGCACAGCTGCCGTCTCTGTATGATGGTTTTCCAAAAGCTGCAGGGCCGTAACGATGCCTCCCGCCTGCAAAATCTGATATCCCTTATGGAATATCTCCGCCAAAATCATACGGTTGCTCTCTAAATCATCCACAATCAGTATTTTACGCCGCTCCATCTCAGTTCCTCCTTAATTCCGAAATACGCCTATCTCTTTGAACGACCGGCGCACAGTGACATTTTTGACAGAATTTGCCGCACTCCAATGCATCCCGTTCATCTGTACCGCAGTACCGGCATTGAGGGTGCCGCGGACAATCATCTTCGCCTCGTCAGCCTTGTTCCGTTTCTCCTCAAGCTCCTTCGTCCGTTCCATCTGCTGTTCCATCTGTTTGCGCTTGATATAAGTCGCCTGCTCCACCTTCAGGTAAATATCCATTTCATTTCGGATTTCCGGCGGGTACTGCTTCTGGAGTTTCTTATATGCCTCCTCAAAAATTGCCAGCTCAGACTGGAACTTCTTTAACTTTATCTCTGCCTCTTCTTCCTTCTGTATCATCGCCTGGCTGATGCCCAGGGAAATATTGGTGAGAAGCCCGGCACGGTTGCCGATATGATGCGCCTCAATTTTATTCACCGCTGCTGCATTCCCCCCAATGATTGCCCCCTTGGTTCCGGAAATGACAATCTCTTTTCCTGCAATCAGATTGCTGTTCATCACATAGTTGGCATAAATCCCCTCGTTCGCAGTCAGTGTCGCGCCTTCAAAAAACTTGCCGTGGATATCCCCGGCAGACTCTATCATCGCAAGCCCGCCACCAGACACTCCATTTTTAATGACGATATTCTTGCCGCTCTGCAGATGCGCTGCCTCCACATTTCCTTCAATAATCAAATCGTCCTTTGTCTGGATGACCACGCCGCTCCCGACGTTCCCCCGTACCCAGATGCTTCCGTTAAACCGTAGGTTTCCCGTAGATATAGTTACTTCATCCACCACCAGCAAAGGCTCGATGGTAATCCTGCCATCCTTTAATTCAATCTTGCCAGATTCCCTGGCAACATAGGTCTTCTTGTCCTGAGAGAGCAGGAATCCCCTTCCTTTGAGAAGCTGTTTCTCATGCCCTCCCTGGGCAAACAGTTCCGTACCTTCCACAGTCCTCCCGCCTATTCCCGGCTGTGCCTCATGGTAGACCGCGATGACCTGTCCGGCTTTCACTTGCTCAAAATAAACCGTATTTTGGTAATCAATGGAACCATCTTCCCGGATTGCCGGGATCTGCGGGATCCCCGTGCGGAAAAAGAATTCATAATATCCATCCCTGCCCCGCTCCGGACGTATCCCCTGCGCCGCCAGAAAACGGTTGGTTGCCTTATCGGATTCCTTTAAATGCTTTTCAATCTCATTCTGCTTGATACCAAAGATTACATTCTCTTTTGCCAAGAGACGCATGATGTCGTTTTTCGTTTTGCCGCATCCCTTTTCCAAAGTCACGTATGCTTCCATTTTGTCCTGGCTTACCGCCACCAGGCATTCCGATGCAAGCTTCGCCTGTTCTTCCAGCATTTCAAACTGGAAATCCGCACTTGCGCTCTCTTCTGCCTTTCTCTTCTTCGCTGCCTGCTGCTGCATCTTTTTACGCATCCGCTCCATCTCTTTGGCGGAATACATCAGGCTTTTGTAGGCCGAGACATCCAACCCCTCTTCCAGTCCCAGACGGATTTCCCGCATCTGCTGCCAGCGGTATAGCTCCTTCGCATACACGGATACATCCACGCGCCGCTCCAGTCCCAGACGGATTTCCCGCATCTGCTGCCAGCCAAAATCAATCTTGGCATAAGCGGACACATCCAGCCCTTCTTCCACGCCCAGGCGGATTTCGCGGATAGACTCGCCCAAAAATTCCTTGATAAGATACGGATCCACATTCGCTTTATGCTCCAGCGCCAATCGGATTTCTTCTAACTGGTCAGGCTCATATCCCTCTTTGATATATGGGAAGATGTTTACATTCCCCAGTTTTGCCTTACGTATCTGGCGCAGATAACCTGGTGACAGATCTTGGTATTCCGCTAGTTTTATCCCTTCCTGCAGTCCCTTACGTATCTGGCGCATCCTGTCATAGGAGATGTCCTGCTTGGCATAGACGGACACGTCCAGTCCGCGCTCCAGCCCTTTCTTGATTTCCTCCATCTGAAACCAGTCATACTTTACGGAAGTATACCAAGATACGTCCAACCCTTTTTCGATGCCCTGACGTATTTCCTCCAGCTGCCCCTTATCAAACCCCATAGATTCATACTTTTTCATCAACTGTTCGCTCATAGCACACCTCTGCCTCATCATGATTTCTTGCTGTTTCATTTTATGATAAATACCCCGAACTGTCAACCGACTTTTCCTGTTTATAAACTTTTAATAAATCTGCAAACCCTTGATTTTACTGGGCTTCCAGCATTTTGTTAGCACTCAGTTTGAAAGAGTGCTAATTTTCTATTGACTTTTGCAAATGTGGGTATTACAATCTTTTTTAGACGAAAAAGGAACCAGGTAACACGACAGAACAGTAAAAGGAGTGTAATTTTTATGAACAGCAAACACGGAAACCTTTCCATCAACAGCGACAATATTTTTCCCATAATCAAAAAGTGGCTGTATTCCGACCACGACATATTTTACCGCGAGTTGATTTCAAACGGATGCGACGCCATCACCAAATTAAAGAAGCTCGATTTGATGGGAGAATATGAGCTTGCCGACGGCTATGAGCCGAAAATCCAGATTCTCGTAAACCCGGAAGCAAAAACTTTAAAATTTATTGACAACGGCCTGGGCATGACCGCCGACGAAGTGGAGGAATACATCAACCAGATTGCTTTTTCCGGCGCATCCGACTTCCTGGAGAAATATAAGGACAAGGCCAGCGAGGAACAGATTATCGGTCATTTCGGCCTGGGTTTCTATTCCGCATTCATGGTGGCAGACGAGGTGCATATTGACTCCCTCTCCTACCAGAAAGATGCTGTGCCTGTCCACTGGACGTGCGACGGCGGCACAGAATTCGATATGTCCGACGGCTCTAAGACGGATGTGGGTACGGAAATCACTTTATTCTTAAATGAAGACTGCCTGGAATTCGCTAACGAATACCGCGCAAAGGAAGTCATCCAGAAATACTGCTCCTTCATGCCGACCCCCATCTTCCTGGCAAAGGAAAACGCGCCGGAAGAATATGAGACCATCCCCGCTGAGGAAGTCACGGAAAAAGACAAGGTCATCGAGAACATTGTCGAAGAAGCCAAATTTGAAGAGAAAGAAAACGAGGATGGTACGAAAGAACAGGTGGAAGTGTCCCCACGCATGGAAAAGGCAAAGATTGTCAAACGGCCGGTTGCCTTAAACGACACGCACCCGCTGTGGGCAAAACACCCCAATGACTGCACGGATGAAGAATACAAGACCTTCTACCGTAAGGTATTCCAGGACTACAAAGAACCTTTGTTCTGGATTCACCTGAACATGGATTACCCCTTCAACCTGAAGGGCATCCTCTACTTCCCCAAAATCAATACGGAATACGATTCGATTGAAGGAACCATTAAGCTCTACAACAACCAGGTATTTATTGCGGATAATATCAAAGAAGTCATCCCGGAATTCCTGATGCTGTTAAAGGGTGTGATTGACTGCCCCGACCTGCCGCTGAACGTATCCCGCAGCGCGCTGCAGAACGACGGCTTTGTGCAAAAAATTTCCGATTACATCACCAAGAAGGTTGCCGATAAGCTGAGCGGCATGTGCAAGACGGATAAAGAATCTTACGAAAAATACTGGGACGACATCAGCCCCTTCATCAAATTTGGCTGTTTAAAAGATGAGAAATTCTGCGACAAGATGAACGACTATATCTTGTTCAAGAACCTGGACGACAAATACCTGACCCTGCCGGAATGCCTTAAGACAGAGGAAGGAACGGCTGATTCCAAGGATATGGATTCTGAAAACGCAGACAATGCATCTGAGAACACAGACGAAGCTTCGAAAGACACAGAAAATACTTCCGAAGCTGACACAGACACCGAAGAGGAAAAAGACTCACGCAAACCTGTCTACTATGTGACCGACAGACAACAGCAGGGACAGTATATCAAAATGTTCCAAGAACAGGACATGGACGCCGTAATCCTTGACCACAACATCGACGCTTCCTTCATCACCCAGCTGGAGCGAAGGAATGAGAACATCAAATTTGTGCGTATCGACGCTGACCTCACGGACTCCATGAAAGAGGACGTCTCTGAGGAAGACTTAAAAGAGGCAAAGGATACGCTGACGGAAACGTTCCGCAAAGCTCTGAGTAATGAAAATCTGAATGTAAACGTTGAAAAACTGAAAAATGCAGAAATCTCTTCCGTCATTACGCTGTCCGAGGAAGGACGGAGGATGCAGGACATGATGAAGATGTACGGCATGGCAGGCATGGATTCCTCCATGTTCGGCGGCGACCAGACATTAATCCTCAACGCTAACAACGAACTGGTAAAATATATCCTGGAGAATAAGGATTCAGAACACGTCCCGGTATTCTGCGAACAGCTCTACGACCTTGCGCTGCTGAGCAATCACCCGCTCTCACCGGATGCCATGGGCAAATTTGTGGCAAGGAGCAATAAAATCATGCTGCTTCTTGCAAAATAGCATTGACAATCATACAATGCCGTCGTAAGCAGGATATGAGTTCCCCCCCTTTTGGTACTAGGGAACTAAATAATGGGGAAATCTTAAACAGACAGATCAGTAATAAAAACGACCATGCACATCCGTATGGTCGTTTTTATATCCATTTATCTTACAGCATTCTATCCCATATCTGCTAAAATACCAGCCCCTGAGATGCCAGCAGCTCCTGCATCTCCTTTTTGCTCAGTTGATTTATCTTTTCAATATTTCCTTCTTTATCCCGGCAGACTTCAAGATATACCGCTTTTTTCCCGGAAGCGCCGTCCATCATCAGCCTTCCTTCTTCCTTATCATAAAAAGCGGCAACCTTTTTGCCCTTGTACATCCAGCTGCCTGTTTTCAAATCAACTGCAATCCCGCAAGAGGCATACTCCTTGGGAACCGTCGAGACATCGCCCCCTTCCACCGCATATGCGACTTCCTCATTTATGACGTCTCTATTTACGCTCCCTTCTATGTCTGATTCATATGTTACATCATCTATCGTATACACAATTCCTTCATTTGTATCAGTTCCGTGAACGCTCCCCGCTTTGTCCACAGCATACGCCGTCTCCTCTGACGCAAACGTCTTACCGTCGCTGTCTTGTTCCGCAATCTCATCTGCCTGGAAGATTACCTTTTCCTCTGCCCTGCCCAAGGCATAGGACGAAGTAGCAAATGCCATGATAAGCCCCGCCGTCGCCACGCCTGACAGTACCCCTATCGCTACTGATTTTTTCTTCTCTCTCATAATTGCAACCACCCTTTCTTCTATTGCATTTCTACAAAAACAATTTCCCCAGGACATACAAGTCCCTCTTTGTTCCTCCAGGTCAATCAGCGCAAGCGCATACATTGACCGCATATCCTCTCCTAAATATTCAATTACATGCCTGTCGCAGGCAAGCTCCATATCCCGGTTTGCCAGCACGCACATCGCCCAAACCATCGGGTTAAACCAGTGAACGCAGCATAGCAGGACAAGAAGGAGCTTCTTCCATGCGTCAAACTGCCTGATATGCATATACTCATGAGCCAGCACAAACGGTAACTGTCCACTGTCCTCGGCTGCCAAAGCTTTCGGCAGCAATATTACCGGACGGATAATCCCATAGGTCAGAGGCGCTGCCAAACGCTCCCATTGCCGGACTGACACCCGCCGCCTGAGAGGAAGCGCTGACGCCCAGGCCTGCACCGCAGGATTTGTAACGGGAAGCGACGTCTGGAATTCCAAATACCACTTGACATAAGAGCATATATGATACACCGCTGTCAGGACAGCCCCAACCAGATAAACAAATATCCAAATGAAACAGATATCCCCTCCAGCTCCAGCCCGCACCGCGCCTTCCAGCATCGGCTCTGCATACGCATATGCATCTTCCTCCCAATCTGTTTCAACATACGCTGCCTCCTGCATTCCATCCACTCTATCTGCCAGGGAGTAAATGCTGAATGGAAAAGGAATGGAAAAAGGGAGCATCAACCGCAAAAACGCCGCAACCCATAGAAGCTGGAATACTTTCCCTGACAGCCGCTTTCGAAACAGGCTGCGGAAGACAATAATTGCCACGATGAATATCCCTCCCGAAACGCTCATATCCCACAAACCCATACCACACCTCATTCCAGTTCTTCTACCATTTTCCTTAAGTTGCCGATCTGCTCTTTTGACAGCTTCTTCCTGCCCAGCAAGGCTGCAAAAAGCTTATCTGCGGAACCGTCATAAATTTTATTAATCAGTTCCTCTGTCTCCGCCTCCTGCACTTCTTCCTTAGGGATCAGCGCGTGGCACATAAAATTCGGCTCAGAACGCTCGATGGCTCCTTTCTTGATGCAACGTTTAATCAGCGTATACGTTGTGTTCATGTTCCATCCCACTTCTTCCTTGAGGACATTCGAAATATGTTTTGCCGTGGCATCACCTTCCCTCCATAACACATCCATGACTTTCAGTTCCGAATCAAATAATTTCACATCCATAATATTCTCCTCCAAAAACTACTGCAGTAGTTTGATGTATTTATACTACTACAGTAGTGCGATTTTGTCAACCGAAAATTTTTCCTCATGTATGAAGGCAGCATCCCCATCCCGGGAATGCTGCCCTGCTCTTCTGTTTATTCAATTTGAGGATTACCATGTGCAATATTTCCCATATACCTGGAAAAAACTGTCGGTCGCCACATCGCTGTTGATTTCAACTTTCACGCTTTCCCAGACTTTTTCATTAAATTCTGAGGGAAGGTCTCTTAAGAATCTCTGGTAGACATCGTCAAATGCTTCCTTCCTGCGCTCTTCCAGTATCACAGATTTATTATCGTCGGTACGCTCCTGGTCATAATGGTTAATGCATTTTACAAAGTAAAAGCCATCCGATGCCTTAATCTTTTTGCTGATTTCATCGTTTTCCAACGCAAACACTGCCTCTGCGACTTCCGGCTCCACGCTGTTTTTACTGAAAAATACTTCCGTCTCCGCAGCCTCATTGTAACGGTTGGCAACCGTGAGGAAATCACTTCCTTCCTTAAGCTGCCGGGCCACCTCTTTTGCTGTCTCCTCATCTGACACAAAAATCTGCTCTGCCTCCATGACCCGTGCTTCCTCATCGCTGACCTCGTCATTCACGCCCTGGGTCAGGAACGTATAGAGCTTATTGGCAAGCCCATAACGCATATATAAATTCTCGATATCCCCTTGACGGACTTGCATATATTCTTTTTCCGCATCGTTCAGGGAAGAATAATATGTCCCTGCCGCCTCTTTTATCTTTGCCCGTTCCTCTTCGGTCAGGGAAATCTCATTCTCCTGCGCCAGATAATCCATCGCCATAATCTGCGCCAGCCTGGAAATGGTCAGGTCTTTCACATAATCTTCCAGCTCATTTTCTTTGAAATCATGCCCCCACAAATCAATGCCGTACACCGTATCATACATATTCTGGTAATTTGTCAGCACGACCCGCGCTTCCGGAAGCGTACAGACTTCGTCCCTGATTTTAAACACCTCATTATCCGTATTTTCTGCATTGACTACGACTTCGTCTCCCATCATCTGGCATCCGCTTACCGTCAATAGCAACAAGGTGCAAACCCCGGCTAGTTTCAGTTTCCTATCTGTTCTCATCAGCAATCACATCCATTTCATCCTAATCGTAATGTTTCCCGGCATCAAAGTCCTTTGAGTATGCTGCGCGCCACGCTCAGACCATTGGCTGACGCCTGCTGCAGCCCTCTTGTAACCGAAGCTCCATCGCCAATGGCACGCAGCCCCGGCAGATTCGTTTTAAACTCCCTATCTACGACTACTTTATTGGAATAGAATTTGACCTCCACGCCATAAAGCAGCGTCTCATCGCTTGCCAGGCCAGGCGTCACCTTGTCCAGCGCAAAAATCATCTCTTCAGTATCCACCATAATCCGGTGGGGAAATACCAGGGACAGATCCCCTGGCACTGCATCTTTCAGCGTGGGGATGAGATTATTGCGGCACAGCCGCTCCTCCGTAGTCCTCCTACCTCTGCGGAAATCACCAAACCGCTGTACAAGGATTTTGCCATCGCAGAGCATATTGGAAAGCTGGGCTATCTGCTTGCCATAAGCAATCGGCGTCTTAAATGGCTTCGTAAAATTCTTCGAAACCAGCAACGCAAAATTCGTATTATTCGTTTTCAGCTCAGCAGACTTATATGCGTGGCCGTTGACCACGGCAAGCCCGTCTTCATAATACTCCGTCGCCACCTCGCCGGAAGGGTTCGTGCAGAAAGTGCGCACCTTATCGTCAAACGTCGGCGTATGGTAGACAAGTTTTGCCTCATATAAGTTTTCGTTCAGGAACTCCATGACTTCGTCCCTGACTTCAACCCGCACGCCGATGTCCACCGTTCCCACTTTCGTCTCTATCCCATGCTCCCTGCAGATATGGCTGAACCAGTAGGCTCCTTCCCTGCCGATGGCACAGACAATTTCCTTCCCATAGTAACTCTCCCCATTTTTTGCCACCACGCCCACGGCCCTGCCATCTTCGACCAGCACATCGTCCACCATGGTATTAAATTTCATCTCTACGCCCTGCTGCAATAAATGCTCCTGCAGTCGGCTATAAATCTTATAGCCTTCCTCCGTTCCCAAATGCCGAATCGGGCATTCCACGAGCTTTAGGTTGGCTTTGATGGCCTTCCTCCTGATTTCCCGGATTTCCTTTTCCTTGCCCACGCCATAAACATTCTTGTCCGCGCCGAACTTAAGATAAATCTCGTCCGATTCCTGAATCAGGCTCACGGCTTCATCATAGCCTAGAATCTGCGGAAGGTTGCCTCCCACGTCTGGGGACAACGATAATTTCCCATCTGAAAAAGCCCCGGCTCCCGCAAATCCAGTGGTGATGGAGCAGGGCCGGCATCCCACGCATTCCTTCGTTTTACGTTTCGGGCAAGCCCGCTGCTCAATCCTCCTGCCTTTCTCAAGCAACAGCACACGCAGCCCCGGTTTCTGCCTAATTAGCTCATAGGCGCAGAATATACCGGAAGGCCCGGCTCCTACGATAACCACATCATATTTTTCCATCTCATTCTCACTTTCCAGCCAGGCTGCACAGTTATGCTTCCACTACCAGGAAACGCCCATCCGGCAGTGAAAATACCTCAGAAGCTTCTTCCAGTTCATCGTCGTCCATATAGGAAATGTCCGCGCCTTCTTCTTCAAAGTATGCCCGCACTTCTTTGATATTTTTGCACACTACCGCCATGCAGTCTTCCAAAAATTCTTCCGCATCGTCGAGGTTCTCAGCTACTCTTTCGTCAAAAAGCTGAGATTGATTGTCCAGAAAATATTCCAGACAAAGTTCATCGTATTCATTCATAAGCCTGCTCCTCCTATCTCTTCCCTAATATGATAGTATGAATTCCATAAAATTTCAATGCCTGATTTGCTTTGAGTTTCCCCTTTTTCTATATTAGCCTATATTTCAGCGCCAGAAATTCTTGCACAAAAAACGTTCGGGACTGTCGCACGAATATATTTACTTATTTAAAAGGTCTTGCCGCCTTTGGCAGCAGAGACTCTGGCTCATCGCCCGCGGGAAGAAAATTCATGCTAATTTCCCTATTAGCTGGAAAATCTTCGCCACCGGCAGACCTACCACATTATTGTAATCCCCCTGGATCTTCTCAACAAATACAGCTCCTTTTCCTTGTATGCCGTAAGCGCCTGCCTTGTCCATCGGCTCACCTGTGCGGATATAAGATGAAATCTGCTGCTCCGTCATCGGATACATCGTCACTTCTGTCTCCTCATAAAACGAATATTCCTTGCGCTCCCCTCCCTGCAGCACAATTACCGTCACTCCCGTATAAACGCTATGGGTATTGCCGGAAAGCAACGACAGAATCCGTGCTGCATCCGCTTCGTCTCGGGGCTTGCCCAAAATGTTCCCTCCGAACGCCACCACGGTATCGGCTCCCAGGACAACTGCATCCGCTTCCTGTAATCTGCCCGCCACTTCCCGGGCTTTCCGGGCAGACAGTTCCAGAACTGCATCCTGCGGCTTATTGCTTGTAATCTTTTCCTCCCCTTGTGCCGGGATGACCTCAAATTCTGCGCCCACTTGTTCCAACAGCTCCCGCCTCCTAGGAGAGGCAGAAGCTAAAATAAATTTGTATGCCATATGAAAATCCCTCCTCATGCCAAGTTAACTTACCAAGTTACCTCCTTATCCAAACAGAAAGAATATAGGATTTTTTCTTTCACCGCCTTTCCCAGGGCGCGCTCGACTGCCTCCTGGTAAAGCTCCATCTGCGTGCGGTAACGGTCTGCAAGCTCTCTTGCGTTTCTCACGCTGTCTGTCTTATAATCCAACAAGACAATCCCATCCTCTTCCTCGAAAAACACATCGATAATCCCCTGGATCAAAAGCATCTCCTCACTGCCGCTCTCCTCCAGGGCCTCCCTGGCAGGCTTGCCCATGACAAATGGCTTTTCTCTGTACAGCTTGCCTGCATGGGCTGCCTGCTGCATTCGTTTCCCCAGGGGGGACTCAAGGAATTTCCTAAGGTCAGGCAGGGAAACCAAAGCAAGCATATCTTCTTCTACCTTCTCCTGTTCCCCCATCTGGCGAAGCTGTTCCTCCAAGCTGTCCGGCTCCCTCGTAAAATCATAACATTCCAGCACACGGTGCATCGCCGTCCCACGCTTGGCTCCCATATTTTCTTTCCGCACACCGTCCATGAAAGCCGGGACATAATGCTCCTCTTCCTTCGCTTGCTGCAATGGCCTTACAATCTGATCTGCCAGTTCTTCTTCCAATAGCCTGTCCAGCACACGGTGTTTCAGTTCTGACACGGAAACTTTCGTCCGCATCGTGCTTTCTTCTTCATAGGGATAGACATATGCAAGCCGCTCCGCCACCTTCTCATCCCATTCCGGGACTGGCTGCTGAAGCCTTGCCAGCAACTCTACCCTGGTCAGTTCCTGCGCTGCGGCATGTTCTGCCTCTGCCAATGCCAGGTCGTCCCGCCTCAAGAGGATGGCTGGGTATTTCCCTGGATATGTGGCGCAGGCCATCAGGATAAATTGCAGAAATGTACTGGCATTCAGCCGTTTCAGGAATGAAAGAGTCCCTTGTCCGCCCCCTGCGAAATCCTCTGCGGAAGCCTGCCCCTCCATGACAGCCTCACCCTCCGGCGTGCGCACGGCAAGTCCCAGCTCTTCTAACTTTTCCTCTGCCTTTTTCAGCACGCCGGTCAGAATCAGCTTCTCTTTTGCACGAGTCAACGCTACATATAAGATACGCAGCTCCTCCCCGGTATTTTCCATTGCTGCCTTTCTTGCCAGAAGCCGCCTGGTAAGCCCCGGCGTCCTCAGCCGCCGTTTCCAGTCCATGGCGTCCATGCCAATCCCAAGCCTCGGGTGAAGCACGACCCGCTCCCGCACGTCCTGGTTATTGAACATCTTCCCAAGCCCTGACACAAACACGACCGGGAATTCCAGCCCTTTGCTCTTATGGATGCTCATGACACGCACGACGTCCCCGCCCTCCTCTCCATCGGCCACCGGGAAGTCCACCTCGTATTTCTGGAGCTGTTCCATATACCGAATGAAATGGAACAGGCCGCGATAGCTGGTATTCTCATAGGCAACCGCTTTCTCCACCAGCATTTCCAAGTTCGCTTTCTTCACCTCACCGCCAGGCAGCGCATAGGCATACGCCTGGTAGCCCGTCTCTTCCAAGATTTCAAATAACAGCTGGTGGATGGGCGTGTAACTGATTTTCCTCCTATATTTCTGCAGTAAGCGCAGGAAACTTTGCAATTTCTGCCGTGGCTTCCCGGTCAGCCCTGCCGCCTCCGCTTCTTTGGGAACGCCCGCATTCCCCTCGCGTTCCGCCCCCGGCTCCACAGGCATGTAATGCATCACGGCCTGGAAGAATTCCTGCTCCGGGAACTGCACGCGTATTATTGCCAGCTCTTCCCCGGTCAGCCCTACAATAGGAGAAGCCAACACTGCCGCCATTGGGATGTCCTGCCTGGGATTGTCAAGGATTTTCAGCAGATTTAAAGCTGTCTGCACTTCCAGGGAGGAAAAATACCCTGTCCCAGCCGCAGCACGTACCGGGATTCCCATCTCGCCTAAGACTTTCACGAACGTATCTGCCCAGCTGCCCAGGGAACGGAGCAGGATTACAATGTCAGAGTACCGCAGCGGGCGCAGGCCATCCGGGCTGCCTTCCCCCTCACTCTTCACAAGCTGCGCTTCCATCATCCTGCGGATTTCAGTGCCTACCGCCCTTGCCTCCAGCTCTGGCGCTTTCAACTCCGGCTCGCTTGTCTGTGCGGCTTCCGCCCCGGAAGGTTTTCCCTCCGTTTTGTCTTCCTCCGGATCTATGATTAACAGCCTGGTGCCGAACATTCCAGGCTCACCCTCTGGAAACGCTGCGCCTGGAAATAAGGCTGCCTTCTCGTCGTAGGCAATATCGCCGATATCACGGCACATAATCCGGCTGAAAATGTCATTGACCGTTTCCAGCACCTGCGGGCGGCTGCGGAAATTCTTATGCAAATCTACACGCTGCCGCTCGCTCTCCTCCAATGTATAAGTATTGTATTTCTCCATAAAAAGTTCGGGACGCGCCATGCGGAAACGGTAAATGCTCTGTTTGACATCCCCCACCATGAAAATATTATGCCCGCCCTCTGCCTCTGCTGAGACTGCGCGGAGGATAGCCTCCTGCACATTGTTGGAATCCTGATATTCATCAATCATGATTTCCTCATAATTCCTGCGCAGCTCCTCTGCCGTCCGGCTGGGAGTATGGGTTTCCCCATCCACAAGGATCTTCAGCGCAAAATGCTCCAAATCATTGAAATCGAGCATATTTTTCTCACGCTTCTTTTCCGCAAATGCCCTGCCAAACGCAAGCGTCACATCAATCAGCATATCTGCAGCCGGGCGGCTCCTGCTGATATCCTCAACCATCTGTTCCGGGCTTTGGAAAAAGAACTGCTCTGTAATTTTTTTAACGGATGCTTTCACCTCGTTACGCAGCTTCTGCACCCTCTCTTTTTTCGTGATGTCGCCGGCAAATTTGCGCAGGGCGGGCAGACGCCCAAAGGACAGGCTGCGGATATGCGTGTAATATTCCTGGTAAGCACGGCATCCTGCAATCTTCTCCACAGCCTCCGCTTCCCGCTGTAAAAGCGCGGCATAGGCATCCGGCCCATCCTCCATTAGGCTAATCTGACAGCACTGCTTCATTTGCCTGGCCCACTGCGCCGCCAAATTCCCCAGGTAATCTGACAATGCCTCCGCCAGAGGGAGCGACTCCAGCTCCTTAAGGCTTTCCACATGGAATGGCTTCCTGCACCCCTCCAGCCACTCTTCTGCCCAAGGGTAGCTCATGGCAAAGGAAAACAGCTTCAATATGGCGTCTTTCAGCGGCTGGTCTGTCTTGCCGGTAGCAATCGTCTCAGATAACGCCAAGAACTGCGGGTTCGCTTCCTCATAATATTTCTGCAATACCCCATCCAGCACATCGCTTTTTAAGAGCTTAAGCTCCCCTTCCTCCGCAACCCTGAAATCCGGATCCATCTCAATACGGTGGAAGTAATTGCGTATCACGAACAAACAAAAGCTATGGATTGTGGTAATCTGCGCATTATGCAGCAATGTCTGCTGACGCTGGAGGTGGACGCTGTCGGGACGTTCCTCTAACGCCTTCCCGATGGCAAGCCCTATCCGCTCACGCATCTCTGCCGCTGCCGCATTCGTAAAAGTCACTACCAGAAGCTGGTCAATATCCACCGGATGGTCGGCATCGGTTATCTTCCGGATGATACGTTCGACCAAGACTGCTGTCTTCCCGCTTCCCGCCGCGGCAGAGACCAGCAGGTTCCTGCCACGAAGCTCCATCACCTGTCGCTGTTCATCTGTCCATCTTTTTTCCATCTGCCTGCATCTCCTCCTGCTTGTTTCCGTTCATCCCCTGCGCGTCTGCCTGCATCTCCTCCTGCTTGCTTCCGTCCACCCCCTGCGCGTCTGCCTGCATCTCCTCCTGCATTTTCCGAAAAATTTCCGCTTCATCTTTAATCTGTTCCAGCTGCCGGTATTTCTGTCCCGGAACACTGGCGTCGAACCCACAGACGCCATGGTATGGGCAATAGTCACACCCAGTGCTGTCGCCCAGGCGGTAAGGATCCGCTGCGATTTCCCCGGCAAAAATCTTACGCCCGGTTTGCTGGATCTTATGGCTGACAAAACCGGACAGGACTTTAAATTCTTCCTTCCCGGCGCATTTTGTTTTCGCGCTTACACTCTCGTCCGCCACCTCACCGGCAACGCCGTTTAATTTCAGCGCCTTGAAGATTTCCTCACGGATTTCCTCATCCGTCTTGCCAGAATGACCTTCCACGACAGGATCGTCCAGATGGTAATAATACATCCCGCCAGGCACGACCTGCTTGTCAGGATATTTCTTCTTCCATAGCTCCACCGCTGAATTCAGATACACCACAAGCTGCAGCTGCAGACCGTGGTAAAAAGACAGAAGCTTGAAGTCCTGGCTGCCGGATTTATAGTCCACAACTTTGACATAAACCGTATCCTCCGTCTGATGCGTGTCAATCCTGTCAATCCTGCCCCGCAGACGCATTTTCTCCTTATCGCTCAAAGTAAAGTTCACCGCCGTAAGGTCTTCCACAAACGAAAAGGAAACCTCATAGCCCTCCGGGGCAAAGTGGCTGGTGCGCACTTGCTCGGCAATGGTTTCCACCGTCCGCCGTAAAATCCGCTTCATCCGCTCTAACAGGTATGCTGTCCGCGCCTCCGCAAACAGCATACTGTCAAAGCCAGCGCCCAAGGCTTCTTCCACCGCCTGCGCTATCAGGCATTCCTGCACTTCCGCCGGCACATCGAACCAATGATAGCCGGCCTTTTCCATGGCATGGGAATACCTCTCCAATACCTCATGAAACATGCTTCCCATGTCTACCGGGGCAAATTCCCCCAGGCTCCGCTCCCGCAGCCTTAAGCCATACTGCAGGAAATGGCTGCAGGCACAGGCACAAAACTGTTCTAAGCGGGATACGCTGTTCTCCAGCACGCGCCCATAAAGTGCGCGCGTCACTTCTTCTCCCATCCTGCCGGCATGGACGCTGTAGAACGCAGCTTCCAAAAACGGCCATATCCGTTCCCTCCAGCTCTCCTGCCCGCTGTACCAATGATACAGTCCCAGCCACTCCGGTGAGATTTCTCCCCGCTTTGCTTTTTTCAGCCCTTCCACAAAATACTTCCTGCTGCTTTCCGGCGTCACAATCTGGCTGATGCCTCCTTGTTCCTCCACCAGCACAGGCTGATACTGCGGGAACATTTTCAGCACCGTTTCTGCCAGGTAGGAACGCCGGCTTTCCCTGCCCTCCCGGCTTACGCGGAACCAGGTTAGGTACAGCCGCTCGGAAGGCTTCGTAAGGTTTAGGTAAAGATAGAATTTCTGGATAAAGCTGCGCTCCCGGTCAGTGGGCGCAAGCTCCATCTGGTTTGCCGCGAACAGTTCACGGTCTGCCTGGGAAATAATCCCCCCATGTTCTACGGCCTTAGGAATCAGGCCATCGTTGACCCCGGCAAAAAACAGCACCCTGATGTCGGAAAGCCGGCTCCTCTCTATATCCCCCAGCACCACCCTGTCATACCCGGGCGGGATGATGCCGATTGCAGCTGCCTCCATGCCCGCCTCCAGGATTTCGCGGTACTCGCGGACAGACATCCGCTCCTCCCCTAAAAGTTCTGTCATCTTGTCCAGGAGATCCATGACGACCCGGTAAATCTGGGCATACTCCCCGGCGAGGGCAGTCTCCCCTTCCTCCCGGAAATAATGCTCATAAGCACGCAGCCTGCCTTCCACGTTAAGCTTTGACATCAGCCCATAAAAAGCCTTGGAGGCCTCAAGCACTGTGCCCTTGCCCCTGAATGTTTCACGCAAATCGGAAAAATGCCGCACCATCTGTTCACGCAGCGCATTGATTTGATCCAGCTCCTGCTGTTCCCTGACGCATCCCCGAAGCACCCAGTTTTGCTGCCACTTCCGAAATCCCCGGATATTCGCAGCGAGAAGATAGTTTTCCAGCAAATCGGCTTCCTCCATGGCAATCCCAGATAATCCGCAGCGCAGATAGCCCAAGACCGCCTCATATGAGAAATCCTGCTCCAAGACAAGCAGGGCCTGCCTTAAGAATTCCGTCATCGGATGAAACAGGATATCCTTCCTGGCGTCCAGAAACAGGGGGATGCCATACGCTCCAAAAATCTCCCTGGCATAATTGCCGTACATCTCCACATCCCCGCAGACAATGGCAATATCTTTGTAACGGTAACCCTCGGTGCGTACCAGTTGCTTAATCTCCCTGGCAATGAAATCCAGTTCCTGACGCGGATTCTGCAGGGAATACAAGAAAATGCCCTGCTGCATGGCTGTGGTTCCTGCCACGGGAGCTTCGCCTGCACACTGCCCGGCCCGGGGCAGGCGGCAGGCTTCTGGTTTGGGGCGGAACAGATTGCGCTCCAGCCATAACAGGGACGGAGATGCGGCAAAACGGCTTTTGCCCCCATGGGCAATGCGGACAGGTTCCTTGATTTCCACGTGCTGCCTTGCGGCAATCTCGGCCAATGCCTGAACCGTCTTCTTGCTCATATAGAATAATTCCTGGACGCCACGGCAACAGTAAGGATCCTCCCTGCCATCCAACGTCACCGTCACCAGTATTTCCCCCGCCAGCTTCATCAGCGTTTCCAAAAGATGGTACTGTACTGGTGTAAAGCCGGTAAATCCATCCAACACGATGACGGCATCCTTTAACAGCCTGGACGTGCCAGCTACCTGGGAAAACACCTCCAGCACTTCTTCCCCGGTAATGAATTTCCCCTGCAGATATTCTGCAAATCCCTGATACATGGTCTGAATATCCTGGATTTTATAGCGGAACAGCGGAGGCAGATCCTCCTGCCTTATCAGCGCGTCCAGCTGTCCGGGCGCAATCCGGTACTGCGTCAGCTCAGAAATAATGGATTTGATTTCGCTGATATACCCCGCCCTTTTCATGCTGGCTTTCATCAGCACCAGGTTCTCCTGCTGCTCCCTCGCCACACGGCGCAGCACCAAATTCTTCCCTGTTTCCTCCAAGATATTAATGCCTCCCATGCCCAGTTCATCGAAAATGCGGTAGGCCAGGCGGTTGAAGCTTACCACATCCACATTCATGATGCTGTGCCTTTTGTGCCTCAGCACAAGTTCCCGCTGGGTCTGCATGGTGAACTGTTCCGGCACCAATACAAAAAATATGCGCTCCGGCTCCGCCTCAGACTGTTCCAAGACCTTTCTGTACACATAGTCAGATTTTCCGCTCCCAGAACTCCCGAACACTAACTGTAACGACATATCGCTCTCCTTTACGACAAATCCCCCATCCCGCGGGATTCTTCCATATGCAGTAAAAAGGCTGCCAACGGCAGCCCTCTTTACTCTTGTCAGTCCATTTCATGGTAACGGTGATGAAATTTATCTTCTCCGCAGACATGACGCTCATGGTCATTCTCGGTAATGATAAAATCTCCCTCCCGCAAGAAAATCATCCCCCTGCGGTTCTGGATAAAGGGACAAACCACCACCCCGTCTTCCCGGGTAATCTTAATCAGTTTCTCCGTCGCAACCCAGCCATTGGTCAGGACGGAAGTCCATGGCATGAACCCATCTTCCATTCCTTTCCCCAGCTCATACGGCGATGCCTCAACCTCAATGCTGCTCCTTGTGTACTTCATACTCCATCCGCCTCCTTTCTCCTGTGTGACAGAATCCTTATTTCGCCTCCGTAACTAATGCCACTGTCTCACGCGCAATGGCAAGCTCTTCGTTCGTGGGCAGGCAGATGACGGTCACTTTGGAGTCCGGTGAAGAAATAATCTTTTCCTCCCCATGCACCTCATTTGCCGCGTCATCCAGCTTCACGCCCAGATAGCCGAGATAATCGCATATACCTTTCCTCGTGTTTGGCCCATTCTCGCCCACGCCTGCCGTGAAGCAGATGACATCCACGCCGTTCATGGCCGCCGTGTAAGCTCCCACGTATTTTGCCGCACGGTAAATATAGGTTTTAAGCGCGCGGATTCCTGCCGGGTCGTCTTTCTCGGCAGCTGCTTCCAGGTCACGGAAATCACTGGAAATGTGGGACAGTCCCTGGACGCCGGATTTCTTATTGAGGATATTCATGACGCCCTCCAAATCCGTACCCTCTTTCTTCGCCAGGTATTCCATGGCGCCCGGGTCGATGTCTCCGGATCTGGTTCCCATAATCAGTCCCTCCAGAGGCGTCAGCCCCATGGATGTGTCGATGGACTTGCCATTCTTAACCGCACAGACAGAAGCGCCGTTGCCCAGATGGCAGACAATCGTCCTCAGTTCTTCACAAGGCCTGCCCAACATCTGAGCCGCGCGCTTGGAAACGTAACTGTGGGAGGTTCCGTGAAATCCATACCTCCTCACTTTATATTTCTCATAATAATCGTAATCTATGCCATAGAGGTATGCTTCTTCCGGCATGGTCTGATGGAACGCCGTATCGAATACGCCCACCATGGGTACATCCGGCATCAGTTCCTGGCAGGCCCGGATGCCGATGAGGTTCGCCGGGTTATGCAGCGGCGCCAAGTCGTTGCACTCCTCAATGACTTTCAGCACCTCCTCATTCAGGACTGTGGAAGATGCAAACTTCTCTCCCCCGTGGACAACCCTATGCCCGACTGCCCCAATCTCTGCCAGGCTCTTTAACGCACCTGTCTTCGGGTTGACCAAAGCGTCCAATACCATCTGGATTGCCTGCTTGTGGGTAGGCATGTCCGCATCGGTAATTTCCTTCTCCCCGCCTGCCTTCTGGTACACCAGCCTGCCGTCTAAGCCAATCCTCTCGCACAGCCCCTTTGCCAGCACTGCCTCCGTGTCAGAATTGATTACCTGGTATTTCAGGGAGGAACTTCCACAGTTGATTACTAATATATTCATTTTCTTTCTCCTTTCTCGCTCGCTTCCCAAAATGTTTTCCTTTTTTCCATTATAAACCAATCTATTTTCACATACAAGAGACTTTTGCCATATCCTGAAAATAAGCGGCTGTCCCGGCCGCAAAGGCCATTTCGACAAGTCACTTTCATTCCCATGATTATAGGTGAAATCAGACGCTACTTAAGGGACAATAACTCCATCCGCGTCAGCCGTTCCCTGCGGGATACGGCCTACAAGGCAATCCACGCCAAGGAGCTGTTATCTAAGGAAATGTCCCGGGAGCCCACGATTGACGACATCGCTGAGAAAATAGAAATTCCTAAGGAAGACATTGTCTTCGCGCTTGACGCCATCCAATGCCCCATCAGCTTGTATGACCCGGTCTATACCGACGGCGGAGACACCTTGTACGTCATGGATCAAATCAGCGATAAGAAGAACAAAGAAGAGACCTGGGTAGAGGAACTCTCCTTAAGCGACGCCATGAAACGGCTGAATGAACGGGAAAACTACATCATTAAGCTCCGTTTCTTCGAGGGAAAAACCCAGATGGAAGTCGCCGAGGAAATCCACATCTCCCAGGCCCAAGTCAGCAGGCTGGAAAAGTCTGCCTTAAAAAACATGAAAAATTATCTCTCTATTGGTCCCACTTGTCACAGAGGGAATTGATCTGGTCAGCTAATTTGCCAAGTTCCTTGTTAGGACGCCCTTCGCTCTTGCGGATGACGGCAAGCAGACGCTCGCCGGCAGCCACGAGCCTTGCAAATATATGGGAAGCCGCATGAGTCTCTTTTTTCTTAACCACGCGCTCCCGGCTGCCCTGCGCGATGCAGATATTTTCCGCAAGGTCATAGACGTCCCCGCTGTACGGGCCAACCGCCGGAATCCCGGTTTCCTTTTCCACCATCCGTGCAAATTCATCGCACACGCTGTCCTGCCCGTGAACCACAAACACGCGTTTGGGGGTATCTCCGAAAGCCTTCACCCATTCCATGAGATGGCTCTGGTCTGCATGGCCGCTGATTCCCGGCAGCTTCATGATATGCGCGCGCACCTCAATCTCTTCGCCAAACAGCTTGACTTCCTTGCGCCCGCCTAGCAGGCTGTTCCCCAGCGTACCCGGCACCTGGTAACCCACAAAGAGGATGGTAGAATCCGGCCTCCACAGATTATGCTTCAGGTGGTGGCGGATCCTGCCTGCCTCGCACATGCCCGAAGCGGAAATGATAACAATGGGCTTCTCAATAAAATTAATCATCTTGGAGTCATCGCTTGACACCGCAACCTTAAGCCCCGGAAACGTAATGGGGTTCGTGCCCTTCCCCAGCATTTTCTTAGCCCGCTCATTGAAGCACTCGTCCACATGTTTCTGGAAGATGCTCGTGGCCTCCACTGCCAGCGGACTGTCGATATAGACCTCAAAATCAGGAAACTCCGGCAACAGGTTCTCTTTCTTAATCCTCCGCATGAAAAACAGCATCTCCTGCGTCCTGCCCACGGAAAATGCCGGGATTACGACATTCCCGCCCCGGGTGAACGTCTCCTTGCAGACCTTGGCCAGCTCTGCGGCATAATCCGGCGGGGTCTGGTGCGTCCGGTCCCCATACGTGGATTCCACGATGACATAATCAGCCTCTTTTATGTAATCCGGGTCGCGGATCAGGGGACGGTTGCCATTGCCGATATCGCCCGAAAATACCAGCTTCACTTCCTTGTCCCCTTCTGTCGCCCACACCTCAATACTGGAGGATCCAAGCAGATGCCCAGCGTCAATGAAACGGATGGTTACCTCCGGGCAAAGCGTAATCTTCTCCCCATAGTCGCAGGGGATGAAATACTTGAGTACCCCTTCCGCATCGTCCATGTTATACATAGGCTCCACCAACGGCTTTCCTGCCCGCCGTGCCTTACGGTTCTTCCACTCTGCCTCAAATTCCTGGATGTGCGCCGAGTCTTTCAGCATGATGTTGCACAATTCTGCCGTCGCCTTAGTCGCATAAATCTTCCCCCGGAACCCATGGCTGTACAGAAGCGGCAGCAGGCCGGAATGATCGATATGCGCATGCGTCACCAACACATAATCAATTTCCGCCGCATTTACCGGTATCTCCTGGTTCACATACAAATCCTTGCCCTGCTCCATGCCGCAGTCGACAAGAAGGTTCACATCCCCCAGCCGCAGATAGTGACAGCTTCCCGTAACCTCATGAGCCGCCCCCAAAAATTCTAGCTTCATCCCACCATCTCCTTTGTACGCTTCGTTCTTTCCGTCTGTCAACCTCAGTTAAATCAAGGCTGTACACGTCCTTTGCTGATACTTCCATTATACCAAACGGCCTTCCAGGTGTAAAGCGCATTCCTTGCGTAAGCCTATTCAAACCTTACAATCTCTTTTTTCAGCCGCTTCATGATTTTCTTCTCCAGCCGGGAAATATAAGACTGGGAAATCCCCAGAAGGTCTGCCACCTCCTTCTGCGTCATCTCCTCGCCGTTAGGGTTCGTCAGCCCGAAACGCAGCTCCACGATCGTCCTCTCCCGGTCTGAGAGCTTCTCCACGGCACGCTGCAATAAGCTCTTTTCCACCTCAGTCTCTATATCCCGGTAGATGATATCTTCATCTGTCCCCAAGATATCGGACAAAAGCAGCTCGTTCCCATCCCAGTCCACATTCAATGGCTCGTCAATCGACACTTCCATCCGGGTCTTATTGTTCCTGCGCAGATACATCAGGATTTCGTTCTCAATGCAGCGGGATGCATATGTGGCAAGCTTGATGTTCTTGGTGGGGTTAAACGTATTGATTGCCTTAATCAGCCCGATTGTGCCAATGGAAATCAAATCCTCCACCCCAATTCCCGTATTGTCAAACTTCTTTGCTATGTATACCACCAGGCGCAGGTTATGTTCAATCAGCACGCTCCTTGCCTTCTCGGAATCGTCCTCTCCCAGCATCTGGATGTAATGGTTTTCCTCCCTTGCGTCCAGCGGCGGAGGCAGGATTTCCGCTCCCCCGATATAATGGATATCTCCTTTTTTCATCAGCAGCAGGCTGCGGATATTCGCAGCCAGTTTTAATTGGAAATGCTGCGGTATTGCAATCTTTATGTACATACCAATCCTCCTTAATTATCCATGCTCTTTCCATTTAAAATCACTTCATATCTGTCTCCTTGGAACAGCTTCTCTTTTGCCAGGCCCATGACCGGCCTCTCCAGGTAGAGAGGATGCCCCTCCCTTAAGATATACATTCCCTCAATGGTGACAGCTTCCAGCATACCAGCCTCTTCCCCTAACGAATGGTAGGGAATCAGCCGTGGCAGCAGTTTCCCCTCTTCCACCAGCCTTCCCAGGACTTCCTTTTTGATAATATGTACCGGCTTGCCCACCGTCGGATCCGTGAGGAGGTTCCCTGTGTCAAAGAACCCTTTCGCTGCGATATTGCCCTCGCTTGTCACCAGCAGGAGGTCATAGACCGTATCTTTACGCCTACGTAAATCACCCAGGATTTTATCCGCCGCCGCAAGCATTGCCAGCGCAGCCGCCAGGCAGAACCAGAAATTCGCGCCTGCACCCAGATCTGAAACGCCCCACTGCAAAATCCCCCCCAGCAGAACCACGGCCAGATATGTCAGGAACCATTGGCAGAGAAACTGTTTCCACTTCTTGCTGCGGTAACAGAGCCATACCATCGCCGGATTTACCAAAAAATGAACACCCAGCTGATACCAGGTGTAATCATCCAGAAAAAAGAACAGGCACATAGAGCCCGCCGTCCCTGCCATGCTCCCCAGAAGGAGCCTCCCAATGCGGACACGCTGTTTCATCATTCTTCCGGCAACCCAGAGGGCAATGCCATCCATCGTGAAATTCGTCAGAAACCAGATGTCAGCATATAGTTCATATCTCACGCCTATCCTCCTTGCCATGTTCACTATTCCTGATAGCACCAGTATATAAGGATGGGACAGATTTTTTTGTCAAACTGTTGTCCGATATCAAAAAAATCCTTCTACAAGATGCGACTTTTCATATTTCTCATTAGTCACCTTGACGAATCGTACAATATAAAGTATGATAAATATAGATATTTTAACCAAAGAGCATCTCTATAGGGGGAATTTTTCATGGAAAAACACAGCCAGTCATACCAATTAAAAAAAATCATCAAACAATCCGCTATCTCCGTCATTGCCGGAACTCTGCTGCTGATGCTCTCTGTCGGCACAATCTTCTGGATGAGCCATGTCGCAGACGAAGAACTGGAGACAACAACATACTTAAACCAATACCGAATCGGTTCAAAAGTCCTGACTTACGCGGTGCAGACCTATGCCGTCACTGGCAAGGAAGAATATTATAACGACTATATGCGCGAGCTGAATGAGGACAAGAACCGTGATATTGCCTGGGCAGGGCTTGAGAAAAACGACATCAAAAGCAATGAATGGGCGCTCTTAAAACAAATCGCGGAATTATCAGACGGCCTGGTTCCCCTGGAGGAAGAAGCCTTAGCGCTTGCACAGCAAGGCAATACGCAAGAAGCCATGTCTTATGTATTTGGAGAAGAATACGAAAGCACCACGCAGGAAATCAACACGCTGACAGACGATGCCATCCGCCAGATCCAGGCAAGGATAAACAAATCCAAGAATGGGCTGCGGATTTTCCAGGTCATCATAGAACTGTTCTACATATCTTCTTTTTTGTATTTGGTCTTCCAAATCTGGAAAATCGTGAAATTTTCCGAAAAAGAATTATTAGAGCCGATTGTAAAAGTATCTGACCAGATGATTCTGCTGTCAGAAGGGCATTTCCATGCAGAGCTTGACATGTATGAAGATGAAAGCGAAGTCGGCAAGATGGTAGCCGCCATCTCTCTCATGAAGAAAAATATCGTAGGCATGATCCGTGAGATTTCCAGTATCCTCGAGCAGATGGGCGGCGGTGATTACTGCTTTGAGATGGAACAGGATTACGTCGGGGAATTCGGGCTGATCGAGGAGTCATTTGAAAAAATCAGCGCAAAGATGCGCGAAACACTGAACACAATCCGCGAAGTCTCGCAGCAAATTGACTGTGGCTCCGAACAGCTTGCCTGCGCAGCCGTAGATCTGGCCGAAGGAAGTACCGAGCAGGCCGGCAAAGTTTCCGATCTGGTAACCCTGGTGCAGAACATGTATCATAGCATGGTGGACAGCGCCAAAGAAGCCGCTTCGACCGTCGCTCTTTCCACCCATGCAGGAGAAGTCCTGGTGACCGGCAATGCCAAGATGCAGGAACTGAAAGAGGCCATCAGCGAAATCAGCAAATGCTCCGAAGAAATCGGTGAGATTATCGGCACGATTGAATCTATCGCTTCAGAGACAAACTTGCTCTCCTTAAATGCTTCCATCGAGGCGGCGCGCGCCGGGGAAGCCGGCAAGGGATTTGCCATTGTGGCAAATCAGGTCAAGAGCCTGGCGGATGAATCTGCAAAAGCCGCCGGAGAGACAAACAAGCTGATTGAACGCACAGTCCTTGCCGTCGAAAAGGGAATCACGATTGCTGATGAGGCGGCAGAAAGCATGGATGAAGTAATGAAGGGAGCCAAACAGGCAACGGAAAAAATGGAGCTTACCTCCCAGACCCTTGAGAGCGACGTCCAGAATATGCACAGTATTAATGAAAACATCATCCGGGTATCTGAAATCGTGGACAACAATTCCGCAACCTCGCAAGAGACCGCGGCTGTCAGCGAAGAGCAGAAAGCACAGGTGGAATCCATGGTCGGCCTGGTAGAGAAATTCAATATATAACGATTGGGCAAGAAATAACAAAACGGTAATCAATAAGGTCCCGAACCCCGCCGTAACGGCAAGAGGTTCGGGACCTTATCTTTATCAAATATGTACCCGCCTATTTTCTGGTATTCTTTAAAAATTCCGGAATCTTAATATCCCGTTCCTGCACGCTGCTTTCCGGTCTCTTCGGCCTCTGGATGCCTAAGCTGCCGGCAGACGTTGTCCCAAACGCAGATGTTCCTGCCGAAGATCCTGCAGATGCTGTCGTGCCGTAAGGAGACGCAGGCCGCGCTGTGGCCCCCATTCCCACGGTGCTTGCCGTCCTTGCAGCAGATGCCGTCGTCCTGCTGGGCATTGTCTGGGAATACTTCATATTCGGCATTACCTTAGGCGCTGCCGCCACATCTTCAAGGCCGGTCGCAATGACTGTAATGATTGCCTCATCCGTCATCTCCTCGTCAAACTTAGCACCAAAGATGATATTTGCAGTATCCCCTGCCAAATCCTGTACATAGCTGGCCGCGTCGTTGGCGTCCATCAGGGAGATATCGCCTGAGATATTGATGATAACATGGGATGCCCCGGTAATCGTAGTCTCAAGCAGCGGGCTTGACACTGCAAGCTTGACGGCTTCCGTTGCCTTATCGTCGCCCTTAGCAAGGCCGATACCGATATGCGCCATCCCCTTGTCCTTCATGACAGTCTGAACGTCTGCAAAATCAAGGTTAATCAGAGCCGGGACGTTAATCAGGTCGGTAATGCCTTGTACTGCCTGCTGCAGCACTTCATCTGCCTTCTTCAATGCATCCGGCATCGTAGTACGCCTGTCCACAATCTCCAGAAGCTTATCATTAGGGATGACAATCAATGTATCCACATTTTCTTTCAGGCGTTCTATGCCGCCCATGGCATTCACCATACGCGCCTTCGCTTCGAATTTAAACGGCTTCGTCACGACGCCTACTGTAAGTATGCCCATTTCCTTGGCAATCCTCGCCACGACCGGAGCAGCCCCTGTCCCAGTGCCGCCGCCCATGCCGCAGGTAACGAACACCATGTCCGCACCCTTGACCGCCGCCGTCAGCTCGTCAATGTTCTCCTCTGCGGCTTTCTGCCCGATTTCCGGCTGCGCACCGGCTCCCAGGCCCTTGGTAAGCTTCTCTCCAATCTGAATCAGCGTGGGAGCCTTACACAGCGTAAGTGCCTGCTTATCTGTATTGACGCCGATGAACTCGACACCTCCGATACTCTCCTCAATCATTCTATTCACCGCATTATTGCCGGCTCCGCCCACACCTATCACGATGATTTTTGCACTGGATTCCATCCCAGTCGTCTTAATCTCAAGCAAGGTTATTCCTCCTTTTATTCTATATCCAAATTTCTTATTATTTAACCTTAGTTATAGCTCGGCAAAATCACCGACATTTTAACTCTTATAATATAGTATAATTTTTTGCCTAATTAATCAATAACATTTTTCAATTTCCTGCGATTTTTTCTTATCCAGACTGCTCAAACGTGATATCTGTAGTGTCTTCTGACCAATTTTCCATATGTAGTATGCCTTTTTTGCCTTCCAGCTTCGGCAGGATTTTTGAAAGCCTTGAAATTTTATCATTAAAATCCTCTGCTTGTCCCAACAAAACCGAAATCTTGCCAAACTTGAGCGTATAACTGCCTTCCGTGCCATATTTGATGCTCTTTGGCTCCATCTCATACTTTTTCAGTATCTGCGTCAGGGACAACAAATTCCGCAGGACGCTGTTTCCCTTAATCGGGAGCTTCTCTCCTAACACAATCTTCTCCACGTCTATCCCTGTTATTTTGGGGACGCTCTCAATTTCCTCTGAGGACATCTCCACTACTATTCCCCTTTTGTCAAAATATGCGTTCTGACCCATGATATCAACATAAATGCGCCCCATCAGCTCTTTTTCATGTACCGTCACTTTTAACGTATGCGGCGGATCCAGGGACACGTCCGCAGAGTCAACAAATGCCAGCTCTCTCGGTTCCTGGAATTTATATTTAAGGAAAACATACAGGCTGTTCCAGGAATGGTCGTCATCCAGCAGCCATTCCTCGATTACCTCGTCCGCATAGAGGCTGCTCCCTTCCACGGCCACGCTCTCCACCGTGAACAGCTTCATGACAACCAATGCCCCTACTCCCAAAACCAGCAGGAAGAGGAGGATTGCCAGCCCTATTACCTTTCCTTTTCCCCTGCGTTTTCTTCTTCGCTTTCCCATCTATCATTCCTCCAGCCGTATCCCGCGGGACACGCTCAACACAAGACCGATTTCCGCCAACAGGAATGCCACGGAAGTGCCTCCATAGCTGATGAACGGCAATGAAATACCCGTATTCGGTATCGTGTTGGTAACCACTGCAATATTTAAGATGACCTGGATTGCAATATGCGCCAGGACGCCGGTCACAACCAACGCCCCATACAAATCCTGCGCATTGCTGGCAATCACCATAAAACGCCAGATCAGCACCAAAAACAGCAGAATCACGCAGACTGCGCCAAACAGGCCCAGTTCCTCACAGATTATGGAATATATCATGTCATTCTGGGCCTCAGGCACGAAGCCGAGCTTCTGCATACTGGCGCCCATGCCTTTTCCGAACAAGCCGCCAGAACCAATCGCATACAATCCTTGCAGCGTCTGGTAACCCTTTTCATACTTCTCCGGCTCCAGCCAGATTTTCAGTCGTTCCGCACGGTAGGATTCCAGCATGATAAACGCCGCGCCAAAGACGACGACTACCCCGCCCATTACCACAAACTGCATATATTTGGGACTGGAGACAAATACCAGGCAGATAGCGATGCCTAAGATAATGATGGCAGTACTCAGGTTTTCTGAAGCTACGATTACCACCATGGGCATGACCAGCAGCATGACTTTAACCAGAGCCGAAAATTTGCCCATCTGCTTGGGCATCCTGCTGATGACGGTCGCCAGGAAAATGATAATCGCCACTTTCGCCATCTCCGACGGCTGGAAGCTGAGCGGCCCTAATTTCAGCCAGCGTTTGGCCCCGTTAAGTTCCTGCCCTACGAAGAGAACCAGCGTACACAGGCCAAATGCTGTCACGTATGCCAGGAACCAAAAACTCTTCCATACACGGTAGTCTATCTTTGCAATCACTGCCATGACGGCAATCCCAAGTACATCTGCAAGCAGCTGCTTTTTCAGGTAGTAGGCGCTGTCCGCAAATTTGACCTGCCCATTGTACGAACTTGTGCTATAGAGCATCACCAGCCCAAAGCAGACAAGAAAGCATACAATCAATAGAAGGCTGTAGTCAAAATACCGGATGCTTCTTTGTCTTTGGTCAGTCCTTTGCATTCTGTCCATACCGCACCCCTAAATTAATCTTTATTCTTCTAACCCTCTTGCTATTTCCTTAAACATATCCCCCCGTTGTTCATAATTTTCAAACATTCCCCAACTCGCACAGGCCGGTGACAGCAAAATCGCATCTCCGGCAGCAGCATACTGGTAACAAACCTCAACCGCCTCTTTCAGCCCTTCCGCAAAAATAATATCCTGTTGCGGATAGCCCAGGCGGACTGCCGTGTCCCTGATTTTCTCCTTAGTGGCTCCCAGGAGGACGAATTTTTTCACTTTCCCGGCAAATGCCTGAATCCACTCCTCATATTCCGAATCCTTATCATAACCGCCGCCAATCAGCAGCGTAGGCCATTTCATCGCCCGGATTGCCTGGATGGCTGCATCTGGGTTCGTCCCCTTGGAATCATTGTAGAAACGGATGCCCCGCTTTGTAACCACATATTCTATCCTATGTGCAACTGCCGTGAAGCGAACCAGAACCTCCCTGATTTTTTCCATCGGAATGCCTGACATGATTGCCATAGCCGCTGCTGCCATCACATTTTCATAATTGTGAAGGCCAATCAACTGCAGCTCCTTCGTATAGCACAGCACTTCTTTCCTGCCTTCCCATGCCCAGATAATCGCCTCTCCATCCAGGTACATGCCCTGGGGCAGCGCCTGCCGGCTGCTGAAAAATACCGCCTGCGCTTTTATCTCTCCGGCAAACGCACGCAGTACCGCATCCTCATAATTGAGGACGCAGACTTGGCCTTCGCCCTGGTTCATGGCAATCCGCATCTTCGCCTCACAGTAATTCTCCATTGTATGGTGGCGGTTCAGGTGATCGGGCGTGATATTTAATATTGCCGATATCTGCGGGCAGAAGCTATGCACGGTTTCCAGCTGGAAGCTGCTGATTTCAGCCACTGTCACAGACTGCGCATCTGTCTTTTCCACGACGCCCGTATAAGGAATGCCGATATTCCCTACTACCTGTACCTTGGAAACCGCGTGTTTCATGATTTCCCCCAGCAGGGCCGTCGTCGTCGTCTTTCCGTTAGTGCCTGTCACTGCAAGGATTGTTCCCTGCTCGAATATGTACGCAAGCTCTATCTCGCCCCAAATCTGAAGCCCTAATTCGCGCATCCGCCCTACTTCTGCAAGGTCTGTGGGTACGCCAGGACTGAGTACTGCAATGCTGCATCCTTCCATCACGGCGTCCGGCAGTTCCCCAAGGACAATCTCCGCATCTTTGAGCGCCGGGGCTTTCGCAAGGATATCCTCTCTCCCCTGCTTGCCATTCCCATCATATAGGACGACCGGATACCCGCGGTGCAGCAGAAGCTTCGCAGCCGCAATTCCGCTAAGCCCTGCCCCGAATACTAAAAATTTCTTCCCATCTAACTGAATCGTCTTATCCATCTTCCATGCTCTCCTGTTCCCGCTAAACCAACCATACTGCCAAACAACATCCGCATCATACTCCACACGCAATGCCAGCATTCCCTATAACGCCAAGACCCCAATCAGGCACAGGATTGCCGTGACAATAGAAAACACTGCCACAACCCTGGTCTCAGACCAGCCGCCCAGCTCAAAATGATGATGGATAGGCGCCATACGGAAAATACGCTTGCCTCCGGTCTTTTTGAAATATGTCACCTGAATCATAACCGACAAAAGCTCTATCCAGTATATCAACGCCACAATCAATATGAAAATCGGCATCTGCAGCATGTACGCCGTGGCTGACACAAACCCTCCCAAAGCCAAGGAACCGGTATCGCCCATGAACACGCTTGCCGGATATACGTTGAAAAGCAAAAATCCCAAAAGGGCTCCCGCCACCGAACAGGTAATCGGTTCGATTCCGCTGCCAGTTCCGATAGCAACCACTGAAAAGAATGTGGCAATCAAGACAGTGACACTGGAAGCCAGGCCATCCAAGCCATCCGTGAAGTTGGCCCCATTGACTGTCCCCAGAATCGCCAAGAACATCACCGGGATTGCCAGCCAGCCCAGGTTCAGGTAATAGCCGTCCTCAAATCCTCCGGTGAAGGGAATCAGGGCCCTGTCTGCTCCTTCCGTGTAGAAATACATATAAAAACTGAATACGCCGGTGACAAGAATCTGCCCGAGCATCTTCTGCCAAGGCAGCAGGCCGTCAGAACGGCGCAGCACTACCTTTAGGTAATCATCCAAAAACCCGATAATGCCGAATCCAACCGTCACAAATAAAATGGGCATAATCCTTGGATAATCCTTCATATAGATAACGGCCGTCACGATGATGCCCGCAAGTATCATCAGCCCGCCCATGGTAGGCGTCCCCTGTTTCTTCTGATGGGATTCAAGTTCTTCCCGTTCGGTCTGCCCTACTTTCAGCTTCCGCAAAAGCGGAATCACTACCGGCCCTAACACTGCCGTAATCACAAAAGAAATCAATACTGGAATTATCACTGTCTGCGCCATTTTCTCTACACCTCTTTGTCTCTACGGTATCTTCTACTCACCGTGCATTTCCTGATTATCTTGATCCTCATTGCTTTTTTCTGCCGTCTCCTGCTTCTCTATGCCCAGGTATGGCAGAATATTGGTAAAAATTTCTTGTACGACCGGGGCTGCGATAGTCCCGCCGTAATAAATCCCCTGTGGGTTATTGATGATGCAAAGCGCCAGCACCTGCGGGTTCTCGGCAGGCGCAAACCCTAAAAAGGAAGATATATATTTGTTGGCGCTCCGCGGAAGCGTCTGCGAGGTTGCTGTCTTACCGCCGATGGAATACCCCTCAATCTTAGCATTCCTGCCGCTCCCCTCTGATACGACCTTCTCCAGTACGCCGCGCAGCACCTCGGAGGTCTCGCTGCTGACAATTCCTTCTTTTACATTGTAATGCAGGCTCTCCACCAGTTTTCCCTGGCCATCTTTGACTGAAACACCGAAATGCGGGGTAATCCTGTTCCCTCCATTAATTAAGGAAGAAACTGTCGTCACCAGCTGCATCGGCGTAATCTGAAATGACTGTCCGAAGGAAACCGTGGCAAGTTCCACCGGACCGACGTTCTTCTTGTCATGCATGATGGTCACCGCCTCCCCCGGAAGGTCTATGTTCGTGCGCTCCAATAATCCAAACTGCTTAAAATATTTATAAAAGCTGTCTGTCCCCAGACGCATCCCCAGCTCAATAAATACGGGGTTGCAGGAATTCATGATTCCCTGGGTAAAGGTTTCAGCCCCATGCCCCACACGCTTATGGCAGTGTATCCGGCGGTCTTCTACCATCTTGTATCCGGGGCAGAAGAAATTATCTTCCAAGCTCACGACTCCTTCTTCAAAAGCGGCAGAAGTCGTGATAATCTTAAATACGGACCCAGGCTCGTAAGTATCGCTGATACACTGATTCCGCCACATCCTGTTCAGCTCTTCCTGCGTGGCTTCCTTCCCAGCCAAGGCCCCGTCGTCGGACGTCACCAACGTAAACGGCTCGTTCAGATTGAACTCCGGCACATTCACCATCGCCATAATTTCACCATTCTGAGGATTCATGACAATGATGGACACGCTGTCCGCCGACTTCGCTTCCTTTACTTTCTTCGCCGCCTGCTCGCAGTACAGTTGGATATTGTAATCCAGGCTGATATGGAGGTTGTTGCCGTCCACCGGCTCCTGCCTGCGTTCCCCGGCATTTTCAATTTCCACGCCTCTGGCATCCGTCAGGGTCAGGATCTTCCCATTGGTTCCTTTGAGCCTATCTTCATAGATGACTTCCAGTCCAATGATACCCTGATTGTCCCCTCCCGTAAAGCCCAGGACTTTTGACGCCAAGGTATCAAACGGATAATAACGCTTGTAATCCTCGTCTACTTTCACTCCCTCAAGCCGGTAATCCCGGATTCTGTCCCCGGTCTCTTTGTCCACATTGGATTTGACGCGCTCAATGGAACTCACTTTCTCAACACGTTTACGGACTGCCGCTTCCTCCATGCCCAGTTCCCGCGTCAATACTTCAATTACTTTTTCCGGATCTTTCAGCTGGCTGTGGATTACCGAGATAGTACATACCGTGCGGTTAGTGGCAAGCACCGTCCCGGTAGCATCAATGATTTTGCCGCGGGCCGCTTTGATATCCCGCTCCCTCTCATGAAGGTCTTCCGCTTTTTTCCCATAGTACTCAGAGCAGAACACCATCAGGTAGAGCAGCCTCCCTGCCAGCAATATAAGAACCAGTGAAACTGACACAAATATGATTAATATTTTCTTGCGGTTAAACGTCTTATTGCGGACCATTAAAAAAACCTCATAAAAACTGTTATTATAATCTATTACTTTTTTTATGAGGTTATGTACATTTATTAGAAATCTACGAGCGGATTCCTCTATGGATATTCTTCCGGCGTCATCCCATCCAGTAAATCCTCCGGCTCCTGGAATGTCCCATCCCCGCCGTCTGGCATGACGTTTGGCGTACCTTCTGTCGCCTGCTCCTGGGGTGCGGTGCCGTCGTCCGGTGTCACGACTTTCTCATCTTTAAATATATTCATATAAGGAAGGATTTCTTCAAATACCTTCTTAGCCAGTGCTGTCGCCAGCGCACTGCTCTGCCTATCCTCATCGACATTTGCCTCGTCAATTACCACATAGACCAAGACCTGTGGGTTTTCCACCGGTGCAAAGCCGATAAAGGAAACGACGTATTTCTTTTTCTCACGCTTTCCCTTCTGTGCCGTCCCCGTCTTCCCTCCCATGGAATACCCGGCAACCTTCGCACTCTTGCCAGTTCCCTCGGATACCGTCTTGTAGAGATATCCCTTCACCAATTCGCTGGTCTGCTCGGACACCGTCTGCTTTAAGGGAGATGTGTCTATGTTCTGCACGACGTTCCCTTCCTCATCGATGATTTTCTTCACCAGATGGGGCTGGTAAAAGTAACCGCCGTTTATCAGGGAGGAAAATGCACTTGCAAGCTGCACCATCGTCACATTGAAATTCTGCCCAAAGGAATTGGTAACAAGTGACGTCATGTTCGTATTCTCAGCCGTATAAATCAGCGTGTCTGTCCTGGCTTCCCCGGGCAAATCGATGTTCGTTTTCAGCCCAAAATTAAAAATATTCTGATACTTATAGTAATCATCTTTCCCAATATCCATTGCCATCTGCATCAGAGCGTCATTGCAGGAATCCATCACAGCCTTCTCAACCGTTTCTGTGCCATGGCCGGAACGGTTGACGCACTTGATGTCATATCCGCCCATCCTTTCTACACCGTCACATTCATATGTCTCCCTAAGCTTCCCTGTTTCCAAACCAGTTGCCACCGTAAAGGGCTTCGCCGTGGATCCCGGCTCATACGTGTATGTGATGCAGAAATTCTGCCAGATGGCATTGAGTTTTTCCAGCCTCTTTTTTTCCGAGAACTTGTCCGCTTCCTCCTGTGTATAGTACTGCGTAAGATCCCACGGATTATTCAGGTCATAAATCAAATTATCTGACATGCCCAGTATCTCGCCGTTCTGTGGGTTCATGACAAGGATGCCTGTATGCCGGCTGCCGGCGCCTTCTTTCGCCTCGTCTCTATGCTCCTCCTGGAACTGCGTAATATTCTGGTCAATGATTTTCTGGATATTCAGGTCAATCGTCGTCACCAGGCTGTTCCCGTTCACCGGCTCTTTCGTTGTCTTTTCCAGATTATTGTCGGAATTAAGATACCCATACTGGCGGCCATCAATTCCGTTCAGCGTATCATTGTAATAATCTTCCAAGCCCCCTATCCCCTCGTTGCCTGAGGTTGTAAATCCCAGCACCTTGCTGGCAAGCGTGCCGTAAGGATATACCCTTTTATATTCTTTCTCAAACCACACGCCCTGCACATTGGGGTTAGCTTTTTTTCCATTTTTTTTCTTTTTGGCCTGCAGTTCCTGAAAACTTTCTATGCTCTCATAAGGGAGCTTCTTGCGCAGCACAAAATAACGGCTGTTGGGCTGCTCGTTCAGCGCTGCGCTGATTTCTTCCTCTGTGATATCCGGAAAACATTTCAGCAACGCCTTGATTGTAGGCTTCCGATACTTCTCTCCATCATCATTAAGAAGCTTGCAATCTAACACCAGGTTATAAACATCCACATTCGTCGCAAGGACAGTCCCCTTCGTATCAAGGATTTCCCCGCGTTGGAATGGGATTGCCTCACTCCCGTAACTCTGCTGGCCCAGCACTTGCTTCTCGTATTCCTCGCCTTTCACCTGGTCGATATATATCAGCCTGCCGACCAGTCCGACGGACAGAGCCACGATAGCAGAAAACACCACCATTAGTTTCTTTTTCATTTGTGAGGAAAACTTTGCGTTTTTCCTCCTGTTTTTGTTTCTCTTTCCTTGATTGCCCAATGGTGCTTCACCTTTCCGGAATATCTTCATACTGGTTCATGTAGTCATCGTTCTCCACTTCAAAATACTCAATCTGGTCTTCCTGCGGATATACCATGCCCAATTCATCCATCGCCTGCTGCCTGACATTCTCCATATCTATGGAATTGCTGATTTTCTTCTGCACGGCGTCATTGTCATCCTTCAAATCCAGAAGTTCGCTTTCCAAGGCGGCCACGCTGCGTACATTCTTATTCAGGTCAGACTGCAGCTGAAGGTAACAGGCAAACACCGCTCCCATCACTGCCATGGTTACCGCAATAAAAAGTACATACCCCGGGCTGATGGAAAGCGCGCGATCCCTGTTCTTCTGAGCCGCGGCCCTGACCTGTCTCTGACGTTTCCTCTGCTCCTGTTCCTCTTCCTGCCACTCGACATACTCCTGGTGTATCTGCTCCTTGCGCTGCTCTGCCTGCATCGCCAGCTCTCTTGCCGTATTTCCGTCTATATATGTCCTGTTCGTCTCCCAGTATTGCAAATCTTTTTGCTGTCTCATAAAATCATGTCTCCTACTCTGTTTCAATTACATTCGCTCAAACACTCTGAGTTTCGCACTCTTAGAACGGGGATTATATTCAATCTCCTCCTCTGACGGTATTACCGGCCTTTTGGTCATGACCTTTCCCAACGGTTGCTTGCCGCACACACACACCGGAAAATCTCTCGGGCATGTGCATGGGTTCTCACTTTTCTTAAATATGTTCTTTACAATCCTGTCCTCCAGGGAATGAAATGTGATGACGCAAATCCTCCCCCCAGGGTTCAGCATACGGATCATATCCTCCAACGACTCCCGCAGCACTTCCAGCTCACGGTTCAGCGCAATCCGTATCGCCTGGAATGTGCGTTTTGCCGGATGCCCCCCGTTCATGCGTACTTTTGCCGGGATCGCCGCCTTGATAATCTCCGTCAGTTCGCCTGTCGTCTCTATTTCTCTCTCTTCTCTTGCCATGACAATATGCTTGGCAATGTTCTTTGCAAATTTATCTTCCCCATAATCACGGATAATATGATACAATTCCTGCTCGCTGTATGTATTGATTAGTTCTTTGGCCGTAAGGCGCTGACGCTTGTCCATCCTCATGTCCAGAGGCGCATTGTCTTCGCGGTATGTGAAGCCCCGTGCGGGGTCATCGAGCTGATAGGACGACACGCCTAAATCCAGAACAATGCCGTCTGCCCCTGAAACCCCAATCTCCGCCAGCACATCCTGCATCTTGCAATAATTGCTCCTGATAATCTGTATTTTGTCCTCAAACTCCGCCAGCCTTCTGGCTGCCGCCTTGATGGCGTCTTCATCCTGGTCAATGCCGATAAGCCTCCCTCTGCCCGACAGACGCCTGCATACCTCATAGGCATGTCCGCCCCCGCCCAGCGTGCCATCCACGTAAACCCCATCCGGCCTGACGTTCAGGTATTCAATTGTCTCTCTCAAAAGTACTGACTTATGTTTGAATTCCATGGGTTTTCCTTTCACGCCAACGGTCAGATTACAAGCCCAAGACTCGCCATATGTTCTGCAATCTCCTCCACGTCGTCATACTCATTGGTCTCCTGCCATCTCTCTTTGCTCCAGATTTCAATGTGGTTCACGACTCCTGCCAGTATGACTTCTTTGCTAATCCCTGCAAACTCCCGAAGGATTGCTGAGAGAAGTATGCGCCCCTGCTTGTCTACCTCGCAGACAGTCGCGCTCGCAAAGAAGAAGCGGGCAAATTTACGGGCTTCCTTGGAAAATTGTGATACTTCACGGAATTTTGTCTCAATGATTTTCCATTCTTCTGACGAATACACGAACAAACACCCATCCAGTCCCTTCGTCACAACAAATTCATCCCCCAGCTGGTCTCTGAATTTGGAGGGGACTATCAGCCTGCCCTTTGCATCAACTGTGTGATTGTATTCTCCCATGAACATCTAAATCACCTTCTGACCTCTGGGTCGTGGCAAGTCGAATGCGGGTTATCCACAAATTTATCCACTTATCCACCACTTAATTCCCTTATCTACCACTTTCCTCCACTTGCTATTTCATTCTAGCCCATTGAGAGCAAAAAAGCAATAGGAAATTTCCCGTTAGGCCGAAAACGGCTGTAACTATCCGGCCATCCTGCCTCTCGATTGCGACAAAAAAGAAGAGCCTTGGAAAATCCAAAACTCTTCTTAACGCTACCCTCTGACCAATGCAGTATGCCGGCTTCAGACCAGATGCCAGCAGTCCTGCAGATGGTACTCTTCTTCTGTATAACGCATGTAGTCCTCAATAAGACGGTCCAGCCGGAGGCTGGCCTGATAGCACTCCTCCGCACTGACATCCGCCGCGGCGACTACATCCAGCTCTTTCCTTACTACCTCAATTTCTCTTTGTAGCTCCGCTATTTTTTCCATTTCGCAGCTCCTTGTCTCTTGCATATTTATTGTATTCTCTTTTTGTACAAAAATCAAACGAAAATCGATATTTTTTTACAAGAGATTTCGACAGGAAATACTTTTCTTCGACATTTTTCTAGTGGGCTGCGACGCCGGGCCTCATTGCCGCCCCCCTGTGAACCAGCAGCAGAACAGCCTCTACCACCTGATGGCAGAGAGACACAATCTGTCGACAATCTTCTTCGACAGTATTCTTCAATTTTATATAAGCATCGTGCTTTTTCCTGATAAATTTGCAAATCTCCTCCGTGCTGTTAAGGTTCTGCACGGATTTCAAGATATGGGGCTGGTTCCGCTCAGCCTCACCACTTTGGATATAATCTTTCAGGCTTTGTTTCAGATGCTTCTCGTAGATACAGTGGTCTTTGAGATTCCCTGTAAACTTCGCATTGTGAGGAAAGGTAAAATAATCTGCAATATAATGGATGATTTCTCCCAGATTGCGGTAAAAGACCCGCATGTTAATCTTGGATGATTGCTGAAGTTCCACCAGCCTTTTCAGTTCATTCTGAATTTTCGGGAATGTTCCCTCGATTTCATGCTTTACCGTCAGGAATGATGGTTTGCAGTCCGGCAGGATGCTCCCCAGATAGAAAGCCTTCTTGTGTTTCATAAAATCCTGTTCCCCCAAGCTGCCAACAATATACTTCGCCAATGATATATGAGATTTCTTACGCATAATTTCCTCCTGTACTTCTCTCTTTGCATTCAAGTCCTATTCTACTTCCAGCACGTAGGGAATACAAGTGTTTTTGCCTTATTCTTTTGTAAAATTTTTGTAAATTTTTTATTTAGGCGAACATTCCGACATGCGCGGACAACTCACAGTGACCGTAAAAAATTTCTGTATTCCGCCAGATGCAGACTACCTGCAATGACAGTCAAAGCTTGCGCATTCTGTCTCTGCACAGCAGCATGCATTGCTTCCGGCAATGCCTATCTCCTCTGCCTGGCACTTGCAGCCTTCGTTAAAACGGCAGTTCTCGGCATGGCAGCCCACGCTTGTTTCCGGGGTTCCGTGCTGCACGGAATTGGTCATGCTCTCGCTCCTCTCGCGGAAACTCTCACAACATGTCTCATTCGGCTTTCCGGCGTCCTGCCCTCCTACCATGATGTCGCTCTTAGAGCAAAGCTTGTCGTCATTGTACGCACAATTTGTTACAGTACATCTTAAACGTGTCATTTTTGAAATCTCCTTTCTTGCTTCCCGTCTTACGACGGCATATCGTTAAAGCGGACAGACCGCCCATGGTTCTGTCCGCTTTTATAGTATCAGGGGATTCCTTATTTTTTATGCATACAAGAACTGCCATTCCTGGGAATTCTTTTCATTATTTTTTCGCGTCTTCCTGCTGCTCTTCCCTGCGTATCTCTTTGGTACGGATTTCCCTGCAGATTTGGTCGATGAATGCTTCAAGAGGCTTCACGCCTTCGTCCCCGGCAAAACGGCTCCTCACGGACACCGTTTGCTGTTCGGCTTCCTGCTGCCCCACAACCAACATATACGGAAGCTTATCCAGGCGTGCCTCGCGAATCTTATAGCCAATCTTCTCCGAACGGTTATCCACCGAACAGAGAATCCCATTGGCTCTCAGTTCCTTCTCCACTTCTGCCGCATAATCTTCATATTTATCAGAAATCGGCAGCACCCGCACCTGTTCCGGGCACAGCCAGGTCGGGAATTTCCCGGCATATTTCTCAATCAGCCATGCCAACGTGCGTTCATAGCAGCCCATAGAAGTCCTGTGGATGATGTATGGACGTACTTTGTCTCCATTCGCATCAATATAGTACATATCAAACTGCTCAGCCAGCAGCGCATCCCATTGGATGGTAATCATGGTATCTTCTTTGCCATATACATTTTTGGTGTTGATGTCTATCTTTGGCCCATAGAAAGCGGCCTCGCCCACCTCTTCGGTGAAAGGAATCTCCAGTTCCAGCATGATATTGCGCATATGCTGCTGGGTTTCCTCCCAGACCGCAGGCTCCCCAATATATTTCTCCCGGTTGTCCGGATCCCATTTCGAGAGATGGTAGGTCACATCCTCCTCCACGCCCAGGGTAGTCAGACAGTGCTTCGCTAAGGCAAGGCACTTTTTGAACTCCTCCACCATCTGATCCGGGCGCACAATCAGATGCCCCTCAGTAATCGTGAACTGGCGCACACGGGTAAGCCCATGCATTTCCCCGGAATCCTCATTGCGGAAGAGGGTCGAAGTCTCGCCATAGCGCAAAGGAAGGTCGCGGTAGGAATGCTGCTCCGCCTTATAGACATAATACTGGAACGGACAAGTCATGGGACGCAGGGCGAACACCTCTTTGTCTTTCTCCTCATCGCCCAGCACGAACATACCATCCGTATAATGATCCCAATGGCCGGAAATCTTATACAGATCGGATTTCGCCATCAACGGGGTCTTGGTGCGGATATAGCCCCACTCATTATCCTCAAGATCTTCAATCCACCGCTGCATCGTCTGGACGATTTTTGCCCCTTTCGGCATCAAAAGAGGCAGGCCCTGCCCAATCACATCTACCGTGGTAAAAAGCTTCATCTCGCGCCCCAGCTTATTGTGGTCACGTTTCTTGATATCTTCCAGATGCTCCAGGTAAGCATTCAGCTCATCCTTAGTTGCGAATGCAGTACCATAAATCCTCTGCAGCTGCGCCTTCTCGGAATCTCCCCTCCAATATGCCATGGAAGAGGAAATCAGCTTGAATGCTTTAATTGGCTTGGTACTCATCAGATGCGGGCCGGCGCAGAGGTCTGTGAATCCCTCTCCCTGGCTGTAAAAAGAAATCTCCGCATCTTCCGGCAAATCCTGAATAAGCTCTACCTTATACGGTTCCTGCCGCTCCTGCATGAACTTAACAGCTTCTGTCCTGGGAAGCGTAAATTTCTCCAGGCGGCAGCCAGCCTTGATGATTTTTTTCATTTCCTTCTCCAGGCTGTCCAAATCTTCCCGGGAAAATGGCTCTGCTTGGAAATCATAATAAAACCCTTCCTCGATAGACGGTCCAATCGCCAGCTTCGCCTCAGGAAACAGGCGTTTTACTGCTTCCGCCAGCACATGGGAACAGGTATGGCGAACTGTCCGCAGGCCTTCTGCATCCTTTTGGGTCAGAATATTCAGCCCGCAGTCACTGTCCACAACGGTGCGTAAATCCACAATTTCCCCATCTACCTCGCCTGCACAAGCTGCCCTCGCAAGACCTTCGCTGATATCCAATGCAATCTCATAGACACTTTTTGCTTCGCTGTACTCCTTGACGGAGCCATCCTTCAATGTAATTTTCATATTGTTCTCCTTCCTAAAAAATCCCATGCACTGTCAAAAAACAATGCATGGGACGTCATATACGCGGTTCCACCCTGCTTGCCCTGCCTCCAGCTAGGGAAGCAAAGCCTCTCAACTGACGATAACGGAGTCACCGTGCCTTATTAAGGCCGCTCCAAGGTGGTCTTCCGCTGCTTCCTGTCTGACCGCTTCCAGCACCGGAACCATAACGGTTCACCGGCGGCCATCTCTGCTCATGCCTGCAGGCGGGTTCCTGCAAATCATCCGGCATTCCACAGCGTACTCTTCTTGTCAACGCTTTCTCTTCTTTGTATTGTAGCCGCTTTCCCCGGTTTTGTAAAGGGGAAATCTTGTAATTCTTTTATTTGTTTTTCCCACAACACTTCTTGTATTTCTTCCCACTCCCACAAGGACATGGATCGTTAGGATAAACTTTCTGCTCCTTGACGATTGTACCTGATTTCTTCTGTTCCAGATAAAGCCTGTGCCTTGTGTCCTCGTCAAAAATACTCTCCCACTGGGGCAGCTCATAAAGCCAGTCCGCCTTGGCATCCACCATGTTCTTATAAAGCTTCTCTTTATCAAAAGCCAGGCTGACTTTCGTATCCTCGTCCATCTCTTCAATCGGGTTGGCTTCCACCAAGCTCTCATTGATTCCATCCAGGAAGCCGACCATTTCCATTACGGTAATTCCATATTTCTCCGCCAGCTCCTTGACCGTCCCCTCGACAGCCTCGTCAGGATTCTCCAGCAATACCTCATATACTCCTTTTTCCAACAGGAAATATCTCTGCCAGAAACGCTGGATTTCTGCTTTGCCTGCCTCTTGGTTGTATGCAACGCTTCTCCACTCTTCTAATAATGACATATCAATACCATCCTTTGCTTTTTATATACTTGTAACCGATGAAAATCTACGGCTATCTTAAACTTTCTTAAACCGTTCCACTTCGTCGCACAGCTCCCTGGAAATAGACTGGCTGTTCTGCGTCTCCTGCTGGATATGCGCCATCGCCTCCACCAGGCTGCCCGTATTCTCTGCGACATTGGAAACGCCTTTGGCGCTCTCATCTACCGTTGTGGAAATATCATTAATCCCCACATTGATATGCTGCATAATCATCTGCATCTCAGTAGCCCCCTCAGAGAATTCCGAGAGGATTGCGTCCACGTCCTCTGCGTCATGCTGGTAATTATTGGCGACTTCCACAAAACCATCATAATCCTTCATGACGTCTTCGTCAATAAACTGCAGCATATTTTCAGCATTCTGCGCTAGCTTCCCCACGGCAGTCGTCACCATGTTGCTGATGTTCTGTATATTGTTTGCCGCATCCCTGCTGTTGTCTGCAAGCATACGGATTTCGTCCGCAACAACCGCAAACCCGCGTCCTGCCTCTCCTGCCCTCGCAGCCTCTATAGAAGCGTTCAGGGCAAGCAGATTCGTCTGGCTGCTGATATCCAAGATATCGCCCGTCAGCTCGTTAATACGCCCTACGCTCTTGCTCTCCTGCACAGCTTCCTCCAGCATGATGCGGATTTCTGCAATCATCTTAGCGGCGGCGGCTTTGCTGTCCACAGCATCCTTCCTGACAGACTGCGCCCTGACCTTAATTTCTTCTACCAGCTCCGCGCCATTCCCTGCCCTGCCGGCAAGCGACTGCGCCTTTTTATAGATATCGTTGCTCCCAGACGTAATCTGCTCCAAGCTGACAGACACTTCTTCCATGCTTGCTGCCAGCTGCTCCATAGCCGCAGACACGCTGTTCACATTTTCATTCGAGATATTGACCCTGTCGGTAATGGTGTCCGCAGACTCCATCATCCGTGCGGACTCGCCCTTGAGCTTCCTCATCAGGGACTGCAGCTGCTCAATGAATCCGTTGACGCCGCTCACAAGCTGCCCCACCTCATCCTGGGTCTTGACCACGATGCGTTCCGTCAGGTCTCCCTCTTCCTTCTGTATCTTCTCCACAATCTGGTTCAGATGCCCGCTGGCCTTTTTCGCCGGGCTGGCGATAGTACGCACGACAATCAGGAAGGTTGCCAATGCCATAAGGACAAAAACAATAATCATCACAACATTAAAAATGTATGTACCGAATATTTTATTATCGATTACCGTTGCCGCATGATTGATCCTGTTCTCCATCGCTTCCGTATAAGCGGTCTTGCATTCGTCAAGGACATCCCTTTTCTCCTTGCTTTCTCTCAGGATTTCCAAAACCTTGATATTATCCCCCTGCTCCACAACCTTCGCGGCCTCAATCCCTAATCCCATGAATTCTTCAAACTGCTCCTTGTAAGCGGAAAAGTTCTCGTTCAGCAATGCGTCCTCTGTCTGAAGGCACAAAGCATCCATTTTGTCTAAATATGTCTGCAGGCCGGCAGCCTTCTCTTCTATCTTCGCGACCCCCTGCGCTTTGAGCTTCCCGGATTCCATAAGCCCGCGGAACTCCTGTGCCTGCACGGACATCTGCCCCTCGATTTTCTGCAGTTCCAGGTAAATGTCCGCAATCTCACTGTTATTGTCGCCTATCTCGGACAGAGCCATGACATTCGCCACGCTGAACGCCAGAAAAAACAACGACAAAATCCCCAACAGCACCATGATTTTTGCCCCAATACGTTTTTTCATCCTTCTCCTCCTTTGCAATTATCATGTTGATTCCCACAAAGTCCTTATGTCAGAAATAATTTCTTGGAGCAAGCGACTGCCAAGGCCCCCGGCCCGATATGGCACGCCACGCTCAATGACAATGGATCAACAACTTCAACTTCACACCCGGGAAGCGCCGTTTCAATCTGTGACTTAAAGTCGAGTGCCGTCCTTTCATCCTTCGTATATGCCACGAAGAGGTGCATGCTCTCTCCACTCTCATCCCCAAACCTTTTTACAAAATCGTTCTTAATTGCCTCTATCATGATTGTCCTGGCCTGCTTCACGGTTCTCGCTTTCGCATAGCTGTCCAATTTCTCGCCCTGGATCTGCAGGACAGGCTTTAACTTCAGCAGCGTCCCCAAAGCTGCTGCTGCCGGCGTAAGGCGCCCGCCTTTCTTAAGATAGTACAAAGTGTCAACCATGATATAAATGCTGGAATCATATCGCGTCTCTTCCAGGTAATCCTTAATTTCCTGCGCGCTCTTACCATGTTCCGCCATCGCCATCGCATCCAGCACCGACTGTTTCTGCGTCACGGAAATCCGCTGGTTATTGACTACCTGTACTTTCCCGCCATACTCCTGCGCCAGCATGGCCGCCGTCTCACAGGAGCTGCTCAGCCCGCTGGACATCGGTATATGCACGATTTCCTCGTATTCCTGCAAAAGTCCGTCCCACAAGTCAGTCACCGAACCTACGGATGGCATAGATGTAGAAATATCCGCGTTTCCCTCCAGCTTCTCATAAAACTGTTCCTGTGTAAGGGAAATGTCCTCATAAAATGTCTCGTCATTTATAAAAAAGGGCATGGGCAACACATATATCCCATACGCCTTCGCCTGCTCCTGGGTAATCCCGCTGTTACTGTCCGTCACTACTGCAATCTTTCCCACAGATAACCCTCCTGTCTCTGTCCATATTTTATTAATTATTTTACCACACTTCTCCCCTTGTTACAATCAGAACCGTGACAATTTCTTATCAGTTTTCCCTGTTTCTTTTTTCCTATTCCCACCCTAACACTATCTATTCATTCTATGTCATAATCCATAGGCTGTCAACAGGTTTTTCACCTTCGGGAGCGGGAAACAAACCCCGGGCGGATAAGGCTTTTGGCCTCATCCGCCCGGGGCTTTGCAGTCCGAAAATTATTTTTGTCAGGGGTTTACATCATGCCCATTCCGCCTGCTCCTCCTGCAGGCATCGGCGGCACGTCTTCTTTGATATTCGCCACCACGGACTCTGTGGTCAGCAATGTGGATGCTACCGAAGTCGCATTCTGCAGCGCGCTCCTGGTAACCTTAACAGGATCGAGGATTCCGGCAGACACCATGTTCACATATTCCTCTTTAGCAGCATCAAAGCCAACGCCTGGTTCCGATTCTTTGACTTTATTGATGATTACTGCGCCTTCCAGCCCGGCATTTGCCACAATGTAGTACAGCGGGGATTCCAATGCCTTTAAAATCACTTTGGCTCCGGTCTTCTCATCGCCTTCCATTGTCTCTGCCAGCTCTGCCACCTGTTTTGCAGCATGGATGTATGCGGAACCGCCGCCTGCGATGATTCCTTCTTCCACAGCCGCCCTGGTGGAGTTCAGTGCGTCTTCCATACGCAGCTTGCTCTCCTTCATCTCTGTCTCGGTCGCCGCGCCTACACGGATGACAGCTACGCCGCCTGCCAGTTTCGCAAGACGCTCCTGCAGCTTCTCCTTATCAAACTCTGACGTAGTCTCCTCAATCTGCGCGCGAATCTGGGATACCCTGGCAGCGATTGCGTCCTTATCGCCTTCGCCGTCCACGATGATGGTGTTTTCCTTTTGTACTTTCACAGATTTCGCACGTCCCAGCTGATCCATTGTCGTCTCTTTCAGCTCTAAGCCGACTTCCTCGGAAATCACCTGCCCGCCGGTAAGGATGGCAATATCCTCAAGCATCGCTTTCCTTCTGTCACCATAACCCGGAGCCTTCACCGCCGCCACGTTAAATGTGCCGCGCAGCTTATTGACAATCAGGGTCGTGAGAGCTTCGCCCTCAATATCCTCGGCAACGATCAAAAGCCTTGCCCCGGACTGTACCACCTGTTCCAACAGCGGAAGGATTTCCTGGATGTTAGAGATTTTCTTGTCCGTAATCAGGATATATGGATCGTCCAAGACAGCCTCCATCTTATCCATATCGGTTGCCATATATGCGGAAATATATCCGCGGTCAAACTGCATACCTTCCACCAAATCCAGTTCGGTCTGCATGGTCTTAGACTCCTCTATGGTGATGACGCCGTCATTAGACACCTTCTCCATCGCGTCCGCAACAAGGTTGCCTACAATCTCATCCCCGGCAGAAATTGCCGCTACTTTCGCAATCTGGTCTTTGCTGTTGACCTTCTGGCTCATGGCTGCGATTGCCTCCACTGCCTTGTCAGTCGCTTTCTTCATGCCGCGGCGCAGCACGATTGGGTTGGCTCCTGCCTCTAGGTTCTTCATGCCTTCTTTAATCATCGCCTGTGCCAGCACGGTTGCGGTAGTAGTTCCGTCTCCTGCCACATCGTTTGTCTTGGTCGCTACTTCTTTGACAAGCTGCGCGCCCATGTTCTCAAATGCGTCTTCCAGTTCGATTTCCTTGGCAATCGTCACGCCGTCGTTGGTAATCAGGGGCGCCCCGAAAGATTTGTCTAAAACTACGTTCCTTCCTTTCGGCCCTAAAGTTACCCTTACTGTGTTTGCCAGCTTATCCACGCCAGACTCCAATGCAGCCCTGGCTTCTGTTCCATATTTCAATTCCTTTGCCATGATGATTCGTCTCCTTTTTTGGTTTTGATAAATGATACGCTAAATTTTTAACAGACAATTCAGGAAGCCCTATTCGCTAACCTTAGTCTTCTACAACTGCAAGAATATCGTTCTGTTTTACGATGATATATTCTTCCCCATCCAATTTCACTTCGTTGCCTGCATATTTGGAGTAGATTACCTTATCTCCAACTTTCACCTGCATCGTCACTTCTTTGCCGTCCACATTGCCGCCTGGCCCTACTGCCACGACTTCGGCTTCCTGCGGCTTCTCCTGCGCGCTGCCGGCTAAGATGATGCCTGACTTGGTGGTCTCCTCTGCCTCACACTGTTTTAAAACGACTCTGTCTCCTAATGGTACTAATTTCATTGCTATTCCTCCTTACCAGGTAATCTTTTTTTCTGCAACTAAAATATTCTTTATGTTATTAGCACTCTACAATATCGAGTGCTAACAGCTTATGTACATAATTTAGCACTCCTCTTTTTCTTTGTCAATAAAAAAAATCATATTTTATAAAAAGTTTAGATTTGCAATTCCCATGCCCCGGCAGTTTCCCGGCAGGAAAGGCATTAGGCTAAAACAATTTTTTCTTCCGAAAAAACCAGAAGCACACTGCCAGCACCAGTATGCTTAAGGCAGACACAAAAATATAGCCGTACCGCCAATGCAGTTCCGGCATCCCCTCAAAATTCATGCCATACCATCCGGCAATCAGTGACAGCGGCATGAAAATCGTCGTCACCGTAGTGAATAATTTCATAATTCGGTTCTGTTCATACGACAGCGCCGCGTCCAGGACTTCCCGGATATGCACAAGTTCTTCATACAAAAACTGTATTTCTTCCGTCAGGCGGCGCAGTTTATTTTCATAAACACGGAAATAACATGCGGATTCTTCGTTGAGGAATGGCTTTTGGTTCTCCTTCTTTTTCTCTCCCAGCCCATTAATCCCTTCGACCATGTTCAGGAACTGGGCATAGTCATTTTTCCAGACAGTGAGCAGCCGCTTGCACTCAAAAATAGATCGGTTCCGATTCCGGCTTATCTTCCCTCCCACAATCTCCTGCTCCATATCAATCAGGTATTTTTCCATTTCCTCCACTTTCTGTTGCCCGCGCTTCAGAATCCCTTCAAAAACGGCCTCCATCGTTTCTTCCATCCCTTCCCTTTCGCCGGACAGGGGAACTTCTTTCAGCACATTCTTCTCATCCCTGAGGACAACCATAAGGAACTCGCGCTCATTCAGCAGGAATGCTGCGCTCACCACTCGCCTCTTTGCCTCTAAATTCTCATGAAAGCAGAATGCGCCGTATAGGCAGTCTTCCACCGGCCTCACGCCTACCCAGTACGCCGGTTCCAGGCGGTATACAGACTGCATCAGCAGTTCTTCCGACTCACTCCGTTGCCTTTCCTTTAATTCTTCCCATCCCATAATGCAAAGGATGTTCCTGTTGCTTTCTTTCTCCTGCATATCAAGTACCTTCTTTCCTTAGGGCGCAAGCACTCTATGTAAGATATCGGCCAGAGGCTCCATGGCGTTCATCGCCTCCTCGAAAGTGTTGGTCTGCGCCCCCACCTCCACCAGAAGGCTCCTGGGACGGTAATGGAGGTTATAGCGGTATCCTTTGAGGTATGTGGCACGGGCAAATCCCGGGTAATATTCCTCTGCCGCCAGTTTCAGCTGGAAAGAGAACGCCAAATTGTCTGCCAGGTTCGGGTTTGCCAGGTAAGCGATATTTCCGTTCGATGTGGTTCTGCTCAATCCGTTGAAAAACATGATTTGGGCAGTCTGCTTTCCGTTAACTTCCGAAACGAGGCGTGTGGTTTCAGCCACGCCATCCCGGTGCAAATCTATCACCACTTCAATACTCGGGTTTTCCGCCAAGACCTGTTCCAGGGCCGGGCCGGCATAGGAATATGCATTGTCACGGTCTTCCACATCATATTCCCCGGTATGGTGAAGCACATGGAACCCATACTGTTCCGTGAGCAGCTGTGCCAGCCGCTCCCCCACGGCTACTACGCTTGTGCCTGCATCCCCGGGCGCTGAGTCCGCATACCCCTCCTGGGAATGGGTATGATAAATGAGAATCTGGGCATTCTCGCTGCCGCCTTGAATCTTCATATCCTTTGCCAGCATTTCCTGTGCGTTCAGTTCGCTGCTGTCAATCGTCGTCGTGCGGTCTACCTGGTAGAAATTCTGAATCAGGTAATCAAAATCATTGAGCTTTTCCCGGGGAATTTCCGCTGCCTTGTCGCTCTTTGGCGCCTCGCCTGCCTTGGCCACGGTCTCCTGTCCTTTTGCATTCTTGTCTTTTGCTGTTTTATCTTTTCCTGCTTTCTCCTTCTTGCCTTTCCCTTCCTTGCTTTCTTTCTCTTTTTCCTGACCTTTTGTCTGCGTCCCTGCTTCTTCCTTCTGTCCTTCCTCCCGGTTCTTGCGGCTTTGGCCCTCGTTCTCAGCCTCCATGCCAACGCTCAGATCGCTCTCAATCTGCGTATCATAATCCGCGATTGTCTCACTAAACGCGTAAATCGGGTAAAACGCCCTAATCTTTTGCATCAGAAAGCTCTCTAATGTGAATGCATCCTCTTCCTGCTCGCAAAGCATTGCCATCATGCAGTTTTTCCACGCCGACACTGCGATTTCCTCCCTGCCAAAATTCACGAATTGCCAGAGCGCAGGCGCATTTCCCAAAGACGCCATATTTTGGTAGCAGACGAATACAAACAGCACGCTAATCCCGCCCAGCAACCACTGCTTATACCTTCCCATCCTCTTTTTCTTCTTTATCAAAGCTTTCCCCATTCCAGTTATCCCAATTATCCTGGCCGGCTTCCTGAAACGGCCGCCAGCCCTTGTTCCACCTTGTAACACTTAAATATATGCCTGTACAAAATATTTTATGCAAAGGCAATATTCAGTCCTTCTGACAAGGTGTAACTCAGACGCTTGACGGACTCGTCAATGTCCTTTGGGGTGACGAACATGGTGTTTAGCTGCGGGGACAAAAGTTCCCGGATCAATTCATATTTTTCCATGTCGTTGAGGGCGTTTAATCCCGTACTCAGCGTGTGGAAATGGCTGTGTTCCTCCATGGCTTGTATCAATGTCTGCATCGTGTCGCTGACTATCGTTGCCGCGTCCACAACCGTAGGCACCCCGATAGCAATTACCGGGATGCCCAATGTCTCCTCGGACAGCCCATGCCTGTGGTTTCCCACGCCAGAGCCCGGATTAATCCCCGTATCCGTTATCTGAATCGTCCGGCCAAGCCTCCTGGTACTGCGTGCTGCCAGCGCATCGATAGCAATCATCACATCCGGCCTTGTCTCCTCTATGGCTCCCCGGACAATCTCCTGGCTCTCCATGCCTGTCTGCGCCATCACCCCGGGCACAATCCCGCTGACTGCATTGACCTCCTCCTCTCCAAAAGCATACTTTCCGAACTCTTTCAGCACATGGCGGGTAATCATGATATTATCCACCACCCTGGGGCCCAAGGCATCCGGGGTTACCTCCCGGTTCCCAAGCCCTGCCACCAGCACGGAAAGCGGGTCTTTTTTCCTGGGAAGCAGCCTCTTAATCAGCCGTGCCAGCTCAACGGAAATTTCCCGGTGGTAATCTTCATCCTGGGAATCCATGTTGGCAGCTTCCAGCGTGATATATGTGCCCTTAGGCTTACCCATTGCCTTTGCGCCGTTTTCCGTCTCAATCATCATGGTGGTAATTTTAATCTCATGTTTTTTCCGGTGTTCCTCCTCCACCCGGACGCCTTTGATTTCCACGTTATCTTCTTCAAATTTTTCTCTGGTTTCCAATGCCAGGTCGGTACGCACCTGAAACTGACTCATTCTCTGTCCCTCCAACAAATGTCTATTGTACCGTTCCTATTCACAGGTAGATGGATAGGAACAATTAGTAACATTTTTTGCAAAAAAAAGAAGAATATGTATTGACAGATATAAATTTTGGGACTAAACTATATGAGTATGTTTACATTAGAACGTCCGTGTCCGGATTTAATGGAACAATTGCAGGGCATGGTATATCTCATTTCACCCTCAGGGATTGCCATGCATTATATTTTTGTGTATGGGAGGTGTACGGATTGGCTAACATTAAATCAGCAAAGAAGAGAATCTTAGTAACTGAGAAAAGAACAGCCCGCAACAAATCAATCAAGTCTGCTGTTAAGACTTCTATCAAGAAAGTTGAGGCTGCGGTTGCTGCAAATGATAAGGAAGCTGCGCAGGCTGCGCTTAAGGCTGCAACTTCCAAAATCAACAAAGCTACTACTAAGGGCGTGTATCATAAGAACACTGCCGGGAGAAAGATTTCCCGTCTTAGCAAGGCTGTCAACAACATCGCTTAGTTATTTTTATAAATTATACAAAAAAGGAAGCCGATACCGTCATGTTGGCTTCCTTTTTTTATTAGCTATATCATATCTGCTCCTTCTGCAAGGCTGCTTCACGCCAAATCCTCTCGGATGATTTTCAGATAGGATGTTCTGCGATGTACTGTTCCATAATCGCAGCTGCCATCCGCACCAGCTTCGGGCAGGGACGCTTCTTATAATAACCTTCCGTGCGTGCTTCAGGCGTCGGCTCCTGCCGCTTCTCGGTAAGCCCCAGCAATTCCCGGCATACAATCGAGCCATTTTCCGTTTCATAAGCTTTCGCAAGTTCCTGCACACGCTTGTAATGCTCTGCCTTCTCCTGCTGCGCTCCCGGCGTATCATAACCGTAGAGCAGCCCAGCCGCCATGAACATACCGCTGACTGCGCCGCAGACTTCCCGGAGCCTTCCCATGCCTCCGCCGAAGGAGGAACTAAGGCGTGCCGCCATGGCCTCATCCATCCCATATAGTTCCTGGAAAGCAAGGAATACTGCCTGGGAGCAGTTGTATCCTTTCCTGAAATTCTCTTCTGCAATCTCTCCAAATTTGCTGTTTTCTATGTCCATATTCTCCCTCCTTAGTTTATTTTCCTAGCCTCCACAAGACCTAAGGTATCCTCCCAACTTCGGTGGGTCCCTCCTTAGGTCAATTCCTCATTTTCCTAGCCTCCACAAGACCTAAGGTATCCTCCCAACTTCGGTGGGTCCCTC
>CAJUFQ010000011.1:80122-96163 GCA_910585625.1 uncultured Lachnospiraceae bacterium
CTTAGGTCAATAAATGCAAATTTTTAAGGGAAATATCCAGGATGGGGGCAGAATGTGTAAGCGCGCCGCTGGAAATATAATCCACGCCTAAGGATATGTACCGCTCTATGTTTTCCTTGGTAACGTTACCAGAACATTCAATCTCCGCCCTGCCGTCAATCAGCGCAATCGCCTCCTGCATTTCCTCCACGCCCATATTGTCAAGCATAATGATGTCTGCGCCTGCCTCCACTGCATCCCTTACCATCTCCACAGTCTCGCATTCAATCTCAATTTTGCGCACGAAAGGTGCGTATTCTTTCGCCATCTCAACGGCTTCCTTCACGCCCCCGGCTGCCCCGATATGGTTATCCTTCAAGAGTACGCCGTCAGAAAGGTTATAGCGGTGATTATAACCGCCCCCGGTCTTTACCGCATATTTCTCAAAAATCCGGTTATTGGGCGTCGTCTTCCTCGTATCTAGCAGCTTGACCTTGCTGCCCTCCAAGAGACGGGCAATCGACTTCGTATATGTAGCAATTCCGCTCATACGCTGCAAATAATTAAGCGCTGTGCGCTCGCCAGACAGGATTGCACGGATGTCTCCTGTCACTGTGCCAATGAGTTCTCCGTTTTTCACCTCATCGCCGTCAGAATATGAGAATTCTACCTGAACTTCTGCGTCCAGAAGCTCGAACACCCTGCGGAACACAAAAAGCCCCGCCAACACTCCGTCCTGCTTACAGATCAGCCGTGCTTCCCCTTTCTGGGCTTTGCGCATCACGGCATTGGTACTCACATCCTCACTGGAAATGTCTTCCCGTAAGGCGCTTAAAATCAAGTCATCCACATTTAATGTCATGGTTATGTTGTTGTTCATACGCTTTCTTCATCCTCTCTATTTCCTGCAGCACCAGTTTCCTGTTTTCCTGCTGCATTTTTTTCCTGTCAGTATAATATGTAGGCTCAAACACCGCCTCTTCCTCCGGAAGCTGCACTTGCGCAGAATCCGCGATGGCAAGGGCTGCCCTCCTGGCAAATACCAGGCTCTCCAACAGGGAGTTGCTGGCAAGGCGGTTGGCCCCATGGACGCCGTTGCAGCTGGTCTCCCCCACGGCATACAGACGCTCCATGGAGGTCCTTCCCTCCAGGTCAGACTGAATGCCTCCCATGAAATAATGCTGCCCGGGTACTACCGGGATGCACTCTTTTGTCACGTCATACCCTTCCTCCAGGCAACGCTTATAAATGTTCGGAAAATGGCTCATGATATCTTCCCTGGCAATGTTTTCCATGGACAGCCATACATAGGGTTTCCCATCCTTCTTCATCTGCTCTTCAATCGCATGGGTCACTACATCCCGTGGAAGCAATTCATCCACAAAACGCTCCATCTTGGCATTGTACAACACCGCTCCCTCTCCACGTACAGACTCCGAAATCAGAAAACTCCTGCCCGGCTTCTTGGAATAGAGGGTAGTGGGGTGAATCTGCACGAAATTCACGTCCTTGAGCGCAATGTGATGGCGCAGCGCAACCGCAATGCCGTCCCCGGTCAGGTGGGCAAAATTCGTGGAATACCGATAAAGCCCGCCGATGCCTCCGCAGGCAAATACCGTATGCCCGGCCCGCAACGCACTGACGTTCCCCTGACTGTCTACGATAACTACGCCGCAGCAGACATTTCCCTGGCAAAGGATATCTATCATCTCGGTATGCTCATAGATGGTAATATTGCTGCGCTCCTTTGCCTGTGCCAGCAATTTCCCAGTGATTTCCTTGCCCGTGATATCCTCGTGGAACAGAATCCGCGGACGGGAATGCCCCCCTTCTCTGGTAAATGCCAGCTCACCATCCTGCCGCTCGAACTCCACGCCATATCCAAGTAATAAGTCTATAATCTGCCTGGAACTGCGAATCATCATCTCCACGGATTTGGGACTGTTCCTATAATGCCCTGCTTTCATGGTATCTTCATAATAAGAGCCGTAGTCATCCTCAGACCGCAGCATACAAATCCCCCCCTGTGCCAGGAAAGAATCGCTGTTTTCCGCCGCGTCCTTGGTAATCACGGTTATCTTTGTACTCTTTGGCAGCTGCAATGCCCCAAACAATCCGGCAGCCCCAGTACCTACAATTACAACATCTGTTTCTTTCTCCATGATGCCTCCTAAAACCTTTCGCCAAAGCCATTTCCAAGCCATGCCCACGTCAGCCTTTATCTTTTCACGCCTTTTCCGTCACGGCAGGCGATTCTCAGCTTGTGCAGCATAATCTGCTTGTCCTTTTCCTCGATGACCAGCTCCTCATCTCCCAAAAGATATGCTGCTTTCATCTTGTCCTTGGAATCTATTTTCATCCCCCGTACACCTATCGCGCCTTTCTTCTTCTGGGGCACGCTTGTGGCCTCAAAACGCAGGAACATACCTTTTTCCGTCTGCAAGACGATACTCTCCCCCTCGGTCTCTTCCAGCATCCCTACCATCAGGAGGCTCTCCCCCTCATTGAGTTTAGTTGCCGCAGTCGTCCGCTTGGAGACATCAAATTCTGCTCCATCGACCTGCTTGAGCATACCGGCACTGCTGACAAACAACAGCTTCCTGCCCAACAGGCCGGCCAGGCAATTGATGTAGACAATCCCCTCCTCACTGCTGTTATAATTGCTTATATTGTCAAGAGGCGTCCCTTTGTCCCGGAACTTTCCATAGGGGAGGTCTAAAATCTTCACCGTATGAAGCTGCCCGCTGTCCGTAAAGATGCAGAGCTTATCCGTATTCATGCAACGGATGACATGCCTGCTCTCCCCGTCCGCCGCCTCCTGGTTGCGCTCATACGTGGAAACATCGACAGTCTTGACATACCCGAAGCGATCCATCAGAAGGACTACCGGCATCTCCTCTATTTTCTTTTCCTCATAAACCGCCTCTTTTGCATTTTCAATCTTAGTCTTCCTGAGCTTTCCGTACTCTTTCTGGAAACGCGTGAGATCCTTGACAATCACCCTCGCCATCGCGCTGCGGCTGCCCAGGATTTCTTGATATCTGGCAATATTGGCAAGCGTCTCTTTATGCTCCTTCATCAAAGCCTCAATCTCTAAGCCAATCAGCTTGTACAGACGCATCTCCAGGATGGCCGTCGCCTGGCGTTCGGTAAAGCAAAGGTTCCTGGCATCCGCCTCAGATCCCTTGTAACGGAACTTAATCTTCTCCGTGTTGCCATTCATCAGGCAGTCCTTGGCATCCTTAATGTTTTTGGAGCCGCGCAGGATTTCAATAATCAGGTCAATGACGTCGCAGGCCTGAATCAGCCCTTCCTGGATTTCCTTCTTATCCAGCTCTTTTGCCAGGAGCGTCCGATACTTGCGGGTGGCAAGCTCATATTGGAAATTCACATGATGGCGGATAATTGGCACAAGCCCCAGCGTCTCCGGCCTCTTATCAGTCACGGCAAGCATGTTGACGCCAAACGTATCTTCCAGGCGGGTCTTTTTGTAAAGCATGTTGCAGAGATTTTCTATATCCACACCCTTTTTCAGCTCCAGCACGATACGTATGCCCTCTTTCGAAGACTGGTTAGAAATATCTACGATATCAGACGTCTTCTTTGCCTCCACCAGGTTGTATACATCCATAAGGAATTTGCCAATATTGGCCCCCACCATCGTGTAAGGGATTTCCGTGATGACCAGACGCTGCCTGCCGCCCTTGATCTGCTCCGTCTCAACCTTGCCTCGGAGCTTAATCTTCCCTGTCCCTGTCTCATAGATGTTCAGGAGGTCATCCTGGTTAACCACAATCCCCCCTGTCGGGAAATCAGGCCCCTTGATATATTCCATCATTTCCGCTGTCGTAATATCCGGGTTCTTCATATAAGCCTTGACCCCCTCAATCACCTCAGAAAAATTATGGGGCGGGATGCTCGTCGCCATGCCCACGGCAATCCCCTCCGCACCATTAATCAGCAGATTTGGCACCCGCACCGGAAGCACAGACGGCTCTTTCTCCGTCTCGTCAAAGTTGGGGACAAAGTCAACCACATCCTTGTCAAGATCCGCCAGATAGGCTTCCTGCGTGATTTTTGCAAGACGCGCTTCCGTATAACGCATCGCTGCCGCGCCGTCCCCCTCTATGGAGCCGAAATTACCATGTCCATCCACAAGCGGAAGGCCTTTTTTAAAGTCCTGCGCCATGACGACAAGCGCCTCATAGATGGAACTGTCCCCATGAGGATGGTATTTACCCATGGTATCCCCCACAATCCTCGCACATTTACGGTACGGCCGGTCATGACGGATTCCCAGCTCATGCATATCATAAAGCGTCCTGCGCTGCACCGGCTTTAACCCATCGCGGATATCCGGCAATGCCCGCGCCACGATCACGCTCATGGCATAATCTATATAAGATTTCTGCATCAGCTCCGAATACTCTGTGCGGATAATCTGTTCATTCTGCTCCATGCTTCATTCCTTTCTGTTTTATATATCAAGCTCTGCATCGTGGGCATGCTCATGGATGAATTCCCTCCTGGGAAGGACTTCCGTGCCCATGAGCATCTCTGTCACGTCAGACGCCATCCTGGCGTCCTCAATCTCCACTTGCTTGAGCATCCGCGTCTGGGGATTCAGCGTCGTCTCCCAGAGCTGTTCCGCATCCATCTCACCCAATCCCTTATAACGCTGGAGGGTGAACGGCCCCTTATGGCGTTTCCTATATTTCTCCAGCGCGACGTCATCATAGAGGTATTCTTCCTTCCCTCTGCTGGGAATTGCCTTATACAAGGGCGGCATGGCCACATAGACATGCCCCTCGAAAATCAGTTCCGGCATAAAGCGGTAAAACAACGTGAGGAGCAGCGTGGAGATGTGGGCTCCGTCCACGTCTGCGTCTGCCATAACGATAATCTTGTCATACCGAAGCTTGGAAATGTCAAAATCATTGCCGTACCCTTCTGAAAACCCACAGCCGAAAGCATTAATCATCGTCTTTATCTCCGCATTGGCAAGCACTTTGTCAATGCTTGCTTTCTCCACATTGAGGATTTTGCCGCGAATTGGCAGGATAGCCTGATAATTACGGTCCCGCGCTGTCTTGGCAGATCCGCCCGCGGAATCCCCCTCGACGATAAAAATCTCACAGGCAGAAGCATCCCTGCTTTCACAGTTGGCAAGCTTTCCATTGGAGTCAAAAGAAAATTTCTGCTTCGTCAGGAGATTGGTTTTTGCTTTCTCCTCCGACCTGCGGATTTTTGCCGCCTTCTCTGCACAGGAAATCACTTTCTTGAGATTTTCCAGGTTCTTATCAAAATAAAGCTGGATTTCTTCCCCGGTCACTTTGCTGGTAACGCGCGCCGCATCCTGGTTGTCCAGCTTCGTCTTTGTCTGCCCTTCAAACCGGGGAGCCGGATGTTTTATGGAAATAACGGCTGTCAGCCCATTGCGCACATCCGCACCGGTGAAATTGGAATCTTTTTCCTTGAGTACGCCAAGCTCCCTTGCATAATTGTTGATTACGGTCGTAAACACAGCCTTGAACCCGGTAAGGTGCGTCCCGCCTTCGGCATTGTAAATATTATTACAGAACCCCAGCACGTTCTCACGGAACTCGTTGATATATTGGAATGCAACCTCTACCGTAATGCCCTCGTTTTCCCCCTTGAAATACACGACGTCATGGACAGCCTCGACCTTACGGTTTAAATCTTTCACAAACCCGATGATGCCTTCCTCTTCATGGTACTCAATATGTTCCGCCACATCTCCGCGCCTGTCCTCATAGACAATCGTAAGCTTCGGGTTCAGGTAAGCAGTCTCATGCAGACGGCTCTTGACGTCTTCTTCCTTAAAGCGGGTCTTTTCAAAAATCTCCGGGTCTGGCAGAAAGTTAATCCTCGTCCCAGTCTTCCTGGTCTTGCCAATGACCGGAAGAAGCCCTTTTTCCAGCGCAACCACCGGGTTACCGCGTTCATACCTATCATGATGGATCTTGCCATCCAGATATACTTCCAAATCCAAGTAGACGGAGAGGGCGTTCACCACCGAAGAACCCACGCCGTGAAGGCCTCCGCTGGTCTTATAAGCCTCATTGTCAAATTTCCCTCCTGCATGGAGCGTGGAAAATACCAGGCGTGCCGCTGGCAATCCTTTCTCATGCATCCCCACCGGAATGCCGCGTCCATTGTCTTCCACCGTGCAGGAGCCGTCCTTCTCCAGAGTCACCTTTATAATGTCACAATATCCTGCCAGATGCTCATCCACAGAATTATCCACAATCTCATAAATCAAATGATTCAGACCTTTGCGGGACACGCTACCGATGTACATGCCCGGCCTTTTCCTTACGGCTTCCAAACCTTCCAGCACTGTAATATTCCCGGCGCCGTATTCCTGTTTCTCTGCCATGTCCTGTCTCCCTTTCCAAGCTTTGCCATGTCCCGTTCCTATACTATCCCCTTACGCCCAGCCTCAGGTTTCGGCCTTGGCTAAATCTTCCCTCAGTTCGTCACACGTCTGATACCGCATTTCCGGCTCCTCCCTGGTGCATTTCCTGACAATCCGCTCCAGCCTGCGGGGCATGGCGCGCCTCAGGCTACGGGCAGGAAACGCTCCGGCCTCTGCCTTGCATGGATCTTGCCCGGTCAGAAGCTGGTACATCGTCACGCCAAGACCATAGATGTCCGCCCGCGCATCCACCGGATGCCCATTCCCCAGCTGTTCAGGGGCCGCATAGCCTCTTGTCCCAAGCAGCAGCTGCGGCCTGGCATCCTCCTGCTTCAGTTCCAGGACGGCGCCAAAATCAATCAGCCTGAGGTTCCCCTCCGGCTGTATCATGATGTTATCCGGTTTCATGTCACAGTAAACCATCGAAGGCTTTTGGCTGTGAAGGTAAGAAAGCATCAGACATAAATCTTTTGCCCACCGCATCACCTCCTGCGCTGGCTGCGGGCCGAGCCTGCATAAACGCTCCCCGGCAGTCTCACCTTGAAGGTACTCCATGACGATATAGTCTGCCTCATCTGTCTGCAGAATATCGACAATTTCGGGGAAATACGGATAATTCAGCTTTTGCACGGTTTCCGCTTCCTTCCGCGCGAAGCCGCACATCCGGCTATTGCCGGATTTTTTAATCTGCTTCACCGCACGCTTCCTTCCGCTTACCGTGTCGTTTGCGAGATATACCTGGGAGTTACCTCCCCTTCCCAGCCGCATTTGTATTTCATAACGCCGTGCCAGTATCTGTCCCTTCCTTATTCCCATATCGCTTGATCGTGTTCTGATTTCTTATCCCGCAGCATCAGCTCCTGCACGGCTTCCCCTACCGGCTTATCATGGAACAGCACCAGGTTCACCTGTTCAATGATTGGCATGGGTACCTGGTACTTTTCTGACAGCCCCATGGCGGCTTTGGCAGAATAGACGCCCTCCACGACCATCTGCACTTCCTCTGTCGCCTGTTCCATCGTTCTTCCCTGCCCAATCAGCATACCTGCCTTGCGGTTACGGCTGTGCCTGCTGGCGCAGGTTACAATCAGATCGCCAATCCCGGTCAGACCGCTGATTGTCTCATATTTCGCTCCCATGGCAAGCGCAAGCCTGCCAATCTCCGCAATCCCCCTGGTAATCAACGCCGCTTTTGTATTGTCCCCATACCCAAGTCCGTCCGCCATGCCTGCCGCCAGCGCGATGACATTCTTAAGGGCCCCGCCCAGTTCAATGCCCAGCATATCAGGGCTTGTGTAAACGCGGAACACATCGTTCATGAAAATATTCTGGATATATTCTGCTGTGTCCCTGGACTTTGCTCCCGCCACACAGGTGGTTGGGAGCTTGCGCCCTACTTCCTCCGCATGGCTCGGCCCTGACAGCACGGCAACCTTCGCCTGTGGGATTTCCTCTTCAATAATGTCGCTCAAAACCATCAGCGTCTTTTCTTCGATTCCTTTGGCTACATTGACAACCAGCTGCCCCTCTCCGACAAAAGGACGCATATTCTTTGCCGTTCCCCTGGTAAATACAGAGGGTACTGCAATCACCAGCAAATCTCTGCCTTCCGCAGCTTCTTTGAGATCGGTGGTGAGCTGAATTTCTTCTGACAGCTTCACGCCCGGCAGCTTCGACACATGCTCCCGCTTTTCTTTTAGCATCTTGATTTCTTCTTCCATCACGGACCAGATTGTCACCTCATGCCCATTGTAATCCAGCACTGCCGCAAGAGCCGTCCCCCAGCTTCCCGCGCCGATAACGCTTACCTTAGCCATATTTATTCCCTCACTTCTTTTTCAGATTTCCTGATTTACTAAAGGAAAATTTATTTTCCGTTCCACTCAGCAGCCGCTTGATATTTTGCTTATGACGCCAAATACCCATCACTGCAAACAACGCCCCCACTATGTACATCTCCGTCCTCAGTCCAGTATCCACTTTCAGGAAACCCAGCTGGCCGAACGCCACAAGCTGTGCAAAAAAGCAGGCCATGACCAGAATAGAGCCAAGCGACACATATCGGGTAACGGCAACCACTACGATAAACAGCAGCAGGCACAAGACTGCCATCGGTGGATAAAATGCCAGGATGAAGCCTGCCGTGCAGGCAATTCCCTTGCCTCCTTTGAATTTCAGGTAAGCAGGGAAATTATGCCCCAGAACTGACCCAAATCCGGCATACATCTCCAAAAGCATGACGCCTTGCGGAAATCTCTCCCGGAATATCAGCCAGGCTATGAGCATTGACAGCATCGCCTTACCCAAATCCCCAAAAAATGTAATAAGCCCAGCCTTTAAGCCGAGCGTGCGCAGGGTGTTGGTCGCCCCTGCATTGCCGCTGCCATGCTGCCGGATGTCCACATGGTGCAGCTTCCCATAAATGTACCCTGTCTGGAACATGCCCAGGCAATAGCCGATTGCGATACAGATTCCCCGTGCCAGAACCATAGTCATGATTATCCCCCTTTCCGTTCCCGGATAATGAACTTCAAAGACGTGCCCTGAAAACCAAATGCACCCCTAATACGGTTCTCTAAATACCTGGTATAAGAAAAATGCATCAGCTTTTTGTCGTTGACAAACACTACAAATGTCGGCGGTTTGACTGCTACCTGCGTCATATAATACAATTTCAGCCGCTTGCCCTTATCAGAAGGAGGCTGCTGCATAGCCACTGCCTCCGACATAATCTCATTTAATACCCCGGTTGCAATGCGCATGGAATTATTTTCCAGCACGACGTCAATCATATCGAAAATCTTCCTTGTCCGCTGCCCTGTCTTCGCTGAGATAAACAGGATTTCTGCATATGGCATGAAGCTTAAGACTTCACGGATGCGCTCTGTATGTTTATATATGGTCTTATCATCTTTCTCAATGGCGTCCCACTTATTGACTGCGATAATAATCCCTTTGCCTCGGTCATGAGCAATGCCGGCAATCTTGGCGTCCTGTTCCGTCACGCCCTCTGTGGCGTCAATCATGATTATCACTACGTCCGCACGCTCCACGGCAGTCACGGCGCGGATGATGCTGAACTTCTCCAGTTCTTCTTTAATCTTGCTCTTGCGGCGGAGGCCCGCCGTATCAATAAAAATATATTCCCTGCCTTCATAGGAAATTCCCGTGTCTATGGCGTCTCTGGTAGTGCCTGCAATCTCCGATACGATTACACGGTCTTCTCCCACAAGATGATTAATCAGGGACGACTTGCCTACATTCGGCTTACCCACGACCGCCACCTTGGGCCTGTCATCCTCTTCTTCCCCAAGCTTGTCCTCCGGGAAATGCTTGATAATCTGATCGAGCATATCGCCTATTCCCAGCCTGGAAGCTGCTGAAATCGGAATCGGGTCGCCAATCCCAAGATTATAGAATTCATACACATCCGGCATCAGCTTCTCAAAGCTGTCCACCTTATTCACCACCAGCACCACCGGCTTCCTGGAACGGCGCAGCATGTCAGCCACCTTGGAATCTGCGTCCACCAGTCCCTGCCTCACATCGGTAAGGAAAATAATCACATCCGCTGTGTCAATCGCAATCTGCGCCTGCTCCCGCATCTGGGAAAGGATGATGTCGCTGCTGTCCGGCTCAATCCCGCCTGTGTCAATCAGGGTGAACGCCTTATCCAGCCAACTTACATCCGCATATATCCTGTCCCTGGTCACGCCAGGTGTATCCTGTACGATTGAGATGCGTTCCCCCGCCAACAAATTAAATAACGTAGACTTCCCCACATTAGGTCGTCCTACAACTGCAACTACCGGTTTACTCATTCTGTTCTCCTCTATTCTGTTCCTCCAGCAAACCAGCCAGCCAAACCATAAAACATGTTCCTGCACGAATCCATGCGGCCTGCTCCGGCTGAATATGCCGCGGCATATATATGACTAACCACTTAACAGACAGGATACCAAATCCTGCCCGCTTGATTTTACAATATCTATCTTTACTTGTAAAGCACTTTCCACCTGCGTGAGGGTCACGTCATCAAGAAAAACTTCTTCCCCGCTTCGCAGAAGATTGCAAGGAAGGAGCAGACGGCTGCCAAGATGCCTGCCGCTAAGCTGTTCTATGATATCCTGCCCTGTCAGAAGGCCGGAAACCGTTATCTTCTCGCCAAAAAAATGATTGACAATAGGGATTACCTGAATCTCTCTCTGAGGAAACGCCTCCATGAACTTCCCTGCCAGCTCACGTATGGTCGGCGCAGCCAAAAGCCCCGTGGCAATCGTCACGCACTCGCCACAAGACGCTTCCTGCTGCCCAGCCAACGTCCCCAGATTCCCAGCCCCGGCATCCTGTATCCTTGCGGCTTCCGCCAAAGCTTCTGCAAACTCTGTCCGCAGAAGCCGCAGCATCCCGACTCCATTTTCCAACTGGAGGTAGCCGTCATAATTGTCCTCTTGCGGCAGCTCTTCCTCCGCCAGCAGATACCATTCATCGCTGGCATGGATAAAATGGAGCCCACATTTTTGCATACAAATATCCTGGAAATGGTGAATCATTTCCAGAACCTGCCTGGCATCCTCCTTCGTAAACGGCTCCAATGGGAATAGGCCGTCACGGAAACGGCTGAGCCCCACCGGAACTACAGAAACGCTCTCCATCACAGGCATGTACCTCATCAGATCCTCGATGCTGCGCGCAAGCTCCCTGCCGTCATTAATCCCCCTGCACAAGACAATCTGCCCATTCATGGGAATGCCGGCTTCGTAAAGCCTGTCCATCTTCTGAAGCGCATCCCCGGCAAAACGATTATTCAGCATCTTGCAGCGAAGCTTAGGATTCGTCGTCTGTACAGATATATTAATCGGCCCAAGCTTATATGCAATAATCCTCTCCAAATCGTGTTCCCTCATATTCGTCAGCGTCACATAATTGCCCTGCAGAAAGGAAAGCCTGGAATCATCATCCTTAAAATATAAAGTATCGCGCATCCCTTCCGGCATCTGGTCTATAAAGCAGAAAATGCATTTATTATGGCAGGATTTATAATCGTCCATCAACCCATTTTCAAACTCAATGCCGAGGTCCTCTTCATATTCCTTCTCGATATCCAGTTCCCACACTTCCCCATCCCTTTTACGTACCACTGCCGTAAGGTATTCCTCATTCGTGTAGAAATGGTAATCGAAAACATCCTCAACCTCATGCCCATTTACCGAGAGTAACACATCGCCTGGCTCCACCCCCAGTTCTTCTGCGATGCTGCCTGGTAGGATCCGGTCTATCACATGCTCTTTCTTCACTTCTTATTACTCTTCACTTTCCTCGTCCACGACTCCTGCCACTGCCCCTGCCACGGACGCTACTACTGCAATAATTACCGCAACCAAAACCACTCCGCCAATAATAAATACTAACATACCTTTCCTCTCATTTCTTTTCATTTTTGCCTTTATCATAGCATACTATGCAAAATATGTAAACAACCACTTGTAAGCCTTGCAAACAAGTGGTTGTCGTACATTGCGCTATATTTTCATAAAAATCCCGGAGGCTCTCCTTACTTTTTTGCTGCCTCTCGTTCCTTGATATAATTCTCAAGCACTTTTACCGTGCCGGAGACTCCCAGCGGGCTGCTGTTGATACAAATATCATAAAACCTGGAATCGCCCCACTTATGATCGGAATGCCTGTTATGGTAACGCTTCCTTTTAAAGTCATGCCGCTCCATCTTCTTTAATGCCTCGGCTCTGCTCAAGGAATATTTCTCCATGACGCGTTTTACTTTACACTCCTTATCTCCATTGACAAAGATAGATATCATACCCTCCACATCCTGCAGCACAGTTTCTGAACAGCGTCCTACAATGACGAAGGATTCTCCGCTGTCAGCTTTTTCCTTGATAAAATCAAACTGTGTCTCTGCAAGAATTTCCTCCATGGAATTCGAATATTTCCCTACCCGCCTTGACAGGATAAGGTTCCTCGGCTTCTCATCGTACTTTTCAAGCACTTCAATGTTGACGTCCATCTGACCCGCAATCTCATCAAGCATGCTCCTGTCATAAAATTTCAGTCCTAAATCCGCCGCAATCCTCTCTGCGATTTCATGCCCCGCACTGCCAAATTCACGGCTCAACGTAATAATTAACTGTTTGCTCACGCTATTCCTCCTTCCAGACATTTATGCCGGCCTGGCCGTCTTGCCCTAACGCATGACGGCAGGCTGCCAGTTAACAGTAACGTGCAAAAATGAACAGCATCGATACTGTAATTACAATCAATGTTGCCGGAACTGCCGCCTTGCAGTATTTGCCCCATCCGATGACATAACCGTTCTTAGCCGCAACGGATGTACCTACTACGTTAGCAGAGGCACCGATAGGAGTCGCGCTGCCTCCAATATCAGTTCCCATGGAAAGCGCCCATGTAAGTACCGAAAGGTCTACGCCCTGGGCAGCAGAAAGACTCTTGATGACAGGAACCATGGTCGCTGCAAATGGTATGTTATCGACAAGCGCACTCGCAATGGCAGATATCCAAAGGATAATTGCTACCATGATATAGAGGTTATCCCCACTCACACTACCAATAAATCCGGCTATCATTTCCAGTATATTGGTCTGTTCCAGGCCTCCGACTACCATGAAAAGGCCGATGAAGAATAAAATTGTCTTGTAATCAACTTTCTTTAAAAGTTCCAGAGCATATTTCCAGGAAGTCAGCAAAGTGACCGCCGCAATCGACGTACCAATAAATGCCACGGTCAGCCCCGTATATTCATGCGTTACCAAAAGTATCACTGCACATGCGAATATCACGCTGCTGATGGCAAACTCACGTTTATCGAGGATTGCCTCCCGCGGAGTCGGCATGGAGGAAATATCAATCTTCTCTCCCTCTTTGGGTTTTAAATCTTTGTGGAAGATCAGCAGGAAATAAATTACAATAAGAACCAGGCTGATTGCAGCCATGACGCCCGTATTCATAATAAAATCGCCAAAAGAATATCCCAACGAAGTTCCAATAATAATGTTTGGCGGATCCCCGCACATTGTAGCCGAACCGCCGAGGTTTGCGCAGAATACCTCAGACAGAATCATCGGTATCGGGTTGAACTTCAGAAGTTTTGCCAGCTCAATCGTAACTGCAACCAGGAACAGGATTACCGTGATGCTGTCGATAAACATCGCAAGCACCGCAGACATAATCATGAATGCAACAAACAGCGGAATCGGCTTATAATTGACCAATTTCGCGAGCAGCATGCAAAGCCAGCGGAAAAACCCTGCTTTTGCCATGCCTTCCACCATAATCATCATACCGGCAATAAAAATAATAGTCGCCCAGTTGATGCCAGCCGTACTCTCGCCTTCGCTTCCTGACGCATACCAAAATCCTAATTTAAAAATGCTCTGCACATTCAGGGTCTCAAGAATAGCATGGGTATCCCTCATAATAATACCGAACACTCCAACTATGGTTAAAAAACCACATCCTAATGTGACGTAATGTCTTTCAATCTTGTCTAATACAATCAAAACAAACATAACAATAAATATTGTTACTGCTAAAATCTGTGCCGCTGTCAAGCGAATCATCTCCTAACATAATTTTTCAAATTATTTTATTCTATAGCATCTGCTCCCTGCAGTAATAGATTATAAACGATCAGAACGCCCAGAAGCGCTTTAATCTTATGTATCATTTAAGCGGCTTTGACATATCCGTAATACAGGCTGCAGCCGTTACCGCTGGCCAGCTGCAGCCTATGTTTATGATTAAAATTTATTCAGCAGCGTCTGGTACTGCTTTAACAGCTTCTTCCAGACCTTCCTTGCCCCAGCGTCAACCTTTGCCTGGAAAACAGAACCATCATAATTTTTTGTCCTGACCATCAGCGAACTCTGGTTCAGCATGGACTCAAATTGTTTCAGGGACTTCCCGTTCATCTTGAAAACCGTAGCCTCCTCCGAACGATCCCCAACCATATATCCGGTTTCTTTATCAAAGTAGATATCGCTTATGCCAGAATCAAATTTCAGTCCCAGCTTTTTATTGGATGTGACAAGCTGCGCTCCGGTAGTTGAAACTGTAACGTTTCCATGTGATATTTTCATCAGCCGCAAAAACATCCGAAAATGCAAATCCGTCTTCTGCCCTAACTTCCGCAGTTCTATGCAAGGCTGCGCCATCGTAATGAAACCGTCTGTCTTGGAAAATGATTTGCCTGAAATCATTTTTCCATATAGTCTGCACTTTTTCCCACCATATACATTTTTTACATTTTCATACTTGAAGCTCTTGTTTTTCTTGGCAAACGTCTTCATATTCTTGGAAAGCTCATTATAGGACACTTTTACCGTAACTTTGCATTTCAGTTTTTTCTTCCCACATGTGGCCGTAATAGTCGCTTTGCCAGCTTTCTTTGCCTTTACAACACCTTTCTTGCTTACCGTTGCAACTGATTCATCGGAACTTTTCCAACTGACTTTCTTACCGGCCCCGGTCAGTCTTAAGGCTTTGCTTTTCCCGGCCTCCAACGTCGTCTTTTTCGGTGACAGCTCCGGGATGTATTGTCCGGAAAGAGACACCGTGCATTCTAAGTCTGCGTCTATATACAGCCAATATTTCCCCGCTGGTAAGGTTACAGAATATTTGCTCACTCCATAACTATCAATATATTCTTCGAACACTTCCTCACCATCGGCGTCTTGCAATACGATATAAACCTCACCAGGCTCATCCCAATCATCTTCATCGTCCCAGTAATCGTCATCCTCATCATCCCAATAGCCGTCGTCTTCGTCGTCCCAGTAATCGCCGTCCTCGTCGTCCCAATAGCCGTCGTCTTCATCATCCCAGTAATCGCCGTCCTCGTCGCCCTGGTAATCGTCATCCCAATAGCCGTCGTCTTCATCGTCCTGGTAATCGTCATCCTCATCATCCCAATAGCCGTCGTCTTCGTCGTCCTGGTAATCGTCATCCTCATCATCCCAATAGCCGTCGTCTTCATCGTCCTGGTAATCGTCATCTTCATCTGGTTCTTCGTAAGGACAGTCAACAAAGATTGTCATTTTACATTTTGCATCCAATTTAATCTTGCCGTCCTCAATATCATATTCTTCCAAAGAATATTCCTTATAGAAATCTGATCCTGCTGCTTCTGCCCCTGACTGGAAGAAAAACAGAAAGCATATCGCCATTATTATACATATTACTGGTAAAAAAGATTTCCTTCTCCTCATAAAATCCTCCTCCTTACATCTTCCGACATACATGCGCTGCATCATACTCCTACTAATTCTATCCTAATTATACTTTAGACCATATGTATTTACCAGCTTTTTTTGAAATTTCGTATAAGAAGAATTGCAAAACAAAAGTCCCAAAAACCTACATCATCTCTAAGGCTTTCAGGACCAGACTAACAGGGGAAGAGGGATTCGAACCCCCGTGAACGGTTTTGGAGACCGCAATACTGCCGCTGTATGATTCCCCTTCATAGTTACAATATTCCACATCCTACCGTACTATCAGTATATGTGGAAAGCAGTAATATTGTTCATAAATTTTTACTGCACCCTCAAAAACCCATACAGACATGCCGAGAGGCGATGCGAGGTCAA
>CAJUFQ010000012.1 GCA_910585625.1 uncultured Lachnospiraceae bacterium
AGTACCCGACATTGAAGATAAAATATACCAAAGTATTCCATGACAGGTTTTTGATTCTTGACAGAACGACAGCATATCATGTAGGAGCGTCTTTGAAAGATGCAGGAAAAAAGTGTTTTGGAATCAATCTAATTCAAGATGCAGGCATCATCAAAGACATCCTGCAAAGGTTGGAACTGGAAACAGAGGAATGAGAAACTCTTTGAGGTCACAATTTGTGACCTTAGAAAAATGCAAACAGCTTAAACTATTCTGGGATTAGTTATGAAATGCAGGTATTAATCGGGAAAGGCTTTACAGCGTAACATTTCCCTAAATTCAAGCCCCTTGCTAATCGCCTGCTAAAAGGAGCATCTAAAACGCCTTAAAATCAGCAGTCACACGGAGGTACGAGATAACATTTTCAATCCGTGACAAGCAGGGAAATATAGGGATTATATAACAATAGAAGGTAGCTGCTTATGAGTAGATGGTGCTACTCCTAAGCGGTAGGCCGGAGGTTCAAATCCTCTTAGCGACGTTTCAAGAAATACCGAAAACATTCAATTTTTCAATGTTTTCGGTATTTCTCATTTTCTAAAACAATTTTTCAGAATATGGAAATGACTTTTTTATTTCATCGCCTATAGAGAATTGAAACTATTTGAATATAAGGTTTTGAGGTGCCAATTTGTCACCTCAAAAACAGACACTGATACAACAGTTGATAAAAGGGGAGGAAGAAGATATTCACCGTATGTTTTCACCGAACAGGAGATTTCAATAAAAGTCTGATGTTGCAGTAACTATTTATACGCAGAAATAGTCGAAGCTAACGAAAGCTGATGTTAAGCATTTCAATGCACAGTATTCGACATTGAAAATAAAATATACCAAAGTATTCCATGATAGGTTTTTGATTCTTGACCGAATGACAGCCTATCATGCAGGAGCGTCTTTGAAAGATGCAGGAAAAAAGTGTTTTGGAATCAATTTGATTCAAGATGCAGGAATCATCAAAGACATCCTGCAAAGATTGGAACCGGAAACAGAGGAATGAGAAACTTTTTGAAATCGCAATTTACGACCTTAGAAATCTTCTGATTTTTCAAATTCTGTTATTAAAACTAAAAGAAACTTAGTGTAATGTGCAAAACTTTCCGGCACAAAATAATGATTGTAAATCCTATATGCCTATGATAAAATGATAGTAGGCACATAGGCATTATCGCTTAATTATTGGAGGATAATGTAAAGAGACAAAAAAGGAAAGTCGGAGGAAATATGTATGGGAAATGATAAGACACAAAAGAGGAAGGTACAAATAACATCAATACTTACATTATTTGTATTTTTGATTGACATTTATTTAATTATTTATGTTCCCACAGATTACATACTTGCAACGGCAGCTTTTGTGACGTTAGTATTAGCTATTTTTACGATTAATAGTTGGTTTAAACTCAAAGAGATTGAGAATCACCAGCGTGATGAACAATATGCTGATATCATGAAAGCAGAAAAAGGGACTTATGTCGTTACATTAGATACGCTGAAAGAAATCGATGGAAAAATTAATTTTATAGGTCAGAAAATTATGCCACTGGGAAAGGCTGGGGACGAAAACCAGCGTAAGATAGCATCTATGCTGGACAACATCGTGCAAGACCAGAAAAAGATTGCAAAAATCACGATTAGCCGGAGTAAAGAAAATGCTGATGCTTTAATGAACTCCAATGACCAGCTGTTAGTACAGATGACTTCATTCCGTGATACTATGGAAGCTATTAAAGACCAGATTAACAATCAATTACATACAGGCGGTCAGAGTAATGTAGATCTTGGAGGAATAAAAGACGAGCTGTTTCAAAAAATGCAGGAACTGACGGAATCTATTAAAAAGGAAGTTGATGAGATTTCTGAAAATATAGAAATTTCTAATCTGTCTGCAGGGGAATTGGCTTCCTTAAATAGTTCATCTGTGCAGGCAAAGGAACCTTTGACAGCCAATCCCAATATGGTGCAGCCGGAACCGGCACTTGAGGAAGAATTGCCGGGACATGCATTGCCAGAGGAATTACAGAATAATCAAGTAATGCCAGAAGCAGCACAAGAGCAGCCGTCAGCCCCAGAGATGGTGCAGGAAGAGACGAGCGTTCAAGAAGAGCCAAATATTCAAGAAGAGCCAGTAATACCAGAAACGATTGAAATAGAAGGAAATGATATAGTTTCAGAACTGTTAATGGAGAAGAAGCCTTTGGATGAAGCAGTGTTGGCAGAAGAGCCGATTCCAGAGCCTGCGGCAGCCCCGGAAACGCCAGATCCAAATAAGCCAATGAGTCCGGAAGACATTGCGGCATTACTGGCAAGCGCTTCAGAAGAACCGATTCCAGAGCCTGTGGCGGCTCCGGCGAAGGAAGAAAAACCATCTATGCCGGATCCAAATAAGCCGATGAGCCCAGAAGACATTGCGGCGTTAATTGCAAACTCGGCTACAGAGGATCTTCCAGAAGAGACAGCAAAGTTTGAAAAGGAAGATAAACCTCCAATGCCAGATATGTCAGATCCAGGTAAGACTATGAGTCCAGATGATATTGCGGCGTTGATAGCTAATATGTAAGTTAAGCAGACCAGCAGCTTTTGAGAAATCAGGAGCTGCTGATTTTTTCGCATGAAATATAATTTTAGCCATATAATAATAGAAACTTTACGATTGTGATTGGGGTATAAATGAAACACAAAAAAACATTAAAACACAAACTTGCGGAATTTGGATACCAGAAACCGAAACTGGATAAAAAGATAAGCACGATTGAAAAGTCTTTTAATGAAGTTAAGAAGATACTGAATGATAAGAGCTGAAATTTCAGAATACCATGAGAATCCGTCCAGATGCCCTAACTTTTGTCAATAAAATAAGATAAAAAAAGAACCCATCATGAGAGCGCATCATCACAACAAGTTCTTATAGTGCGCCTCCAGGGGCTCGAACCCTGGACACCCTGATTAAGAGTCAGGTGCTCTTCCAGCTGAGCTAGAGGCGCTTATGTCATTTCCAAGACAATGATTATTATATAATAAAACTTTAAGAAATGCAAGTACTTTTTTAGATTTTTTAAAAAAAAATTTGCAAAAAAATTCCCTATTCTTGACAATAAAGGAAGAAAAGAGTAGAATTGTACTAACCTTATAATACAGATAGGGAAAAGGAGAATAGAATGAAAAAAACAATAAGATATTTTTTAATCGCGGCTATTACATTAGTTGCGGCGTTTGTGTATTACTATGTTACAATTCCTGCATTTAATATACATTCTGTGGGAACCTGGTGGTTTATCATTGGGGCGCTTGTTTTGGTTGGAATTATTTCATCTGCACGCAAAATTTACCAGGAACACCGGAATGGCGTGGAAATTATAAAAAAAGATAAAAGCTTAAATATAACTGTAAGTATCGTGACAAAGATTTATTTGGGCATATTGGCTTTGCTTTTAATTATTCTGGCAATAGGAGCCCTTTTGTCTTCTCCGATTGTAAACGCCAAGAAATACCAGCAGCTATTGACAGTACAAGAGCGAGATTTTACAACAGATATTTCTGAGGTTGATTATAATACAATCCCCATTTTGGATAAAGATTCTGCAGCTCTTCTGGGTAATCGGAAGATGGGCAGCATGGTTGACATGGTTTCCCAGTTTGAAGTTTCGGGGGATTATAGCCAGATTAATTATAATAATAAACCAGTGCGTGTCACACCTCTGACATATGCAAGCCCGATTAAATGGCTTACAAACCAGAGCGAAGGGATTCCGGCATATATTAAAATTGACATGGCGACTCAGGATACGGAATGTGTGAAGCTGGAACAGGGGATTAAGTATTCTAAGGGAGAATATTTTAACCGCAATCTATATCGGCATCTGCGTTTCCGTTATCCTACCTATATCTTTACGGAACAGATATTTTTTGAGATTGACGAACAGGGTACTCCATTCTGGATTTGTCCGGTTAAGAAATTCAATATCGGTTTGTTTGGCGGTGTGACTATTGGCAATGTAGTAATCTGCAATGCCATTACAGGGGAATGTACGGATTACGATATAGAAGAAGTTCCACAGTGGGTAGATAAGGTATACCAAGCAGAACTTCTGATGGAACTGTATGATTACAGCGGCACATTAAAGCATGGTTTCTTCAATAGCGTGCTGGGGCAGAAAGACTGCCTGGAAACGACGAATGGATACAACTATATCGCGTTGGATGACGACGTATGGGTATACTCAGGCGTTACCAGTGTCAGTGGGGATCAGTCAAATGTAGGATTTGTATTGATGAACCAGCGTACAATGGAAACACGATTTTATAAGATTGAAGGGGCTACAGAAGAATCAGCAATGTCATCTGCAGAAGGCCAGGTACAAAACCTCGGTTATAGAGCGACATTCCCCTTGCTTCTGAATATTTCAGGGGAGCCGACATATTTCATGGCTCTTAAGGATGATGCAGGGCTGGTAAAGATGTACGGTATGGTAAATATCCAGAAGTATCAGTGGGTAGCAACTGGGAATACCATCAAAGAATGTGAGAAAGCCTACAGCAAGCTATTGCAGAATAATGGTATTGCTTCTTCTTTGGAAAAACAGAGTATAAGTGTTTCTGGAAAGATTACAAACTTCATTCCTGTAAATGTGGAAGGTAATACCCATATTTATTTCGCTCTGGAAGGAAAGGATAAGGTGTTTGATGTCGATATGACAAACACGGATCTTCTGGATATTGTAAAGTATCAGGTAGGAGATACCATTAAAGTACTCTATACAGATGATGATTATCCTGCAAAAGTAGTAAAGATTGAATAATAAGCCAAACATCTGCGCAAGCGCAGACATTTGGCGGATACTGAGAGAGTTATCTGTGCTTTGCAGAAGATAAGGTTTCGCCCTGGCAAGAGGAGTAATACCCATCCTTTTGCCAGGGCGTTTCAAATCCTATGTCCCAAGAGTCTGGATATTGAATATCTCTTATCGTGAAGCAATTAATTTATAGATGGGGTTTCCTTTTGCTGAAAATTTCTCTTCGTATTCTGTCATGATATTTCCTTGGTTCATAGATTTGTCTTCGTGTAGGTTCCTGGTAAAAGCGTCCAGTTTCCAGCCGGCTTCCTCAACTTCCTCAAGGGAGAAATCAAAAAGGTTATTATTATCTGTCTTAAATTCAACAATTCCGTCTTTTTGGAGTATTTTATCATACAGTGTAAAAAATTGGCGGGATGTAAGGCGACGCTTCGCATGGCGGTCTTTTGGCCACGGATCGGAAAAATTCAGATAAATGTGCGCGACCTCATCCTTATCAAACATCTCAGTGATATTTTCCGCGTCCATGCGGATAAAACGGATATTATCGATAGGCTCTTCCTCTAATTTCTGAAGGCCACGCAGCAAGACGCTGGAATATTTTTCGATTCCCACATAATTGATTTGTGGGTTCTGCCTGGCAAGGGCCATGAGGAATTTTCCCTTTCCCATACCTATTTCTATATGGATAGGATGGCTGTTTCCAAAAATAGAATGCCAGTCCCCTTTGGGTGATTCTGTTTCCGGGATGCAGTAGCGGTTTTCTGCAATCACTTCGCGTGAACCGGGAATATTTCGTAATCTCATAAGTACCTCCTGGAGTTTTCTCTGTCTTAACTATCTTACTATATATGATAAAGAAAAAAAAGCATATTTTAGAAAGTTGATTTGCATATTTGGATATGCTATACTATAAGTGATGTAACAATTTTGTAACAGTTCATTCATCTTTTGTAACATAGATGGACTGAGCGGCGGATTTTTTACAGATATCACATATGAGGAGAAATTTTCATGAAGAACAGAAAGAGATGGCGGATTTTGCTGTTAGGGATGATGTGCCTGCTTCCGGCACACGCCCTTCCGGTTCAGGCAGAGGAATATTGGCCGGAAGGACCTCAGATTGAGGGCGAGACAGCGATTGTTATGGAAGCATCTACCGGAACCGTGCTATATGAAAAGAACTCACATGAGCATAGCTATCCGGCGAGTATTACAAAAATTATGACAAGCCTGCTTGCAGTTGAGAATTCAAATTTGGATGAGGAAGTGGCTTTTTCCCAGGATGCTGTATATAAGACGGAAGGTGGTTCTGGTATTTCCCGCGATATTGATGAGGTAATGACCATGAGGGAATGTCTTTATGGACTGATGCTGGAATCTGCGAATGAGTGCGGATATGCGATTGCCGAACATACGGGCGGGGATTATGAGAACTTCATCAAAATGATGAACAGCAAGGCGAAGGAATTGGGATGCAAGGACACGCATTTCAATAATCCCCATGGGCTTCCGGATGAAGACCATTGGACCAGCCCTTACGATATGGCTTTGATTTCCAAGGAAGCATTGCAGAATGATATTTTCCGTATGATAGTAAATACAAGGCGTTATACGATTCCACCCACGAATAAGCACAGCGAGGAGACATATCTCAGTAACCATCATAAGATGCTGAACAATTACAAAGGAGATGAACAATACCTTTATGATTATTGCATCGGAGGCAAGACAGGATACACGAGCGTGGCCGGCAGCACTCTTGCGACTTTTGCGGAAAAAGATGGCATGACGCTGATATGTGTAGTCATGAAGGAGACATCGCCGAACCATTATAATGATACGCGCACATTGTTTGATTATTGTTTTGAAAATTTCCAGCTTTGGAATGTGTCGGAAAACGAAAAGAATTATGCCGAAGAAACTCCTGAGATGAAGATTTTTGAAAATGAGGATTCCTTTATCGGGCTGGATACGGAAGGATGTGTCGTGCTTCCTGTGGCAGCAGATTTTGAAGATGCAGTTCCTGAGATTACGGAGAGCAAGGATGACAGCCAGGTTATCGGGAAAATTGAATATACTTATGCGGGCCGCAAAGTCGGTGGAACGGATATCAAGACAACCGGAGCTAAAGTATCAGAGTTTGAGTTTCGGAAAAATACGATGGAAACCAAAGTTCCAGAGAAAAAAGTTATCAGGATTAATATTAAATATGTCATTATTGGCATTGCGTCAGTGATTTTACTGATTGGCCTTGGATTCGGCATTTACCATCTGGCAGATAATTTCTATCTGATCCGGTATAAATTTGAATGCCGGAAGCAGCAGAAACATAAGTTCAAAGAGATAAAGAGCCGTAGAAGTTGGCGCAGAAACAGGAGATAAAAGGTTTAGGCTATAACATGAAGGTTCAACAAGAAAAATATAGAAAAAATGTCTGGATTTATAAATTGAACAGAAATTGATATAAGAATTAATATAAAAAGACAATATATTGTATATATATTGTCTTTTTATATTAGAAAAGACATCATGAATATGAAGTATAATAGTCTGATAAATTATAAAATTGAACTTAAAATATATATAATTAAGTTAAGAAACAGAATAAAGTACATGGTTCTCATTGAGATTCACTGCAACCAAGCTGCCTTAATATTTTTAATGCCTGTTCTTTATTCCTGGTATAAAGGATGATTCCATTGCAAGTTTTTTGCATAGTCACATATGTTCCTTTCAATGATTCCGATTCTGTCATCAGATGCATCAGGTAATCTGCATAGGTATCCTGAATTTCCAGAAAGAGTGCCTCACAGTCAGAAAGGTCGAAGGAAGCGGAAGCGGCAAGCCCAAAAATTCGTTTCAGTTCCTGGTCCTGTTTTAATTGAAGAGGGGATTTGTTTATGACGAAATATCCACGCTCATCTTTGGGCAGACCCAAGGATTTGATGGCGCGCTGTACTTGTTTTGACAGGCTGTCGGAAGCCGGATAGAGGGATTCAAAATATGGCATGAAATCAGCAGCCTGACGGAAATGTTCATTACTCCCGCGTTCTCCGATTTCCGCGGTAAGGATTCTGCGTATAATGGATTCACAGGTTTCCCTGGATGGGTTTTTCGAAAATTTGTTTTGCGACATAATGCCTCCATATGGAATAAATACTTGTCTCTAGTAATAATCTATAGGATAAGAGGGAATTTGTAAAGGACAATTATTATCTTTGATTTTCCCCATTATTTAGTTTCATAGTAGCAAACGGTTTCTGTCACAATTTATAAAAAGTGGGGAAAGCCAAATTATTGTCGAATTGACAGACCTATTAAATAAGAATATAATGTAATCACCACCTTATAGAAAAAGGAGCGGAAAAAGTATGGGAAAAGTACAGGAAAAAAAAGAGGCGCTGATTGAGAAGCTGCGCCAGGAAATGGAACTGCATGGAGGAGTCATGAGGACATCTCAACTCTATGAGCTGTCTATGGATTACCGAAAAATCCAGCAATTTGTGGAAGAAGGCATTTTAGAGAGGATAAAGAGCGGGTATTACAGCATCGGATTCAGCGATAAATCTGAGGAGAGCATGGTCAGCAGGCTGTTTCCAGATGGAGTCCTTTGTCTTGAGACGGCGCTTTTTTATCAGGGTTATTTGGAGATAAGACCTGCTTGCTGGCAGATAGCAGTTGATAAAAATACCTCAAAATCCAGGTTCAAGATGAATTTCCCTCCGGTGCAGCCATACTATATTGAACCGGATATTTTGATGGTGGGAGCAGAGGAGATTTCCCTTGGTGAAGGGAAGATGTTCCTCTATAATAAAGAACGGCTTATCTGTGATTGCCTGAAATTTGAAGAAAAGCTGGAGCGTGAAGCGCTACAGCAATCTTTGCGGAAGTATATTGATGAGCCGGAGAAAGATGTACAAAAGCTGATGGAGTACGCAAAGTTTCGAAAAGTTACTCAGAAAGTACAGAATAGGATAGGAGTGTGGTTATAAGATGGATTTGGACAAAAATGATAATGAGGAGAAGTCTGTTTACGAGGCGGCAGTATCAGGAGCAGAAGAAATATTAAGGAAAATCGGGAATGCGGCTCTATGTGGTGAACAGCTTCTGGTTAAGAACGATGCGTTTCTGGATGACAAGAGATATCAAAAGATACTTTTAGACAAAATAGAATTTTTCGTCGCGGAGGAGAAACTAGAGGAAACAGCGAAACATCTGCAGTCATTATTCCAGGAGCAAGAAGAGGGAAAAGAACAGATTATACTTTATAAAAACATACGAGAAGGGAATCCAACCAAAATTTTCCTTGAGGTAAGGGAGAGCCCTTATAAGTTTCCGTTTGAGATTCACCTGATACCTTTCTATGGGCATGAGTTTTTTCCAGTGAAGAAATCATATGCGAAAGGAGATACAAGAGGGGAATTTACTTATTTTATGTTTCCGTCAGAGGAATACCTGGCACTGGCTTTTTATGAAATTTTAAAAGATTTGGAGTTGATTCGCGACTTGTCCTGGTATAAAGAGGTCTATGAGATGCTCTGCCAGAAACCGGCAGATGGGAGGAAAGTCTGGGAGGGTCTGAACCGCTTGCTGGGGCATTGCCCTATCCCATCTCTGGAAGGGCGACTCGATACGCTCCTGAGTTATAAGGAATACGGATATATGAAAAAACGCTGGAAAAGCCAGAGCAGGCGTAGAAAGGAATCATATCCTCAGTGGGAAGGCGTGATTTCTTTAATGCAAAGGTTCCTCTCGCCGATTTTTGAGGGGATTTTGAAAGATGAGATATTCCTTGGCGATTGGATGCCGGAGCTGGGGCGTTACCTGGATTAAAAATTATAGTTTGGATTGTGAGGCAACATGATGGAGTTATCAGGGGTATAAGAGGAATTATCATATGGCGTCAGTTGAGGGGATTTTACAGAAGATAGATGCCCTTATCTGGGGAATACCGATGATTACGTTGATTCTGGCAGTGGGTGTTTACCTGACAGTGAGGCTTAGGGGAATCCAGGTACGCTGTCTTCCGCTGGCTATACGCAATCTTATCAGGGATGGAGACACAAAGGAAGAGGGAGAGGTGACAGCGTTTGCTGCTCTCTGCACATCATTATCGGCAACGGTTGGCACGGGAAATATTGTAGGCGTTGCAACTGCGTTGGTGGCTGGAGGCCCAGGTTCATTGTTTTGGATGGCGGCTGCCGCAGCCGTGGGGACGGCCACGAAATATGCAGAGTGCTTCCTTGCGGTCAGGTATCGGGTTTCGGCAGAGGATGGGCATATTTTAGGAGGCCCTTTTTATTATATCGAGCGTGGGATGGGCAGGAATTGGAAATGGCTTGCTAAATTTTTTGCATGTTCCGGTGCCGGAGCAGGGCTTTTGGGAATAGGCACATTTACGCAGATTAATGGAATTACCGGCGCAGTGAATCATTTTTTTGACCCGCATGACAGATATACCATAGATTTCTTTGGAAGAAGTTATTCCTGGAGCGTCATCATTTCTGCCGTTATTCTGACAATCTGTGTGGCATTAATACTGATTGGAGGTTTGCGGAGGATTTCGGAAGTAGCACAGGTATTAGTGCCGTTCATGGCGGCAATGTATCTCACATCGACAGCTCTGATACTTGTCTTTCATTATAGGGAGATTCCAGAGGCTATGATGGTAATCGTCCGCAGTGCATTCGGCTGGGACGCGGCGGCTGGAGGCACTCTTGGAGCTATGGCGCTGGCTATTCAGAAAGGTGTTGCCAGGGGCATTTTTTCCAATGAAGCGGGCTTGGGCAGCGCGCCGATTGCTGCCGCAGCTGTGCGCACGAAAGAGCCGGCGGCGCAAGGGCTGGTATCAATGCTGGGGACAGTGATTGACACGGGAATTATCTGTACCATGACCGGCCTTGCGATAGTGATTACCGGGGCATGGGATATGGGACTTGACGGTGTGGCAGTGACGGCCAGGGCGTTTCAGATAGGTCTTCCGTTCGAACCGAAGGTATCATCGTTCCTTTTGATGTCCTGCCTTGTGTGTTTTGCATTTACCACTATCATAGGATGGAATTATTACAGTGAAAAATGCCTGGAGTATCTTGTTGGAGGACGGCGGCAGATTATGGATGCATATCGCCGGGCTTATATTGCCTGTGTTTTTCTTGGCCCATTCTTGACAGTCTCTGCTGTATGGACAATAGCAGATATTCTCAATGGTCTGATGGCAATTCCTAATCTGATTGCAGTTGTTTCATTGAGCAGCGTCATTGCCAAAGAGACAAGACAGTATCTCAGGAAGCTTTAAACAGCAAGGATGACGCTGGCAATCGTTCCCACAAGGGTCGTAAAAAGCGCTCCTGCCAGTGTGTAGCGGGTTTTCTGTACTTTGGCTGTCATAAAATAGATGCTCATAGTATAGAAAATGGTTTCCGTACAGCTCATCATGATGGATGTTATCGTGCCGTAGAGGGAATCCGGGCCATATTCTTTAAATATATCCAGTACCAGTCCGGTTGCTGCCGAGGAGGAAAACATTTTCACGATGGAGACGGGGACTAATGCAGCAGGAAAATGCAGCGGCTCCGTGATTACACCAAGCATGGAGGACAGGAGGTCAAGGAATCCTGAGGCGCGCAGGATTCCAACGCCTACCATGAGGCCGATTAAGGTTGGCATGATGCCTATAACAGTGTGGAATCCGTCTTTTGCGCCTTTAATAAAATCATCATAAATAGGGTATTGGTTTAAAAGCCCATACCCGACAATCAGGAAAATCAGGATAGGAATCATAGCGTCGGATAAGAAAAGGAGGATATTCATAGGCGTCCTCCTTTTTTTATGTTTTCAAAGCTTTTTTTCTCTGGCAGGCAAGCCATTATTTTGGCAAAAATCACGCCGGCAAGGGTGGAAAAAAAGGTTGCTATCATGGCAGGCCCCAGGATAGCAGTAGGGTTTGCCGAACCATATTGGCTGCGGTAGGCAATCATGTTTACCGGAATCAGCTGGAAGGAAGAGACATTTAAAATCAGGAAGGTACACATTTCCCGGCTTGCCACTTTGCTGTGTCCGTTCAGCTTGCCCATTTCCTCCATTGCCTTTAAGCCTGCAGGTGTTGCCGCCCATCCCAGGCCAAAGACATTGGCGATGATATTTGTGGAAATATATTCGTTTGCTTTATGTTCTTTGGGGATGTTGGGAAACATGAAACGTAAGAGAGGATTCAGCACGCGCGCTGCCCCGCGAATGATTCCACAGTTTTCAGCAATGCGCATCAGGCCTACCCAGAGGGACATGACTCCCAGCATGGTGATGCACAGTGAGATAGCTTCCTTAGCGGAATCCAGGGCAGCGTTCGTGACTGCAGGGAGGTTTCCTGTGAAGGCGGCGTAGACAATGCCGATGATAATCATGAAACCCCATAAATAATTTAACATCATATCACTTCCATAGATATAGTTGTTGTATTTTATGCAGGGAAGATGATGTTTATAATCTTAATATTTTACTGGAAAAGGCTCAAAATACCTTGCGGTTGTTGGTTTGCCTGTGCCAGAATGGCTTCATTGGCTTGCTGCAGTATGTTGGAATTTGCAAAATTTACCATTTCACTTGCCATATCGGCATCCCGCAGCCTGGATTCGGAACTTTGGGTGTTTTCCGCGATATTTCGGTTATTCCTGGAAGCAGATTCCAGGCGGTTTTGTGTGGCTCCGAAGTAACTGCGGATTTCTGAGGTCATCTCCAGGGCAGTATTCAGGCGTTCCAATGCTTTTTCTGCATATTTTGGTTTCGAAATGCAGATGGAATTTATTTTCAAGTAGGCAGTGCTGAACCTTTGCCGGGTAATTGCTATGTGGTCGCCTTTTATGCTGTTAGGCTTGACATAGAAAGGCTGCTTCTCTTTGTCATCACCTTTTTCCGTATAGAATAGGGTGTCCCTCGCGCCGCCTTCCACTTTGTCGATAAGGTGTTCGCCCGTCTGTTTATGGGAAATTTTCAGGCATCCGTCCTCCATCGTGGCGAATAAGGGAGCCCCTGCGGCCTCCAACCCACGGGTGACTTCGGCAATCAATTCGTCAGGTGTGGGATATTCTCCTTCCGTCAGTTTCACAGGGTAAGGTACGCCGTCAACTTCAAGTGAGAAGTCAACATCGTCCGGCCCAAGGGTAACTCCTTTGGAAATGTCCTTTGTCCCTACGATATAAGAAGGGATAATCTTTCCTTCTGTCTGGTAGAAGATTTCAAACGCTGCGTTGCCTTTGACGCCATCTATCTTATAAGTTCCTTCTTCCGGCATCTTAACGCCATCCCCGGAAGCGGGGAGGCTGAAATTAATGGCGCTCTTATCATTGGCGTTTTGGACGCCCGTGACAATATCCCCAAGGCCGACTTTGATGGTGTTTTCTTCTAACCCTTGTTTGGCAAGCTGCTCGTTTATTTTATCCTGAAGGTGCTTCTGTAAGGCTTGCCCAGTGTAATCGCCTTCGTCCAGCGTGATATTTATGGGATATTCTACCCCGCCATAGGTTAAATCCAGAGAAAGCTGGTCGCTGTAACCTGTGCGTATCTCCGTGATATTATTTTTTACATCTTTGCGTCCGACTGTAAAGGCAGGGCTGATAGTCTGGGTTCCATCTATGTTTTCCGTTTTATCATTGTGCTGCATTTCCGAAGCATGTCCTAGCACTTCGTCATAAAAACCACCTGAAAAATTACTGAACTGATATTTGCTTCCTACTTCGGCGGCTTCGAATCTGACACCGCTGCCATCAACAGTGACGTTCACTTTGCCAGCTCCTATCTTGCCGTCTACCAGTGACTGTACGGTTGACTGCAGCTCAGAATATGTATATGTTTTGGATGGTACTTCGATGGAGACCGTTTTGGTAATTTCATTATCCCGGAAGGAAAAAGTAAGCTTACTGTTCCACTGATTGATTTCAATATCTCCGGCTAAAGGCTGTCCCTGCACTTTGCTGTTCGTATTGGAATGGTACCCATTAGTCCTGTTGGGACTGATGGGCCTTTTCTCTGTTGCAGGCTGGAAAGGCCCGCCGCTGGAGGAAGGCACCTTGATGGTACTTCCAGGTTTTGTGGTGGTCAGATGCAGCTTGCCGTCAGAAGTAAAATCTGCTTTAATGCCAGAAACCTCCGTGACACCGAAGATAGCCTTCATGGCAGTTCCGCCGTCCTCATATTCGACAGAGAAAGATGCAGAAGGTCCTTTTGAGCTGACAGTCTGGAATCCCAGCTTGTTCCCGGAAGTATATGCTTTTAAGTCTATATTATTTTCTGCAAATTTTTTGTTTAACATGTTTGTAAAGCTTTGGCGGTCATACCTTCCGGCATCCAGGGTGATTTCGTAATCCTTCTTATTGACAGTAATTTTGAGTGTGTCAGTGGCGCCTGCTGCGATGACGATTGGGGATTCTGTTTTCTGGTTCAGGAGTGCCTGGGCAGGCTTTGCTTCGGTCATGCTGCCAAATAGCGCTTCCACCGAATTCCCGCCGCTTTTTGTACTGTAACTTATGGTGACGTCGTTTCCTTCTTTTACAGAAGTCAGTACAAGGTTTCCGTCGGAAAGGGATGCGGTTACGCCCTTACCGGCAAGCTGCCTGTTCAATTCCGTAACAATAGTGGATGGGGTGTAATGCCCAGACCTCAGGTTCACGGAAACAAGAGAGCTGTTGCCGTTCTGCGACAGTTGGAATTCAAAACGGTTGTTGGTTCCATCGAGATTTATGTCAGATGAGAGGGGAAGTTCGCTCGTCCATTCTGCCGGGTGTTTGATGGAGTTTAAGTCCTTTAAGAAGCTGCTGGTATCGGTGGAACAGCTGATGGAGGTTTTGGCGCCGTCATTATACTCGGGTTCAGGGAGCCTGGATTCGAGTACAAGGTTTTTTCCTTCCAGGGAGACAATGGCCCCGCCCAATTCCTTACCAAATGTTTCATCAATTTTATTTTGGAGATGCGTTACCAGGGTATCCGGGGTATAGACTCCGTCGTCCAGTGTCAGGGTTTGCGTTTTTCCATTTAAAGAAAGTTTGATCTGGTTGTTGCTGGAATTGATTTGCATAGAGTCTTTTAACGCCGGCCCTATCGTAAGCTTCGCGGGGTCATTTGTGATAAAATCGACAATTCCTTCCGGTTTATAGGAAGATCCTGACTGGGATCCTGACCAAGATTTTAAAGGTTCATTCTTTCCGGTAGCTGAAGAGGAAAAATTCTGGTCGCCGGAAGTTCCCCAGGCACTGACTGGGGGAAATTTATTTTCTATCGTTTCAGGCGGGATTTGATTCTCAATGGCGTCTATGATATCGTCTGGCGTAACAGAAGGCCCGGTCGGCAGGGTAACGTCATGTTCTTTGCCATCTACAACGATTGTCATGTTGCCTTGGGATGGATCGATGTCCCCGTCAAAAGGCGTGTCCAGGGTGGCGGAACCAGTATGTACCTTATCTGGCAAAGTATATTCGCGGTAACCGACAAAAATATCATTGTAACCCTGATTGCTTCCGTTTGCTGAGATAATAATAGAGTCTACTTTTTCGTCAGGTACCCCGCCCAGCATAATTCTGCCATTAGATGGCCAGATAGTGGTCTTGCCCTTATAGGCGGCTGTTGCAGGATTGCCGTTCAGCTGCTTGTCTAATTCATCAAGTACCTGTTGCAGGCTGGTGTATTTGTCCTCAGTCAGCGTAATGGTAGAAGAAGTCCCATTGATAGTGATGGTGAAGGAATCATTTACGCCTTTTTTTATTTCCAGCGGTGAAGACGAAGAAATCCCCGACAAATCCCTCGATCCAGTGAAAGTGCCTTCTTTGTTTACGCGCGTTTCATTGGTTATGAGGGCGTAAGGGCCATATTTGTTATATTCTCTGGACACAAATAATGTGTTGTAAGCGCTGCTTGTCGGATCTAGGTTTATATGGCTGTCCAGGCCCTTTATGCCTGATTTAAGAAAGAGTCCCTGAAAATTTCCATTTGACTGTGCTGTTGCGGTCAAATCTAGGTCATGGGATTTAAACTGGTTGTTCAGCCATTCTTCCATTTCTTTGATATTATATCTTCCTTCAGGAATTGTAAGGATTACAGGCGTTTTGCTGGTATTTGGCTGCAGGATGAGGGTATTGTTGGCGCTGTTTATTTCATAGCACTGGTGTTTTTTGTCTCTGGAATCTGTAGGCAGCACAAATCCTCCAGTGAAGGAAGCTTCTGTTTTATCAACAGTTCCGTATTTTGTATTGTCATAAAATACGGAATCATATACGCCTTCGCTTTTGTTGTCAATCTGGAACATATTCCCTTTGAACCCGGTAACAATGGCGTCGTCGCTCTGCAGTTTGATGCCAGTTCCTTTGGAGACAGCTTTTACCGTAGTATCTTTCAGCTGGTCATTTAAAATGTCAATCAGCTGGCTTTTCGTATAGCCGCCGGGTGGCTGGATGACAATGGTCTTGGTCGTGCTTTTTCCTGAAAAGTCTTCAATGGTAAAAGTCATTGTGTCGTTTTTTCCTGCTACAATTTTCAGTTTACTGTCTTCTCTGGGAAATTCCGTCGTGCCAATGAGGGCGCCGAACCCACCGCCGCCATATACTTTGTTTAAGAGGAAGGAAAGCCCGCCGGAAACGGAGTCAATGGCTACTCCTTTTTCTAAGTTGACGTTACATGTCCCATCTTTCGTAAATTCCAGTATCAGTTCTTCATCTGTATCCGGGAGTTCGTCCAGGGCGGATGCAATTTCATCCACCAGTTCCTGTGTGGTGTACTGTCCAGGTGGTACGGTGATGGTAACAGATTGCTGTGGCGCTCCTTCCTCCGTGCGGTACGTCAAGGAAAGGTCGTTGCTGCCTGCGGAGATGACATGAATCTGCTGCGGATCCCAGCGGATATTTCCCTCGCATTGATAGTAAGGGCTGTCATGCTCTTCAAAGATGGGCATGGTGTTGAATTCTGTCGTCCCGCTGATTCTGTCAAGTTCGCTCTGAAGGGACTCAAATTCCAATTCCAGGGCCATGCGGTCCTCATCTGTGTTCGTATCATTTAAGGATTGGACGGTCAGTTCCGTCATCCTGTGCATGATTGCCTGGGCTTCATGCAAAGCTCCATCCCCGGTCTGTACCCAGGAGGCGCCGTCTTGTACATTTTTGGTTCCCTGGTCTAAACCCCTTATCATAGTTCTCATTTTTTCTGATATAGAGAGTCCTGCTGCATCATCCGCAGCTTTGTTGATACGGTAGCCGGTCGAGAGCTTCTCCATGGATTTTACTTTGGTGTTAACGTTCGTTTTCAGCTGGTTGGCGGAGTTTAAAGCCAGAAGGTTGTTACTTACAGTTAACATCTTATGTATCCCCCTTTGTAATATTATTTTTCCCCATTGTTTGTTATGTTAGATATGAAGTACAACAGTTGCAATCTTAAAGTAAAGAAGCGTAGAGCAGATATCTACAATTGTTGAAATAAGTGGCGCCGCCATTAATGCCGGATCGAGATGGATATGCTCCGCAATTAAAGGCAGCGTACAGCCGATAAATTTGGAGATGACGACCACTGCCACAAGGGAGATTCCTATTATCACGGACATCTGGATATCTCCATATTGGATGAAAATACGAATACCGTTGACAATGGCAAGCATAATGCTGACAATAATGGCTATGCGGAATTCCTTAAAAATTACACGGAAAATATCTTTAAATTTAATCTCGTCTAGGGACAATCCGCGGATCATCAGCGTAGAGCTTTGGGAGCCGCAGTTACCGCCGGTTCCGCTTAACATTGGGATAAACGAGACCAGGAGAGGATATAGCTGAAAGGATTCCTGGTAATGGTTGATGATGGAACCGCTGACTGTGGCTGACAGCATCAGCACCAGAAGCCAGCCAATCCTGCTTTTGGCGTGGGAAAAGACAGAAGTATTGAAATAACTGTCTTCTGTAGGCGTCATAGCAGCCATCTTCGTGATATCTTCGGTATTCTCTTCCTGCATGACATCCATGGCGTCGTCGAACGTGACGATTCCTACCAGCCGTTCCTCCCGATCGACGACTGGTATAGCAAGGAAATCGTATTTGTTAAAAATCTTAACGACTTCTTCCTTATCTTCATGAGTGTCCGTATGGATGACGTTCGTTTCCATGATGTCTTCAATCTGCATGGAATCTTCGGCCATCAGCAGATCCTTTACCGATACCATGCCTATCAGCTTGCGATGTTCCGTCACGTAACAGGTGTAGATAGTCTCTTTATCCACGGCTGTCTGGCGGATGCGGCTGATTGCTTCCCCAACGGTCATATCTTTCTTGATGTTTACATACTCAATCGTCATCAGGCTTCCGGCGCTATCTTTGGGGTAATGCAGCACCTGGTTAATCATTTTCCTTGTTTCCTCATCCGTGTTGCGCAGGATGCGGGCAACTACATTTGCCGGCATTTCTTCAATAATGTCTACCGTGTCGTCCAGGAAGATATCATCCATTACAGCGCGCAGCTCGCGGTCTGTAAGGGCGTTAATCAAAGCTTCCTGCATATCCCTGCTCATATAAGTGAATGTCTCGGCTGCTTCTTCCTTTGGCAATAGCCGATAGAGCAGAGGAATCTCTTTCTTGTCAATTTCGTCAAATAAAAGGGCAATGTCTGCGGCGTTCAGGTTGCCTAACATTTGCCTTAACATGGAATATTTACGATGTTCTAACATTCCTTCTGCCAGTTCCTGGATTTCTTCCAGTTCCATGTCGACGAAATCCAGTTCTTCTAAGTTTATCTTATCGAAATTTTCCATGGAAGGCCCTCCTTTCCTTATATTCTATCAAATATTCCTAAACAAAGAAACTGTTTTTTCATAATCAGTTGTTTAATTTCATAAAAATAGAAAGAATATACCCTGGAATGTGGGGATTGATATGAAAATGAAAAGATTTCTAAGGTTATTTGCGGTTTTCCTGGCATTCTTGTTGTCTCTTGAGACAGGATGTGCAGGAAAGCCGGGAAATATCCAGGCACAGCAGGCATTTTCTGATTACACAGATCAGATTTTTCGTTCAGAGGTAGCGTCTAGCACGCTAAACATGCATTATACTCTTGCCCATCCTGAAGATTATGGGATTACGGATTACTCCATTACATATGGGAACGTCTCGGCAGAAGCCAGCGGAGAAGTTCCTGTCCTCCTGGAAAATTGGAAGAGGAAGCTGGGCAGCTTTGAAAAAGAGGAACTTACGCTCGGCCAGCAGATGACATATGATATCATGATGGATTTTATTGAGAAAGAACTGCCGGCGGCAAAATATGGCTTGTATGATGAAATTTTGCGTCCCAGCACCGGCTTCCAGTCCCAGCTTCCGGTACTGCTGGCGGAGTATACATTTTATGACGAACAGGATATCAGAGATTACCTGGGGCTGATTGAGGCTACGCCTGATTTTTTCCGGCAAATCATGGAATTTGAGAAAAAAAAAGCGGAGCAAGGATTATTCATGGCTGATTTTGCCGTGGATGATATCGTGCAGCAGTGCAGGAATTTTACAGAAAATCCGCAGGACAATTATCTTTTCTCAACGTTTGACAGCCGGATTGCGGAAATGTCGGACATATTGACGCAGGAACAAAGGGATGCATACATTGCGCAGAACCGTCAGCTTGTGTCGGAACGGCTGATTCCGGCGTATGAGGAACTGGCGGCAGGGATGGAAGCCTTGAAAGGCAATGGGAAAAACAGCGGGGGACTCTGCGGGCTGCCAGGCGGCAAGGAATATTACTGTTATCTGGTAGCCGACGTTACAGGATCCTCGATGTCTGTAACGGAAATGCAGGAGCAGACGAAACAGCAGCTGGAAAAGGATTTGGGTGAGATGAAGGCGTTGGTGTCAGAAAACCCGGATATCGGGCAGAAATGCGCAAATTACCAGCTTCCCACGGAAGATGCGGGCTTGATTTTAGAAGATCTTCAGGTGAAAATGCAGCAGGATTTTCCGAAAGCTCCTGATGTAGGCTATACCTTGAAGTCGGTGCATCCTTCCTTGGAGGAATATACGGCTCCGGCATTTTACCTGACTCCGCCGATGGATGACATCACTAAGAACTGCATTTATATCAATGAGTCAAAAGGAGATGAGAAGCTAAAGCTCTATACGACGCTTGCTCATGAAGGATTTCCCGGGCATCTGTACCAGAATATCATGGAGCGCAGCAGCGGGCTTGCGCCAATACGCAGCCTTTTTGGCAGCAGCGGCTATGCCGAGGGGTGGGCGACTTATGTGGAGATGCAGTCTTTCTATTATTCGGATGTGGAACAGGAGGTGGCCTCTTATCTGCAGAAAAACCAGTCGGCGCTCTTAAGCCTCTATGCGACGGCAGACATGGGCATCCATTATGGTGGGTGGACTTTGCGGGATACGGTAGATTTTTTCCAGAGATACCACATCACGGATAAACAAACCATCCAGGAAATTTATAAGCTGATAGTGGAAGAGCCTGCGCATTATCTCAAATATTACATTGGGTATCTGGAATTCCTGAATCTGAAAGGATATGCTATGCAGAAATATGGAGGGGACTACAGTAATTACCGTTTTCATCAGGCGTTGATGAAGATGGGGCCGGCTCCCTTTGGAATACTTAAGAAATATCTTCCGAAATATTGGGAAATGCCATAATTTTTTCAATAGTTATCTGGGCTGACCAATGGCGGAATCGTCTGCCGGGTTTCATTATCAGGGATGGCAAGGAATGGCGTAATCCGCCGGATTCTGCTATCCCGGATAATGGGTGTATCATAATCCGCCTAGACGTTTCATAATCTGGTCGACGGCCGCAGGATCTGAACCGAAACATTTTAAGATTTCTCCCGCAATCCACACACAGGTACGGTGAAAATACACGAACATGCATAGGAGGGCTATGCCGAAGAGGATTCCGGTGACAAGCCTGCGTATATTTCCGCTCTCATAAGCAGTAAGTTTCTGTATTGTGCCGTCAATAATCAGGGGAACTGTCAGCAGCAGTACTGTGCCGAATGAAGGGCAGCCAAAAAAAATAAGAGTGGGTATGCATAGTATCATACCCACGAGTTCCCCGGTACACCTGGCACAGATTGGAAACTGCTTCCCCCGGAAAAAGAAGGAGCGGTCCGGCCTGGCATGGCAACCGAAGAAAAGCCTTAAAAATTTTCCCAATTTACATTGCTCCCAGCGCTAAAGCTCCAGCACCCAAAATTACGAATGTAATGACATAGAATACTACGCCGATGATTACGCTGACTAATGCGCCAATGCCGGCAGCCTTTGCAGTCTTCGGCTTCTGGTCTTTCCAGATTAAGAAGAGGACTAAGCCCACAACAGGAATACAGAATCCTAAGAGTCCCCATAAAAAACCGCCATTGTCTTGTACGTTGTTGTCCATTTCGATATCCTCCTATCTTCTAAAAAAATATTAAAGATTATAAAAAAAATATAAACTCTTGTCATATTGTGCCAAAGTTTATAGGTTTTGTCAAGAGCAAAATTTTCAGCTGTCTTCCAACAGCAGGGCATATATTTCTCTTTTAGAAACACCGCGGTCTTTCGCCACGAGCTTCATGGCTTCTTTGTGGGAAACGCCCTGTGTTTCGTAATGTGCCATATGCTCGGTGAGGGGCATTTCCATCCATTTCTGTTGTTTTTCTTCCTGCACTGCGCGCATGTCTTTTCCTTCAATGACAAGCACAAATTCTCCTTTTGGCTCCTGGGCATTATAATAGGAAATTGCACCAGAAATTGTGGTGGGAAATACAGTCTCATAGCGTTTCGTGAGTTCGCGGCAAAGCGTAAGCTTGCGGTCGCCCAGGGATGCAAATAATTCTTCCAGCGTTTTCAGGAGATGGTGCGGAGCCTCGTAGAGTATGATGGTACGCGTCTCTTCTTTCAGGGCTGAGAGGATGGATGCGCGTTCTTTTTTGTCTTTGGGCAGGAATGCCTCAAAGGCGAAACGCCTGGTGGGAAGACCTGACATCGTGAGTGCAGTGACGCAGGCGCAGGCTCCCGGCAGGGAGGTGACTTCTATCCCGGATTCGTAGCAGATCCTTACAAGTTCCTCGCCTGGGTCGGAAATGCCGGGGGTGCCTGCATCGGTAATCAATACCACATTTTTCCCATCTTTGATTTTTTCCACAAGTTGGTATGCTTTCTCGATTTTGTTAAATTCATGGTAGCTTGTCATAGGGGTTTTGATATTGTAATAATTCAGCAGCTTAATGGAATTGCGCGTGTCTTCAGCGGCAATCAGGTCAGCCTGCTCTAAGGTATGCAGCGCACGCAGCGTGATATCTTTCAGATTGCCGATGGGGGTCGCGCATAAGTAGAGTTTTCCTTGCATAAAGTTTCCTTCCAATAACATAACTATTCAAGACAGTTGCTTAATATCCATAAATATCATAAATTTCATCGGTATATACGCCGGGTGACTTGTACACAATCAGCGGTTTTTCCACGGTAATCCGAGGATTCCCCCCCCTGAGCCCTTCAATCAGCACCATGTTCGGTTCCTTATCCACAAAAGGATAAACCAGCTGCATACGTTTGGGCTCCAGACCGTACTGGTGCATGAGATGCATAATCTCTGCCAGACGGAACGGGCGGTGTACCATGTAAAACCTTCCCTGAGGCTTTAAGACCTTTGCGCTTTCCCGGATAATTTCTTCCAGCGTGCAGAGGATTTCATGGCGTGCAATGGCTTTTGCTTCGTTGGGGTTTGTCAGCCCATGCTGCCCTGTCATATATGGGGGGTTGGTGGTAACGACATGAAAAGAAGATGCCCCGAACTTGCTGGAAGCATCCTTTATATTTCCGATCTCAATCGTAATCTTGTCTTCAAGATGGTTGTAACAGACGCTGCGTTCTGCCATATCTGCGCTATCCGGCTGGATTTCCAATCCGGTAAAATGCGCCCCTTCCGTCTTTGCCTCTAGGAGGATGGGGATGATGCCGGTTCCTGTTCCTAAATCGAGAACCGTCTCCTTGCGCTTTACGCGGGCAAAGCCGGAGAGCAGCACGGCGTCCATGCCGAAACAGAATTTCTCAGGGTTTTGGATAATGAAGTATCCATTTCGGTGCAGCTCGTCCAGCCGTTCATTTTCTAATAATTCTACAGACATATGAAGTCTCCGTCCGATTTCCGGATTAGTGGGCGTCGTCAATTTTCGATTTGCCTTTATCTTCGAGAGCCGCCAGTTCTTTTAATTCTTCCGGGGAAAGTTTGGTTCGGTCCCTCCGGCGTTTGGGCTTGAACCTCAGCTCGTCCACTTTGTATTCGCGAATTTCCTTTTCGTCGTCAATTTCCACGATGACCTTGACCGTCTGGCGCAGGATATTGACGCTCTGAACCTCGCCTCTTAGCTTATCCCCTGTGGTAACACGGTCGCCTATGCTGGGCAGGCGGCTGTTTAAATATTCGTAGGTTTCTTCTTCATTTTTCAGACAGCACATGAGCCTTCCGCAGACACCGGAAATTTTAGATGGATTTAAGGACATATTCTGTTCCTTGGCCATCTTGATGGAAACCGGCGCAAATTCTGACAGGAAGGTGTTGCAGCACAACGGCCTGCCGCAGATGCCTATGCCTCCCAAAATCTTTGTCTCATCGCGGACGCCTATTTGGCGAAGCTCAATGCGGGTACGGAAGACAGAGGCCAGATCCTTTACCAGTTCCCGGAAGTCAATCCTCCCATCCGCCGTAAAATAGAATAGAAGTTTGTTATTGTCAAAGGTGTATTCTGCATCCACCAGTTTCATTTCCAGCTTGTGCTTTTGGATTTTTTCAAGGCAGATACGGAAAGCGTCTTTTTCTTTGCGGTGGTTCTTAGCTACTATTTTTTCATCGTCTGCCGTGGCAAGGCGGATGACCGGCTTGAGCGGCTGTATGACCTTGTCGTCCGGCATCTCAGTGGGAGCAATCATCACGGTACCGTACTCAACGCCTCTGGCGGTCTCCACGATGACGTGGTCGTTCAATGCAATCGTATATTTCTGGGGGTCAAAGTAATAAATCTTTCCGGCAGTGCGGAATCTGACTCCGACTACTTTAATCATGTTCAATTCTCCTTTATTGTCATCAGCAGCAATTCCATCACCAGTTCAAAATTCACGTTAGCGCTTAAGCGGCGTTTCGCTTTGTCCAACCCTTTGATGATGGACGCAATTCCTTCATAGGAACTTTTGCTTGCCTGCCGTTTTATGTCATAAACCTCATCTTTGAAAATAAGGCTGTTCACATCTGAGGTTGCTTTATATAATAAGACATCCCGATACCAGATAGCCATGATATCGAAATAGTCGCTGATTTCGAGTTTATAATCGCTGATTTGCCTGACAGAGTCCATCATTTCAAACAGTTCCATATCTTTTACCCGTTTTAAGAGCTGCAGCGCTGAGTTTTTAATTTCGTTGAAATCTTCAGACCTGGCAAGCTGGATTGCCTTTCCTACATTTCCCTGGGCGAAGGCCGTGCATATATCGGCCTGATAGTCCGGCACCTGGTATTTCTCAATAATGAAGTCCCTGATGTCGCCGTCCGGCACAGTCTTCAAATTCAGGGTGATGCACCTGGAACGTATGGTAGGCAGGAAATTCTCTGCATTTGAAGTCAATAGCAGGATAACGGCGTAAGCCGGCGGTTCTTCGATTGTCTTGAGCAGGGCGTTCTGTGCCTGCGGGTTCATTTTTTCTGCCTCGTTGATAATGTAAATCTTGTAAGGGGAGGCGTAAGGCTTGATGGCAATATCATGATTGACCTGGCTGCGTATGTCATCCACGGAAATGGTATTTGGTTTTTCATGGTGCAGATAAATGATATCCGGCTGGTTGCCGGAAAGCGCCTGTTTACAAGAATGGCATGCCATACAGGCTTCCGTTCCTTGCTGTTCGCATTGCAGCGCCATGGCAAAGCTGTTTGCCAGCAGCATTTTCCCGGATTTGTCAGGCCCGTTAAATATGTAAGCGTGGCTGACTTTATTCATGGAAATAGCGTTCTGCAAATGTTCTATAATCTGTCGATGTCCGATAATGTCTGTAAAACCTGGCATAATGTTCTCCATTTCCTTAACCGTGGGACAGGGTTATAACTGTCTTGGCTATAGTGATATTGTCCTTCTGCAGATGTAACTTGTATTTATAATCCGGCAGATGTTGTTTAAGTAGTGATGTCCAAGAGCAGCCCTCGGATTTCACCGACTTTGCTTAAGATGGAAAGATGGTCTTTCTCATCTTTTACCAACTCGCCTGCAAGATCGTCTAAATTCTTGTTTACCAGTTTGACGATGCCATATACCCGATGGCGTCCCCTCCTGTCCAGAAAGTTCTCTCTGGAAAATTTGTGTGAACGGTTTACGACTTCGTTCAGAAAGTCTTTCACCAGTTCCCGGTATTTCTTCATGTCCCGGATGTCCATATGTTCCGCAAGCTTATTCCCCTGATCCGTGATGTCTTTCATCAGACCGTTTAATTTCTCCTGCAGTTCGGATTCCTCAATATGGCTTGCCAATGCAAATTTGAAGCTGCCGTCAGCCTTTTCAATCTGCTGGGGAGCCTCCGTGGGTTGCGTGGGGGCAATCTGTTCTACCTTGAGTGCCATAAAATCACCTGCCTTCCTATCAATAGTATCGGTGTTTTCGGGCCAGTTGTAAAGAAGAAAATACTGGCGTGGAAGAATTTACTTCCTTTTTATATATGTTTATAGATGTTTTCTTATATAAGAACGGATTTCATTGGCGCACTGTGCCAGGTCATTGTTAATAAATTTCTGTACAATGCCTGCGCGTTCCAGGTTTTCACTGGAAAAGTCTTCCTCATCTGCGAGAAATCGGCGGCATAATTCTAAGTATTTTGGCTCTGTCTGCAGCCGTTCCCGGTTCAGGGCGCGTTGCAGCCGTTCGCCGGTTTCCAATTCAATATAAAGAGGCACAAGGGACGATGCGCCAAAATATTCCTGCAGCCGCAGATATGATTCCAGCGTACCGATAATCAGATAATCGTTGCTTGCCAGATTAAGCTGATGGTCGTTTACTGTAAAATATTTCCACAGGCCATGTACGGTATGGTATGCGCGCAGTTCAATGATTTTACCTTGGCGTTCCAGCGTCAGCTGTTTTTCCTCTGAAACAAAGTAATATTCGACGCCATTTTTCTCACCGTCCCGGATGGGGCGGGTTGTGTAAGGAACAAGCGTCTTGACTGGAATGGTTTCATCGGAAAGAATCTGTTTATATATGGAATCCTTTCCACATGCGCTTTTTCCCATAAAACAAAATATTTTTCCCATTTGTTTGTTTTTCGTTCTCCTGAAATATTCTTATTTTATTAAGTATAGTATAGGACGTGGAAAAATGCAAATCTGCCCGCTGTTGTTCCGGGAGGGCGTAAATATTTTCATGTTTTTACTACTTTAATGCTCAAGTTGTTCCTGTCACTCAGGCCCTCTACCGTCAGGCCAAGCTTGCGGCACTGGTCGACGATGCTGATAATCTTGCCGGTAAGAATCTCTCCAGGGGTCACGAGCGGAATTCCCGGTGGATATAGGTAAATGAATTCCTGGCTGATATGTCCGGTGGAGGCTTTTAAAGGAAGCGGTTCCGCAGGCTGTTCCATTGCAAGCGCAATCGGCATCTGAGGCTTCGGCGGCTGGTAGATATCGTTGCTTGTCAGCCGTTGTGGCTGGCTCTGTGTTCTTGCGCCGAGGATAACCGGGCGGGAAGCAGGGCGTGAGGTTCCCAGGGAAATCTCGTCGTCGATTTCCTTTAGCCCATGCAATAAACGCTCAAACCCTTCCTGCGTATCCATCAGGCTGGTTAATGCGGTCACATAATGCCCGGAACACATTTCCAGCTGCAGATAATAATTATGCAGCAGCTTGCGGTACAGTTTCTGTCCTGTCAGGTCGGACTTGCCCACAGAAACAAGAAGTTTGGAAATATCATGGTCGAAGCAGGATTCCGGTTCGCAGGAAGCTTTGTCAAACAGCCGGAGATTTTTTAAAGACTTTGCCTGACGGTAAAAATTGTTTAGCCGTTTGATATATTTTTCCAGCCGCTCTTCCTTCTCCTCGTTCAGGAAACGGACGCATTGTTCGATAGATGACATCAGAAGATAAGAGGGCGAGCTGGTCTGGTAGATGGAGAGGAAATTCTCCAGTGCATTTCGGTCTATCCGTTCCGAATTGACATGCAGCAACGCCGTCTGCGTAAGAGCGGGCAGCGTCTTGTGCAGGCTCTGTACCACCAGGTCTGCCCCGCATTCCAAGGCGGATTCAGGGAATTCATCGCAGAGCGTAAAGTGGGCTCCATGCGCCTCATCCACAATTAACGGCAAGTCGTATGCATGGACAATCTCTGCAATCGTCCGGATATCGGAAGCGACGCCGTCATAGGTGGGAGACGTGATGTATACGGCCCTGATCTGAGGTAAATCGTCTAATGCCTGCGCTACATGTGCCGGAGAGATGGAGCCGGAAATACCGAATTCCGTTGCGGCTGGAAGCAGATATACGGTTTCTAAGCCTCTCAGATAAATTGCATGATAGGCAGACTTATGGCTGTTGCGTGACATGAGCAGAGTGCCAAGCCGGGGAACTGCTGCGCTGATGGCGCTCAGAATGCCGGACGTACTGCCATTTATCAGGAAAAATGTTTCCTTTGCCCCGAATAGTTCGGCCGCACGCTGCTGGGCTTCTTTTAAGATGCCGTTTGCGTGGTAGAGGTTGTCAAAACGGTCGATTTCTGTAATGTCCACGGAGTAGGGGTTGGGGAATTCAATATGGGCGCGTTTATGTCCCGGCATATGAAAGGGGTAGCATCCGCTTTTGGAATAGCTTTGCAGCCGCTCGTCCAGGAATGGAGAGTCATCCTGCCAGCTGTATTTGATTTCAGCCATGTCAGTCTCCTTTATTTTCTCTGCTCCTTTAAAATAGGTATGCAAAAGAGCTGTTTTTTGTTTTAGTATAACGGAAAATGGATGGAAACTCAAGAAGCAACTGAGGATTGAATTTGCAAAGATTTTGTTGTAAAATATCTCTCAGATAAAAAAATAAAAAAGGTTAAAAAACATCAAAACACAGGAGGACTGAAAAGTGAAGGCGAAAAGAAGCATCAGCGGTAAAATATTAGTTACCACCATTTTTATTGTAATGCTTTTGGCATTGGTATTGGTGTCTTTGATGTCACGTTCGATGACATCATTGACAGGCACGATATTGTCAGACGTTTTGCCGTCCATGACCAAAACGGCATCTCAGAGCGTGGAGGCAAATATCCATGTGTTGGCAGACCGTATCATCATGATAGGCGATAATAATGTAATGACATATGCAGCAAGCCCCACAGATCAGAAGAAAAGTGTCATGGAGAAAGCTGCATCCGGGATTGAGTTTATATGGCTGGGGCTCTATGATGCTGAGGGTAACTTGTACATAGGTGAAGATTCCTGCCCCAAATCCCTGCAGGAACGCAAGATTTTCCCTCTTCTGCAGGAAACGCAGAATGTGGTGGTAGATGATGTTGAGTTCAGTAGCGGGCAGCTCGAGCTTGCCGTGGGTAAGCCGATTACTGACGAGGAAGGGGAATTGCTCTATTACCTTGTGGGAAGCTACAAATATGAGGTTCTGAATGACGTCTTAAACAGCATAAATATCAGCGCCAATGGAGAGGCTTTTATTGTAAATGCAGACGGAAAGGTTATGGGGAACCGTAATACGCAGCTGATAGAAGACCAGATAGATTTGGCGGAATATACGGGTTCTGAAGAACTGGAAGATAAAGTAGTATCAGGAGAAACCGGGGTAATGACATTAGGGCATGGCAAAGAAACCGGACAAGTGAGTTATGTACCTATCAACGGAACGAACTGGTATTTGGCCATCATCGTGCCAAGCAGCGATTTTATGGGCCCTGCGCAGGACAGCATATCAATGGGGATTACCCTGACGGCAGTGATGTTGGTTCTGGCAGTAATCATTATCATAGGGTTTTCTTCTAAAATCCGTAAATCTCTAAAGACAGTGACAAACCGGATTGAGCTTTTGGAAAAGGGCGATTTGAAGACGTCGACAGACATTATCCAGACAAAAGATGAGACCCAGGTACTTTCGGTGGCCCTGAACAATACCATTTCAGGAATCAACGGTTACATCTCACAGCTGTCGAGAGTGCTTTCCAGCCTTTCGCAAGGAAATTTTGATGTATCTATAGAGGAAGAATTCCAGGGTGATTTCATACAAATCAAAGATGCCTTAGAGAAAATCATTGTGTCTTTGAATACTATGCTTCGTTCCGTGCAGGAGTCTTCTGCGGAAGTCCTTATGACGGCGAAGACTGTTTCAGAAAGCGCGGCCATGGTACATAACGGTTCTACGGAGCAGTCAAATTCTCTGCTGGTTCTGACGGAGGAGACGAAAGCGATTGAAGAAAATATCCGCGATGTCAACGATAATACCATTCGCGCCGGAGAACTGATGCGGAAAGCAAAGGAAAGTTTAAGCCTTGGCGATGAGAATATGAAAAATCTTCTGGAAGCAATGGAGGATATACATAGGAATGCCGATGAAATCAATAAGATTAACAAGCTGTTAGAGGATATTGCACAGCAGACGAATGTATTGGCGCTAAACGCTTCGGTAGAAGCAAGTCGTGCCGGGGAAATGGGCAAAGGCTTTGCGGTGGTTGCTTCTGAGGTGCGTAGCCTTGCCGCACAGAGTACAGAATCCGCGCACCATGCCACAGAAGTCATCAGCCATTCCCAGTCGGCAATCGAAAACGGCGTACAGTATGCGAAACAGGCGGCAGAATCTTTTGAGGATATTGAAACCATTTCCAATGAGATTTCAGAGATTACCAAATGTCTGGGCGAGGCCGTGGCGGTTCAGAAAGACTCTTTGGAGAATATGACGGATCAGATTGAGCAGATTAATGATTTTGCGCAGAAGAATCTTGATGCAAGTTTTGAAAGCACGACGGCAAGCCAGAAACTGAACAGGCAGGCGGAGGAGCTGCAGGGCGTGTCAGAACGTTTTCAGTTAAGGAGGTTCAGATAAAATGAAGAGATATAAAGCTTTGTGGATGCTGATTGGCTTGTTTTTGTGTTTGGCAATTTCCGGATGTGGGAACAGTAATGAAGAGGCTGGGTTTGTGGATGGATATTACACAGCTATCATGTCGGATTACAGTTTTGGCTGGAAAGAGTACGTCACTATCTGCGTGATGGATAATAAAATTGTGAGCGTAGAATATAATGCAAGGAATAAGGCCGGGTTCATCAAGTCCTGGGACAGCGCTTATATGCGGAATATGAATTCTGTTTCCGGCACGTATCCCAACCGTTATACACGCGACTATGCGGCGCAGCTTCTGGAAACCCAGGGCATGGCGGAAATTGATATGCTGGCGGGGGCGTCTTCGTCCGGCGGCAATTTCCAGAAAATGACGGCGGCTCTTCTGGAGAGCGCGCAGATTGGGGATACAGAGATTCAAATCGTTCAGTCGCCGGAACCGGAGGAATAGAACGAAGGAATCTTGCATATGATAAAGCAGACAGAAACAAATTTTCCGGCATGGCAAAGGCTGTGCCGGAAAGAAAAACCAAAAAAATGAAGAAATAATTTGACAATTCCCAAGATTTGGAATATAATAAAGTCTGTTGACGCGGGATGGAGCAGTCTGGAAGCTCGTCGGGCTCATAACCCGAAGGCCGCAGGTTCAAATCCTGCTCCCGCAACGCAAATAGCAGTAACCGGATGGTTGCTGCTGTTTTTAAATATGCCTATAGGCGTCAAATTAAAAAAGAAAGCAGAGTGGTTATGGTTTATCAAAATATTTTAGAGGCAATGGGCAACACGCCGCTCATCCGGCTGAACCACATGACGGATGAGGAAGACGCACAGATTCTGGTTAAATTCGAAGGATTAAATGTGGGCGGTTCCATCAAGACGAGGACAGCCTACAATATGATTCGGGAAGCCCAGGCACAGGGGCTTATCAAGGATGATACGGTTATCGTTGAGCCAACCAGCGGGAACCAGGGCATCGGTCTTGCCTTGGTAGGAGCTGTATTCGGGTATGAGACAAAGATTATCATGCCGGATTCGGTCAGCGAAGAGCGGCGAAAGCTGGTGGAGCATTATGGGGCAAAAGTGATACTGATCCATGATGCGGGTAATATTGGCGCGTGCATAGAGGAATGCCTGCAGACAGCCTTGCGCATGGCTAAGGAAGATGCCCGGGTATTTGTTCCCCAGCAGTTTGAAAACCCTGCCAACCCGGCCGTACATAAGATACAGACTGGCTTAGAGATATTAGAGCAGGCAGATGGGCCAATCCATGGGTTCTGTTCCGGTATCGGTACGGGCGGAACGATAACTGGTGTGGGAGAGACTCTGAAAGAGAAGAATCCTGGTATGTTGATTTGGGCCGTAGAGCCGGAGCATGCAGCGATTCTGTCGGGAGGCTCCATCGGGACGCATCTGCAGATGGGGATTGGCGACGGATTGATTCCGGAAATCCTCAATCAGGAAATTTATGACGAGGTATGTATCGTTACGGATGAGGAAGCCCTTGCGACTTCCAGGCAGCTTGCCTCCCGGGAAGGGATTATGTGCGGGATTTCCAGCGGGACAAATGTGGCTGCAGCTATTAAGCTCGCAAAGCTGCTGGGAAAAGGCAAGACCGTAGTTACAATCCTGCCGGATACAGCGGAGCGGTATTTTTCCACTCCTCTGTTTGAAGAGCCAGAGGCTTAGCAGAAAGCACTGCCTATGGCATAGAGGCTGTCCGCTAAGTCCGGGCGGTAATCCATATCCTGGGGATTGAGGCTGTTGATGACGCAGCGAAAACTGTTCAAATTCCCGGTGGCATGGATATATTTGTCGTTGCCCAGATAGAGAGCCACATGTCCCGGGAAATATAGGAGGTCTGCAGGCTTGATCTGGGAGCGGGGGATTTCCCGTATCGGATATCCTGATTTGATGGCAGCGTCTCGGTAGATAAGGATGCCGCACATGAAATAGCTCATAAATGTAAGCCCGGAGCAGTCAATGCCCTCATGGGTCTTACCGCCCCAGCGGTATTGGACGCCGAGGTAGGAGAGGGCATAGTTTATGATAGAGGTGCGAAGTTCCGTCTGAGAATCTGCCAGGGACTGTGAAGCAGCTAAAGCGACTGCCGGCACATATCCTGTGGTTTGGTCTGCCAGCCTGATCTTCTGCCAGCCGTCTTTGCGTCCGCCGCAAGGGATTACGGTACTTCCCATATAAAGTGTGGTGAGGACGGGGGCTTGTACCTTCGGCGCGGCTAAAATATCTGTGAGCCGCTGGGTGAGAAGCAGAAGCGAGCCGGAACGGATATTCCACATGCCGTACTCCTCTTGGGAAATCTTATGTACGTCTCTCATATTCAGCCATCCGCTGTAACCGTAGTGTGTAATGACCTTTAAGAAATCTCCGCGGCATTCGCTGACTGTGAGCAGCCATCCTGATAATACTTCGTCTGAGACGTTCCGGCCGGTCAGGCAGTTGCTTGTTTGAATGACACTTTCGTAGAGGGTGGCTTTGGGGGCAATGACGATGGCTTGCTGCATGGCGTCTCCTTTTTATAATAGTTCCCGATAGAAATTCAGCACATTCTTGTAAAAAATCTGTTCTATCTCACTTGTGTGAAATCCGCATTTTCTCAATTCATGTTCTAATAATTCCATCTGGCTGCAATTTTCCAGTTCCAGGTTGTCGTCAATTCCGTCAAAATCAGAACCGAGTCCTATACAGTATATGCCGCCAATATTGGAAATATGACAGATATGCCGCACAATATCTTTAGCGCGGCTGAAAAAGATACCTTTTTCATCTGGCGTATCGGAAAGGAACGGACCATAATAGTTGACGCCGATGACGCCGCCTTTCTCTGCAATGTTTTGGATCAGCGTATCGGTAAGGTTCCGTCCGCGTCCACAGAGGGATTGTGCATTGGAATGGCTGGCGCAGAATGGCCTTGTGGCAAATCGGCACACATCTTGGATGCCTTCATCGGACAGATGGGAGACGTCGGCAATGATGCCCAGGCGTTCCATCTCAGAAAGGAATTCTATACCCATGCTGGTCAGGCCTTTTTGCGGCCGCAAGGAAACGCTTCCGTTATCTGGATTCGGGTGGGGAAGGGCGGCGGGTCTGGGAACTCTGTCATTCTTTAAACCAGTGAGGGGAGCTGGCTCTGCAGGAAAGCCCAGCGTGTTAGGGTAATTCCAGGTAAAGGTCATCATGCGCACCCCTAAGTCATAGATTTCTGATAATCTGTCCGGGCTGCCGCCACATACTTCCCCCTCTTCTAAGGTCAGGAGTGCGGACATTTTCCCCTGCTTTTCGTTTGCAAGGATATCGGTAAAATCCGTGACAGGCAAAATCAGGTCGGAATTTTTCTGTATTTCTTCGCGGAAGACTGCAAGCTGTCCGTGGAAGGTTTCATAAGGATTTTGGGTTTCGCTCAAATCGATGAACAACGCAAAATTCTGCATAAGATAATCGGCAGACTTCATTTTCATGAGGTCTGCCTGAAACATGTTTTCTCTGAGGTTTGCTTCTTTGTCCTGTTCTCTCTCCTGGTAAATGCGGGAGATTGTGTCACAGTGCATGTCAATGATTTTCATGGAATGCCTCCGTAGAGATAGTGTTTTTTAATCATACGCGGCATGACGCAAGGGAATGCCAGGAGAAAAGGAAATCCTGCCCCGTGCGCCGATGGAAAGCCAGGGCTATTTTAAAATCACGAAATTGGGCGTTGTGGCAAAACTTACGACGGCGCTGCCCAGAGATTCCATATAAATCCGGTTCTCGTTCGTAGTGTAGATGCCGCTGGGGTTGGTCATCAGCCAAGCAGGCGCATCAAAAAAGGCTACGTCTGGGTTCACTATCTTATAAAAATCTTTTTTCAGTCCGCCATTTCCGTGATGTCCCATCTGAAGATAGTCAGATGGGAGGATTTTTGCATATTTGCCTTTCAGATAATCACTGGCGCTTTTGCCGATGTCTGAACAAAAGAGCATGGATTCTTCCTTCCCATAAATTTTAAACATCATCGATCCGTCGTTTATCAAGTCGGATGAGAGGTCGTCAATCTTCTTTTCATAGGCGCTTAATACCTCAAGCCTGAGTTTATGTATGTTCAGCGTATCGCCGGTATGCAGATACTGTAATTGCGGGATATCCATGGAGAGGAATTGTTTATATATTTCCACGCTGTCCCATGGCGCATTTTCAAGGCAAAGTTTAGGCGGAGCCATCTTCACGGCATAAATTTTATCAATGACGATGTCCCCGGCAGTTCCGTAAAGCTGGCAGAATGCACCGATATGGTCTTGGTGTGGATGTGTGAGGATCCATGCATGAACGTGGCCGCCCATGCTGACAATGGTCTTATGGACTATATCTGCATTGTCTTCCCATCCTCCATCCACGACAATCAGGTGTCCATGGGTGTCCTGGATGGTATAGAAGGTCATCTGCAGCCCGTTGTCATCCCCATGTTGCGTAATTATCCAATCTGTGCCTAAAATCAGGTTGTCTGTTGTCATTGCCCTGGAATAGCTGCCGTAGCCAGTTGCCGTTTTGCCGGTACAGATTGCCCGGATTTTATAATAATAGCGTACTTCAGGTTTGGCAGTATTATCCGTGTAGCTTAGGGTGCTGCCGGAAGCTATTTTCTTGATAGTCTGGAAGCTGCCGTTTTTTTTCGTGCTTCTTGTGATTTCATATCCGCTCGCGCCTGCGGTTTTCTGCCATCTCAGCTTCCAGCCATTTAAAGCAGTCAGATTTATGCTGTGGATGCGTGCTTCGGCCAGCGTCCATGCAGATGCCTTTGCAGATTGCTTTCCGTAACCCCTGCTGCCGGCGGCATGGTTTAACGCCTGGATTTTGTAAAAATATTTCTGCCCAGCCGATAATTTTTTATCTGTGTAGGAAGTCTGTTCGCCAATATCCGCAACTTTTGCATATTTCCCGTCCTTAGAATTGCTTCGGTAAATACAGTAGCCGTCTGCGCCTGCTGTTTTTTTCCATTTGATTTCCAGGCTGGTGGAGGTTTTTGAGCGGGCATAGAGAATCTTGGGGACGCCGATGGGCAATCCGTTCCCAGGTTTGGATTTGCTGCCGAATCCCGTCTTTCCCTGATGCTGGTTGATCGTGCGGATTTTGTAATAATAGTTCTTGCCGGCTTCCACATGGTTGTCCGTATAGGTCTTGCAGTTTCCTTTGACGGTGGCAATTTTCTTATATTTGCTTTCGGGATCTGTACTGCGGAAAATCTGATAACGGTAGGTTCCTGCAACCTTTTTCCATGTTATATGCAGCGAGCCATCCTTGCAGACAACAGAGGATATTTTGGTTTTGCCGACGGATATACCAGACACGGCTGGCGATAAGCTTCCAAACCCCCGGTGGTTGTTGTGCGTGGCAAAGGCTTTTATTTTGTAGCTGTATGTAAGCCCTGCGGTAAGTCCGGTATCGTGGTAAATTTCTGTCTCCCCGGAGGGGATTTCAGCAATCTGATCATATTTTCCTGTAGTTAAGTTTTTGCGGTATAGGAGATAGCCTTCTGCGTTTGCCGTCTGTACCCAGCTTACGTCGAGCATCCCACTGCCTGCGGAACTAACATATAAAGGCTGGCATTTTTCAAGAAGAAAGACTTCTGCCGGCTCTGACAGGGCAAAAACATTTCCGCCGCGCATGGCGCCTATTTTATAATAGTAGGTTTTGCCAGGTGTGAGTCCGCTGTCCGTATAGGAGAATGAGGACTTGCCGGTTTTTGTTATCTGCTTATATTTTCCGTCGGCGCGAGAGCTTCGGAAGATGATATATGCATTGGCTCCTTTTGTTTCAGCCCAGGAAATCTTAATTTTACCAGAAGACTTGGCAAAGGCTGTCGTGATGGCAGCCGTTAGCTCTGTGTCTTCTCCGGTCTGGGCGTCTTTCTCCGCTGCCGGGCTAGCGTCTGTTTCTATGTCTGCTGGTGAAATAGTTTCCAGTCGTGTATGCGTTTCTGTTTCCATATTTGTATCATGTTCTGTAACCATCCTCGGTGTTGCTTGCGGCTGGTCGGAATTTGCAGGCGCTGCCGGATAGATCAGCGCGGCACAGAGGATAGAAGTGATGAGTGATGATAGCTGCATTTCTTGTTCCTCCAAGGCGGTTTAGTCTTTTTATCCTGCTATATTATATCTTATTCTGATTTTTTCCACAATGAAAAAATACTTCCCGAAATACTACCCTAGGAGAATAGAAATTTATCGGTTTTTCTGTTATAAATCCTATGAAGAAAGGCTTTTGAAGTTAATTTTGGCTTATGCTCGTTATAAAGATTGTAAGAAAGCTGTAAGGTAATTTTATATTATCATTAAGAAATAGGGCGTAAGATAAAAATAACAATAAGACAGAGTAAGAAAACAGATAGAAAGGAAGGTAACGTTGTGGATAACTTAATCAGTGTCCGGGATATGTGTAAGATTTACAATCCTGGGGAGAATGAAGTCCGCGCACTGGATCATGTGAGCCTGGAGATAGAAAAAGGTGAATTTGTGGCAATCATCGGGCATTCCGGTTCGGGAAAGTCTACGCTGATGAATATGCTGGGATGCCTGGATGTGCCTACTTCCGGATCTTATTATCTGAACGGCAAGGATGTGTCCGCCATGAAGGATAACCAGCTGTCGGAAATCCGAAATCAGGAAATTGGCTTTATTTTTCAGGGGTTCAACCTGATTGCGAACCTGACGGCCCTGGAAAATGTGGAACTGCCCCTTATTTACCGCGGTATCGGAAGAGCGCAGCGGCATAAGCTGGCAAAGGAAGCATTGGTACGCGTAGGACTTGAAAAGCGGATGGAGCATAAGCCGTCAGAGATGTCAGGAGGGCAGCAGCAGCGGGTTGCCATAGCCCGGGCGATTGCGGCACAACCGCCGGTGATCCTTGCGGATGAGCCTACCGGTAATTTGGATTCGGCTTCTACCCAGGAAATTATGGAGATTCTCAAAAGCCTTCATGAGGCCGGGCGCAGCGTAATCTTGATTACCCATGACAATGAGATAGCAGAACAGGCAAAGCGGGTGATTCGTATTTTAGATGGAAAGATTGTGGAAGATTACCGTAATTCGCAGCAGAAAACGCAGGAGGCTTAATCAATGAAGAAGAAAAAAATAATTAAAATTGTAATTCCGATAACAGTTGTGGTTCTGATTGCAGGCGCAGCGGCGCTGAACAAGGCGGCAAGCGCAGGCAGGCAGATTGCAGAGGCCATGCAGGTGGAAGGCATCAAGGCGGAGACCGGGGATGTGACGGAAGTCGTGGAAACGAACGGCACAGTCATCAGCGGGGAGCAGAAGGTGATATTTTCTCCGGTAAACGCCAGCGTGGAAAGCGCAGATTTCCAGGTAGGAGATCTTGTGAACGCGGGAGATTTGTTGGTGACGTTCGGCCTTAAGGATTTAGAGGAGCAGAACCAGAAAGCGGAGCTGACGGTAAAGGCAGGAGAGCTTGGCTACCAGGATAGCGTGAGTCAGGCGAACAGGGCGGCAAGCCGCCAGGCAGACGCCAGGAATAAGGCTGCGCAGCTGCAGGCACAGGTGAATGCCAAGGAACAAGAGGTAGCAAACCTGAGCAATGCGCTTGCCGGGACAATCAGTGCGCAGGAGGCATCCCGCCAGCAGGAAGAAAATCATGTCAATGGGCAGATTGCGGATTTGCAGGAACAGCTGGAGACAGCAAAAGAACAGGAAGCGTCTGCCAAAGCTTCCTATGAAAAAGCAGTCAGCAGCCAGCAGTCGGCACAGGTAAATTTTGACGCTGCCGCCGCAGCGGCCAGCAGCGAGCCGGAAAAATTGGACGATGCCCGGGAGAAACTGAACAAGGCTAATAAAGAGCTGGCAGATGCAAAGAACAATTATGAGGCAAAGCAGCAGGAGGCTGCTTCCTTAGAGCAGCAGATAGGGACTTTGCAGGGGACATTGTCTGCGCCGGGTACAGACATAGCGGCTGGCGACCCGAATCTGCAGCAGCAGCTGCAGAATGCCCAGGGAGAGCTGGCAGAACTGAAAGCGAACCTGGAAAGCCAAAAAGCGATGGCAGAAGGCGACAGCGGGGCGTTAAGCAGCGCGGCCAGGGAGCAGATGCTGACAAATAATAATCTGGCTGAGCTGGAGAGCAAGTCTTTAGAGGAGCTGATAGCAGAAGGGAGAAAGGGAATCAGCGCGGATTTTGATGGCGTGATTTCCGATAAGCAGATTATGGAGGGCGCGATGGTCACGCAAGGAATGCAGCTATTTACGCTGCAGAGCATTGAGGATGTGAATGTGGAAGTGACGCTTTCCAAGAATGTCTATGCCAAGGTGAAGGAGGGGCAGAAAGCGGAGATAACTCTTGCCGGGCAGACGTACCAGGGTACAGTCAAGCGCATCAGCAGGATTGCCATTGACGGCGCAGCCGGAACGAACCAGGCAGCAGTGGCCTCTGCCGCCATCATGGCGACGATACATATCGATAACCCCGATGAGGATATTTTCCTGGGCGTGGATGCGAAAGTGAAGATTCAGGCTGCGGAGGCTAAAAATGTACTTATCCTGCCTACGGAAGCAGTTAACATTGGCAAAGACGGCACGTTCTGCTGGGTAGATGAGGATGGTGTCCTGACAAAGCGCAGCATCACTACGGGGGTGACTTCCGATGAATACGCGGAGATTACCCAAGGGCTCGATGAAGGCGAGACGGTCATCACTGACCCAGGCAGCCACGAGGAGGGAGATTCCATAACTGTGACAGAGGCAGAGGACGATGCTGCGGCAGGCACGGAGGATGAGCCAGGAACGGACGCTGGCGCAGCAGGAACAGACAGTGAACAAGAGGAAGGTAATGGCGCAGCGGGAACAGACAGTGAACAAGAGGAAAGCGCTGGCGCAGCAGCCGAGACGTCAGGTGCTGATGTCACTGCAGAATAAAAGAGGTGTATCGATGGGCAATATGATGGAATATATCAAAATGGCGTTCAAAAACATCAAAGCCAATAAGGGCCGTTCTTTTCTTACGATGCTAGGTATTATTATTGGTATTTCCTCGGTAATCATGGTAATGGCTGTGGGAGACGGCACGGCAAATGCCATGAATTCTGAGGTGGAAGATTTGGGAACGGGGCAGATCAGCGTTTATTGCAGCAATAATGCGGTGACTGCCGAAACTTGGATTACGCCAGAGGATCTTGAGGCAATCAAGGAAACTATTGATGGCGTAGATGGGGCGACGCCCAATGACGGCGCGTCTGGGTCGACTGTTACCGGGAAAGGGGAGTTCTCCCTTTCTCTCGGCGGAGGAACGGAAGATATGCAGAAGACCATGAATTTTACCATGAAAAGAGGCTCTTATTTTACGGCAGCGGATGTGGAGGAAGGAAACCGGGTCTGCGTTCTTTCTGACAGCGACGCTAAGCGTCTGTTTGGTTCTGATGATGTGGTGGGCATGGACATCGAGGTGGAGATTGGCGGCATCAGCGGGAGCTACCGTATTGTAGGAGTAACCCAGCAGAAGGAAAATACCAGTTTTGTCAGCTATACCTATGAGGGAATGCCGGTCTCGCTGGATGTTCCGTATACGTCATTTGAATATTTTGGCTGGGAGAGCAATTCGTTTTATTCGGCAACCGTTTTTGCCAACGACCAGGCCAGCGGCGAAGAGGTGGTACGCAACATTATCCATCTGTTGGAAAGCAGGCATCAATGCGCGGGAGAAGAATATTTCCAGATTGAGAGCTTCCAGGATATGCTGTCGGAACTGAACACTATGCTGGCGATTGTCACGACATTCATTTCTTGCGTGGCAGCAATCTCCCTTATTGTAGGCGGTATCGGCGTCATGAACATTATGCTGGTATCTGTGACGGAACGTACACGGGAAATCGGCATCCGCAAGTCCTTGGGGGCTAAAACATCCTCCATTTTAATGCAGTTTCTTGCCGAAGCCGCAATTCTTACGGTTTTGGGCGGAATTATCGGTATCGTCTTAGGGCTTCTGGGAGCAATGGGGGCCTGTGGGTTGATGAGCGCATCCATGGGCAGCGCCATTCATCCTGGCATCAAAGCAAGCACGATTCTTGGGGCAACGCTGTTTTCCTGCGGTATTGGGGTATTTTTTGGAATTTACCCGGCGAGGAAAGCAGCGAAGCTCAGCCCGATTGAGGCATTGAGGCGGAATTAAGAGAATTCTGTGAACGGAAATGAGGAGGCTTGGTAGCAACAGAAGAAAATCTGAAGTGGCAAATAGCAGTATGGGGAAACAGGCAGCCCGCAGTTCCTTTTTTCTTTCGAGGATATAAATAAGGAACTGCGGGCTTCCTGCTTTCCTGATGAGCATTGGAAAGCGCTGCTATTTTATGCGGAAAGTATATCCGCTTTTTTTTGCATATTTCTCTGCATTTGAACCTTTGCTGCCGTAGATAACGAGTTTCTCACTGCACCCGGCAAAGGCGTCTTTATTGATTTTTGTGACGCTTTTGGGAATAACTACACTGCTCAATCCGCTACAGAAAGCAAACGCACTGTCTTCGATGCGTATTACGCTGTTTGGAATGACCACATTCTTCAGCCCGGTGCAGTAACCAAATGAAGAGCCTCCGATGTTTTTCACGCCGTTCGGTATGCTTACGCTTTTTAAATTTTTGCAGTTATAGAACGTGTAGGTTCCTATACGTTTTACATTTTTCGGAATAGCTATGTTTTTCAAACCGCTGCAGTTCTCAAAGGCGCTTCCCCCGATGTAGTTTACACTTTTGGGTATTTTTATGCTTTCTAACTTGCCGCAGCCACGAAATGCAGCTTGCCCGATACGCTTTGTGCTATTAGGAATGCGCAAGTTACTCAAGGAGCTACAATAACAAAAAGCAAAATCTCCGATGCTTTTTACGCTTTTGGGAATGCTCACGTTTCTCAAGCTGGTGCAGGATTGAAATGTACACACTCCGATGCTTTTTACGCTTTTGGGAATGCTCACACGTTTTAATTCCGAACAGCCATAAAATGCTGCACTTCCGATGTTTTTTACACCATTGGGTATGTTTATGCTTCTAAGGCCGGAATAAGAAAAGGCCTCTTTCCCGATGTTTTTTACGCTGTTAGGGATGGTCACGCTTTTTAATTTGTGGCAATATTGAAAAGCACCTTTGCCAATAGTTTTTACATTTTTGGGAATTACGACTTTTTCAGCATTTCCATTGTACTTTATTAATATTCCATTTCGAATTTTGAAGTCATTGTTTGCTGCGCGGTTATTTTCTTCGATGAATTCTTGGCTGCTTTCTTTTGGCAACGCCATATCTGCCTCTGCTGCGGATGCGATGGGTACGGGAGCAAGCAATAATGCGCTAATCAAGAGCGCGGCTGACTGTTTCAATATTTTTTTGCAGTTCATTGTCAGTATCCCTCCTATTTTCGTTATATTTGTATCATTAATTTAAAATAAATTGCGGTCTACTCTGAATTTACAAAAAAGATTCGGGTGTCAAAAGGTGGCATAAATATAGAAACTGACGATACAAATTTTAAAAGCCAGCTTTTGATACCCGAATCCAAAGAAAGGATATCATAGTGAACAAATGCTGTCAAATCTAAAATGTGTAATGTAAGAATAAGAATTGACGAAGCTTCTGTCTTGTGGCAAGATGTAAGGAAGCAGATGAAAACCAGAAGGAGGAGGGGAATATGATGGATAGGGAAATAAAACGGGTGACTGACTCCATGACAGAGCATATTTATCAGGTGCGCCCAGAGCATCTGAATGCAGCAGGACGGCTGTTCGGCGGCAAGTTGATGGAGTGGATAGACGAAAATGCTGCTTTGGTGGGCATGCGCCATTCCGGCGGCAGCATTACTACAGCATCTGTTGATAACCTCAGATTCATCCGAGGTGCGTTCCAAAACGACTTGGTGGTAGTGATTGCGAGAATAACTTATGTAGGAAATACTTCTATGGAAGTGCGGGTGGACACTTATGTAGAGGATTTTAAGGGAACACGCAAACCTATCAACCGTGCGTACCTGACGCTGGTTGCCGTAGATGATAATGGGACTCCGCGGAAGGTTCCTCCTATTCTGTTGGAAACAGAGAGTGAAAAGGCGGAGTGGAAAGCGGCGGAAAAGCGTAAGGAATTGCGGATACAACGTAAGAGGGAAGGGTTTTGAGAGCATTTTATCTGGTATATACCAGATATTATGGGGAATATTATACAGGAGAAGAAAGATGCAGACGTCAACTTTAAAGAGAAGTGAATTTAAAAAAAGTGAGCTGGAGGACTTAAATAAACTTTTAGTGATTGCTAAGGGACAGAAAGACTGTATAAATTTGAACTTGGTTTATATGACATTTACTTTAAATGAGCAGAATTATGAAAAAGTAATGAATTTTTTTCTGAGCGGGGTATAACTATGATTCAGGATGACGTTGAACCGGATGTGACGGCCTACGTCTGTGAGGGGGAGAAAGCAGAAATCAGGGGAAAATATGTCTCGGCCGAGGAAGATGATAAAGAAGCGGTCGTCAGAAATTGCTGTTTTGTGGAACAGGTTGTTAGTCTTGCAGCAGAAGAGAAACAGCAGATTTTCCGAATGGTTTCTTCTGGAAAAGAGTTGTGGGATAAAAGGGAAAGTATTTATCCCCACCTGGTATTTTGCGATTGTGTGAAAAAACAGTTGGAAGAACCCAGAAACTTATTACATATTAAGATGATAATGAAAAAACTGCAGATATTGGAAGACTATTTTCGGGATTTTGGCGGAAAGTTTGAGAAAGACAAGGTAGGATAGGGCTGCAGGGAAGAATCAGAAACTGTTAAGAAGAATGAAAAGCTGCGGAGGATGCGGGTGTTTGAGCTTCCAGATAAGAGAAAAGTATTTTTCTCTTGGCATATCAGCTTTTCTGGAGATTTTCCAGGAAGGATACATTTTATCCCGGATGCAGAGAAGGGAGTTGGCATCATAGGCTACGTGGGGAAGCATCTGCCTACGAAGAACCATCCTACCATATGATGTTGGAGGAGGAGAGATGAGAAAAAAGCCCGATTGGAAATTTATTGTCCCATTTCTGATAGCGTTTGCCGTGTTCTTGGTAGCTGTCGTAAAGCTTGGCATGTTGCTGTGGGAATATTATAAGGGTGGCCGGGAGTATCGGGATTTAAAGGAATCGGTTGTTTCCGCAAGGGAAGATACAGATGGCTTGAAAGAGCAGGAAGCTGGGTTTTTCGTGGATTTTGAGAAACTTCGGAAAGTCAATCCTGACGTCGTGGGCTGGATTCGCATTGAGAAATTAGGAATCAGCTATCCGATTGTGCAAGGTGAGGACAACGAGTATTATCTGGCGCATACTTTCTATAAAAAAGAGAATAAATGTGGCAGTATTTTCATGGAGGCAGAGAACCAGGGAGATTTCAGTGACCAAAATACGTTTGTGTATGGGCATAACATGAAAGACAAATCGATGTTTGCCAGGCTGAACGAATTCCGAGAGGAAGACACGTTCCACGAGAATCCTGAATTCTATATATACACACCGGCAGGCGTGCGAAAGTATAAAATCTATTCCTGCCAGATAGCGGCCTTAGGGGGAGAATCCTTCCGGCATCAGTTCTCAGGTGTGGATGATTATAGCCGCTGGCAGGAGGAAGTGCAGGCGCGCAGCCTTTACGCCATGGGGGTGGAGCCGAAAGCTACCCAGAGTACGGTGACACTGATGACTTGCACGCCGGCAGGCGAGGGTTATCGTTTCCTCGTGCATGGGGCGCTGGAAGAAGAGGCAGAGACAGATAGCGGGGAGGGGATTTCAAGTGGAAGCCAAAGATAGCCCCAGGGACAAAGAATGAGCATACAGTAAGGCGCATGGTTTGGATAAACTGAATCGATAGTGCAGCAGGGCGGAGAGGAAAAGGAGGAGCAGTAATGAAAGAATTAACACGGGAAGAGAAGATTGAAAAGTTTTTGCAAATGGTGAAGGAATCGGAGAATATCGTCTTCTTTGGCGGCGCCGGGGTATCTACGGAAAGCGGCATCCCAGATTTCCGCAGTGTGGACGGATTGTATAACCAGGAATATGATTATCCGCCGGAAACGATTTTAAGCCACACATTTTACCGAAGGAACACAGAAGAGTTTTACCGTTTTTACCGCAACAAGATGCTGTGCCTGACAGCACAGCCGAACATGGCGCATAAGAAGCTTGCTGAGCTGGAAGCGGCAGGCAAGGTGAAGGCGGTAGTGACGCAGAATATTGACGGCCTGCACCAGCTTGCCGGGAGCAGGAAAGTCCTGGAGCTTCACGGCAGCGTACACCGCAACTACTGTGAGTCCTGCCATCAGCTGTATGATGCCGAGTATATGCTGCATAGCACGGGCGTCCCCCATTGTGAGGCCTGCGGAGGCGACATTAAACCAGATGTGGTGCTTTATGAGGAGGGGCTTGACAATCGGACGATTCAGGAGGCAGTTTACTATATCAGCAATGCAGACATGCTGATTATCGGCGGAACCTCGCTTGCCGTCTATCCGGCGGCAGGATTGGTTGATTATTACCAGGGCAGTAAGCTGGTGCTGGTCAATAAGTCAGCCACGGCGCGGGACGGCATAGCCGATTTAGCGCTGCAGGAAAGTATCGGGGAATTGTTTGGAATGATTCAGGTTTCTTAAGGGCCTCAGTGGCAAAAGGGAGGAAAATTATGCCGATTCCTTATGAAGTAGGAGATGTCGTGCGCCTCAAAAAACAGCATCCCTGTGGGAGCAGCGAATGGGAGGTATTGCGCGTGGGGGCGGATTTCCGTCTGAAATGTTTAGGCTGCGGCCATCAGATTATGATTGCCCGCAAGTTGGTGGAAAAGAATACAAAAGAGATCCGCAAAAAGGAAGATTTTTCCTGATGCATTTTAGGGGAAAGGATGTTACCATAATAGTATGCTTATAACTTTTAAGTAGAAATGTTTATGGGATGATGGAAATGGGCGGACAAAAGAAGAACGGCAGGAAAATCGCAGCCGCCATTGCTGGCGGGTCTGCGGTTTTTTTGGTATTGTATGCGATTGCAGTAAATCTCCTTGTCAATGCGGCTTTGGTGCCTTCGTTTATGGAACGGTTGGAAGCTTTTGAGAGGATAACGGACGAGAGCTACGCAGCGCAAGTCCAGACGACAGATATCAAGGAGAACGGGCGGTCGGCATGGGTACAGACAAAAGAATGGCTAAAGACGGCAGAGAGGCGGAAACTTTCCGTGCAGAGCGAAGATGGTTACAATTTGGTGGCGGAAGTCTTTCCTATGGGAACAGACAGCCATAGGTGGGCGCTTCTGCTGCATGGGTATACCGGGTGGAAAGAGGAGCTGTATCCCTTTGCTTACTGGTATCACGGGGAGGGTTACCATGTGCTGGCTCCTGATCTCAGATGCCAGGGGGAGAGCGAGGGAGATTTTATCGGTATGGGATGGACAGACCACTTTGACTGTATGCTATGGATCCAATATATTTTATCGCAGGATGGAGAGGCTGAAATCGTTCTGCATGGGCAGTCTATGGGCGCGGCGACTGCGTTGATGATGGCGGGGGACGAAGCTTTGCCGGGCAATGTAAAGGCGGTAGTTTCTGACTGTTCTTATACGGACGCCTATGCCATGTTCAGCCAGAAAATAGGGGAGTGGTTCGGGCTTCCGGCGTTTCCTTTTGTAGACTCGGCATGTCTGGCGCTTAAGCTTCGCGGAGGTTACGATCTGAAAGATGCGTCAGCCCTTGAAGCTGTCCGTAGAAGCAAGACACCGACACTGTTTATCCATGGAGGACAGGACGCCATGATATCTGTAGATATGGCAAAAGAACTGTACGATGCAGCAGCCGGTCAGAAGGAACTGCTGATTGTGGAAGACGCTGGGCATGCGCAGTCACAAGATAAAGACCCGGGTACATACTATGGCACAATCCAAGCATTTTTGGAGAAAAGCCTTGCAAAATAGGGATAATTATGGTAACATACTGAATCGTGATATATTAATTTATCCTTGCTCCCGGCAGGAACCGGGGGCCCAAAGACCAAAAGGAGGTACAAGGCATGAACAAATATGAATTGGCGCTTGTCGTTAATGCAAAGCTTGAAGATGAAGCAAGAGCCGCAGTTGTGGAGAAGACAAAGGGATACATTACACGTTTCGGCGGAACCATAGCTGAGGTGGATGAGTGGGGCAAGAAAAGATTGGCCTATGAAATCCAGAAAATGAGAGAAGGCTTCTATTACTTCATCAAATTCGATGCAGAGTCAGATTGTCCGGCAGAACTTGAGAGGCATATCCGTATTCAGGACAATGTGCTGCGTTTCTTATGCGTTCGACAGGACGAGGCATAGATAGAAAGAGGAGATTAGATGAACAAAGTCATACTTATGGGCAGATTGACCAGAGACCCGGAAGTCCGTTATTCACAGGGAGAGCAGGCTACGGCAGTTGCAAGGTATACTCTGGCAGTAGATAGAAGGTTCAGGCGCGACAATGACCAGCAGTCCGCAGATTTCATAAACTGTGTGGCATTTGGCAGGAGCGGGGAGTTTGCTGAGAAATATTTCCATAAGGGAATCAAGATTGTTGTGACCGGAAGGATTCAGACAGGCAGCTATACCAACCAGGAAGGCCAGAAAGTATATACTACGGATGTTGTGGTTGAGGATCAGGAATTTGCAGAGAGCAAAGCTGCAAGCGAGCAGGCAGGCGGTGGTTTCCAGCCGGCGGCAAGACCTGAACCCAGTGCGGCGGCAGGAGATGGCTTTATGAATATTCCTGACGGCATTGACGAGGAATTACCGTTTAATTAGATTAGGAGGCAAAGATTATGGCTTATAATAAGACAGAAAAGGGCGATGCTCCAATGAAGAGAAGAGGAGGCGTCCGCAGAAGGAAGAAAGTTTGCGTATTTTGCGGCAAGGATAATGTGATTGATTATAAAGACACCAACAAGCTCAAGAGATACGTGTCAGAGAGAGGAAAAATCCTTCCCAGAAGGATTACCGGCAACTGCGCGAAGCACCAGAGGGCACTTACCGTTGCCATCAAGAGGGCAAGGCATATCGCTTTAATGCCATACGTAACAGACTAAGCCTCAGGAGACGAAAAGTTTTCAGGGGTTGGGGCTGTTGTGGCAAAGTTCCGGCAAAAATGCGAAGACGGGCCAATCACTTTCGGGTGGTTGGCCTTTTTACATCTTATATTGTTAATTCGCAAAATTATGTAATAGTGGAATGATTCACAATTCCTCCTACGTGATTATGCAAATTGCCAGTGTAATTTTTTCCACTTTACTACACCCTACTCTTATAGGGTAAAAAACTTATTTATCTAATGTACAAGCGTTTAGAAATACAGTATAATTAAGGCGAGGGAGTGATTGTATGGTACAAGACCGGGAATTAAAAAGTATCTTAGATAAATTGGCAGAAAGTTTAATAAATGTGTATAGGGATAAGTTAAAGTCAGTAATTCTTTATGGCTCCTTTGCCAGAGGAACAGCTGCACCTGAATCGGACATTGACGTTTTGGTATTAGTAGATTCTCCGTTGGAGGAGTTAAAAAAATATCAAGATCAGCTATGTGATGTTTCGACAGATTTTGCATTGCAATATTTTAGGGTTTTTTCTATCATTGATGTGAGTTATGCGGAATTTAATGAGTGGAAGCAAGTATTACCGTTTTACCATAATGTGGCTAATGAGGGAGTTGTTTTGTATGCAGCCTAGTGTAAGAGATTTATCCCGATACCGCTTAGAACGTGCGGAAGAAGATATCCGCACTGCGTAATTAAATATAGAGAATGGATTATACAAAGGAGCTATAAATAGGTCATATTATGCTATTTTTCATGCAATTCGGGCAGTGAATGTTTTGGATGGATTTGATGCGTCTAAGCATTCATCTGTGATTGCACATTTTAATCAATTTCATGTCCATAAGGGTGATTTTGACAAGGGTATATATAAAATCATAGATTCATCTTATCGGATTCGCGAAAAATGTGATTATTCAGACTTTTTTATTGTCTCTAAAGAGGAAGCGCAGGAACAGTATGAAAAAGCACGTTGTTTTTTAAATAGTGTTAAAGAATTTTTGAATTAAGGGGGAGGAATAAATGTATAGTTTGGAAGACATATTTATGTCCCGCCCGTTTAGGACGAGAAATGCAGATGAATATGCATTAGAAAGCATCCCAAAACTATTTGTGAATCCTACAGATGAATTAAACAGGCCATTTGATTATGAAAATATTATTGTAAAGGGCAAAATGGGTTCGGGAAAGACCATGTAAACGGTAAGCCTGGCAAAATACACAAATAAATCATCAGAATATAATATAACAAACAAAATTGAGGCTGGACAAGGCAGAAAAAGCAGTACATATGAAATGGATTACGCGTATTGTATTTATAAAGATATACCAACGCATTATTTAAAGAATACAGAACGATTGGATAAGAACAGAAGCAGAGAAACTGGAGAGATAATTAAAAAAATCACAAAAATAACCGATACCCTCATTGAACAAGCTGTTATTCCTGGAAAAATAGAAGGGATAATAACATTTGTGAGTAGTGAAAAGAATAGTGCTTATCTTACGGCAGAGAATGGGCGGGACTATTTTTTTATGAAGAATGATGTTATAGAAGATGACCGATGTAAAACATTGATGGCATCAAAACCGGTGAGGTTTGTTCCAGTAGAAAGAAACAATCATTTATTTGCAGAAGCAGTGGAAATTTTGTGAGTACCAAAACAAACGCCAGTAACAGGATGGGAATCAGTCTCATCCTGTTTTTATCTTATAGGAAAGACCTTATCACGCTAAAGCGTGAGTGGTCTTCCTAGTAAGATAAAAAATAAAATGCGCACTCGAACAAGAGGTTAATATTGCTTCGCAAATGTGCTTGGCGCGTCAAAGTGTACAACCCCATTCCCTCAAGATTGGGGTTAGGGGAGCTTAAGTGGGCTTACTTACCTTGTTCCATATCTGTCAATTTCCTGCTTCATGAAAAGAGCGGCAGAGTCCTCTTTCGTACACTGCAGATGGAAAAAGGGGACGGAGCTGCCCAGCCTTTCCACGAACAATAAATTGGATAGCAGCATTTCCTCTGTCCAGGAAGGCGAGATAAGACGCTGCATGGTGCGAAGGGCAGTTTCTTCCGCCGTCATGGGCAGCAGGGCGTCTGTGGGGGCTTGCTTTAAGAACGTAATGCCGCCGAGAGGTACAGCTTTGGCGGTATACTGCCCGGAGGTGCCGCACCAGGGGATTCCGTAGACAATAGGTTTGCCGTCCATGAAAACCAGGAGGTTCAGGTCACCGTTTAAATAAGGCGTCCCAAACTGCCGGTTCCAGAGAGAGGCGTGGGTAGACTTGCCTGAACCAGAGGGGCCGGAAAAAAGCCAAGCCTTGTCTTGATATAAGATGGAGGAAGAGTGGATGGCAAATGCTCCCAGCGATTGCGCACGGATTAAATAGGCAAATCGCATAATGTGGAACACTTTTTCAGCAAGGTCACTGGCAAAGGGCTCTGGGCAGAACAGTATAGCCTGCCTGCCGTCAAGAGAAACGTGCATTTCCGCAATCCCATAGCCTGCAGGGTAAGAAAACATATAATAATCCTCATTCCGGCAGATAATCAGCTCGTCGGTATGAATTAACAATTCACCGCCTGCGTGGACGTCCGGGACAGCCGTAAGGATACGGAAAGCCAGATCCGCAGCTTGCGCCTGACAGGAAAAATCAAAAAAAGCTGGCTTGAGCAGTTGCTCTGGGCCATTGTAAGATATGACAGCCGGGCCAATCTGGAAAAAAAGATCCGTTGGGGTGGGGGCATAGCGTATGGAAGGCGTGAGGATTCCTGCCGCTTGTAATTGGAGGAGAAAGAGCCTGACATCCTCCTCTAACGCTGGGATATCAGAATCCTTGGCATGGTAATGCTCTGCCAAGGTTGTAAGCAGCAAACGCTCATCAGCCCCTTGCTCTAATGTGCGGTAAAGCAACAGCCCGGACTTGTTTAAGCGGATGCTGCGCCTGAAATCCGCGACATTCTGTCCATAGGGAAGAAGATAAGGGACACCGGCAATCTCATGTAAACAGTATCCTCTTTTCAGCTTTATCATAAAATATCCTTTCTGTGATGTAAATCTGATATCATTATAGCATTTCCCCATAAAAGGTGCTATAATAATATTTATTAAAAGCGATTATAGGATAAGGAAAATGGAAGCAAGAGCAGATGTTGAACAGCTGTTATGGGATGGAAATACAGTTCAGATTACAATAAGTGGCTATAGTATGTACCCAATGCTGGTGCCTGGCAGGGACAGCGTTATTCTTGCGCCGCTAAATGGGGTGCAGCCAAAACGCGGCGACGTCATGCTCTATCGGCGGGATAGCAGCATTTTGGTGCTTCACCGGGTCTGGCGGGTACGTCGGGATGGGATTTACATGGTAGGAGATAACCAGACTGAGACAGAAGGGCCGCTGCGGGCGGATCAGATGCGTGGCCGTCTGGAAGCTTTCATCCGCAAAGGCCGGCAGATTCCGGCCAGTTCCTTCCCCTATCGCGTATATGCTGTTCTCTGGCTGTGGATGCGGCCCATTCGGCATAAGATTGCTGTGGCAGTCCATTTCATGAAGGGATGCGTCAAACGATCTGATGGCAAATAGCAGATGGCCGGACACATTTTCATGAAAACTTGCCGGCAGATGAGCATTATGTGAGCTGAATTTTCATTTTTTTTCAGAGGTAATACATATGGATACCAGGTATAAGGTCAGAAAAGCAGCTGGGAGTTACTGGCTCCTGGACATGGAGCAGGATGGGAGAAATTATATAGAGCCAATCGAGCTTAACGAAAGCGGGGCCGGTATCTGGGAGCTTATCAGCCAGGGGGCAGATGTGCCGGCGGCGGCAGGAGAGCTGGCAAAGAGATACGGCATAGAAACAGAGATGGCGCAGGAAGACATACTGCAGTTTCTGGCGGGCCTTGAAGCTGCAGGGGTATCAACAGGAGTTAAGTGAGGCAGACATGGAAATTTTATTGGTCGGCAGTGACAATGAATTGATGCAGACATTGATTGGCAAGCTTAATAAGGAAGGGCATCGCTGCTATGTGCTGACAGGAAATAAAAATCAGGTCGGCAGCTACAAGAATGCCTATGAGAAATATCGCTTTCCCTACGAGAGTGATTGCCTGAAAGAAATCTTTGACAGCGTTCGGCCGGATGTCACGATTTTTTTGGGCATATATGATTATAATTTTGACTGGACGGATCCGCGCAAAGAGTCTGTGCGCTACCAGACTGCCCTGCAGAACGTCCTCACATCTTTTTCTATGCTGAGCCGAGGGCGCTTTATCTACCTTTCTTCCGGGGAAGTATTCTCCCAATCGTTCCAGAATAATATAGATGAGCGGGAGGAGACTTCCGCGTATAGTTTCCGCAGTGTTGCCATTTCCCAGGGGGAGGATGTCTGCCGCAATTATAAACAGACCATGGGCACGGATACGGTAATCCTGCGTCTGGATCATCTGTACATGATGCCGGATAAGAAGATGGGCGGCAATCAGGTGGTGATAGATTCGAACCCCTGCGCAAAGATGTGTATTGAGGCTGTGGAGACAGGCTACATACAAGCCAACGCGAACAAAATATTTTCCTTATTATATGTGAATGACGCCGTAGAGGCCATTTATAAGGTAGTTGCCGCAGCCAGCCCAAAGCGTGGGCTGTACCATATTTCGTCAGGCGACGTCATTAGTGAAATGGAGCTGGCGGAGAAAATTCAGAAAGAGATAGGTGAGGGCGTGTCCATCACTGACAATACGGTGGGAAGCATGGTGCGTATTGTGTTGGACAGCGGCGTGTTTGCCGATGAGTTCGGGCTGACAGTATTCCACCATGTGGATGAAGTCGTGGCGAAGATGGCAAAGTATGTCAAGAAATACAGCGCTAATTTTATCAATCTGGAGGATGTGAGGGGAAGGAAAAAGCGGAACTGGCGGCAGACGCTGCGCGTAATCATCAGTGCGTTTATTCCCTTCGTAGAGAATCTGGTCTGTTTTATCCCATTCTTTATGTTAAATAACAGGGCGGTTGGCAGCCAGTACTTTGCAAATCTGGATTTCTATCTGCTGTATGTCCTTTTGTTTGCGATTGTATATGGGCAGCAGCAGGCTACGTTTTCCGCAGTGCTTGCGGTTGGGGGATATTGCTTCCGGCAGATGTACAACCGCACGGGCCTGGAAGTCCTGCTTGACTACAACACCTATGTGTGGATTGCACAGCTGTTCATCCTGGGACTGGCAGTCGGTTATATGAAGGACCGGCTGCGTACCATACGCAACGAGAACAAGCATGAAGTCCAGTATATGGTGACGCAGTTAGATGATATCCAGGATATCAATACCAGCAATGTCCGAATCAAAAATATGCTCGAAGTGCAGCTTGTCAATCAGAACGACAGTTTTGGCAAGATTTATGAGATTACATCGAGCCTGGATCAATATGAGCCGTCTGAGGTGTTGTTCTATGCAGCAGAAATCCTTGCGCGGCTGGTGGACAGCAAGGATGTGGCAATCTATACGATTGCCAACCGTTCTTACGCGCGCCTTTTTTCCGCAACATCACCCAAAGCCAGGGAGCTGGGGAATTCCATAGAATATACGAAGATGGAAGATATGTACCATTTGTTGAAAGAGAAGCGGGTGTATATCAACCGCAGCATGGATCCGCAGTACCCTTTGATGGCGGACGCCATCTTTGCGGAGGATGAGATGCAGCTGATTCTCATGGTCTGGGGCATTCCCTGGGAGCGCATGACGCTCAGCCAGGCAAACATGCTGATTATTATCGGCTACCTGATTCAGAATGCGGTGCTGCGTGCCAACCGTTACCTTGACGCACTGGAGCAGCAGCGTTATCTGCAAGGGACGAAAGTGTTGGAAGCTGAGGCTTTTGAGTCCCTGGTGAAGGCATACTTGACGGCAAGGAATAAAGGGCTGACGGAATGTACGATTTTGGAGATTGATATAGAGGGGAAGAACCTGGAAGAATCCGGGGACAAATTAGCCGGGCTCATGCGCCAGAGCGACTATATCGGTAAGATGTCAGACGGCCGTCTCTGCGCACTGTTGTCAAATACGGACAGCAAAGATGCTGAATTTGTAATCAAGCGTTTTGGAAATACTGGTTATAAGAGCGTGATTCGGGAGGATGTAGGCATATGACAGGGAAGGAAATTTTCTTCTGCTGCATTCTCCTGGCAAATGCTGTGGTATCCGTTTTATATCTGGTGGCCGGGCTGTTGTATGTCAGGCAGTGCGAGGCGGAAGATGCCAAGGGCGGTGTTCCGCAGGAACAAGATGGCGGCACAGAGAAGAATGGAGCGGGCAATAAGAGAAAGCCGAAGAAGGCTGCCAAAGAGGATAAGCAGCAGGGAAAAACTGTAAAAGAAGAGGACAAGCAGCAGGGAGAAACCGTAAAAGATAAGAACAGGAAGCAGGGGGAAACTGTAAAAGAAAAGGACAGACAAGTCGGCGCTGATAAAGAAGATGCGGAGCAGGATGGGCAGGAAGAGGAACTGCCGATGAGAAACGGCAGGATAGTCTATGTCATGAATTTTGCAGTTATGATGCTCTGTCCGGTAGCAGGCCCGATTTTCTTCGGTGCAGGCTATCTGCTGTATCGGTTTGTGTTCCGCCAGGATGTTCAGCTGGAAGATGTCATTTTCAGCAAGGAACGCGTGAAGACAAATGAGAGGGCAGATGAGGAGCGTGAGAGGAACATCGCTCCATTGGAGGAGGCGATTGCTGTCAGCGATAAGGAGAGCCTTAGGAGCCTCATGCTGAATGTCATCCGTGGAGACGTTCATAATTCATTGGCAGCGATTTCCCTTGCATTAAACAGCCCGGATTCGGAGACGGCACATTATGCGGCTTCTGTCCTGCAGGATGAGCTGAATAATTTCCGTGGCAATGTGCAGAAAATATGGCGGGAAATTGAGAAGGAAGAGGAAGGGCAGACGGATTGTGAGTACTATCTGATTCCGTATATGAATAATATGCTGGAGCAGAAAGTATTCACGGAGATGGAGCAGAGGAACATGGTAAATAAATTTGCCGAGGTGGGAGAGGTATTGTTCCGTAAGGCCCAGCATCGGTTCACAAGCCAGTATTATGAATGGCTTTGCCTGCGCCTGCTGGACATCAAAGATTTTGAGGCTATGGAGACGTGGTGCAGCCGCGGAGCAGCGCAGTACCCGGAAGAGCTTTCCAGCTACACGTGTAAGCTTAAGCTGTACTTTACGGCGGGGAATAAAGAGAAGTTTTTTGAGACGATGAACGAGCTGAAACATTCCAGCATTGTGATTGATAAGGAAACCCTGGCGTTAATCCGAACATTCAGTTAACGCTGTCCATGTTGGGTTTCGTCGGAAGCAAGGAGGTGAGGGCAATGCCGATGGAGGTCTTGACAATCTTACAAGTTATTGGAAGCCTGACGGCATATCTTGCAGTCACGTTTCTCCTTCCGGCGATGCTGATGTATCGGAAGTTAGAGAATCTTCGGTTCTGCGAACGGTTCATTGCCTATCAGATGGCCGGAAATTTCTATATGATGAACCTGGTGTCGGTATTGGAACTTCTGCATATCTCGAACCGTTTTACATTAATCCTTCTGACGGTCGTGCCCTGTGCGGCGCTTTATTTCTTCCTAAATAAGAAAAACCCAGTAGAGATGGCGCATGCCGGGTTTGACTATCTGGAGCGTCTGGCGGGCGGGCAGTTTGGAGTCCGTCTGTTCATGCGGCGTCTGCGCGTGGGCGCCTGGCGTCTGCTGAAAAGGGCAACCCGCGTATTGTTCCGGCGTCTGCGCGGGAATTTCATTGATATCTTGCTGATTGCCGCACTGACGGCCGGGCTGTGTTATGTCTATGGTACGAACCTTTTGGAGCATATTGGCTATTGCGAATCCGACTTGTCGGTACACAATTACTGGGTGAATTATCTGGGACGCAACAAAATGTTTGTCGCCGGCATTTATCCCTTTGGTTTCCATTGTGTCATTTATTATCTGCACGAAGTATTTGCCATTCCGACGTATGTCCTGCTGCGGGTATTCTGTTTTACGCAGAATTTGATGATTCATTATATCTTGTTGGCCTTCTTAAAATACTGCTGTAAATCAAAATTTGCGCCGTATGTGGGTATATATATGTTTGTATTCCTGAAAATATTCGGAGAAAATACATATATCCGCTATTTCAGTTCTTTGCCGCAGGAGTTCGGCATGATTTTCATCCTGCCGTCCATCTATTACCTGTTTGCATTTTTTGCCAGGAAGCAGAGGGCAGGAGAGGATGGGGACAAGGAGGCCGGAGTTGTCCAGGCAGCGCTTCCTGATATGGAAACTGCCGGGGGCATGGGGGTTGGGCAGGGAGTCCTTGGAATGGACGAAGAGGAACTCCCGCCGCTCAGTGAGGAAAGCATCATCAGGATTGAGGAAAAAGGGATTGTCAAGATTAAAGTAGGGCAGGATTGGGCTGCCGATGGGAAGGAGTTAACAGAAGAGGAAACTGAAAGAAAGCCTATATGGGCGAAGAAGGGCAGGAAAGCGGCTGCAGGCAAGGAAGATAACCCGAAAAAGCCAAGGTTTGTCGGTACGGAGGACTTTTGGTATCTGGCAGGCTTTGCCGCTAGCTTTGGCATGACACTTTCTGCGCATTTCTACGATACCATGATTGCCGGGCTTTTATGTATAGGCGTTGCCGGAGGATACTTTTTCCGGTTGTTCCGGCCAAAATATTTTGGGAAAGTCATGCTCACGGGCGTCCTTTCTATCGTGATTGCCATATTCCCCATGCTGGTGGCTTTTGCGCTGGGGACTCCGCTGCAGGGTTCCCTTGGCTGGGGCATGAGAGTTATTTCTGGGGAGAACAGTCAAGAAGTCATTCAGACGACACGGACAGACGAGGGGGTAAAGGACGCAGGCACAGACAGCGGTTCTGCCCCGGGACTGCAGCAGTCGGGTATGGCGGCAGACGGATTGGACGCGGCAGGCAAGGCGGTTTCCGCGCGTCAGAAGTCATTGCCGGAAAAGGTCGTATCCAAACTGGAGTCGGCAGTAAGCGCTTTTTGGGAGGCCATGAGGATTTACATTATTACAGACAGCTACCCGCTTTTCCAGAAAATGTTGGTAGGTTCCATGGCGCTGCTGGCGGCAATGGCGTTTTTGTTCTTTCTCCTACGGCAGACGGATTATGCCGCGCGGTTTCTTTCGGTCTCAGCAGGGCTGGTCGTGCTTTCCATCTTGCAGGCATCTTCCCGGTTGGGACTGCCGACGCTGATGGACGCCGTACGTACATGTATTTTCTATACGTATGTGCTGGTGGCGGCCTGGAGTTTATGTGTGGACGGAATATTGCAGCTGTTATTGGGCTGGTTTAAAAAGAAATGGATTCTTCACGCAGCATCCCTGGCCGTCCTGGCAGCAGCGGCTGTTTATAGCGACCAGCAAGGGCTGATACGCACTCCGCCGGAGCAAGAGTCGCTGCAGACGAACGACGCGATAATTTGCCTGACAAATATTTTACACGACAATGAGGACTTTACATGGACAATCTGTTCCGTCAATGATGAGATGCGTATGAGCGAGGATTATGGGTATCACCATGAGATGCATACCTTTCTGAAGGACTTAGAGAGGAAGGGGAGAACCCATTCGATTTCCATCCCCACAGAAAAAGTCTATTTTTTCATAGAAAAGGTGCCAGTTATCTACGGTAGGGCATACCGTGGCGATGAGCCTGAGATATCAAACGAGTACGCCCAGGAGCCTCTGCCGGCAGAGATGGGGATTTCCATGTACCAGGGGCTGAACCGTCTGGTTGAGATGTCGAAGCTTTACGAATGGGCACAGAAGTTTGCAGAACTCTACCCTAATGATGTGAAAGTATATTATGAGTCAGATAATTTCGTTTGTTATTGCGTGGAACAGGATTTGTACCGGCCGTTCAATTTTGATATTGACGTAAATGAATAGCGGTGCGGCAGTGGAGGAATTCGTATGGTATCCCGGAGAAACTTTTTTTCCATCACTCTAATCATGCTGGTAGTCGTGTTTATGTTTCAGGCTCCAGAGGTTATCAAGAACCAAGTGAACAATTATGGGCAAAATGAATATGAAGAATCAACGGATACCAGCTTCGCGGAGAAGTTTGTATACGTTCCCTCTTTGTCGGATGCGCAGAAATCCGGGCGGTTTGTCGTCTTTATCGGCGATGAGGAGGATGACGCCGTAGGCAATACGGTAAAACAATGGTGCTTGTATACGAAGCGTCACTTGCAGAGCTTCAAGTCTGCCAGTCAGTTTCAGGCGGATAAGGAGAATCTGCCAGAGGCGGTTTTAGTCGACGCCGCCTATCTTGATTTAGACAAGGACGTTAGCATATTAGCGGATTTGACAGATTTGGGAATTAACCTGATTTTCTGTAATCTGCCCGATGTGTCTGATGTCTCCAAGGCTCCGAAGCTGAGGATGGTGCTTGGCATCCATAGCGTAATCCAGGACAAGGTTACGGTCGAGGGCATACGCCTGATGGATGGTTTCCTGCTGGGAGGGCTCAAGGAATACATTCTGGATGAGACGATGGAAGAGGAGCAGCAGGACTTAGAGCTGGCGATGCCCTGGTACCGTATATCCGGCGGGGCAAAGATGTTCATGCATGGAATGATGGATGACGAGGTCATGGAAGAGAATTATATGATGACTGAGGGAGACGCGATTACGAAAAACCAAAATCTCCCGGCCGTCATTTGGCGCAACAAATTCCGGGATGGCATGGTGTTTGCAGTGAACGGTGATTATCTTTCTACGAATGCGGGGATAGGGATTTTAAGCGCAATGATGCTGGAGATAAAGGAATATGATATTTATCCGATCATCAATGCGCAGAATATGGTGGTACTGAATTTTCCGGATCTGGCAGATGAGAATGGGGAGGAGATGATGGAGCGATATAGCCGCCCGCTGAAAGCAGTTTACCGTGACATTGTCTGGCCCGGGCTGGTGTCCATTGCCCAACGCAACGCTTATAAGATGACATGCATGGTTGCGCCTCAGATGGATTATGCGGACAATCTTCGGCCAGATGGGGATATGCTGGTCTATTATATGAAGCTATTCCAAGAGCAGAAAGCGGAGACAGGGTTTTCGGGCAGCCACCACAAAGGGACGTCTGTTTCTGGGAAGCTGGATGAGGATATGGGATTTTTTGACAGATACGTGCCGGACTATACGCTGCTTTCGTTTTATCAGGGCAATATGTCTGAGAAAAAGGTGGAAAAAGCGTTGCAACGGGACAAACTAGGAGAAGCGCGTACGGTTTTCTCAGATTATGACGGATCTGGGCAGCTGGTATCTTACCAATGGGGGGATGTTGTGCGGCAGTTGGGCATCAGCAACGGCTATAGCCACACGTTCCGTGAAAATCTGCGCATGATGAGCATCCAGACGGCGTTGGGATACTCCAATATCCAGGTAGATCTTGATATGGTTGCTTTTCCGTCAGACAGCGATGATTCCTGGGAAAAACTGTCCCGGAAATTTGCAGGAAATGTCAGAACATATTGGAAAAGGTTCCGCAAATTTGAAAAGACTACGCTTTCCGAAAGCAACATGCATATCCGTCGGTTCCTGGCATTGGACTATGAACAAGAGAGGGAAGGGGATGTGGTCACGCTTAACATATCCAATTTTGAGGAAGAGGCTTGGTTTATCTTCCGTACGCACGGCGAGAGCATCAAACGTGTGGAAGGTGCGGAATATGAGGAGATTGAAGAAGATGCATACCTGATTACCGCGACAGATTCAAACGTGCGGCTGGAATTGCAGGAGGCTCAGGAAAGATTTTATTATTTTGCTGGGAAATAAACGCTCCGGGGATGCCAAAGCGGCGCCGGGAGCGTGAGGGAGAGAGTGTGACAGGTTAGGAGTATGGTGTAAATGGCGGGTTATTTAAAGGTCTGCATTGTTGCAGAGGGATGTTATCCATATGTGGTAGGCGGCGTGTCAAGCTGGATACACAGCTTAATCAATTCATTCCCTGAAACGGAATTTATTTTGCTTACGATTGTTGCGAACCGTTCTTTCCGGGGAAAGTTTGTCTATGAGCTGCCAGAAAATCTGTCAGAAGTCCATGAACTGTATCTGGAAGACGACGACTGGGAGGATAACCGGAATGGGAAATCTTTAAGGCTGAGTGATAAAGAGTATGACGCCCTGCGAAGTCTTGTCCTCAATCAGAAAATCGACTGGCCGACATTGTTTGACTTTTTCCGCAGGCCGGGCCTGTCGCTGAATGAATTGCTGATGGGATCGGATTTTTTCCGGGTAGTAATGGACTGCTATTGCCTGAATTACAGCCAGGTAGTGTTTTCCGATTTCTTGTGGACAATGCGCTCCATCTATCTGCCGCTGTTCCACACGCTGATGATGGACGTGCCGAAAGCGGACTTGTACCATTGCGTGGCGACCGGGTATGCGGGAGTCCTGGGCAGCATGGCTCAATACCGTCATGGCAGCAGCTTTCTGATATCGGAGCATGGCATTTATACCAGGGAGAGGGAAGAGGAGCTGATTAAGGCGAAGTGGGTCAAGGGTATTTATAAGAATATCTGGATTGAGCAGTTCCGCAAAATGTCCAAGCTGGCCTACGATAAGGCGGATCTGGTGACAAGTTTGTATGAACATGCCAGGGAGCTGCAGATTGAGTTGGGCTGCCCGGCGCATAAGACAATCGTGACGCCCAACGGCATCAATATTGACGGGTTTGACCAGCTGCCGCAGAAGACAGAGGAGGATGAGAAATTCATTAACCTCGGCGCAGTGCTGCGTGTGACTCCAATCAAAGACGTGAAAACCATGATTCAGGCTTTTGCCTATGCAAAGGCAAGGCAGCCTAAGCTAAAGCTTTGGATCATGGGCCCTTATGATGAAGATAAAGAATACGCGGAGGAATGTTTCGAGTTGGTGGAAGCCATGCAAGTAAGCGATATTGTCTTTACCGGAAGGATTAATGTCAAGGATTATTTGGGGCGTATGGACATGACAATCTTAACAAGCATCAGCGAAGGGCAGCCGCTGACGATTTTAGAGAGCTATGCCGCGCACCGGGCGGTCATTGCCACGGATGTGGGCAACTGCCGGGGGCTGCTCTATGGGGAGAGCGATGATTTCGGAGAGGCGGGCATCCTTACCCATATCATGAACATTGAGGAGATATCCCAGGCAATCCTTGAGCTTGCCAATAATTCCGAGAGGCGGGCGCGGATGGGCGAGAATGGTTACCGGCGTCTGATGAAAAAGTATAAAATCTCAGATATGAAAAAAACATATAATGAGATATATACGCGGTTTGAAGACAAGATGATGCAATTTACAGAGAATGAGCTGCCGGAAGTCTGGCAGGAATATGAAGATGGAATGCCTCAGGATACAAAGGAGCCGATAGGCCAGGATGGGGAAATCGGCGAACGCATTAGGAATCAGGCGCAAGAGCTTGTAAAAGAAGCAGAAGAGAAAAGCCCTGCGGACTGGGCGGATATTGGGGATGAGGATTTAGAAGGCTGGGCAGAGGAAGAAGATGAGGAGCTGAAAGCCTGGGCGCATACCGAAAATAAAGAGCCGGAAGGCTGGGCAGATATAGAGGATGAAGAGCCGGAAGGCTGGGCGGATATAGAGGATGAAGAGCCGGAAGGCTGGGCGGATATAGAGGATGAAGAGCTTGAGGGCTGGGCGGATACCGTAGATACAGCAAGAAGCTGAGAAAGGCATGGTTGTTGCTATGGCAGGGATTGGAGTAAGGCTGAACCAGATTTTTGAAAAGAACACGCTGATATCAGATTTGATTGGATTTGGGTACAGTACGATTGTTACTGTGGCGCCAATGTTTTTGGTCATTGGCAACATTGTGTTGATGGGCCAGGCATTAGAGCTTTCCAAGGTGGCATATGCGCCGCGGGAGCTGATGTCTTGTACGATTCTGTATATGTTCATTTTTTCTATGCTGACCACGGCGCCATTCAATTCGGTACTGTCCAAATATATGTCGGATGTGATATTTGAGGAGAAGTATGAGGACATCCTGCCTTGCTTTTACCTGGGGCTGTTCCTGAATGTAGTGGTAAGCAGCCTGTTGGGGATTCCCTTCTGCATCCATGAAGTCCTGGTAGGGAAGATTGGCGTGCTTTATGCGTTTACCGGGTTCTGCGGTTATATGGCCTGTGTGTTGGTATTTTATGTTATAAAGTATCTGCAAATCTGCAAAGATTATATGAAGATAACCGTATTCTTCCTCGTGGGAATGGCGTCAGCCTTTGTCATGTCGCTGGTTTTGGTGTACCTATGTTCCTTCCCGGTCACGGATTCCATGCTTGTGTCTATCACCATGGGCTTCCTGGTGATTGCCTGTGAAGAGATTGCCATGGTCAAGCGGTACTTCAAGAAAAACAGCGGGCGGTACCGGCCGGTGTTTGCGTATATGAAAAAATACTGGATGCTGTTTCTGACAGATGCTTTTTATACGGCGGGCCTTTATATCCATAATTTTGTATTTTGGACGACAGATATCAAGATGGTAGTGGCAAAAAGTTTTGTCTGCGCCCCTGCTTACGATATGGCCACCTGTTTGGCGATGTTCACGAATATCTCATCGACGATTATCCTGATTTCCAGGCTGGAAATGCATTTCCGGGAAAAATACAAAGGTTATTCCGAGGCGGTCATCGGAGGCAGGGCCGTGGATATTCGCAATGCGCAAAAGAGAATGTTCCGGCAGCTGGCGGCAGAACTTATGAACCTGGTGCGCATCCAATTCATCATATCCATATGCGTCTTCCTGATAATCGTCGTCATTCTGCCGCAGTACGGGTTTTCCGGGCTGGTCATGCAGATTTATCCATGCCTTGCCGCAGGGTTTTTCATCCTGTTTCTGATGTATGCAGCAATCATATTTCTGTATTATTATAATGATTTGGTCGGGGCAATGCTGACTGCACTCTTCTTTGTGCTGGGCATCTTAGGCGTCAGCGTTTACGCGGCGGGGCTTTCTGAGTCATGGTACGGAATCGGCGTCGTGGCCGGATCGCTTCTTGGCTGGTGCGTTGCCTACCTCAGGCTCCGTTGGGTGGAGAGGCATCTGGACGAGCATATTTTCTGTACGGGAATCCTGATAAAATATGCCAGGGGGCGGAAGCTTCCTTCAAAGGTATACGATATACGTGAAGCAAGAAAAGAAGAAAGGGCGGTGAACGAGGAATGATGGCGGATATCTTATGCATTGTGACGGTAATAGAAGGAATTGCGCTTCTGGTCGTGGATTTCATTTCTTTTGTCTACCAGAAAATTACCGTGGGGATTGAGCTTTGCTGGAGCGTGTTTGCTTTCGTGCTTATCCTGCTCGGGGTAGTGCCGGGGCTTTCTGATTGGAGCCGTGTCATTCCGAAAGAGGCGGTACCCGCTTTTTTGCTGATTAGCTTCGTAATTATTTTCAGTTTCTTTTATATAAGCTGCGCAGTTTCACAGCTGCTGCGCAAAAATCAGGAGCTTGCGATGCATGTATCCCTGTTAAACCAGGAAAATGAAATCATCTTGCAGAAACTGAAAGACAGATTAAGTGACGAAGAGGAAAAGGAATAGGATGAAGAAGAAACTTTTATTTGTCATCAATACTTTGGGGCGCGCAGGGGCGGAAATGGCCATGCTGGAGCTGATGCGCCGGCTGCCGCAGGAAGAATATGAGATTTCCCTTTATGTCATCTTGGGGCAGGGGGAGCTGGTGCGGGAATTGCCAGGGCATGTGAAGGTTCTGAACCGCAGATACCGGGATACATCCGTGCTGTCCGAGCATGGTCGCAGCCATATACAAAAAACGGTAGTCCGCTGCTTTTTCCATAATGGGAAGTGGTTCCGTAAATTATTCCATCTGGTTTTGATTGCCTGCGATATGGCAAAGCGCAGGAATCTGCAGTTTGACAAATTGTTTTGGCGTATACTTTCCGATGGCGGCGAGTATCCTAAGGAAGAGTACGATCTTGCGATTGCCTATCTGGAGGGCGGAGCCACTTATTTTACGGCAGACCATGTCAAGGCAAAGAAGAAGGCTGCGTTTGTACATATTGATTATGGGAACGCCGGGTATTCCAGGAAGACGGATCTTGACTGCTACGCCGCGTATGACAGGATTTTCGCTGTCTCGGAGGAAGTCCGTGACAATTTCCTGCACGTATACCCAGAGTGGGAAGGCAAAATGGGCGTGTTCCATAATATCATCAACCGCGAACGGATTCTGGCGTTGGCAGCCAGGCGCGGAGGATTCAGTGATTCTTTCGACGGCCTGCGCCTGCTGACAGTTGGGCGGCTGACGCGGCAGAAAGCGTACGATATCGCAGTGGAAGTCATGAAAAGGATAAAAGAAGCTGGTTACCGTGCGCGCTGGTATGTGCTTGGGGAAGGCGACCAGCGGGAAGCATTGGAAAAACAAATAAAAAGCTTGGGACTGGAACGGGATTTCAAGCTGCTGGGGGCAGTGGACAATCCGTATCCCTACTACAAGGAGTGTGATATTTATGTACATGCCACACGGTTTGAGGGAAAGAGCATCGCTATCCAAGAGGCACAGATTTTGGGGTGTCCTATTGTTGCTTCCGACTGTAATGGGAACCGGGAGCAGATAGAGGACGGCGTAGATGGGGTGCTGTGTGGCTTTTCAACGGAGGGCATTTCCAAAAGCATCATTCTGCTGATGGAAGATGAAGGGAAACGGAAACGCCTTGGGGAGGCAGCAGCAGGCAAACAGCTGGAAAATGAGCAGGAGATGCAGATGCTTCTTGACTTGTTATGACGGTATTCCGGCCAATATAAGAACGGCCGGTGGGGAAGGAAAGGGCAGCATTTGGGCAGGGAATCTGCCGGAACAGGCGGGCAGTTTTGGGAGGAAGGTTTACGAGTATGGGAGGAAATGGACAGAAGGAAGTATTGATTATCATTCCGGCGTATAATGAAGAGAAAAATATCACGAAAGTCCTGGATAAGCTGGAGCAACCCGAAATCCAGGAATTTTCGGATGTGCTGGTCATGAATGACGCTTCGCGGGACGCTACGAACTGGATTGTTAAAGAGAGGAAGCACACGCTTGTCTCCCATGTGTTTAACCTGGGATATGGCAGCGCGCTGCAGTTAGGCTATAAATATGCAATCCGCCGAAATTATAAGTATGTCATCCAGATGGATGCAGACGGCCAGCATGATGTATGTAATGTCAAAGAAATCTACAAAGAACTTAAGCGTAAGGATGAGTCAGGCAAGGAGCCGGATATCGTGCTTGCGTCACGGTTTATGCCCGGCAGCTCTGAGTATGATACTACGATGGTGAAGAAGTTCGCTTATAAGCTGTTTCGGTTTATGATAAGGACTGTAACCGGACGCCGCATAGCAGATCCGACAACCGGGCTGCAGGGTTTAGAGCGGAAAGCAGTGCTGTACTATTCCCAGTATGGCCACTTTGATGATAAGTACCCGGATGCGAATATGATTATGCAGATGCTGCTTTTGGGTTTTCAAATCAGGGAAATCCCGGCAGTCATGCATCCGCGCACCAAAGGCTATAGTATGCATTCCGGGTTAAAGCCGGTTATCTATATGTTCCGTATGTTTTTTTCTATTTTAGCAATCGTATTTAAAATTAAGGTTTTCAAAATAGAGACAGAGGAAAAAGTATCGCATGAGCTTTATAAAAAAGAAGAAACAAATCCAGTTTGAACCAGCGGCGTTTGAGGAAAGTACTTCTTATCTGCAGAATCCATCCTGCGGCTGGTATCGGATTTACCCATTTGCAATCGAAGAAAATCCAGACTTTGAGGAATTATACTGGTGTCTGTGCGCGGAGGAGCGTATCGTGCTGGTTTTGGCGGATATCGGCGCGTTCCGCAGCTGCGATTTGACAAAGGATGCGCTGGACAACCTGGCTGCAATCCTGGAATTTTTTGCAGCGCATGAGAAAGACATAATCCTGCGCGTTACCTATGACAGGGAGGGGCGGGGCATGGAGCGGGAACCGGATTTCCTGAATACTGTTATTGGGCATATGCGCCAGCTGGGAGCTGTCATCCGCAGTTTCCAGGAGCAGATCCTGCTTGTGCAGGGAATGCTGGTCGGAAGCTGGGGGGAGATGCATGATTCGAAATTTCTCTCGCAAGAACGCTTAAAGCGGCTGATGCATGTCTGGCGGGAAGCTTTGGGTGAGATTGCGATTGCGGTCCGCACGCCGCAGCAATGGCGTCTCCTGCATTCCGAAGAGGCAGCGCCGGGCGGGGATACGATAGGGATTTTTAACGACGGCATGTTCGGATCTCCCGACCATCTTGGCACATTCGGGCGTCAGAAGCGGGAAGAAGCCGGATGGAGTGGGCAGTGGTGCAGGGACGAGGAGATGGTATTTATCGGAAAGATTGCCTCGTTTGTACCTTACGGCGGGGAAGCGGTAGGTCAGTCCCTGGATTTGCCATTTAGGGAGATGGCGGAGGAGATGCGCCGCACGCATGTCTCATACCTGAACAGTATGCATGATGTGCAGCGGCTGGGACAGTGGAAGGAAGCCAAATGGGAAGAGCCGGGCATCTGGCGGGGGAAGCGTGTATATGACTATATCGGGTGTCACCTGGGATACCGCTTTGTTGTCAGGGAAGCCAGGCTGGAAGGCAGAAAAGCACCCTTCCTTAAGATACGCATCGAGAATACTGGGTTTTGCCCATTGCAGGAGGAAGCCGAACTTTTACTCTGTGCAGATACCCAGGCAGAGGAAGCAGGGTGTTTTGCTTTGCAGGGACGGCTGTGCGGTGTGATGCCACAGGAGACAGTGGAAATAACGGCGGAGCTGCCAGGAAAGCTGAAAGATTATAAAGGCTCGATTTTCCTTGCCCTGCACAGGAAGCGGGACAAATGCCCGCTTTCGTTTGCCAATGTGCTTACAGAAGAGGGAAGGGCTGTGTTGGGTCAGTTTTTTTAGGGCTGAGGTATTTCGGAATCCTCAGGGATTGCAGAAATCTTTTGTAGGTTCTTCGTTATCGTGAAAGAACCTATGAGATAGCCATGGCTGGTAAAAGCTGTTTCATTAGCAAGTGAAATCCTGCGGTTTGTGGCCGGATCGATCAGACGGTAACGGATTTGGAAATCCCCGTTCCCATAAGCGTGGATGTCAAGCGGGACATCCCATGTCACGGTTTCCCCGTTTTTCCAGGTTCGGTTGTCTGTATCCGCGATGATTGTGTCACAGATGCTGCCATCTGCCTTAAGTATGGTGATGACAGAATTGAATCGGCGGTAGCCCACAGAAAAGCCATTGTTTTCCATGGTAACTGACAGCGTGGCTTTTGCACTGCGGAAAGTGTCGAAGGAAAAACCGGAGGATACGATTGCGTAGCGATAGCCAAGGTGGGCGCCGATATAGGAATAGCCGTCCATGCCCTCGAAGCAGCCTGCCTCAGCATCGGAGCAGCTTTCTACGCCGTTTGCGCGTTCAGTGTCTTCTGCAGCGTGGTAGGTGGCATTGCGCCATTTATCAAGCACAGCGAGGTCGTAACCACAATCCAGGTAGGACACATGCATGGCCCGTAAGTCCTTTAAAGCATTGGGGAAGTCGTTATATGCATTGTCCAGGACGGCCTCGCCGCCGTTTGGCACATAATGGCAGAGCGTGTTCTGGAAAGCTATCTCCTCGCTGCGGGTACCTTTGCCCGTATAATCTGCCGTGGGGGCAAAAGGGCTGTCCCCATATGTGCCCAGGTCGCTCTCGGAACCGAGCATCCCATCATTGTAGAAGCCTATCCTGGCAGCAGCGGTGCCGGAAAAAGCATCTTCTGCAGGAAGCGGCTCGTTCGTCCTATTTATGATGCGGTAATGCTCCGGGGTTCTCACGGACAGGAAAACAGAAGGGTCAATGACGGAAGCAAGGTGGTTCGCCAGTTCGCATACGTTTTCCCGGGATATATAGTCGGAATTATTCATTTCCCCATAGTTTCCGACATAGATGCCCTGCATCAGATATACGCAGTCTGTATGACGGTTGATAACTTCTGCGGTCTGTTCCATATGGCGTTTGATGACGGAAATATCCTTTGGCTCGCTTTCCTTTGCCTTGCCGTTCCAATCGTAGAGGAAGCGTAGGATTAGCTGCCGGCCTGCGTCTTTCCAGGCAAGGAGGAGGGATTCCAGCTGGGAGATGCCAGCCGGGCTGATGTCGCAGTCCGGGTAATCGCGCAGATTGATTTCTAAGAGGACGAGCTGGTTTTCGTCCTTGGCGATTGTCTTTTGTATTTCTTCCATATTGGGAGGCTGCGTATCGGAAAGAGCATAGCCGTAAATATGGTACCAGCCCCGGTAGGGGTTGTTTAGCTGTCGGCTGGAGGGCGCATAGTCCCCAGGCTGATAGGAAACCGTGTAATATTCATGCAGGGAAAAAAGATAAACGCCGAATGCCTGGATGCCGGATAAGGCAAACAGCAGGCAAGGAACGGCAAGTAAAAGGAATTTTTTCATTACAGACCTCGTTTTCATAAATTTCATATATTTTCTATGAGAAAAAACCTCAGGTCATATTATATCATAATAGAGGAAAGGTTGGGAATATGCCTGAAAATAAAATTGACTTTGTCATAACATGGGTTGACGGCAGCGACAAGGCATGGCAGCAGGAAAAACGTAAGTTTGAGCCGGCGGGCGGCAGGCAGGATGCGAGTGTGGACAACGCGAAAGAGCGTTACCGGGATTGGGGCAATCTGAGATACTGGTTCCGGGGCGTGGAAAAATATGCGCCGTGGGTGAGGAAAGTACACTTCATTACCTGGGGGCATCTGCCAACGTGGCTCAACACTGTCCATCCGAAGCTGCATATTGTCCGGCATGAGGATTATATCCCGGCGGAATATTTGCCCACGTATAATTCACATACGATTGAGTGGAATATGCACCGCATAGAGGATTTGTCCGAGCAGTTTGTCTACTTTAACGATGATTTTTTCTTGACGGGCGCAGTCGCACCAGGATATTTTTTCCGTGGTGGGAAGCCTTGCGATATGCTGGCGTTCCAGCCGGTGGTGGCGGATTCTAAGAATTCGGTAATGCCACACATTTATATGAATAATTCGCTGGCGCTGTCCAAATATTTTAAGAAGCGGGAGAATGTGAAAAGCCAGCCAGGCAGCTATTTTAGGCTTGGGTACCCATGCTTATATTTCTTCTATAATTTATTGGAAATGTCTTTTCCGCTGTATACCGGGTTCTATACGGTGCATGGGCCGTCGCCGTTCCTGAAGGAAACGTTTCGGGAACTCTGGCAAAAGGAGGGGGAGCTTTTGCATGAGACATGCAGCCACCGCTTCCGCAGCAAGGCGGACGTAAGCCAGTACCTTGCAAGGGAATGGCAGAAACTTTCCGGCAATTTCTGTGCGCGGAACGTCACAAGGCATTTCCGGTATTTTAATGTGCAAAGCGATAATCCAGGACTTGCGCAAGCGATTGCAAGCCGCAAGGTAAAGATTGTCTGTATCAACGATACAAATGTGCCGATTGACTTTCCGCAGGCAAAAAGACAAGTTATTGAGGCATTAGAGCAGATTTTACCGGAAAAATCAGAGTTTGAGAAGAGTTAGGGTGTCTTTTATGGAAACAAAGACAAGGACGGAATATTCCGCAAGAAATACAACAGTGGCGCTTTTGTCCCGCCTAACTGCAATTGCGATGGGCTATCTGCTGAGGGTTGTGTTCACGCACACATTAAGTGAAAGCTATGTGGGCGTGAATGGGCTGTTCGTAGACATCATCCAGGTACTGTCGCTTTCAGAGATGGGGGTGGGGACGGCGATTACCTTTGCCCTATACCGACCTATCGCGGAAGGGGATAAAGAGAAACAGAAAGCACTGATGCTGCTTTTCCGTAAATTTTACCGGGCGTTGGCCGTCATCGTGGCGGCAGTGGGCAGCTTGCTGATTCCCTTTCTGGATGTGCTGATTAAAGATCATGGGGATGTGGATCGCTTGACCCTGATATACATGCTTTATCTGGTGAATACGGTTTGCTCGTATCTGCTGATTTATAAGAAGTCATTGATGGATGCGAATCAGCTGCTGTATATTGGTATATTTTACCAGACCATGTCCTGGGCGCTGCAGGATGTGCTGCAGATTATCGTGCTTGTCTTTTGGCACAACTTTATTGCATTCTTGCTGATAAATATTGTAACTACCGTCTTCTGCAATGTATGCATATCTATCCGTGCCGACAGGCTGTATCCCTATCTTCGGGAGAACGACGCCCCTGCGCTGTCCGTGCAGGAAAGAAAGAAGATTTTTGCTAATATCAGGGCAATGCTGATGCACAAAGTGGGGGCTGTGATTGTCAACAATACGGACAATCTGCTTCTGTCCGCGTTTGTAGGGCTTGCAAGCGTGGGCGGATATTCCAATTATTATCTGCTGATCGGCTCCGTGTGTCAGGTGCTGAACCAGGTATACCAGGGGATTACGGCAAGCGTCGGCAACCTGGGCGTGACGGAGGATGAGGGACATATCCGCCAGGTGTTTGAAGCAGCGTTTTTCATTGGCCAGTGGATGTATGGATTTGCTTTCATCTGCCTTTATGAGCTGCTGAATCCGTTTATTGAGATTAGTTTCGGCAGGCAATATGTGTTTCCGAAAGTGACAGTCTTTGTGTTGTGCGTGAATTTTTTCCTTAATGGGATGCGCAATGCGACGCTGACATTCCGGGATTCCATGGGGTTGTTTTGGTACGACCGGCATAAGGCGATTGCTGAAGCCGTCTTGAACCTTGGGCTTTCCGTGCTGCTTGTCAACTGGTTGGGGATGACGGGGGTGTTTCTGGGGACATTGTTCAGCATGACGCTGACTTCCCTATGGGTGGAGCCGTATGTATTGTATAAGCATGGGTTCCACCAGTCTTGCTCTGCTTATTTCCTGCGGTATTTCTTGTATGTAGCGGCCATCGGTATTGCCTGGTATGCAACCGACTGGCTGTGCAGAGGCTTAGGAGCAGGAGGAGGGCCCTGGCAGATTTTGCTGGTGAGGCTGTTTATCTGTCTTGTGGTGCCGAATACCTGGTTCTTCGCAATCTATGGCAGGAGCAAGGAGTTCCGGTTCTTGCTGGGAAAGGCAAAATCTCTGGCGAAGAAACGGTGTCTGTAGAACGCAAGAGGCATGGGAAACATAGTACAAGGGAAAGGAGCGGGAACATTGATTGGTCAGAAGGAAGAACGGTTGCTTGAGGCATTAAAACAATCCCTCAATCCAGAGTTGGAGGCTCAAAGGAAGTCAGAAGAGGCGGCTGCATATTACGATATGTTTGACATCGCAAGGAAGCACGCTGTCCTTTCGCTTTTGTCTGACGTGTATGAAGAGGATGAAGGGCTTCCAGCAGGGCTCCGGCAGGAGCTTCGCCAGGCTGCAGCCACGGTGGTGCGTTCTAATTACCGGCTGCTGTTTCTGGTAAAATATATCACGCAAGTCCTGGAAAAAGAAGGTATCCGTGCCATCCTGCTCAAAGGGGCGGCGACGGCCTCTTATTATCCAGTGCCGGAATTGCGTAAGGCGGGGGATGTGGACATCCTGATTCCTGAGGAAAGCGTCTTTGGCCAGGCCGTGGAAATATTAGAGCGAGAAGGATTTGCGGTGCAAGAGGAGCAGACGGCGCTGCACCATATAGAGCTGAAAAATAAGGAGGGTATTTCTGTGGAAATACACAGGATTCTGGCGGAGCCTTTTGAGAGCAGGAAAATGAACCAGTATCTGGAAGGGCTGCTTCCCGCTTATGGAGGGCATGTGGTCTTGAATAGTTCCTGGGGCGTCAGGTTTTACCAGCCAGGAGACGCATACCATGCATTTTACCTGATTATCCATATGCTGCAGCATTTCCTGCGGGCAGGGTTCGGGCTGAAATTCCTCTGTGACTGGACCGTATTCTGGAACCATGAGGTTGCCGCCGAAGAGAAAGAAACATTCCTGCGTCTGGCCTCAGAAAGCGGGACAAGAGGGTTTGTCACAGTGCTGACGGAAGCATGTGTCAGGTATCTGGGCCTTAGGAGAGAAAATGTGGCGTTTCTGTTGGGAGAGACGAAGGATGGTGAGGAAGCTTCTGCAGGGAATCCCGGCCTGGGGCAGCTGGCAGAAGATTTTATGGAGGAGGTTTTTGTCTCCGGGGAGTTCGGACACAGCCAGCGGAAGCGGATGGTTGCCATGCGGGGAACCGGGATTACCGCTTATGTCCGGGAGTTCCACCACCAAATGCACCTTAACTATCCGAATGCCGGCAAGGTGTTCGTGGCTTGGCCTCTGCTGTGGACATTGACACTTGCGCGGTTCCTTTATAATAACCGTGTCGTCCGCAAGGTACGGGGGCGGGATATTCTAAAGGAGGCAAAGAAACGCAGCCAGCTGATTGATAAGCTGGAGCTGTTTTAGCTTTTTCGGTATCTCAGAAACCTTTTACCAGCTCATCAATTTCTGCTTGATTTAAAATGACGCATTTCTTATCACGGATAGCATAGACCCTCCGGCAGATGCCTAGCACAGATGGACGGTGGGTTGTCACGATGCAGGTGCGTGGGTATTCGTCGGCCATGATATTCCTGAGGACTTTGCGCTCCGTAGCTACGTCCAATGCCGAGGTAGCCTCGTCCAGCAGCAGGATTGGTGAATGGCGCAGCAAGGCCCGGGCAATCGAAAGCCTCTGCGCCTGCCCTTCGGAGAAGCCGCCCCCACGTTCTTTGATGCCGCTGTGGATGCCGTCCGCAAGCTTATCGACAAAATCCCAGGCACAAGAGAGCTTTAAGGCGTCAATGATTTCTTCATCGGTGGCGTCAGGCTTTACGTTACGCATATTTTCGGCAATAGTACCAGAAAACATGGTATTTCCCTGAGGTACATAGGAAAACAGTTTGCGTGTGGATGGCGTCAGGGGGATACTTTCCCCATTTGCAGAGGAATCTGCAGTTTGCCTGCCGCCGCTCAGGGTGGCTCTGCCGTTCTGGGCGCGCATCAGCGAGAGGATTAGGCGTATCATGGTCGTCTTACCTTCGCCGGAGGGGCCGACAAGGGCAACCACCTCGTGTGGGTGGACTTCCAGGGATGCGCCCTCAAACACCTGGGTTCCGTTACTGTATGCGTATGCCAGATCCTGGACATGGAGGCTGATGCCGTCCTCCTTGTGGGCTTTGAAAAAGGCGTCTACGGCATCGTTCTGGCTATAGTCTTCCCGGGGCATTTCAATAATGTCCATCAGACGCCCGGCGGAGGTCGTGAGCGCGATGATGGTGGGAACGAGGGAGGTCAGGTTGTGCAGCGTCCCGGTCAGCGTCCCTGAAAGGCTTAAAAACATGGTCATCGTGCCGTAGCTGATGGCATCGGTGAACACGCGGTAAATTCCCCAGCCGTAAGAAGCATAGGAGACCAGCAGCGCAACTGTGGAAAGCAGCAGCGAAGTTCCCATGGACATTTTCTGAAAATCCAGGCGCATCGTGATGTATTCTTTTTGCAGCTGCTTTAAGCGCGCAATATAAAGACGTATCAAGTCAAAGGCCTTGATGGTCTGGATATTGGAGAACGTTTCCTGGTTGAATCCAGACATTTTAGCGCCCATGGCCGCGCTGCGTTTATTATTGTTTACCATGCGGTTTAATAATGTCTTGGAAAGCAGCAGGCTAACCGGCATACCCAGGAATGCGAATATGGCAAAAGAAGGATCGTAGTATATGACCATCGCAAAGGCGCTGACAAAACGAAAAATGTAAATGATGGCATTCGGCACGAAGTTAAGAATACCGTTGGAGATTGCAGAGGCGTCTGAACCCCAGCGCGTCAGCAAGTCCCCGGTGTGGTAGGTGGTCAGGGACTCCCAGTCGGTGACGAGTATTTTGGAGAAAATGTCGGCCTTGATTTCAGAATCCACTTTGAGGCTCAGATAAGTGGAGGCATATTCTGAAATCTGGTTGAGGAAGGTAGTTCCGACATTCAGTCCAATCATGATGGAAAATGTCTTGACAATCTCTCCGGTCTGGTGGCCCGTGATGATATCGACCAGGTCTTTGGAAACCAGGCTGGTCAGCAGGGCAACCGCAGTGCCGACCATGCCCAGAAGCGTATAGAAGACCATGGTCAGCCAGTAATTTCTTGCATATTGATAAATCCAGAGTGTCTGCCGCCACATTTCCCCAAGCCGTCCGGCTTTGATGCGACCTATGAAAAAACGGATTTTCTTCTTCATGGAAAAGCATCCTTTCTATAATGGAAATAATCCCGCATTTTTCCTATAGAATAATAAAACAGCACCGCTTGCTGTAAGCGGTGCTGTCCTTCAATACATAATCAGTCTAACATGATGTCATTCCGGTTTAGTGTCTTGTATCATTGATGATTAGTCAAACTCACTTGCCTATTCGCGCATCCGCTTCGTTGAATTTTCTAGCCGTAGCCACCGCTACGCCGTCGAAAATTCGCCTTGCAGATGAACGAATATCCTGCGTGATTTTACCATATATCAACGAGACAAGACACTAGTTACCGTCGCCGCCATTTCCCTGCACATTGACTGTCTTCGTACAAGAGATGCTAGAGCCAATGCAGGAGATAGATTTCGTGGTCGCTTCGTCGGCAGCCTTCACCCATACCTTGTATGTCATGGTGTCGCCGGATTTGTAAGCGTTTGCGTGAAGTTCACGCGTAATGGTAACATTGGTGCCGCTGAAGGTGCTAGGGAATTCTGAGTAGGCATCCGTGAGGGCGTTGCTAAATGTGAGGGTCACAGTGGATGCAGATGAAATATGCTCTACGGCTGTAGAATGTACGCAGCGAATCTCAAATACATGGTGGGAACCGTTCCAATCCTGTACGGATACAGGATCTACCGTCCAGCAGTCAGCAGCTTCTGTCGCGCCGCTTGCTGCATATACACCTTCACTTAAACCGTCGTTTACCATTACCATAGGTTTTTCATAACCTTTCATGATGGGCCTCCCTTCAAAGAATAAGTAGCTAAAAAAATATTGTTCTACTACTACCATATCATATTATATAGAAATAGTAAAGAATAATTCATTATTTTTGTGAAAATTGTGCAAAATCCAAACAGAAATACTGTATATTGTGATTGAAAAGTGATACGGTAATGTGTTATGATATAAAAATAGATGAAAACAAAGGAAAAAGCGCAATGTATATGGGGAATGCCGGATGAAATACCATCGTTTAAAGTATCGTTTGAGCATGCAGCATAGCTTTGACGGACAGCCAGAACACAAACACCATCACCTGATAGAGATTGAAATCGTAGCGAGACAGATGTCTGAGGACTTTTTGGAATTTGCCGGTATGGACTCCATATTGAAGCAGGTGCTGGACGCATACCAATACCAGTATTTGAATGAGTTCCCGGAGTTTGGCGGTGACACGAGTATTGAGCATTTGGGCGAAGTGTTTTATGTTAAGGTAAAAGATGCGCTGGAAGAGGCGCATTGGCAGTTTGCCCGTTTTGAAATCAGCGAGACTCCATTACGTGTCTACGCAATCGTGGCAGAAGACTTCTGAACAATCTGTAAAGGAGGGGTTTTTATGAAAGCTAAGACTATTTTCAGGGGCGCCGTGGCCAGCCTGATGTCCATGTCGCTTTTGCTGTCCGGCATGCCGGTAATGGCAACGGATGCCGGCGCGGCAGGCAAGGAAACACAAGCGCAGGAACAGCCGGCCGGTTCCGCAGCCGGCAAGGAAGCGTTCGGGCAGGCAGAAGGAGAGAAGGCACAACCTGGCGATTCGCAGCAGGCGGCGCCGGATGGGCAGCAGGAAGGAACAGAGCATACCAACAATGAGAAGGCAGATTCCGGGGGGCAGGAAGGAACAGGATCTGAGAAAGACATCGGAGGCCGGGAAGAATCAGATAGCGGGGAGGAGACTGAGGGGCAGGAAGGAACAGGATCCAAGAAAGATGGCGGAGGTAAAGAAGGGGCTGATTCCAAGAAAGACGCCGAGGGTAAAGAGGATGTTGATTCCGAGAAGGATTTAGATAAGAAGAAAGACGCTGAGAGCAAAGGCGATGCAGATGAGAAAAAAGATACTGAGGAGGCAGAAGGAGGGATTACGTCTTTTGCCGCTGGCGCAGCCATTGTGGGAGGCAGTATTTCCATAGACGGCAGTTTATCTGATTGGGCGAAGGTAACTGCGCGTACCTCGAATGCTTCAAACGCAGATTCCTGGAAGGTGGCTTATGCTCCTGATGGAAATACCGTATATCTCTGCTTTTCAGGGACAACAAGCACCGAATGGGATTACAAGTTCACAGGCAATAAGTTCGAGTTTACATATGCAGACGGCGCGGCAGGGGAAGACAGCGCAATCTCGGTTGCCGGCTGGAATGGCGGCTACCAGGTAAAGAATAGTTGGTATGGCGATATTAACGGCGCATCTGCCGCTGTTGTGAATGAAGCGCATGGGAACAATGCCGGGCCGTATACGGTTGAGATTGCTGTTCCGGCAAGTTTCTTCCACAGTCCGGAGTTCACAGTTACGTTCGGAGGCGCTTCGGTAAATGCTGCGGATATTGAAAAGCTTGACGGGAATGCCGTGGCGGAGGAAGTGCAGCCGGTCTATGCCGGTATTTCGATTGACGGCAATTATGCAGACTGGGCGGCAGTGGCCAAGGCAGACGCTTCCTGCCCGAACAGCGCGCATCCGGGATGCCTTTCCAGGGTGGCGGCAGTTTATGATGGCGATTGGTTTTATGTTTACATAAAAGATGGCAAAGACAGCAACGCGTCAGGTGCGGGTACCCATTCAAACGGCAAGTTTGCCATTGTCTCAGACCTGGGATATGAGACGGATATCCAGCTGACCACTGTGCCGGAAGTCAAAGGGGTAAACGGCGCCAAGGTTGCTTATGTGGGCAGTGAATGGGAGATTGCGGTTCCCAGAGACCAGCTTCCGAAGTACGAACAGAGCTTGTCTTTCCATTTCTATTTGGGAGATGTGTTGGTAGGCAATATCATGAATCTGCAGCCGGACAGCGGCAACAATCTGGACAATCTTTTTACGGAGATAATCTTTGACGGCGCGTATGAAGACTGGGAGGATTATGGGCATGCGACGATTGAATATGCAACGCCGGGTTCCCAGGAATCGCAGATAGATGCCAAAGGGGCGTTGTATTCCAATGGCGAGACGCTTTTTGGACATGTGGTCACAGGGATGCCGCAGCATCTGCAGGAGGCAGGGCAGGAGTTTACGGAAGCTATTACCATCGCCTTCAACCAGAGCCAGGAAAAGCTGGCAAGCGGCACATACGATCGGAATATGGTATTCTGTCCGCGGTTTGTGACGGTGGACGCCAGCGGCAATATCAACTGGAATCCGAAGCTTAGCGGGCTACCGGAAGGTACCTATGAATACCATATAGCATCGATAGACGCATGGCATACTTCGACAAATATCAGCAACCTGAATGATATGGACCAATTATATGGAAGAATGACGATGACGATTGCCAAGGATGGCAAGGATGAGATGGAATTTTATCTGGATCTGCCGATGATTGCCAAGAAACTTGGCGTTGGCGAGACAGATTTAAAGAAGATTGCGGCGCAGTTCGGGCGAATTGGCCAGCAGTGGATCTTCACAGCCGGTACTTCTACCGGGCCGGTGGCCGGTGTCGCGCTTTGCGTAGCTGCGGTAGGTGTAATATTCTGGTATAGGAAGCGCAAATATGGGGAGTGCCTTCCGGTATCTGCATAGGGGTTTTCCGTGGAGTAACAGGCCAGGCAGCCATGCTTGCATGGATGTCTGGCTGCAAATGAGAAAGAAATAGGAGGAATGGGCATTGAAAGAGAGAAAACAGCCGTATTATTTGATCTTGATAATGCCCATTTTTTATGTGCTATTATCGTTTGTTACAGCTAAGTTGGTGCAGAACAGCGGGCTATACCCCTCAGGTGTGGATACGCTGGCACATCTTTATAGGGGAGATTATCTGTATCAATCCATTAGAAACGGGAACTTCTGGCCGTTTTATGACACGCTCTGGTATAATGGCATGGAAGCTTTGCGTTTTCAGGCCCCTTTGGCGTCATATGTACTGGCCCTGTGCCAGCTTGTGGGCGGCGGGAGCGTCATGAATGGGTACCTGGTTTTTGTAGCGGTAATTTTTGTTGCCGGGGCGGCGTCATGGATGTATGTGGGATTCAAAGTAAAACGTCCTTTTTTGGGGGCTTTTTTAGGGACATTATGGTTTTTTATGCCCAATAACCTTTATACATTGTTTTATGAAGGCAATCTGCCGCGTTCTCTTTGTATTGTAATGCTTCCGCTCCTGATGTACTGGGCGCATGATTTTCTCAAAGAGCGCCATTGGCATACCATACCCAAATTGTCTGTGTGTTTTGCGTTTGCTGTCCTATGCCAGCCTAGCTATGCAGGGCTGATATTCCTGGCTTTTATCCTTTATTTTGCAGCAGAAGCGATTGTCAGCCGGGAGTGGGCGGCGGGAGTGCGAACGGCAGCAGCCCTGGTTTTGGGCGTCATGCTTGCAGGCGTATGGTTCGTCCCCTCTTTGGCGCGTGGCGGCGTGTCTGCAGCGGATTTCGAGGTTTTGGCTGATTTTTTCCAAGATATATTTTTAACGGTCAACCCGGCTGCACGCTTCCAAAACGGCTGTGTTGATTTTTATTTTGGATTGGCGGCGTTACTGCTTACTGTGTTTGGGGCGTTGCTGAGTAAGAAGAAATCTCTGCCTGGATTTTGGGTTGGAATGATCATCCTGGTATGCACATCCAATATGTCTTACCATTTGCTGTCGCATTTGCCAGGTGGACAGGCTTTGCGGATGCTGCGTTTCTTATCTATCGCATTGTGTATGGTATTATTTAGTTTCCTGATATGGGACACGCTCAAAAAGGGCTGGGTCATCTTGTTCGCAGCGTTGCTGGTATTGGATGCGCTGCCCTCGCTTCCGTCTGTCTGGGGTTATCAGTCAGGGGAAGAGCCGCAGAAAATCCTGGCAGATTATGCAGATTGGACATTGGTTGACCAGGCGCAGGAAATCACTGAGCAGCGTCTGGCTATGGTCGATGAGAGTGCGTTGAATGCTATGGGCGCTTATCTGGCGACCGGGTGTGGCGAACCGACGGCCATCTCTTATGGAGCTGCGGGTACGGCCTGCGCCACAGCCTCGAATTTTACCCAGATTGAGCGTGCGCTGGAAGAGGGAGAGTATCTATACGTGTTCGACCGCTGCCTTGAATTAGGAAATGATACGGTAATTCTCCGTATGGATATCGTGGGCAGTTTCATCAGTCATCCGGTAAAAGAAATGGACCGTGCGGCGTCTGCAGTTGGATACCGTTTGGTAAATTCTAATGATAATTACCGGCTGTATAAATATAATTCTGCTGGCAACTGGGGAACTATCACAAAGTATCCCGCAGCGGGAATTGGCAGCGGCACGGCCCAGCTTTCCCGGCAGTTTCCAGTCGTGCAGGAGCTGGAGAGCGGCAATCTGAATGATTATAGTTTTGAAGATTTATGTGATTACGAATTGATTTACCTGAACGGATTTACCTATGACGATAAGCCTTCAGCAGAGGCATTGGTCACGAAGCTCAGCGAGGCGGGAGTCAGGGTTGTCATCGCTGCGGATGGTATACCAGATGACAGGGGCAGCCAGAACCAAAGCTTTCTCGGGGTTGTCTGTAACAGTGTTGTATTCTCCCAGGGATACCCGGATCTGGAAACCATCGACGGCGTGCTGGAAACAGACTTGTTTCCGGACGGCTACCGTGAGTGGGATACGGTTTATGTAGACGGCCTTCATGAAATCTGGGGAAATGTGGATAATGTGGACTGGCAGCTGCCGTTTTATGGAACTGTTAAAAATGAAAATATTATCGTGATTGGCCTGAACCTTACATATTATTATGGACTGACAGAAGACGAAGGCGTCGGGCAGCTGCTGAGCCATGCGATGGACATTTCGTCAGAAGACCTGCCAAAGCGGGAAATTGTGCCATATGAGATTGAATATACAGAGGACAGGATGATTATTCATGTGGATAAACCGGGGGTAAATACCGGGCTTGGGTATTATGACAGTTTTGAGGCAAGCCAGGAGATTTATTCCCAGAACCATCTGCTGCATGTCGGCTCGGGGGCTACCGTGATTTTTTATTCTTATCCATACCTGGGCTTGGGGATTCTCACCAGCATGGCGGGGACATTGCTGACGGCAGTTTACACATGGCATACGAAACGCCGCATGGGGAAGAAGACACAGGAAATGGGGTGAGTGATGTGATGAAATACATCGTGGGTATTGTAGGTATGGCGTTATGGCTGTTTTTGTTGCGCATCTTAAATAAGAGCAAACTGAATTTCTGGCATTTCCTGATAGGAAGCGCAGGGGCGTTCATCCTGATGCTGGTATTTTTGGAACCGCTGCTGATGCAGCCCCTGGCACGGATTGTTGCGCTATTGGCGAGCCTGCCGGGCAAGATAGCCGGCATCTATGCCGCGCATTATAAATATGGCGTGATTTTTGTCGAATCCTCAGTGGGGGCAATTTCCCTGAAAATTGATTTTGAGTGTTCCGGCATTATCGAAATTATCGCTTATCTGTCCCTGTTGATGTTTTACCGGGTGTACACGGTGTATGAGCGCGTATATGTGGGCGTGCTGGGCGTGATTGCAATGGTGCTGGCAAACGCGCTGCGGATTACAGTAATCTGCCTGATGATTTATTTCTGCGGGATTGATATGTATTATATCGCGCATACTTTTGTAGGCCGGCTGGTGTTCTACGGCTTGTCGGTGCTGATTTATTTCTATGTGTTTACGAAGCCGCAGATTATAAAACAGAAGGTGGGAAGTTTCCGATATGACAGTGATAAATAGTTTCTTAAATTCATTTTTGTTTTGGGCAGCGTGGATTATCATTCCATTTATCATGGAAATTATCCCTTCGATTGGGAGTTTCCTAATCCTGATGAAGAAAAAACTGTTCCCGTCCAACTATGAAGACCCGCTCTTCTGGCCGGAAGTTACGTTAATCATTCCGGTCTATAATTCGCAGGATTCTCTAGAGGAGTGCATACGTTCTATCAATGACAGCGATTACCCAAATGAGAAAATGCGTATTTTCCTGGTAAATAATCAGGGGAAGGATGATTCCTTCCGCGTGTATACCGAGTGCCAGGAATTGTTTCCAGACCTCCTGATGCAGTGGCTCAATGCCAGACAGGGGAAATCGCGGGCCTTGAACCTGGCGTTGTTCAATGCCGATGGGAAATATATCATCCATGTGGACAGCGACGGGCAGTTCGAGCCTCATGCCATCAGCAATATGGTACGCAAGTTTGAGGCCTGCCCGCAGGTGGACTGCATGACGGGTGCAATCCTCACAATGCCTGAGATGATAGAGGAGTATAAAGGTTTTTTTGCAAAGCTTCTGCGCAAAATGGAATTTATGGAATATGCACAGGCATTTCTGGCAGGGCGCAATTATGCTTCTGAGACAAACAGCATTTATACGCTCTCTGGGGCATTTTCCGCATTTCGCAAATCGGCTGTGCTGAAATCGCAGCTTTACAATACAGACACCATCTGCGAAGATACGAATATCACCTTTCAGATGAAGTATCTGCAGCACACGAAGGTACATATCTGCGAGAATGCCATTTTCTGCGTGGATCCGATTGAGGGCGTCAATAAGCTCTACACCCAGCGGCAGCGTTGGCAGAGAGGAAGCCTTGAGGTGTCCCACCAGTTTTTGGAAAAGGACTTAAAGGTACGTAAGATGTTTACCAATGTCATGGTCAGGACATTGATGTATGACCATACGTTTGCCTTTCCAAGATTAATCTGGTATCTGGCGTTAATCTGCCTGATGTGCATGAATTATTCGCCGGAAGTTATCCTGGTGTCGGCAGGAATTATTTTCCTGATGTATATAGCCAGCGGGTTCTTATACTATTTCTCTACCATCGGGTGTCTGAAAGAATTTGCAGATATGCGCAGATACTATCGGAGGCAATGGTATATCGTGCCGCTGCTGCCACTGTTTAACCTGGCGGTGTTTTTCATACGTTTTGCAGGCGTGATTAACAGCATCAACACGGACAGCGCGTGGAAGACGCGGACGCTGACCGATGAGCGGAAGGATTTTCAGGAGGAGCTGAAAGCGGAGGCAAAAAAACCTATGAATTTATTACAAAAAGCGCGTAAAGCAGTAAATTACGAATAGGTGAACGAGGTTTATGAAAAATAGATTTAATTATTTTATTATCACGGTGGCAGTCGTATTTTTTGCGATTGCGGCAGACGTCTTTATCATCTGCCAGCTTGGGGCATATGAGACCAGGTTCTTAGAAATCTATGGTTCTGAGCAGGATGGGTATGTGAAGATTATCTTAGATCAGATTAACCGCCTGGATGGGCAGGGCACGGATGAGGATATCACGGATATCATCAGTACCCTGGACGCGACGGCCAGCCGCTATTGGACATTGAGCAAGGGGGATTCGATACTTTTTGTGAAGAGCGTCACTGAGACAAACCGCTACAAAGGGTTTACGGACGGCACTTACTATGCGACAGAGACGGCGTCTGCGTTCATGAACAGCCTGGACGTCAATGAGGTGAACCATCGGATTATTTATCTGGATGACGACCGTTTCATTGCGTCAGGCATGATATTTCAGTGGCAGGGGGAACAGTACCGCATCTGCCTGTTGACGTATGATAAGGTGGTGCTGGAAGACAATATCCTGCTGGAGTGCAAGAATTCCATTATTATCATCCTGTCCCTGATACTGGCGCTGATGATTATATTAAGCATGATGATGTCCAGGAAAATCCGCAAGCAGGCTATGGCCATAAACAGGCAGGAAGAGAGGGTGGTCTGGCAGAACCAGCAGATAGAGCGGCTTGACGAACGGCTCAAGAGGGAGTATGCTTTCAGTGCCAGCAGGCATATGTTTAAAAATATCATGTTGGACGAGTTCCTGGAGGTTTTGGATGAGAAGGACGTATGCCCGCTGCATTTTGCGGCTTTCCAGACAGAGTCCGCAGAGGCGCGTGAGGAATTTTTTGAGCGTATGCAGGCCATGCTTGATAACCGCGTGCTGCGCTTTTCCATGGAGGGACAGCTGGTGCTTTTGGTATTCGTTCAATACCCGAGGGAGGTTAGCGGGGATATTATTGAATCTTTGGAGGATATCGGCGTGCGCGCATTAGGAGATTTGTTTTGCGCCGATAACATGAAAAGTTATAAATTGCAGTTTGGCATATTCTGGAAGGCGGTGAATGAGAAGTGCGGGAAAAGAAATTATACCGGGAATACCGATTAAAATCATACCTGAATATGAACCATTATATTATCATCAACGGCAAGCAGGGACAGACGCACCCGCATACCTGGGAGTTTGTAATTACAATCGTGGTTTCCGGCGATGATTTTGTGGAATTCCGTACCTTTGAGAACCTGATTGAGAATTACCTGGAGAAATACCAGAACCAGATTTTGAATACAATCGAGCCTTTTGACGCAATCAATCCTACGATTGAAAATGTGACGGATCATTTTAATGATGAATTGCAGGCCCTGCTCAGAGACAGCGGCGGTGAGCTGGTTTCCCTGGAGGGAAGCGAGGCGCCTACCAGGAGCTATATTGTCAGCCACCGCAATGAAGAGGAATTTATCGAGCATATTGGCAGAATCCAGTCACAGCAGATTTCCGGGATTGTCAACTATGTGGTGGATCAGATTGTCGCTGGCAAGGAAGAAAGCTGGTGACGTCAGTCGGAAAGGAATCGGGATATGAAGAGGATGAAACGCAATGCCGTTGTTGCCCTGGCCTTGATTTTGCTATGTGATTTGTCCTTTGGGTGCGCCAATTACCAAAACATGCCTGGGATTGGCGGGCTTTCCAGGGAGGATATCGCAGGAAAAAAAGATAAACCCGGAAACAATCACACATCCGGGGAGGCGCAAGGGGCAGCAGACGCGGCAGGAAGCGTCCCTGATCAAAAGTCAGGGCAGCTGCCTGCTCCCTCTCTGCCGCAATACACAAAAGATGGGGTCAGCTATTCTTTCCGGGCAGAAGGTAAGAAAATCCAGAATTATAAGAAAGACGGAACCTGGCAGGATACCCTGCCGGTCGGCGTCAATATCGGGGCAGGCAAGCCTGGGTGTTTCCCCGGGGAATTCGGGATTACCAAGGAAGAATACGTAAGGTGGTTTGGGCAGATCCAGTCAATGCATGCAGATACGATACGTGTGTACACAATCCTTATGCCGGAATTTTACGAGGCGTTAGCGGAATACAATGCTTCGGCTAAGGAACCTCTTTATTTCATGCAAGGAGTTTACAACAATGAGAGCGATATGACAGAGCTTGGGGATGCTTATGCTGAGAATGGCAGGATTTATGAAGACTGGATTGAGATGTGCCGGACGATTGTTGATGTTGTCCATGGAAATATTGAAATTGAGCAGGTTGCCGGAAATGCATATGGCAGCTATACCACGGATGTGTCGCAGTATTTAAGCGGTTGGATTTTGGGCATTGAATGGCAGCCGGATTTTGTGATAAATACGAATGAGGGTAATCCTGGCAAGGGAGCATTTGACGGAGAGTACCTATATACAGAGAATGCATCCCCCTTTGAGGCATTCTTGGCAGGCGGGCTGGATGCATGTATCAGCTATGAGACGGAACACTATAAGATGCAGCATCCGACTGCTTTTGCAAACTGGGTGACGACAGACCCGCTGGAGCATCCCGGGGAGCCGAATCCTGAGAAGGAAGATGCCGTATCTGTGGATGCGGAGCATATCAAGGCGAAGCCGGGATTTCAGGCAGGACTGTTTGCTTCCTACCATGTCTATCCGTATTATCCCGAAATGATGCGTTATGCGCCGGAACTGCTTGAGGACAATCCGCCGAATTCGTATAAAAGCTATTTGGGTAAGCTGGTAGATTACCATAAGATGCCAGTCGTAATTTCAGAGTTCGGCGTGCCGTCTGGGCGAGGCATTACACACTTGGCCCGCGAGGCAGGGTTTAACCAGGGCGGGCTGACGGAAGAGGAGCAGGGCAATGCCCTAGTATCTATGCTGGAAGATATTGCTGCGACGGGATGCGCAGGGGCGTGCATGTTTATCTGGCAAGATGAATGGTTTAAGCGGACTTGGAATACGATGGACTATACAGACCCTGACGCACGCGCCTATTGGTGCGATGTCCAGACCAGCGAGCAGTTTTTTGGCTTGCTGTCCTTTGACCCCGGCGGGGAAGCCGCCTGCACTGCAGACGGTGACGCGCAGGAGTGGGAGGGAATGGAGCCGCTTCTGAAAAGCGGGGAAAAAGAACTATATGTAAGGAGCGACGAGGCATATGTTTATCTGCTCCTTAAGGGCTATGGCGGTAGCGCAAGAATTACCGCGGATACCATCCCGGAACAGGGCAACCCAGAATATGGCGGTGCAGATTTTGCGATTGACCTCAACGGTGAGGAAGAAAGCCGCATCCTGGTCGATCCCTATTATGACGTGAATTATTGGCTTTATACAGAAGGGACTTACTCAGACAGCAAAGTGCTTGAGGTGCAGGAAGGGTATGCAGAGAAGAATACGAACCGTTTTGAACCCATCAACCTCATGCTGAACGGGCCGGTTCTCCTTACGGATGGGACATTAGTGGGAACGGAGCAGATTGAGACAGGGAAGCTGCGTCATGGGAATGCAGACCCAACGGCTGGTGATTTCGATTCCCGGGCAGACTTCTGCATCAAAGGGGACGTGGCGGAAATCCGGCTGCCGTGGCTGCTTTTGAATATCCCGGCGCCCAACCAGAAGAGACGTATTGCGGATTTATATGCTCATGAAGGGATTACATTTGAGCCAATCAGCGGCATCATATTTGCCGTTGACGGCGTGAGCGGGACTTATTCCTGGGATGGATGGGATTTGCCCACATACCGGGAACGGCTGAAACAGTCATATTACATTGTGCAGGAGTACTTATCGAAGCGGTAAGCAGTAAAGGCAGGGAATGACCATGAAAAGAAAAGAACCCATGAAAGGGCCATTGACCAATTATATGTTTTGGCCACTGATACTGGCTGGCCTGATTATATTGTTAAACATACCATTATATTCTGTCGATAAAAGGGCAGGAATCTGCGTATCCATATTTGCAGCGATTTATCTTGCGATTGCGCTGGGAGTTTATATTATGTACCGCTCACGCATCCGCAAGGAGGTGGTCAGTTTTGCGACGCAGTTTGGCACGGTGCAGAGGAAACTCCTGGATGAGTTTGAGATACCATATGCGCTTTTGGAGGATAACTGCAAGATTCTGTGGATGAACGAGGAGTTTTCCCGGATTGTGGAAAAGGACAAGAAATACCATAAATCTATTACCAGCATTTTTCCGTCGATTACCAGGGAACTTCTGGAGAAAGAGGAAAAGGCCCAAAGCATGCAGCTTGAATGGAAGGGCAGGGTGTACCGGGCCAGCGTCAGCAGGCTCTACTTCAACTCAGAGAACGAAGAAGATATGGAGGGGACTGTGGATGCGGCGGAACGCGCAGCGCTGGCAGAGGCAAAGGATCAGTACCTGACCTCTCTCTATCTGTTTGATGAGACAGAACTGCACCGCCATATCCAGGAAAACAGAGAACAGCAGCTCGTGTCGGTGCTGGTCTATATCGACAATTATGAAGAGGCCCTGGAAAGCATAGAGGAAGTCAAGCGGTCGCTGCTGGTCGCTTTGGTGGATCGGAAGGTCAGCAAGTACTTTTCCGACCAGGACAGCATTATCAAAAAAATTGAAAAAGATAAGTATTTCGTGGTATTCAGGCATAAATATCTGGATAATCTGATAAAAGATAAATTCAGCATCCTGGAAAATGTCAAAACTATCAAGGTAGGGAATGAGATGGCGGTGACGCTGAGCATCGGCATCGGCGTCAGCAATACGAATTATAACCAGAAATACGAGTTCTCCCGCATGGCAATAGACCTTGCGCTCGGAAGAGGCGGCGATCAGGTAGTCATTAAGGAAGGCGAGAAGATAACGTATTTCGGAGGAAAGTCCAGACAGGTGGAAAAGATGACCCGAGTCAAGGCGAGAGTCAAAGCCCATGCCTTGCGTGAGCTGTTCGCTAGCCGGGAACAGGTCTTTATTATGGGACACAGCATCAGCGACATGGACGCCTTTGGTTCTGCCATCGGTATTTACTGCGCGGCACAGGTGATGGGCAAGAAAGCGCATATTGTGCTGAACGAGGTCACTTCATCCCTGCGTCCGATGAAGGAGTGCTTCTCAGAGGAAAAGGGATACCCGGAAGACATGTTCATCCGCAGCGAGCGTGCCATTGAGATGGTGAAAAGTGAGAGCGTGCTTGTCGTGGTGGATACAAACCGGCCCAATTATACGGAGTGCCCGGAGATTCTGCGCCAGTCCAAGAATATCGTGGTCTTTGACCACCACAGGCAGAGTAGCGACGTGATTGAAAATGCCGTGCTTTCTTATATCGAGACATACGCCTCTTCTACTTGTGAGATGGTGGCGGAAATGCTGCAGTATTTTAATGAAAACATACATCTTAAGCCGAATGAGGCGGACAGCATTTACGCCGGCATATTGATTGACACCAATAATTTCATGACAAAGACCGGCGTGCGCACGTTTGAGGCGGCGGCATACCTGAGGAGGTGCGGCGCGGAAGTTACCAGGGTGCGCAAATTGCTGCGGGATGATATGGCGGCGTATAAAGCGCGGGCGGAGGCAGTGCGCCACGCCGAGGTATATCAGGGGGCATTTGCAATTTCCATCTGCCCGGCAGACCCGCGTGTGGAAAGTCCCACGATAGCGGGGGCACAGGCAGCCAACGAGCTGCTGAATATTGTGGGAATCAAGGCTTCGTTCGTACTCACAGAGTACAATGAAAAAATATATATCAGTTCACGCTCTATCGATGAAATCAACGTACAGCTGATTATGGAGCGGATGGGCGGCGGCGGCCACCTCAATGTGGCAGGAGCGCAGCTCAAGGACTGCACCGTACATGAAGCGAAGAGGAAGATTCAGGATACATTGGATCAGATGTTAGAGGAAGGAGATTTAGAAGTATGAAAGTAATATTGCTTGAGGACGTAAAATCATTAGGGAAGAAAGGCGACGTTGTAAACGTCAGCGACGGTTATGCAAGGAATATGATTCTGCCTAAGAAATTGGGCGTGGAAGCAAATAGTAAGAACATGAATGATTTGAAATTACAGAATAAGCATGCAGAGAAGGTAGCGCAGGAGAACCTGGACAACGCCAGGGCGCTTGCGGAGGAAGTTGGAAGCAAAGAGGTGACTGTGACATTGAAGACCGGCGAGGGCGGCAGAACTTTTGGCTCTGTGTCCGCAAAGGAAATTGCGGCTGCCGCAAAGGAGCAGATTGACATGGAGCTGGACAAGAAGAAAATGCAGCTGCCGGAGGGCGGGCTGAAAACATTGGGCGTACACGAAGTCAAAATTAAATTCCACCCTAAGGTCACAGGCACATTGAAAGTCAAAGTGGCAGGGGAATAAGGAGGCGCATATGGAGGAAGCCCTGATTAAACGGATTATGCCGAACAATCTGGAGGCGGAGCAGTCAGTCATCGGTTCCATGATTATGGACAGGGAAGCAATTATTGTGGCGTCAGAAACCTTAATCCGTGAGGACTTTTACCATCAGCAGTATGGCGTGCTGTTTGAAGCGATGGTGGAACTTTTTAATGAAGAGCAGCCCGTGGATGTGGTGACATTACAGAACCGCCTGCGGGAGAAAGATGTCCCGGCGGAGCTGAGCAGCATGGAGTTTGTGGGGGAGCTGGTAACGTCAGTGCCGACTTCTGCGAACATCAAATACTATGCGAATATCGTCAAAGAGAAAGCCATGCTGCGCAGGCTGATTAAAGTCAATGAGGAGATTGCCAGCCAGTGCTATCTGGATAAAGACAGCGTAGAGGACATTATGGCGGAGACTGAAAAGAAGATTTTTAACCTCCTTCAGAACCGTGGAGCGGAAGATTTTGTGCCAATCAAGCAGATTGTCATCAATGCCTTGGAGAAAATTGAACTGGCTTCCAAGAAAAAAGGAAATGTCACTGGAATTGCTACGGGATTCATCGATCTTGATCATCGGACATCCGGGCTGCAGCCGTCGGATCTTGTACTGGTGGCCGCCCGCCCTTCCATGGGAAAAACGGCGTTTGTGCTGAACATCGCGCAGTATGTGGCATTCCATAATAACCTTGCCACGGCTATCTTTAGCCTGGAGATGTCCAAGGAGCAGCTGGTGAACCGCTTATTTTCCCTGGAGTCCAGAGTGGACGCCCAGCTTCTGCGTTCCGGGAACCTGGCTGATTCCGACTGGGAGAAATTGATTGAAGGCGCAGGGATTATTGGTAAATCAAAGCTGATTATCGACGACACGCCAGGAATTTCTATCTCAGAGCTGCGTTCCAAGTGCCGCAAATATAAGCTGGAGCAAGACTTAAAGCTCATTATTATCGACTATCTCCAGCTGATGTCCGGTTCTGGCCGTTCAGATTCCAGGCAGCAGGAAATATCGGACATTTCCCGTTCGTTGAAAGGCCTTGCCAGAGAGCTGAATGTCCCGGTGATTGCCCTGTCGCAGCTGAGCCGTCAGGTAGAGCAGAGGCCGGATCACAGGCCCATGCTTTCCGACTTGCGTGAATCAGGGGCGATAGAGCAGGACGCCGATGTGGTAATGTTCCTCTATAGGGACGATTATTACAACAAGGATACGCCGGACAAGAACATTGCGGAGATTATCATAGCCAAACAGAGGAATGGTCCTATTGGCACAGTCAACCTGGTCTGGCTGCCGCAGTACACGAAATTTGTAAACATGGAAAAATAACTCGTCACAATTCGTAAAACAGAGCAGATATTTTTCTGAAAAGGGAGGTATCTGCTTTTTCTTGTCGTTATTTCACGATGAAAAAAGATTGTAAGCTATGGCATAAATAGTTAAAATAGAAATAGAAAAAGGGACAGGCTGTTGCGCGCGCTGCTGCAAGGCGGCACAGGGCAGGAGGCTGATAAAATGTTCACGAAAAACTCGTGAAATCCCGAAAAAGGAGGTTCAGAATGTGGAAAATGCACGCTATATGATTTCGGACGCGGCAAATATAGTTAATGTCGAGTCACATGTACTGCGGTATTGGGAAGAAGAATTAGAACTTGCCGTCCCCCGCAACGAGATGGGACACCGCTATTACACAGAAGAGAATATAGCGCAATTCCAAAAGATAAAAGAATGGAAGGAACAGGGCTACCAGCTGAAAGCAATCCGGATGATGATTCATAACATCCCGGAAAGCCGGCAGGTTGTCCAGGCTGGCCGGGAATATCCCGAAATGGAACCACCATACCAGATAAAAGAACATAATAATTCCGCTTCTAATACTGTAAAGCTGGAACAATTTCGCGTAATGATGACCACTATTGTGAAACAGGCAATGGAGGAAAACAATTCTTCCCTCAGCAAAGAGGTTGGGGTACAAGTCGGGGAAAAAGTCCTAAAGGAGATGAATTATCTGATGCGGGAGCAGGACGAGGCAGAGGAAGAACGTTTCCGAAAGCTGGACGCCGCTATTCGCTCGCAGCAGAAAGGGCGCAGATTCCGAAAAGAAAAGACGGCAAAGAAAGAAAAGGAGAAAGATTCAGCGAAAATAATGAAAGAAGAAAAGAAATTGAATCCAAACTTAACTACATAAAGACAAGAAAGGGAAGCAGGGAAAGGAGCAGGGGCTTCCCTTTTTTATCTTATTAGGAAAGACCTTGCCTGCTTTGTTTCGTCAGGGACTCAGCGTTTCCTGCCTAGCCGCATGATGAGAAGGAAAAAGGCTATCCCCAACGCCCCGCCCAGGCTGTCGATGCATACGTCTGACAGGCGGCCGGCCCGTCCGGGGACGAATAGCTGGTGGAACTCATCGGTGGCGGCATAGCCTGCCGTGAATGCCAGCGCAGAAAGGGCCAGCCGGCGTCTGTTCCATGCATAACAGCTAAAATGAAGGCACAGGAGGACGGCTAGCAGCGCGTATTCTCCCATATGCGCTGCCTTGCGGACGATTAGCTGCATCGATTCTGCCTGAGCGGATAATTCCGCTTCTGTTTTGTCCAGGCGGAAGAAGCTGTTCTGCCATTCAGCGAATTTGTATGCCACGGAACCGCTGGCTTGAGAGGATTGTCCGGCAGGCTGAGCAGAAAATGCGTAGATGACAGCCAGCCAGGCCAGCACCAGGATGCCCGTGGTTATTTTTCCGATAAAAAGAAAGGTTTCTTGGTTTTGCGGATTCTTATTTCTCAGCATGTATTTTCACCTCATCTGTCAGTCCTAATGGGGACTTATGGTTCTTCCCGGCAATGGGGCAGGAGGAACAGAAAAGAGCCTCTATCCTCATGCAGGGATAAAGGCTCTCTGTTTTCATGTACAAGTCAGGAATTAACCCTGCTCGATAGCGCCTGTAGGACATGCACCAGCACATGTTCCGCAGTCAATGCAGGTATCTGCAGCGATTTCGTATTTTCCATCACCAGCGGAGATAGCGCCTACGGGGCATTCTCCTTCACAGGTTCCGCAGCTTACACAAGCGTCAGTAATTACGTATGCCATACTTAGATCCTCCTTAATATAAAATGAATATTCATAAAACCGCCATGTGGTGGTCTTGAGATATATTTTAATACAAACAGTCGGCGATTACAAGTAAAAGATTGCATATTTAAAAAAATGGTATTATAATAAGAGCAATTCAGCCAGCCAGGCGCAAATATTGCTGCGGATGGCGCGGGCGGGATTGCATAATAAAAATGGCATGCGAAATACTTATATCAGGTATTGCAAATGACACGACAAAGCGTAAGGAGGAATATAAAATGGCACAGGTAAGCAAAGATACGATGATAGGGGAATTGCTGCAGATTGATGAGAACGTGGCGCCGCTGTTGTTAGAAATCGGAATGCACTGTCTTGGATGCCCGTCTTCACAGATGGAGACAATTGCCGAGGCAGCGATGGTACATGGGATTGAGCCAGACGCATTGGTGAATAAAATCAATGAGTTTCTGGCAAAATAGACATATGGGGGAAGCTGCATATCTTGCAGCGCCCCCATTTTTGTACTTTTGATGTCGTGCAGTCTTTGATTCATGAATAAGGGATCTCACCCTCTTTTCTAGCAATGGATTGTACGGATTCCCCCTTTCTGCTTCATGTGACATGAAGGTATTTCGTGATATATTCCTTTTAGAAGTACAAGAAGTTTCATGTGCCGGATTCTGAGACGGCTGCCCATGGGATTCCTTGTTCTTTTTTCTTTTCCCATAGCACGGAATGCCTGGATTCCGCAACTGCCAGCACAGTTTATTTTGTCAGAACCCATGCGGCCAGCCGTTTGTAAAGAGCCTTCCTCACAGAGGTGCGCTGTCCTGCTTACTGGGCAGGATGGAATGGAAACAGGCGGTGGTAAATTCTTTTGGGTTAAATTTCGTCAGATTATCATATACTATTATCTGTTAGAACGCCCACAAGGGCTTGAAATTTGCATAGAAAACAGAAGTCAATAAAAATGCAGAAGGCCAAGGGAAAACCGACGTGTCCCCAGACCGGCTTCGTAATTTTGAAAGCACGGAAATGGGAGAAACTGTAAGAATCCGGCAAAACTGGTCATGTTTTCCTACTCTGCAACGCATTACCTGTTAAGCTGCCCATATTGCCATCCGGCGTCCCGCAGTCTCAAAATTTGGCAGACCGATGGAAATAAAATGGGTTACTTTTCGGGAATAAAATGATATAATAGATATAGAAAAGACATTGCAGAAAATCCGCGGCTGACAGCCTATGGCTGCCTACGGTTACTGAATGGTTAGGCTCCTTTCTGCCTGACCCAGACCGGCATCTCTGGGACATTTATAGCATACAAATTTTACCAATGCAATACTTTTTGTCAAATGTTTAGAAATTTCACAGTTTTTTTAGAAAATTGGGCAGACTTCGACTTGACGTGAGATAAGAATATGTAATATACTTTGAGTACCTAACCGGGCATTCAGCCCCGAGGTAAGAGTTCAAACATATTAATTCCTGATGCAGATGTGTAGTGAAGGGAAGGGATCGTATGAAGATTGAAAAAGTAAGTGAGAACCAGATTCGCTGTACGCTTACCAGGGAGGATCTGGCAGACCGCCAGCTCAAACTGAGCGAACTGGCATACGGAACCGAGAAAGCAAAGATGCTTTTCCGGGATATGATGCAGCAGGCGGCATATGAATGTGGTTTTGAGGCAGAGGACATACCGCTGATGATTGAAGCAATTCCATTATCTGCGGATACCATTATATTGATTATCACGAAGGTGGAATATCCAGAAGAACTGGATACCCGCTTTTCCCAGTTCGCTCCGGGCAGTTCTGAGGACACAGGCAGTCAGCCGACGAGCGAGGATAACGAACATGTCTTTGAGGCGACGGGCGCGGACGATATCTTAGATTTGTTTCGTAAGATACAGGAAGAAGCCAAGAAGATTGCTGAGACAGCCCAGAAGGAGAATAACTTCATTCCTCTGGAGAAGACTGTCAAGCAGGAAAAGGATGAACCGGTTTTGGTGGATATCACTAAGCTCTTTGTTTTTGATGAGTTGGATGAGGTCAACCGGTTGGCACGGGTGCTGAATGGCTTTTACAATGGATGTAATGTGCTATATAAGAACAAGGTTAACCGCAAATATTACCTGGTGATCAGCAAGAGCCAGCACACACCGGAAGAATTTAATAAAGTATGTAACATTTTAGCAGAGTACGCACATCAGGAAAAATATTCATCTGCAATCCGGGCATATTTTGACGAGCATTACGACGTCATTCTGAAAAAGGATGCATTGCAGGTCTTGAGCAGAATTTAACAGGGAGGGCTGTTGCAAATATGGCCATAGATGCAAGATGCTGTAAGGAAGACGGACACACAGCGTATTGCATTCTGATGGCATGTTGCAATAGTCCTTTTTTATCTTAGCAGGAAAGACCTTGTCATGCTAAAGCGTGAAAGTGTCTTCCCTATAAGACAAAAAAATTATTCGCACTCGCACAAGAGGTAAAATATTGCTTCGCAATTGTGCTCGGCGCAGCAAAGTGTGCAATCCCCCTCAAGATTGAGGGGATAGGGGAGTTGAAGTGGGCTTGCCCACTTTGATCTAGGAAAGACCTTGTCACGCTAAAGCGTAAAAGGGTTTTCCCTATAAGACAAAAACAATTATGCG
>CAJUFQ010000013.1 GCA_910585625.1 uncultured Lachnospiraceae bacterium
TTGCCCGACTAAAGCCCGACCCGTCCGGCAGTCAGCCGGACAGGGAACGGCAAAAATTTTTACATTTCTTTTACTTCTTTATCTCACATGAGCAAATGCCTGTCATTTGAAATAATTCGATATCCAGAAACAGAATGTCTATCTGTTGTTTTTGCTGGAGATAATCACATAGCCCTTCTCCCATATACCAAATTTTAATTTCTACCGGAACTTGCTTTTTACCAGCATACTGCAGAATCATCTTTTCAAGAGCAGCACAAATACTTTTTCCGTCATCGCATATCCCAATATTATACATACTCACCCCCGAATCCAGCTAATAATAGATAACGTTGCACCACAAACACTCCACCATAATTGATTTGTCTGATTTTCATACTGACAGGACGAATTATATCATTCTATGTAAATCATTGCAATATTTATTGCATTTTGAGTTTTACCGTTTTTCATGGCAACCATATATCCGCATCAGGCGCTTCAGCCACAAAAGGCGCAAAGCCCCGGCATCCCGGCTGGCCTTGCACCCTTTCTTACTTCTTAACAATTATTCCACATCCAGCAACGCTGCCATGTCCTCCTCCCCGGTACGAATCTTGACAACCTTGGCGACGTCATACACAAAAATCTTGCCATCGCCGATATGCCCGGTAAAGAGCGTTTTCCTCGCCGTCTCGATGACTTTCTCCAGCGGGATATTGCCGCCGATGATTTCAAGCTTCACCTTAGGCAGCAAGGTCGCGTCCATCTCGACGCCGCGGTATTTTTCGCCCGCGCCCCTCTGGATGCCGCAGCCCATCACCTGGGTCACAGTCATTCCGGTGACGCCCAGCTCGTTCATGGCCTTCCTCAGCTTGTCGTAACGCGACAGCTTTGCCACAACCACCACCTTGTACATGCCTGTGGCTTCCCTAGGAACTGCGGAAACCACCTTGACGGCCGCATCCTTCTGTGCCTCGGAAGCATCCTCATACGCGGAAACCCCAAGGTCGGTGTTCTCGTTGACGTCCATCATCATCGTGTTAGACACATCCATGATGCTGAACCCGGAGTATGCGGAGGCAAGACCATGCTCGGTGGCGTCCAGGCCGACAATCTCTTCTTCCTCCGTCACACGCAGGCCCACGGTCGCCTTAATCACGAAGAAAGTTACGGTAATGCAGACCGCTGCCCAGACGCCCACGCTGGCGACTCCCAAAAGCTGCAGCCCCAGCTGATGGAAGCCGCCGCCATAAAACAGACCGTCAATTTCTGAACCAGGCGCCGTCGAGGTGGCAAAAAGCCCTACGGCAACCGTCCCCCAGATGCCGTTCATCATATGGACTGCGACTGCGCCTACTGGATCGTCTACATGAAGCTTGTAATCTAAGAGCCATACTCCGAACACGACCAGAAGCCCCGCAACCGCGCCAATCACAACCGCCCCAAAGCCATCGGTTACGTCACAAGGGGCAGTGATAGCCACCAGACCTGCCAAGGACGCGTTCAAGCACATGGAAACATCCGGTTTCCCAAATTTTACCCAAGTAAATACCATGCAGACCACCGTCGCGACCGCCGGAGCAATCGTGGTTGTAAGGAAAATGGATCCTAACTGCGGGATGGTAGTCGCAGCCGCGCCGTTGAACCCATACCATCCAAACCAGAGGATGAAGCAGCCCAGGCATCCCAATGGTAGGTTATGACCCGGAAACGCATTGACTTTCTCCACTTTTCCATCCTTGCCTCTGCTGAATTTGCCAATCCTCGGCCCTAAGATCGCCGCGCCAATCAGCGCGGAGACGCCGCCGACCATATGGATAGCGCAGGATCCGGCAAAATCATGGAATCCCATCTGCGCCAGCCAGCCGCCGCCCCAAATCCAATGCGCCTCAATGGGGTAAATCAATGCGGATATCACGCCGGAATAAATACAGTAGGACAGGAACTTTGTCCGTTCCGCCATCGCTCCAGATACAATCGTCGCCGTGGTCGCACAAAACACCAGGTTAAATACGAAATTGGAAAAATCGAAGTCCGCATACGCCGTAAAGATGTCAAACCCAGGCTTTCCAATCAGTCCCGCCATGTCTTCCCCGAGCAGGAACGAAAAGCCAATCAGGATGAACACTACCGTGCCGATGCAGAAATCCATAAGGTTCTTCATGAGGATGTTCCCAGAGTTCTTCGCCCTGGTAAATCCTGCCTCCACCATGGCAAACCCCGCCTGCATCCAGAATACCAACGCGGCCCCTATCAGGAACCAGATACCGAAGGTATGCTCGCTCACTAAGCTGATAATTGATTCTTGTGTCATAATAATTCCTCCCTTTCACTTACACTTCCACGCTTTAGCGTGACAAGTTCTTCCTAATAAGATAAAAAAAGACACTTCCCCCAAGTTTCCACAGCTTTGTGGTCTCGTGAAAAATGCCATTTTTCCGTTGTTCACAATTTATTCATTTATGGTTCAAAAAACTTTCATTTTAGCAACATGGAATTTTCATTTCTTTCGCATATAATAAAACCATACCAAACGACATAAAAGAATTTACTTTTTGAATAAACTTTTTCATAATAAATGCCAGGGGGCTGACGCTTCCTGGCATCCTCCCTTTTTGGGGACAGTCCAGCCATCCTCCCATATCCGGGAAGGATTGTCCGGCTGAACTGTATTCTTGTTGTCAGACCTCGAAAATCAAATCTCCATAAGAAGGCATCGGCCACATTTCCTTATCGACAATCATCTCCAGCTTGTCAATCGGCGCCCGCAGCGCGTCCATGGCTGTCTTCACCTCATCGCGGAAGAATGCTGCCTGCGCCCTTCCCTCTTCAATCGCACCGCCTTGGGCAGTAATCTCACTAAGTTTTACAAGCGCTTCTTTTGCTTCCGCCAAAAGTCCGGAGACCTCTTTCAGCAAATCTGTCTGTGTGCTGATATCCGCATCGCACGCAGCCTTTACCGCATTGATGGAATTCGCCAGAGAGGTCGTATATTTTATCACTGCCGGGATAATCTGCTTGCCTGCCATGTCAATCATGGTACGCGCCTCAATGTTGAGCGCTTTCGCATAATTTTCGTAGAGGATTTCTCCCCTGGACGCCAGTTCTGCCTCTGTAAATACGTTGAACTTCTCAAAAAGTGCGATTGATTTCTCAGTGGTCAATGCCGGAACTGCGTCCACCATGTTCTTGATGTTCGGAAGCCCGCGCCGCTCAGCCTCTTTAAGCCACTCGTCAGAATAGCCGTTGCCGTTAAACACGATCCTCTGGTGCGCGGACGCCTGGTCTTTGATGAGATCGTGTACCGCCTCCTCAAAATTATCCGCCTTCTCCAGAATATCGCACACATCGCAAAATGCCTCTGCAACGATGGTGTTCAATACCACGTTCGGCGGGGCAATGGAGTCGTTAGAGCCGACCATACGGAACTCGAACTTATTTCCGGTAAAGGCAAACGGTGAAGTACGGTTACGGTCCGTAGCGTCCGTCATGAAATCCGGCAGCGACTTCACGCCTGTCTGCAGCACCTGGCCTTTCAGGCTTCTGGTAGCCTCTCCGGTACTGATAAGCTGCGCCATCACATCCTGCAGCTGTTCCCCAAGGAATATGGAAATTATCGCTGGCGGAGCCTCATTCGCCCCCAGCCTGTGATCGTTCCCTGCGTCCGCTGCAGACTCCCGGAGCAAATCAGCATGGGTGTCGACCGCTTTGAGGATACAAGTCAGCACTAGCAAGAACTGGATGTTCTCATGCGGCGTCTTTCCGGGATCGAGCATATTAATCCCATCGTCTGTCGTAAGCGACCAGTTGTTATGCTTACCAGAACCATTCACGCCCTGAAATGGTTTCTCATGAAGCAGGCAGCGCAGCCCATGCCTGCCCGCAACCTTCTTAAGGGTCTCCATTACCAGCTGATTGTGGTCTACCGCAATGTTTGCCTCCGCATAAATCGGCGCAAGCTCATGCTGTGCCGGCGCAACCTCGTTGTGCTGCGTCTTGGCGCTGACGCCCAGCTTCCACAGCTCCTTGTTCACATCTTTCATATATGCCGCAATCCGCTCCCGGATTGCCCCGAAATAGTGATCGTCCATTTCCTGCCCTTTGGGAGGCATGGCCCCGAATAAGGTGCGCCCGGTAAAAATCAGGTCTTTCCTTTTAAGGTACTTCTGGCGGTCAACCAGGAAATATTCCTGCTCTGCCCCGACAGAAGGCGTCACCCTCTTGGACGTCGTGTTGCCAAACAGGCGGAGCAGCCGCAAAGACTGCTGGTTGACAGCTTCCATGGAGCGCAGGAGCGGCGTCTTCTGATCGAGGGCTTCCCCGGTGTAAGAGCAAAATGCCGTGGGGATGCAGAGCGTCGCGCCCGCCGCATCCTGACGGACAAATGCCGGGGAGGTACAGTCCCATGCCGTGTACCCCCGTGCCTCGAACGTTGCCCGCAGGCCGCCGGAGGGGAAGGAAGAGGCATCCGGCTCGCCTTTGATCAGCTCTTTCCCGGAGAAACTCATCAGCACTTTGCCGTTTGGCATGGGCGCCGTGATAAAGGAATCGTGCTTTTCTGCCGTCACGCCTGTGAGCGGCTGGAACCAGTGGGTGAAATGCGTGGCCCCTTTCTCAATCGCCCATTCTTTCATCTCATGGGCCACTACGTCCGCAGTCTCCAGATCCATCTCCCGGTCTTCCTGGATTACCTCTTTGAGTTTCTTGTAAACCTTCTTGGGCAAGCGTTCCTGCATGACTGCATCATTGAATACGTTTTCCCCAAATATCTCGGATACATTGATAAAATCGCTCATATCTCTACTTCCTTTCCCTTTCATAAGCAGACGCGTCCGCTTTGTCTCTAATTTAGAAGTTCCCTGATCTTTCCTATAAGAGAAAAGGGCATTCCAATCCTATTGGAACACCCTTGTTCTACGTCTCTTATACCTGTTAATTAAGATACCCTACTTCACTCGGAAATGCAATAGAAAATTCAGAAAAAATTTATTTTTTGCTATTTCGGATAAATTCAGCGTAATCTTGTTATTTTTTTGTTACTATTGCTGTTATGTTCAGGCTTTTCCAACAGATCCGAACAATTCCATCTTCTCTGTAACGGTTGCTTTGATAGCCTCTACGCCTGGTGCAAGCACTTTACGCGGGTCAAATCCTTTGCCTTCCAGGTCTTTTCCATCCTCGATGTATTTCCTTACGGCAGCGGTGAAGGAAATCTGGCACTCTGTATTTACGTTAATCTTAGCTACGCCAAGAGAGATAGCTTTCTTAATCATGTCTTCCGGGATTCCGGTACCGCCGTGAAGCACTAACGGCATCTCGCCTGTCTTCTGCTGTACAGCGTCCAATGTCTCAAAGCTGAGTCCTGCCCAATTTTCCGGATATTTGCCATGGATGTTGCCGATGCCTGCTGCAAGCATATCTACGCCCAGGTCTGCGATTGCCTTGCACTCATCGGGATCTGCACATTCGCCTGCGCCGATAACGCCGTCTTCCTCGCCGCCGATTGCGCCAACCTCTGCCTCGATAGACATCCCCTTGTCATGTGCAATCTTCACAAGCTCTGTCGTCTTGGTCACGTTCTCATCGATTGGATAGTGGGAACCGTCAAACATGATCGATGAAAATCCTGCTTCCACGCATTTGAGACATGCTTCATAGCTGCCGTGGTCAAGATGCAGTGCGACAGGAACAGTGATGTTCAGCTCTTTCAGCATGCCGTTTACCATGCCAACGACTGTGGTATAACCGCACATATATTTCCCAGCGCCCTCGGAAACACCCAGGATTACCGGGGAATTGAGTTCCTGTGCTGTCTGTAAGATAATTTTCGTCCACTCAAGGTTGTTGATGTTGAACTGGCCAACAGCGTAATGTCCTTTTTTTGCTTTCTGTAACATTTCTTTTGCAGATACTAACATTTCTTTTCCTCCATTTCTGTCCTCTGCCGCCTTGCAGAAAACACTGTCTTATTTTGCTGGGCGAAGCTTTCGTAAGGCTTCGCTTCATACTGTATAGTTTACCTTATTTTTTCCAAAAAGAAAAGGGGTTTCTGCAAAGATTTTACTGCAAAGGAAACAGTTCAGCTGTGAGCCATTTCATGGCTGACGATGATTTCCACCGCCTGCTTCTTTGCCGATATGGTAACATCTTTGTGTTTCCCTCCATACTCCCCGTCCAGCGTCCATGCCACGTCTTCACAAGCCTCCACTTTCAGGCAGTCCGTCTTAAACGTATAGATAAGATCCGTATTGTCAATCAGATTCGTCAGACTGGCGATGATTTCATTCAGCTCCATGGGGTTCCTCGGCATCTGGATTAAGGTAACCTCAAAAAGGCCGTCGTTGAGCTTGACATTCTTACCCGTGATGTTGCGGAACCCACCCGCAGAAACAGAATTCGTGACCATACCATAGATGAAATGCCCTTCAATCTCCCGGTCCCCGCTGGAAATCTTAAGAAAATAGGGCTGCACTGCCGGAATGCGCTTCACCCCCTCTATAATATAGGCAAAATGGCCAATCCGATTCTTCCGTTCCTGGCTGGTGGCGTAAGACACATCCGTAAACAGCCCAAAAGCGGCGATATACACGAAATGCTTTCCATTGAAATTTCCGACGTCACAGGCATAGGGAACGCCGCTCACAGCCAGCTGCGCAGCCCTGCCCATGTCCTTGGGGATTTTCAGGGAAGACGCGAAATCGTTCGTACTCCCGGAAGGAATATAACCAATCGGCACTTTCCACTCACGGCGCATCATCCCGCCCACTACCTCATCCAGGGTTCCGTCCCCGCCGCTGCAGACCACCAGATGGTACTCCCCGGCATGTTCCTCCACCAGCTCCATGGCGTCCTGGGGCTTCTGTGTCGGATAGATGACCACCTCATATCCATTTTTCACAAACTGATCCACGATTTCCAGCAGCTTATTTCTGATCAGCCCCTTTCCTGAAAGGGGGTTAAATACAAACAACAGTCTTTTCTTCACTAGGAATCACCCCTTCTTCGCTCGCCTCATGCTCTTACAGCCGCCTCATACGTGCCCTGGCTTCCGTAAATCCTCCGCAATCTCACACAGCTTACGCAGCCTGTGATTCACGCCTGATTTCCCAACCGGAGGCTCGAGGTAAGTTCCCAGCTCCTTTAAAGGCGCCTCCGGGTACTCCAGGCGCAGCAACGCAATTTCCCTCAGGCTGTCTGAGAGACTGTCAAGCCCACGCACGGACTTAATGAAGTTGATATCTTCCACTTGCTTGACCGCCGCGCTCACCGTCTTGTTGATGTTTGCAGTCTCGCAGTTTACCTGGCGGTTGACAGAGTTGCGCATCTCCTTGAGTATGCGGATATTCTCCAGATTCATCAACGCCACATGCGCTTCCATGATGTTGAGCAAATCTACAATCTGGGAACCCTCTTTCAGGTACACGATATGGCTCTTCTTTCGCTGGACAATCTTCGCGTCCATCCCAAAACTGTTGATAATCTCCTGCAGCTGCCGCGCTTTGGGCAGCCCGCTGCAGACGACCTCCAGATGGTAAGACTTTTCAGGGTCGCTCATGGAGCCTGCACTCAGGAACGCCCCCCGGATGAATGCCCTGCGACAGCATGTATTCTGCACCAAGAGCCGGCTCGTAAGCCCGCCGGCCCGTATATCTTCTCCATTTTCATTCTGCCATTTCACTGCCAGCAGCACCTTCCTGATTTCCTCCGGCACAACCAGGGAAATCACGAAAATCCTGCTCTTATGGAGATAGACATTCTGCCTGACGGCGATGCTTACGTTTGCATGGAACGTCTTTCTCATCAAGACAAAATATTTCCGGGCAAGCGAGAGGTTTTCCGTATAGACGCGCAGTGCCTTTCCTCCCTGCATTTCCTCCAGCTTGCCCACAAAACCTAAAATCGCTGCAATCTCTGCGATCCGGCAATGCCGGCTCTTGTGGAACTGCCGCGATAATTCCTCTTTTACTTCACCCGAAAACGACATCTATCTGCCCCGCCTTTATCCAGTATATGCAATGATTTGGAGATATCATGCCACCGGAATATCAATAAACCCTGGCCTGGCATCGCCTGCCTCCCGCGTCAGCTGCGGTGGGCATCCTTCTGAATATCTCTGTGTTCAATCTTAATCCCATACCCTTCCCTGTCTGCAAGCCGCTCATAGAGGGCGTTGGCCAGCGTCACGGAACGGTGCTTGCCGCCTGTGCAGCCCACGCCGATTACCAGCTGCGTCTTCCCCTCGACAATGTAATTGGGAATCAGGAACTTCACCAAATCCTCCAGCTTACGCAGAAACTGCCATGCTTCCGGGAACTGCATCACGTACTCCTGGATTTCACGGTCGTTGCCGGTCTTGGAGCGCAGCCCCTCCACATAAAAAGGATTGGGGAGGAAGCGCACGTCAAACACAAGGTCGCAGTCCGTGGGAATCCCATACTTAAATCCAAACGATACGATAGTCACAAACAAGTTTTTATAATCCTGGTTCCTGACAAAAATCTTCTCAAGTTCCGCTTTCAATTCCCTGGTAAGCATATTGCTGGTGTCGATGATATAGCTCGCTTGCTTCCTTAAGAATTCCAGACGCTGCCGCTCCTCGCGTATGCCTTTGTCCACCCGCTCATTACCGGCCAACGGATGGCTCCGCCTGGTCTCCTTATAACGTTTCACCAGCACTTCGTCCTGCGAATCCAGGAAGAGGATGTCAAAACGTTCTCCTTTTTGTTTCAAGCGATCCAGCACGTCCTGCAGTTCTTCCAATGTCTGCCCGCTGCGGATATCCACCCCGACAGCAACTTTCTGCAGCTCCGCATCTTGTAGGTCTGCAAGCTCCGCAAATTTCTCAATCAAGGCGATAGGCAAGTTATCTACACAGAAATACCCAATATCTTCCATGATTTTAAGCGCCGTACTCTTTCCTGCGCCTGACATGCCCGTCAAAATTACAAACTTCACCCGCCCCCTCCTTTCTCAGAATTCTCCCAGGAAACGTACCTCCGGCTCAAGACTCACGCCGGACTGCGCTTCCACTTTCTCCTGCACATCAGAAATCAACCGGCGAATCTCCGCCGCTGTTGCCCCTCCGCGGTTAATTACGAACCCGCAATGCTTTTCCGATACCTGGGCATCCCCCACGCGGTAGCCTCGTAACCCTGCATCCTGGATGAGCTTCCCCGCAAAATACCCTTCCGGCCGCTTGAACGTGCTTCCCGCACTTGGATATTCCAACGGTTGTTTCTCACTGCGGCGGCTGCGCAGCTCTGCCATCCGCCCGCGGATGTCCTCAATGTTTCCTTGCTCTAATGCAAACTCTGCCTCAAGCACTATGGAATGGTTCTCAAAGACGCAGCTGTGGCGGTATCCAAAATCCATGTCTTGAAGGGAAAGCTCTTCTTCCCTGCCTTCCATAGTCAGCACAGTAACTTTATTAACAATATGCTTCATCTCTCCGCCATAAGCTCCTGCGTTCATGGCTACAGCCCCGCCTACGGTTCCAGGAATCCCAGAAGCAAATTCCATCCCGGCAAGCCCATGCTCGGCAGCATTCCTTGCTGCTGCCGACAGCAGTGCCCCTGCCTCCGCCGTAAGCGAATTGCCCTCCACCTTCACCTCTGAGGCGTCTTTCCCAAGCTCAATCACCACGCCTTTGATTCCCTTATCGCCAACAAGCAGATTGCTCCCATTGCCAATCACCATCCAGGGCATCCCCTGGCTCTGGCACAGCGCAATCAGCGGGGCTATCTGGGAGCGTTTCGGGCAGGCATAATATTCAGCCGGCCCGCCAACACGGAATGTCGTGTGCCTGCCCATAGGCTCCTGCCGGAAGCAACGCGCTTCCCCGGTAATCTCTTGTAACTGTCTCCAAAATGTATCACTCAAATCAGGCCTCTTTCAAAAATGCAGTATAACCCCGTTTAGCCTCATAAAGATCCACCTTACTGATAATTTCCCAAGGCGCATGCATGTTCAGCACGGCAACACCGCTGTCAATCACCGACATATTATAGTTTGCTAAGATATAGGCAATCGTCCCGCCGCCGCCCTGATCCACCTTGCCAAGCTCAGAAGTCTGGAACGACACCTGGTTATCATCCATGATCCTGCGCAGCTCTGCCATATATTCTGGATTAGCGTCATTCGAGCCGCTCTTTCCCCTGGATCCGGTATACTTGTTGAATACCAGGCCATTGCCAAAATATGCGCCGTTCTTTTTCTCCGTGACGGATGCATACAAGGGGTCATATGCCGCGCTTACATCTGAGGACAGCACCTTGGAATTGCTCATGGCTCGGTTAAACGCTACCTGGCTGTATGCGCCCATCGCTTCCATGATTTCTGCCACCGCATAAAGGAAAAACCTGGATTGCATGCCAGTCGCCCCTACGCTGCCGATTTCCTCTTTATCCACCAGCAGGCAGACCGAGGTTTTCTCACACACGCCTGCTTCCAGGAGCGCCGCAAAGGAAGGGTATGCGCACACCCTGTCGTCATGTCCATATCCCATAATCATGCTGCGGTCAAGACCATAATCCCGTGCCTTGCCGGCCGGCACCACCTCAATCTCCGCTGACAGGAAGTCATCCTCTTCTATGTCATATTGCTCTTTTAAGATGTCCAGAACGTTCCTTTTAACCGCGTCCTTCGCTTTGTCCATCTCCGCTTCATTTTCAAACGGAATGCTGCCCACCAAAACATCCAGGTTCTCCCCTTCGATGACTTTGGCGGCTTTCTTATCCAGCTGCTCCGAAGCGAGATGGATCAAAAGGTCGCTGATACCGAATACCGGGTCGTCTTCCTTCTCCCCGATATTGATAATTACCTTGCTCCCGTCTTTCTTCACGACAACGCCGTGCAGCGCGAGAGGCAGGGTCACCCACTGGTACTTCTTCACGCCGCCATAATAATGGGTGTCAAAGAGCGCCATTTCCGTATCTTCGTATAAAGGTACCTGTTTTAAATCCAGCCTTGGGGAATCGATGTGCGCCCCCAGGATGTTCATGCCTTTTTCCATGGACTGCCTGCCGATGACAAATAATGCCAGCGTCTTATCCATATTCTTCGCGTAAATCTTATCCCCAGCCTTAAGCGTTCTCCCTTGGGCTGTCACTTCTGCCAAATCCGCAAACCCGGCCTCCTTTGCCCGGGCTTCCAGCTCTGTCACACATTCTCGCTCCGTCTTACAGTCGGAAATAAATTTCCGATACTCTTCCCCAAAGGCAAATACCGCTTCCCGCTTGCCCTCCGGGTATTTTTTCCATGCATTTTTTCTCTCCATTGCTATGCAATTCCTCCTACATCCATTCATCTTATTCTTATTCGTCTTCATCCTCTTTTTCTTCTGATGATTTCTGGAGATTTGCCTGCACGCGGCGATACAGCTCCTGCGCTGCATTATATCCCATCTTTTTCTGCCTGTGGTTTACTGCTGCAGACTCACAGATTACGGCAAGGTTACGGCCCGGACGGATCGGCAGGGAATGGCACACTACCTTGTTGCCCAGAAACTCGGTGTATTCCTCATCGAGTCCCATGCGGTCATATTCATTCTCTTTTTTCCAATCCTGAAGTTTGATTACCAAATCGATGTTCTGCTTCTCTTTCACGCACTCCACGCCGAACAATGTTTTCACATCAATAATGCCGATGCCACGCAGCTCAATAAAATATCTTGTGACGTCGGGCGCCGTCCCTACCAGGGTATGCTCATTAATTTTGCTTATTTCAACTACATCGTCACTGACCAGACGATGCCCGCGGCGGATCAGCTCCAGGGCAGCCTCGCTCTTGCCAATGCCGCTTTCTCCCATTATCAACAGGCCCTCGCCATATACATCGACCAGCACGCCATGAATGGAGATGCAGGGTGCAAGCGCTTCTCCCAGATAATAAATCAGCTCTGCCATAAATTCTGACGTACCATAGTCTGTGGATAATACCGGCGTATTATTCTCCGTCGCAATGCGCATCAGGTCATCATCGGGCTGCAAGTTGCGGCTAAAAATCACGCAGGGCACATTGTGAGCAAAGAATTTCTTATAGATGTCCAGCTTCACGTCATGCTCTAATTTCTGCATATAAGTGTATTCCACCATGCCGACAATCTCCACCCGGCTTTTCTCGAAATAGTCAAAATACCCGGCCAGCTGCAATGCCGGACGGTTTACCTCTGTCGTGGTCACTTTGCGTGTCTTAATATCCACTTCAGGATTCAGCACCTTCAACTTCATCTTATCTACTATTTTCTTTACGCTTACACCATTTCCATTATACATCTGCATCTTCCTTTCTCTGGCTCAAGGTTATTCTGTCTCTGCAACATCCCTGACACTGCCTGCTGCTTTCATGGTCATTTTATCATACAACGTTACCCGCATCAACTGCCGTGCTGTGGAAAAATTCATAAACTGAACGCGCCGCCTGCTGGTTCATGGCCGGAAGCCCTGCCAGGGTCTCCAAATCCGCCTCACGGATTGCATCCAGGGACTGGAACGCTTTCATCAGCGACTTGCGCCTGGTCGCGCCGATGCCCGGGATATCGTCCAGCACGGAGTGAACCTGTTCCTTGCTGCGCAGGGAACGGTGGTACTCGATGGCAAACCGGTGGGCCTCATCCTGAATCCGCGTGATAAGCTTAAACCCTTCGCTGTGGCGGTCGATAGGTATCTCCTGGTTATGGTAGTATAATCCGCGCGTCCTGTGATTATCATCCTTTACCATCCCGCAGACCGGGATATGCAGGCCCAGCTCCTCCAGCACCCGCAGCGCGACATTGACCTGGCCTTTCCCCCCGTCCATCATGATCAAATCGGGGAAACGTGTGAAACTGCCATAATCGTTTTCCATGTTCTGTTCCGTCAGTTCTTTCTGCTCTTTCATGCCATGCGAAAAACGTCGTGTCAGCACCTCATGCATGGAACCGTAGTCATCCGGCCCGGTGACTGTGCGCAGCTTGAATTTGCGGTAGTCGCTGCGCTTGGGCTTCCCTTTCTCGTATACAATCATCGAACCGACCGATTCAAAACCGCTGATATTGGAAATATCATATGCTTCCACACGCTTTAGCTCCTCAAGTTCCAGCAAATGACCGATTTCCTTCAATGCACCTATCGTCCGGCCTTCCTCACGCTTGATTTTCTCTTTATCCTGGGACAGCACCATAGCGGCATTCTGCGCCGCCAGCTCCACCAACTTCTCCTTCGTTCCCTTCTTCGGCACGCGGATATACACCTTCTGCCCTCGTTTCTGGCTGAGCCACTCCGTAATGACTTGCGCCTCCCCAATCTCTTCCTGGAGCATTAGCTCTTTGGGAATGAACGGCGTCCCTGCGTAAAATTGTTTCAGGAACGTGGCAAGGATTTGCGGCCTGGTATCCTCGCTGCCCACAGTCACATGAAAATGATCCCGCCCGATCAGCTTCCCATCACGGATAAAGAACACTTGTACCACAGCGTCCTCACTGTCTGACGCCATAGCAATGATGTCCTTATCCTCACTGTCTGGGCTGGTAATCTTCTGTTTCTGTGCAATCTGCCTGACGGCTTTTAAAAGATCGCGGTACTCGATTGCCTTCTCGAAGTTCATCTCATCTGAGGCCTGCTGCATGTTCTCCGCCAGCTCCTTAAGTACCAGCTGGTAATTGCCGTTCAAAAATTCTATCACCTTATCAATCTGCTTGCGGTACTCCTCCTGGCTGACCTTTCCCTGACAGGGGGCCATACACTGATGGATATGGTAATTCAGGCAAGGACGCTCTTTGCCAATATCCCTGGGAAGCACCCGGCTGCAGGTTTTCAGATTGTAAAGCTTGCCAACCAGTTCTATTGTGTCCTTAACTGCACCCGCACTGGTATACGGGCCAAAATAGCGGGATTTATCTTTTTTCATCTGACGTGAAAAGAGGACTCTGGGAAAAGCTTCTCCCAGCGTCACTCTAATGTATGGGTATGTCTTATCATCCCGCAGCATAGTATTATATTTCGGAGTGTGTTCCTTAATCAGGTTGCACTCCAGAATCAGCGCTTCCAGCTCAGAGTCCGTGATGATATATTCAAATCTTGCAATCTGCCGTACCATCTGTTCTTTTTTCAGTCCCTCGTTATGGCTGGGACGGAAATACTGGCGCACCCGGTTCCGTAAACTGATTGCCTTCCCGATATAAATAATCGCATCCTTCGCATCATGCATGATATACACCCCCGGTTTCTGGGGGAGCTTCTTTAACTCTTCCTGAATGTCAAACATCATTCCATTCCTTTTAACAGCTTATCCAGATAATCTTCCTGTTCAGCCGGCTCTTCGTCGTACCCTTCCGGCTCCACCTGTCCCTGCAGTTTTGCTTCCGGCTCCTGGTCAGAAATCTGCTCATGCGCTTGCATGATGTCCGAATCTGCCTGGGCCGAATCTTCGGCCTCTTCCTCCTTGGGCCCTTCCTTCATGGCCAGCAGAAGCTCCAATGCTGATATCTTCGGCTCCTCCTCTGCCATCGGCAAAGCTTCTGATATAGAATCTGCTGCCATATCCGGCTCTTCCATCTCTTCCAAAACCGCTTGCCCAGCAGTCTCTTCTGCCATGCCCGGCTCTTTTGGCAAATCTTCTGCGACGCTTTCCTCACCAAAGACTTCCAGCTCAGCTACCAGCAGTTCTTGCGCGCCATGCTCTTCCGGCAATGCTTCCGGAAATCCTGCTTCTCCAGCCTCTTCCGGCGCTGCTTCTATATGGCCTTCCTCTGCAGCCTCTTCCGGCAATGCTTCTGTGAGGCTTTCCTCACCAAAGACTTCCGAGCCAGTTTCCTGCCGGCTCTCCCCGCCAAACTCATCTGACGCTGCTGCTTCCGACACTTTTTCTGCCAAATCCTCTTCTGCACACTGTGAGATTGCCCCATCCGTGCCAGGCTCTTTCGCGCCCTCTGCTTGTATGCCAGTCGCTTCTGCAGTATCCAGATCTGACTGCGGTTCACTGCTCACTGCCTCCAGAATCACAATCTCCTGCTCGTTTGGCATCTTATCTTCTTTTGCTGTAAATGTTTCCTCTGTGCCCACTATGCCGGCTGCAGAACCTTCCTGCTCAGGCAATTCTTCCGGCTGCTTTCCTCCGCGCAAAATCTCTTCCGGCAGCGGCTCTTCAAGGGTATTCACTTCCAGATCGTCATCCTCCAGATCGTCCGCTTCAAGATCGACCACCTCCAACGTAACATTCCCGAAATCTATCTGCCCGAACCTATCCGATGAAAAAACCTCCGCTTTCTGGGCAGCCAGGACAGCTTTCTCTTCTGCCTTGAATTCTTCCGCCGCTTTCTGCGCGTCTGTCTTCTCTTCCGGCTCAGGTATACCTTTGAGTTTTCGGAAAATCTGCATGAATTCCTTGCCGGTAATTGTCTCATGCTCATAAAGATATTCTGCAATCTCATTCAGGATATCCCGGTTCTCCTGCAGCAGGCGGACAGCCTCGTCATAACTGTCCTTAAGAATCTTCATGACCTCAAGGTCAATCTGCGCTGCCGTATCCTCACCACAGTTGAGGCTAGCCCTGCCTTCCAGGTATTTATCTTCCACAGTAACCAGGCCCATCAGCCCGAACCGCTCAGACATGCCATATTGGGTAACCATAGCCCGCGCTATCTTAGTTGCCTGCTCGATATCATTGGATGCGCCGGTGGTCACGGAGTCAAAGACAATCTCCTCCGCGGCCCGCCCGCCCATATAGGTAATGAGCCGTGCGTTCAGCTCATTTTTCGTCATCAGGTACTTCTCTTCTTCCGGCACTTGCATCGTATAACCCAAAGCGCCCATCGTACGCGGCACAATCGTAATCTTCTGTACCGGCTCCGCATCTTTCTGCAATGCCGTCACCAGGGCATGGCCCACCTCATGGTATGCCACCATCTTCTTCTCTTTGGGGCCCATAATACGGTCTTTTTTCTCCTTGCCGGCAATAACCACCTCCACAGACTCAAAAAGGTCTTCCTGATTGACATGCTTCCTGCCACGTTTCACTGCATTAATTGCCGCCTCATTTATCATGTTGGCAAGGTCAGAGCCGACTGCGCCGGACGTAGCGAGCGCAATCGCATCCAAATCTACCGTGTCGTCCATCAGCACATTCTTGGCATGTACTTTCAGCGTCTCCACACGCCCCTTGAGATCCGGCTTGTCTACTATAATCCTACGGTCAAACCGCCCTGGGCGCAGCAATGCCTTGTCCAGGACTTCCGGGCGGTTCGTTGCCGCCAAGATTAACAATCCTTTGGAGGTATCAAATCCATCCATCTCTGCCAGCAGCTGGTTCAACGTCTGTTCCCGCTCGTCATTGCCGCCGTACCTGGTATCACGGCTCTTGCCGATAGCGTCAATCTCATCAATAAATATAATGCAGGGCGCCTGCTTCTGCGCTTCCTTGAACAAATCGCGTACACGGGACGCCCCGACGCCCACGAACATTTCCACGAAATCCGAACCCGCCAGAGAGAAAAATGGGACTTTGGCTTCCCCTGCCACTGCTTTGGCAAGCAATGTCTTACCTGTTCCGGGAGGCCCTACCAACAGCGCGCCTTTGGGCAGCTTCGCCCCGATATCCGTATATTTCTTAGGATTATGCAGGAAATCCACCACTTCCTGCAAGGATTCCTTGGCCTCATCCTGCCCGGCAACATCCTTAAAGGTCACTCCGGTAGATTTCTCCACATAGACCTTGGCTGTGGATTTGCCGACCCCCATAACTCCGCCTCCGCCCATCTTACGAAAAATAAGAAAGTACAACAGCACCCACACGAGAATCAGAGGCAAGGCATAACTAATCATATTCCACATAATGGCAGTGGACACATCTTCTACCGTCCCGCCAAACTTAACATCATGCTCCTTCAGCAGCGGCAGCAGCTTGTCATCATTCAGCTCCGCTGTGTAATAGGTAATCCGGTATAATTTGTTCTCACTCTTAGGCAGAATCTTAATCCTGTTGGAAGTAAACTTCACTTCCTCCACCTTACCGTCTTCTATCATGTTAATGAAATCTGAATATGAAATTTCTTTGTTCGTTGCATTCCTGGCACAACTGTTAAGCAGGCTTGTCAGAAACAGCACCAGCAGAGCCGCAAGAATAAAGACCATAATGGTCATGCCATTCTTATTATTCCTACCGCCATTTTTCCTGCCGTTTTCATTGTTATTATTTCCTTTGTTCTCCATTGATTTCCTCCTGAATACCGCAGCCATCTGTCTCGCGATACTCTTTCTATTATATGTTCATTTCCATTGAAAATCAATATTTCTTTTCGAAACTTTTTATGAAATTTTTTCGAAAGTCCTAGATTTCTTTTTACTTAGGTTGTATAATATATTAATTACTGAATATACTAAATATCTTAGATAATTTAAGGAGGATTACCTATGCCCGTAAAATACGTCTTTGTCACCGGCGGCGTTGTTTCCGGCCTCGGAAAGGGAATTACTGCAGCTTCCCTGGGCCGCTTACTGAAAGCGCGCGGATACAAGGTTACCATGCAGAAATTTGACCCCTATATCAATATCGACCCCGGAACCATGAACCCCATCCAGCACGGAGAAGTTTTCGTCACGGATGATGGGGCAGAGACAGACCTGGACTTAGGCCATTACGAGCGTTTCATAGACGAGAACTTAGGGAAGAATTCTAATGTCACCACCGGCAAAGTATACTGGTCTGTGCTGCAGAAAGAACGGCGCGGCGATTACGGCGGCGGCACGGTACAGGTAATCCCCCATATCACGAATGAAATCAAAAGCCGGTTCTACCGCAATTTCACCACGGAAGAGACCCACATTGCCATCATTGAAGTCGGCGGTACTGTCGGCGACATGGAAAGCCAGCCCTTCCTGGAATCCATCCGCCAGTTCCAGCATGAGATCGGGCATGAGAACGCAATCCTGATCCATGTGACGCTAATCCCTTACATCAGCGCATCCGGCGAGATGAAGACGAAGCCCACCCAAGCCAGCGTCAAGGAACTGCAGGGCATGGGCATCCAGCCTGACATTATAGTATGCCGTTCCGAACACCCTTTAGACCAGGGAATCAAAGACAAAATTGCCTTATTCTGTAATGTCCCCTGCAGCCGCGTGCTGCAGAACCTGGATGTGGAGTATCTGTACGAGGCCCCGCTTGCCATGGAAAAGGAAAACCTGGCACAGGTAGCTTGCGAATGCCTCCACCTGGAGTGTCCCGAACCCGACCTGACAGACTGGGTTGACATGGTAGACGCGCTCCGTTATCCGGACAAAGAGGTTACGGTCGCCCTGGTCGGGAAATACACGGCGTTGCATGACGCCTATATTTCCGTTGTGGAAGCCTTAAAGCACGGCGGCATCGCAGAACGCGCGACAGTCAACATTAAATGGGTAGATTCTGAACTGCTGAACGATGATAATGTGGAGGAAACGCTTGGGGATGTGCAGGGAATCCTGGTTCCCGGCGGTTTCGGCAACCGGGGCGTGGAGGGCATGATTGTCGCCGCCAGGTATGCACGCGAACAGAACGTGCCGTATCTGGGGCTGTGCCTGGGGATGCAGGTGGCAATCATTGAATGTGCCAGACATCTGTGCAGCTTCCATGATGCGCACAGCATAGAGCTTGACCCCAACACGACCCACCCGGTAATTGCATTGATGCCTGACCAAAGCGGCGTGGAAGACATCGGCGGAACCCTGCGGCTTGGTTCCTACCCCTGCGTCCTCGATACTTCCTCCAAAGCATACCAGGTCTATGGCGCGGAAACCATACATGAGAGGCACCGCCACCGCTATGAGGTCAACAATGATTACCGCTCCGTCCTTTCTGAGCATGGCATGAAGCTGTGCGGCTTGTCGCCGGATAACCGGATTGTAGAGATGGTGGAACTTACAGACCATCCTTGGTTTGTCGCGACCCAGGCGCACCCGGAACTTAAGTCAAGGCCCAACCGCCCGCACCCATTGTTCAAAGGGTTCGTGGAGGCCGCATTGAAAAACCCGAAATAATAAGAAAGATTATTCCGGGTGTTCCTTTCTATCAAGAAGCATTAAGAGGGTGCGCTGCAAATGCAGCGCACCCTCTCAGCTATCTTCCAGCCAGTCCCTGCAGGCTGGCAAATACCCCAAAAGCCGCATATTCCGCCAATGCCTCCTCAGGCGTTGTCCCAGTCGTCACCCCGGCAAAGTCCACTCCTGCAGCCTTGGCGGTCTTGGCGTCCACCAAGCTATCACCCACATACAGAAGCTCTTCATTGGTCAGCTCCCACATCTTTAGCACCCTTAATATCCCTTCTGGGTCAGGTTTGGGACGAGCCACATCTTCGCCGCCAATAATCACGTCAAACAGCTCTGCGGCCTGGTATTTCTTCAGAACCTCATCAATTCGGTAATGGTATTTCGTAGTAACAATCCCAAGCTTAAGCCCTTGTCCTTTCCAGTCCCTCATAAGATCTAATACTCCGTCATAGAGACTCGAGCTGGCCGCCATCACCTGGTCAGCCTTTTCCACAAACAGCTTACGGAACTCTGCCTCTTCCCCAGGCTCCGCTTTCTTTCCCTGATCCCCCACTAATACCCGGTATGTCTCTTCTAAGTGCAGGCCGATGGTCCTGCGTATCTGCTCTCTCTCGGCCCGCTGATATCCCATTTGTTCCAAGGCGTAATTCGCACTTTCCACAATACCATCTGTAGAGTCTCCCAATGTATAGTCAAAATCAAAAACCATTCCTCTGTATCGCATCACGCAGCCTCCTACTGACAATTTATTTTGAATTTCCCCGGTATTTAGTTTCATAGTACCAAAAGGGAACTGTCGCACGAATATATTTACTCGTTCCAAAGGTCTTGCCGCTTATACGGCAAGACCTTTGGCTCCTAAAATTTTAGCTGATATAAAAATATGGGAAAATGCAAATAACAAATTATAGCTTACATAGATTCAAATCCATATTTTTTCAGCAGCTTTTTCAGTTTCTTGCGCGCCCGCTCAGACATATGCCTGACGTTATCCGGAGATTTGCCGAGAAGCCTGGCTATCTCTGCAATGCTTTTGTCGTGATAATACTGCAAAAGCAAAATTTCACGGTATGATCTTTTCATCCGCCTTAATGCCTTCGCCAGAAATTTCTTCTGCTCCCTCTCCAAGAGCCTGAAATCCGCTTCCTCGTCAAACACGTCTTCCAGCGCTTCCTCCTCAATCTCATAATCCGCCTGCCGCTGCTTCGTCCTATAAAGGGTACAAGATTTATTCTTAACGATTGTCATTATGTAATTCCAGGTTTTCTGCGGGGAATCTTGCGCTATCCCCTCTGGATTTGCCAACAGCGCAACAAATGTCTCATGTACGACATCTTCCGCATCATGCTTATTCCGTAAGATCCCATAAGCAATATAGTACATCTCATCTTTATAGGCCTCGTATATCTCCTCCAAATAATTATTGTCCCTCCAACATGCCCTGCAGCTTCTCTTTTGCCCTCTTGATCATATGCCTCACGGAATCCGGCGACTTACCAAGGAGCTTTCCGATTTCCACGCTGTTCAGCTCATGGTAATACCGCAAGAGCAGCACGTCACGGCTTGTCTCGCTCATATCCCTCAGCAGATGCACTAGAAAATCCCTCTGTTCTATCTGCCGGATCCTCCGGTCAAACTCCTCATCCACCATGCTTTCCAGGATTTCCTCGGTCATCGGGACTTCCCGCTCAGCTTGGCGTTTCCTCTTCTTATAGCAATTATATGCCCTGGTCTTTACAATCGTTGCTATGTAATTCCAATTCTTCTGAGGCGTATTCCCCCTCAATTTATCCAGATTGGAAAGCACTGCAATAAACGCTTCCTGCAGAACCTCTTCCGCATCCCATCTGTTTTCCAGAATCACATACGCAGTATAAAACATCTCATCCCGGTAAGCTTCATATATCTCCCTGAAAAACCCCTTCTCTTCTTCGGTATCCAGCGATAATAAATACTGAAACACGTTTGGTACCTCCAAAAAATCAGGGCATAAAAAATCTCCACTGATTCTTCGGATTTTTTATCCCCTCGTAACATCTTTCGTAAAATCTTATGCAATTTCAGCCAGACTGCACTTCCTCAAACATACTATAGCAATATGGCAAAACGATTTCAAGGGGTTCAGCAAAAAGCAGATTCGCGGACAGCGTCGTCCTCAACGCGTTTCGCGCATTTGCGCAAGAACCTCCGGAAACAGCTCGATGCTGCGCCGCAGAATCCCCTGCATATAAGCAATCAGTATCCCATAATTAGTGATGGGTATCCCCTGATCCCCTGCACAGGAGAGCCTGTATTTCATCTCACGGCCGCCCAGCATACATCCGCCACAATGGACGACAAGCTTATATTCAGACAAATCCTCTGGAAATTCCGCGCCAGATGAGAATCGGACGTCAAGCTGCCTGCCAGTATACTCCGCAAGCCAGCGTGGAATCTTCACGGAACCAATATCGTCACACTGCCGATGGTGCGTGCATCCCTCCGAAATCAGGATCTTATCGCCATCCTGCAAATCTTCCACTGCCGCCGCTCCCCGCACTGCTTCCTTCAAGTTCCCTTTGTAGCGGGCAAACAGGATAGAGAATGACGTAAGCGGAATCTCCTCCGGGGTCTCCGCACTGACCCTGGCAAATGCCTGGCTGTCCGTAATCACCATGGCAGGGCGTCCCGGCAGCCGCGCCAGCGTGTCTTTCAGTTCATAATCCCTGACCACGACGGATACCGCTCCTGATTCGAGGATATCCCTGATCGTCTGCTGCTGCGGCAAGATCAGCCTCCCTTTGGGCGCCGCTGAGTCAATGGGAACTACCAGTACCACAAAATCCAGAGGATTCAGCAAATCCCCCACAATCCGCCGCCCGCTATCCTCTGCCACAGAAAGGTGTGCAATCTTTTCTTTAAGCGCATCAATCTGATATCCTGTTTTCGCACTAATCCTTATGGCGTTTCTTTCCTCTCCCGGCAAGCTGCCCGCCAACGGAACCCCATCCTGCTGCAAATCCTGTTTGTTAACCGCAAGCACATAAGGGATTTTTTTCTCCTGAAATATCCCTATCAGCTCCTTCTCTGCTTGCTGCATTCCCTCCGTGCCGTCCAGCACCAGCACTGCCACGTCTGTCTTATTCAGAATCTGTTTGGTTTTGCGTACCCGCAGCTGGCCTAAGGTACCTTCATCATCAATGCCCGGCGTATCTATGACGACCACAGGCCCCATCGGCAAAAGCTCCATCGCTTTCTGCACCGGATCGGTAGTGGTTCCTTTCACATCAGATACTACGGCAAGCTCCTGGCCTGTCACAGCATTCACGACGCTTGATTTTCCGACATTTCTTCTCCCGAAAAAACCGATATGCACACGGTCTGCGGAAGGCGTACTGTTTAAACCCATAATGCCTCCTTGCAATTAGCTGTCTCCATGTTAGTACCTGTGTCTCCCTATGCTTTTGAATACGCTGCCTTGCTGCTGATACCCTGCAGATTCCCTAATTTCCCGGAAAGCGCGCTTATCACTCCCTGCGGAGCGTCTACGGCAATGCTGATGATGCTGATACCCTTCTTCGGATAAGGAATCCCCATCCTCCCGATAATGTATGTTCCATATTCATGGAGAATTTTGTTCAGTTCCTCTACGGAAGCTTCTTCTTCCACAATAATCCCGATAATTGCCACTCTTGAGTCCATGCTGACTCCTCTCATTCACGCAAATCTTTGCAAAGGCGTCCCTTTTGCAAAGACTATCAGCGTTTTTATTTTAACATATATGCTCCCTCTTCATATACTGCAATTTGTGAATATCCGGGGCAAACGTCCCATATGGCTGCTCATTCTGCGAATTCAACCGTCACAAAAAATCCCTTTGGCGTCTCTTTCACCTCTATCACTTTCCCTTCCCTGGATTTCAGCCTCTCTGAAAAAGGGTAGTTGGACGACATGGCATATGCCTTGCCCAATGTATAATAATAAGAAGCGGGAAGCTTGCCCTCCGTAACCGGAAGCACATCGCCTTCTTTTAAAAGCCCCGTGCGTTCCATCTTAAATTCCATCAGCCTCATATTGCCTCCTTCCGTCAAGAACGTTTCCAGGTATACGGCGTGAACAACAGCAACAGCGGGAACAATTCCAGACGCCCTGCAAGCATGTCAAACATCAGCACAAACTTTGCCGGCTGGGAATAGACCGCAAAATTGCTGACCGGCCCCACGTCGTTCAGCCCCGGTCCGATATTGTTCAGGGTCGCCGCCACCGCCGTAAAATTAGTAGTAAAATCCAGGTTATCAAGCGAAATCAGGAGCAGCGACGCCCCATAAATCAGGGCATACGCAATGAAAAATACAGAAATAGAGCGCAGTATCTCCTTATTCACGACACGGCTTTCAAAATTCACCTGGCGCACCCTCTTGGGATGGATCAGATGGGAAAGCTCATTCTTTACCATTTTCAGCATGATGATTACACGGGAAACCTTGATTCCTCCTCCGGTACTTCCGGCACAGGCGCCGACAAACATCAGCATCACCAATATCGTCCTGGAAAACTCCGGCCATAAGTTAAAATCGGCCGTAGAATACCCGGTAGTGGTGATAATCGACGCCACCTGAAACGCCGCATGGTGAAATGCTTCGAACAGCGATTGGAAACTGCCCCGGATATTCAAAGTAATCAGCACAATCGCCGCCAGGATGATGCCCAGGTAATACCGCATCTCCTCATGCTTCAACGCCTGCATAGGCTTGCGGGCAAAGAACAGATAGTACACATTGAAATTGATGCCAAACAGAATCATAAAAACCGTAATCACCGCCTGGGAAAACACGGAATAGCTTCCAATGCTGCTGTTCAGAACGCCAAACCCTCCCGTTCCGGCCGTTCCGAAGGACAGCGTCGTCGCCTCAAAAGGCGACATTCCGGTAATCAGGAGCAATATCACCTGGACAACTGTCAGAAAAATATACATCCCATACAGCAGACGCGCCGTATGGCGTACCCTGGGCACAAGTTTTCCGACCGTCGGCCCCGGACTCTCCGCGCGCATCAGGTGCATATTATAACCTCCCGCAAGCGGAAGAATGGCAAGAATCAGCACTAACACCCCCATGCCGCCAATCCAATGGGTAAAGCTGCGCCAGAATAAGTTACACTTGGACAATGCCTCCACATCCGCAAGTATGCTGGCCCCGGTAGTCGTCAGGCCGGAAATTGTCTCAAATAATGCATCTGCATAGCTGGGAAATTCTCCCGACAAAAATAAGGGCAGCGCTCCCATGACACTTAAAAGTATCCAGCTCAAAGACACCACCACAAATCCTTCTCTTGCATAAAACACTGTGCTTTTCGGCTTTTTCAGCTTTCCCAGCCCTCCAATCAGCAGGCAGGAAGCGGCCACTATGGCATAAGCCCATCCTTCTTTTTCCCAATAAATAAGCGACACCACGCACGGCAGCGCCAAAAACAGCGCCTGGAACTCCAGGACACGGCAGAGAATATATCTTATAATTGAGTAATTCATACCAACCTTCCCTCTTCCTCCCTCACCGCAAAATATCTTTCAGGTCGTGGAACCCCTGGTTGGTCGTGACTACCACCACGGTATCCCCCAGCATAATGGCGTCCTGCCCTCTCGGCGTGATAATGATGCCTTTGCGGTTGATGCAGGCAATCAGCAGATTATCCTTCAGGCGCAGCTCTTTCAGAGGCACGCCTACCAGGTCTGACTCCTCATTCACCCGGAACTCCAGCGCTTCCACTTTATTCTCAATCAGCCGGTATAACGTCTCGACATTACTGCCGATAGAGTTCTGCATTGCGCGGACATATTGAAGAATATACTCAGCCGTGATGTTTTTCGGATAAAGCACGCTCCCCAAATCCAAGCTGTCAATGATTTCATCATAAGATATCCGATGAACCTTGGTGATGGTCTTAGCCTTGGACGCTTTATTGGCAAACAGGCTGAGCATGATGTTCTCTTCATCCAGGCTCGTCCATGACACAAAGGCATGGACACGCGGCAGCCCTTCCTCGTCCAGAAGGTTGCGGTCCGTCCCATCGCCATGGATAATCAATGCCTGTGGCAGCAGCTCGCTGAGTTCATTGCAGCGTTCCTTGTTCTGCTCAATAATCTTGATGCCGATACCCATTGGCAGAAGCTGTTTCGCCAGATAATAGGTCGTCTCTCCACCCCCGATAATCATGCAGCTTTTGATGCGGTTCGTGGCCATGCCTATTTTGCGGAAGAATTCATTGGCGTTTCTTGACGAAGAAACCACCGTTATCACATCCTTCTCCCGGAGTTCGAAATTCCCGTCCGGGATAAAGACCTCTTCCCCGCGTTCCACCGTACAGATAAGCACATCGCATCCCAGTCCGCCGGAAATATAAGTCAGCGGTCGCCCATGCAGCACGGATCCTTCCCCCAACTTGCATTTGAGAAGTTCTATCCTCCCCTTTGCGAATGTCTCCACTTTAATCGCAGAAGGAAATTTCAAAAGCCGGGAAATCTCACATGCCGCAGCGTACTCTGGATTGATGACCATGGACAGCCCCATTTCCTCCTTGATAAAAGCAATTTCCTTGTTATAGATGGGGTTCCTCACCCTGGCAATCGTATTGCAGCCGCCCGTCCTCTTGGCAATCAGGCAGCATAACAGATTCAGTTCATCTGAGGTCGTCACTGCAATCATCAGATCCGCCTCCTCAATGCCTGCCTCGTTCTGAACGGAAAAACTCGCCCCATTGCCCACAATGCCCATGACATCGTATTGGTTTGCAACCGCTTCCACGGTCTGCCCATCCAAATCTATCACTGTGATATTATGGCCTTCTTTACTCAGCTGCTCCGTCAGGGTTTTTCCCACATTCCCGCAGCCTACTATGATAATCTGCATGGTCTCCTCCCATCCGTGCTGCTTCTGCACAGAATCTTTTGTTTTTTAATTTATTTTCTGTCATATTTGCGTACCAGCCCCAGCCCTATGGGATAAGGGCCGGTGTGGACGCCAATCGTTGCCCCAATCTGCAATATATCAATCGATTCATAGTTCGAATACGTCTTAAGTGAAGCAAGAAGCGCGTCACGGAACATGACGGCTTCTTCATAATCATACCCATAGCCGACCGCAATGCTGTAATCGTCCGGCGATTCCCCAATCTTCTGGAAATGTTCCTTGGCCTGCTCAATCAGACGCTTAAGGGCTTTTTTGCGGCTCCTGCTGATTCCGATGGGAAAGATTTCCCCTTCACGCAACATGATAAGCGGCTTGATTCCCAGAGTTGAGGCCGCGCTTCCCATGACCTTGCCAATCCTCCCGCCATGGATTAGGTACTCATAATTGCCTACCGTAAAGATAATCCGTCCCGTGGACTTGATGCGTTCTATCTCCGCAACCGTCTGTTCAAAAGAAAGCCCTGCCTGCTGCATCCGCACTGCCTCCAGCGTGAGGATTCCCTGAAGCACCGTGTTCACGGTGGTGTCTATCACCTCAATCCTCACATCCGGATACTCTTCTTTCACAGACTGAACTGCGGTTCTCGCCGAATTGTACGAACCGCTGAATTTAACGGTAATGCACAGACAGATAATGTCCTTGCCTTCCTTTGCATAAGGCGTGAAAGCCTCCACATAATCCTGCACGGAGGGCAAGGATGATTTAGGGAACTTATCCGGGTTATCCACCATCTGCTGGTAAAACTCCCGGACTCCAATTTCTTCAATTTCTTTCTTATAATCCCTTCCATTGAACGTCACATAAAAGGGGACTACTTTTATCCCTTGTTGCTTTGGTATTTCCTGCCCAAGATCGCAGGAACCGTCTGTAATAATCTGATACGCCATGTTTTTTCCTCACTTTTTTTGATACGTTGCGTAGATGCTAAAACTCCTCCGCCCTGCCGCCGGTAACTGCGAGCAAATCCTGCACGGACAGACAGAGGGTCGTTCCGATTCTCCCACCGCTGATATATATTTTCTCATAATCCAGGGCGGATTTATACAGAAATACCGGATATTGCTTCTTCATGCCCAGGGGGCTGCAGCCGCCCCGCACATATCCGGTCACAGCAGTGATGTCCTTCACAGGAATCATCTCTACAGACTTCTCTCCGGCAATTTTCGCCGCCCTCTTTAACTGCACTTCCTGAGCTACCGGAAGAACAAACACATAATACTGTCCGCTTTTGCCCTGCAGCACCAACGTCTTAAATGACTGTTCCGGGGGCGCGCCTGTCTTCTGCGCCGTATGCAGCCCGTCGATGAATTCCTCACATTCATATTGAAGCGTCTCATAGGGTATTTTTTTCTTATCTAAAATCCGCATGGCATTTGTCTTGATTTCTTTCTCTTTCGCCATCTTCCCTCCTATAGCTGATTCAGGCAAATGCATGAATCTTTGCCGCCTTAAAATGACAAAACGGAAGAAATGCTGACTCCTCAGCGCCTCCTCCGTCTCTGCTTCTCCTACCAGTCGTCAGATTCTAAACAGCATAATAGCACGAAATATCCGTTGTGTCAACGCTGGCTGTTTTTTATGCAGACAAGGGCGCCGCACAAGCGGCGCCCCCATTTATTACTTTGTAATCTTTTTCCACATCAGCTTACTATATGCACCATATTTCAACTTTTTGCCAATCTTTGCATAGCTGCGGACTTTGACATAATAAGTCTTGCCTTTTTTCAGGTTTTTCAGCGTGTAAGAGGTCTTGGCCGTCTTAACTTTCTTAGCCCCTTTGAAAGACTTCTTAGGCGAATAGGTTATTTCAAATCCTTTCGCACCCGTTTTTTTGACCGTCTTGCCAAGTTTTACAAGTAATTTCCTTCCTGGCTGATTTATGAGCTTGGAAATCTTATTTACCTGTGGCATGATTGTGAATCTCGCAGACTTACTGCCTTTAAACCCGCCTTTTCCTGTGACTTTTACCGTTCCCTGCCCAACTTTCTTGTTTCCACTGTAAGAAACGGTGTAATCTTTTCCTGCTTTCAGTTTCTTCCCTTTATAGGTCACCGTCACCTTGGGCTTCTGTGCTTTTCCATTATAAGAAAGCGTTGACTTAGCAAGCTTTAGCTTTGCCGGGCTGATGGAAACCGAACCCGGGCCTTCCTCTCCCGGATCTTCCTCTCCCGGGTTATCATCCCCTGGATTGTCTCCTCCCGGGTTATCATCCCCCGGATCTTCCTCTCCCGGGTTATCATCTCCTGGATTGTCTCCTCCCGGATTATCCCCTGGGTTGTCTCCTCCCGGATTGTCCCCTCCCGGATTATCCCCTGGGTTGTCTCCTCCCGGATTGTCCCCCGGATTGTCTCCTCCCGGGTTATCATCCCCTGGGTTGTCTCCTCCCGGATTGTCCCCTCCCGGGTTATCATCCCCTGGGTTGTCTCCTCCCGGATTATCCCCTGGGTTGTCTCCTCCCGGGTTATCATCCCCTGGGTTGTCTCCTCCCGGGTTATCTCCTCCCGGGTTGTCTCCTCCCGGATTATCCCCTGGGTCGCTTCCTGTCTGGCTCTCTTTCCATTTCGCAGTCAAGGTTATGTCTGCTGTAATCGGCGTGCTTGCAAAATCAAATGCCATATCCTGTCCGTTTGCAAACCATCCTTCAAAATCATAGCCCTCTTTCTGTGGAGACTGCGGGGCTTTTGCTTTTTCCCCCTTCTTTACAGTCAGTGTTATGACATCAGAACCATTCTGCGGATTCAGCGTCACGGTAAACGTTAGTTTCTCCAATGCACCGACTGCTTCCTGCAGCATCTTTTCGGCATCTGCAACCTCTGCCTCCGTCGCATCTTCATCTGCGGCAGCCTGCCTTACTCCGTTCAGAGCTTCTTGCAGCAATGCCCAGGTTTCCGCGGTATAATCCTCTTCCGCCAGCTCTTGCGCGGCCTGGATTGCTGCATTTAACGCCGTCTTATCTCCGCGCTTTACTAAGGCATCTTTCCTTGCTGCAAGCGCATCCCTTGCCGCATCTACCTCTGCCTGAGAAACATCATTGCTGCCTGCCGCCGCTTCTGCGTTAGCCAGGGAAGTCTGTAACGCTGCCCAGCTTGCAGTCGTGTATTCTGCCTGCTTTAAGGATTTCACCGAACCAATCAGAGCATTCAGGGAAGCCTTATCCCCCAGCCTTTCCAGCGCGTTCTTTTTTGCCTGCAGATTTGTGGCTGCCGCATCCACATCCGCTTCGCCCGTTGGCTTTTTGAGCTGCTGCCTGGCCGCCTCCAATGCCTGCTGGAACGCCTGCCAGCTGGAAGATGTATAATCTGCCTCTGCCGTCCCTGCCGTAATCGTCTCTGCGGAAGAAATGACTGCCTGCAGATCGGCTGTGTCAACCTCAAGCTTTGTAAATACAGAACAGTGGAATATTACCTCCGCCGTCTGGCCGTTTAAAGTCACCGTCGCCGTCAGCGTAACGTCTGCGACTGGCTGGTCTGCCGCGGGCAGCGTCACCTTCCCGGAATTGTCAATGACTTCTGGCTTATCCGAAACCCAGGTTATTGTCGCCGCTCCGCCGCACGCCGTGGATGGAAGCGTGACAGATCCATCCGTAATGGTTAAGGAAAGGCTTCCGTCTTCTCCTTTGGTAATGTCTAAATCTAGCGCGGCCTCCAAGTCTGCTTTCAGTTCTTCCTTGATGGCCTCTCCCAGGAACCCTGCCGCCTCTTCTTCACTGAGGGCCGTATCGTAAATACGGAAATCGCGGATACTGCCTTTGAAATCTTGATCGCCGTTTCCATTATGCGCATAGATAGCATTGCCAAGATAAGCAAATGCAATGCTGCCCATCTCAGATATAGAATAATCTTCGGTGATGGTATTGATTTTCTCACCATCCTTGTAAAGGCTCATGGTCTTCCCATCCATGGTAATGGTAAGATGCGACCAGGTATTCGCTGCCGGAGCTGCAGTCTCGATGCAATTCTCTCCCTCGCTCCAGCCGCTCACACATGCATTGACATAAATCTTATTTGACTTATTCGTATTCACAATAAAGTGCTTTGAGCCTCCGTTGCCCGGATTACATTCCGTACCGTTGCCAAACCCAAAGGCATTGCTGTGCGTTCCCTGCCCGTCCTTCACCCAGAATGAAACCGTCATCTTGTCATTCCCAAGTATGCGGTCAAACACTGCTGCCGGCAAGGAAATATAACTGGTCCGTGCAGAACCGCCCGTGAGCGTCGCGCCATTCTCCGCGCTGAAGCTGACGCCTGTCGCCGCAGCGTCATACTGGTTCCCTGAAGCGTCCTTGCTGTCTGCCGTCAGCGGGTAATGCGCAATAAGGTGTTCCTCAACGGAAGACGTATCCTCGGCATCCTTATCGTTATAGATTGCCGCTGCCTGCTCCGGGGCAATGGCACAGCCGTACACACGGAAATCTTTGATATTTCCTTTGAAATCATTGTCGCCGCCATATGGATTATGAGCGTATACTGCATTTCCAATGTACGCAAACACATTGCTGCCCATTTCCGCCGGGGAGTAATCCTCAGTGACAGAATCTACCTCTGTCCCATCCTTATACACAGTAAGCTTCTTCCCTTCCATCACGATGGTAAGATGGAACCAGGTATCAGCGTTTGGGGCGGCCGCCAGAATTTTTACCGGATCCGTCCCCCAGCCGTTCGGACATGCGCTGACAAAGAGTTCTCCTTTATTTCTATTATTTGTATTCACAATAAAATGCTTGCCGGAACTGCAGGCCGTACTTGAGCCAAATCCAAAAGCATTGCTGCTCTTACCTCGGCTATCCTTCACCCAGAAGGAAACCGTAAGATTATCATTTTCCGCCGTGCGGTCAAACATCGCCGTTGGAAGTGAGATATAGCTGCTAAGCTTCTCGCCGCCGGCAAACGCCGCGCCGTTAGCCTTATCAAACGTAACGCCCTTTGCCGTGCCGTTATTGTGGTTTCCTGAAACGTCGGCGCTGCTGGAAGTCAGGGGATACCAGCCCAGGAGATTTGCTTTCAGCTGCGCCGTGTTTTTGAGCGCGAACCCATGTTCCATAATTGCGCTCAGGGTTTCTGCCGCTGCCTTTACCTGTGTGTTGGAGACATTGTCTGCCCCTGCCTGCACAAGCCCTCTTGCCGTCTCAATCGCTTTCTTCAAAGAATCCAAGTTGTATTTTGCATTCGCCGCGTCGCTATAAAAATCCTCCGCCTCACGCAGCACGTCTCCTAGATCCGCAAAAACCGCATCCAGCCCTTTGACCAGAAGCGTCAGCTCTTTCTGCTGAGAATATTTTCCGCAGGATACCGTTGCCGTCAGGGTTGCCGTCACATCCCCAGACATCGGGCAGACAAGCGTCGCTTTCGTGCCGTCCGTCTTCAGGACGCTCGCCGGATTGCAACTCCAGGCAATAGAAATCCCTTCCCAGCCTCCGACTTCCTCCCCGGAAACCGGCAATGCAGTGTCGGCCTCCACGGTAGCCGGGATTGCTGTTTCCAACGCATTTACAACTTCTGCGACTTCAAGCTTCGCCGATCTGTTACTCTGATAGACATGCCTTGCCAGTTCCTCCGTGGCAAAGTCCATGATAACCCAGCCGTAATGTTTGCCATACTCCAGGCTTCCATTGTTATAGTTTAAGAAGTTGGAGTTGATGGTTTTTGCTATTGATTTTGGCGAAGTAAGTATAGATGTTCCTGCCGAACTCATAAAGTTCAGGAAATACGTGGTCTCCGGGGTGATATGGATGACCTTGCCATCTTCTGCCGTCATGCTCTGATTCGTCGTATGCGGCGGATTGTCCAGGCCTTTCTGGATGGCCGTCCATTTGTCTCCCGCGCCATATTTATACCGATCCTGCACACAATACCGTACCCAGCCATACCGGCTCACCCGATCGGGTCCCGTCCAGGGGACATCAACAACATCGGAACTTCCCTGGTCACTCCAGAACAGCCTTACGCCTTTGTCACCGGCAAAATCATCCGAAGCGCTATGGTAACGTCTTGCCAGGACAATCTTCTTTCGGACGTCCTTGAGGACAATCCCCCCATTTGCCACACTCCAATATCCGGGGTTCTGATTGACATACTTATGGATATACTCCTCAACCTGTGCATCCGTGGCGTCTCCGTCATCTTTTTTCATGCTCATGACAATGGTCTCTGTGGGATGGGCGTCCAGAAACTCATAACAATCCTCCAATACTTCCTCCAAATACAGATTGCTCCCGTCTTCTGACTTACAATCTGCTATGCCATGGACTAACCGCAGCCTCTCCCCGTCAGCCTCCATACGGATGTCCAGGAAACGTATGCCATTGCTCAGCTGCTCTGCTATGCTCGTATCCTGGCACTGTGCAGACGTTGAAGACGTCACTTTCTTCGTACCGCTGTCATGCGTCCCCGGAAGGTTAATCTGGGAGATTTTCAAATCGTCATCCAGATATGACATCCAGTCTGCGCTGCTTACCCCTTCCCAGACGTCGGCTGCCGCCGATTTCGCCGCTGCCTCAGATTCCACCGGACAGAAAGTGATTGCTGAACACATTACGATCCCTGCCAGCGCCGCGCTAAAAATTCGTTTCCATTTTTTTCGCATAAGCAATATCCTCCTCTTTCCCTTTCCGAAAGCTAATATAGGTTGCGTATATTATAGCAGATACTACTAAAATTTACTAGTAGGAGCCTAAAATTTTAGTAAAATTTTTAGCATTTTCTATTTCATCCACAGCAGACAGCTTTTTTTGATTCATTGATTAGATAGTTCCACTAACTTTTCCAGCACGCCGTAAGCCCTACCTGAATCGATAGACTCTTCCGACAAGCGAATCCCTTCTTCCATGCTGCTTGCAATCCCTCCTGCATAAAGCGTGGCCCCTGCATTCAAAAGCACGATATCCCTCTTTGCCCCTTGTACCTCCCCTCTGAGGATTCCGGCGGTAATCTCAGCATTCTCAGCCCCATCGCCGCCCTTAAGCTCCCCGAGGGAAGCCCGCTTGAATCCAAATTGCTCCGGCGTCACTTCATACGTAATTACCTCCCCCAGTTTAATTTCAGACACAACCGTCCTGCCTGTCAACGTGAATTCATCCATACAGTCCTCGCCGCTGACCACAAAGCCGCGCTCCACGCCCAGGTTGCTCATAGCTTTCGCAATCAGATCCGTCAGCGACGGGTCATAGACGCCCACGACCATGCACCTGGCGTCTGACGGATTTGCAAGAGGCCCTAAAATATTGAATACGGAACGGACTCCCATCTCCTTGCGCGCCTGCCCGACATATTTCATGGATTTGTTGAAACTCGGGGCAAACATGAAGCCCAGTCCCGCCTCCTCCACGCATTTCTGCACCACCTCCGGCTCTGCCGTGATATTCACGCCTAATGCCTCCAGCACATCCCCTGCGCCGCTCTTGCTGGATATGGAACGGTTGCCATGTTTGGCAATCGGAAGCCCTGCGCCTGCCGCGACAAAAGCGGACGTCGTAGAAACATTAAAAGTAAAGGTACGGTCACCGCCAGTCCCCACCAAATCAACATAGTTTTCCGTATTCGGCGCGATATGCATTGCTTTTTCCTTAAGCACTGCCGCAAACCCTGTCAGCTCCTCCAGCGTCTCCCCTTTCATGCGCATTGCCGTAAGGAACGCCCCAAGCTGCGCCTGCGTTGCCGCGCCGCTTAACATCAGGCTCATCGCCTGCTTTGCTTCCTCCTGCGTCAAGTTTTGTCTGTCCACTGCTTTCTGAATTAATTCCTGCATAATTTCTACCTATCCCTTTCCTGATAAATTCATTTTAGCTCTTATAACTCGTTCAGTTCTTTCTTAAACGTCCGGCAATATTCTGTCGCTGCCTGCGGCTGATAATCATTTGCTTCCAAAATCTTGATGAAATGAGTGCCGACAACCACCCCGTCAATGACTTCTTTCATAGGGGCTACGTCTTCTGCCTGCTCAATCCCAAATCCCATGATTACCGGAATCTTCGACATACGTTTTACCTCCGAGAGATAACGTACAATTTCTCTGTGGAAGTTGCCGCTCAACCCGGTAACTCCCAGACCGGAAATACAATACACAAACCCTCTGGCATTGTCGAGGATCTTAGGGATGCGCTCTGCCGACACTGGAGATACCAGTTCCACCAGAATGGGCGCGCCTTTCCTGCCTAATGCGCATTTCAGGTCATCCTGCTCCTCCAGCGGAAGGTCTGGGATAACCAGTCCGTCCACGCCGCTTGCAATGCATTCTTCCACAAATCTGTCCAGTCCGAAATGCAGCGCCGTATTATAATACATCATAAAAATAATGGGCATCCCCACGCCCTCCGCACGAATCTCTCTCATAAGGGCAAACACTTTTTCCAGTTTCGTGCCAAGCTGGATAGATTTATAAGATGCATTCTGGATGACGGGGCCGTCTGCCACCGGGTCAGAAAACGGTATGCCTATCTCCAGCACGTCGACCCCCGCCTTTTCCTGCGCCTTAATCAATGCTTTGCAGCCTGCCATATCCGGCAGCCCCGCCGTCATATATGTGATGAAAGCTTTCTTTTTCCGCTCCTTTAACGTCTGCATTCTGCGTTCAATTCTATTTTCCATAATATAACCTCCAATGATAATTTCATTATTGACAGCCCAAGCATGGTCTCCCGGCTTATTCCGGCTTGCCAGACTGCCGCGACATATAATCTGCCACCGTGTGGACGTCTTTGTCGCCCCTTCCGGAAAGGCAGATAATCATGATTTCATCTTCTTTCATTTTCTTCGCCTGCTTTTTCGCGTATGCGATGGCGTGCGCGCTCTCAATCGCCGGTATGATGCCCTCCAGCCTGCAAAGTTCCTGCAGGGCGTCCATTGCTTCTGCATCCGTAATAGAGACATATTCCGCCCTGCCGCTGTCTTTAAGGTAAGCATGTTCCGGCCCCACGCCAGGATAATCCAAGCCTGCCGATATGGAATGGGCAACCTGGATATTCCCAGCTCCATCCTGCAGGAGATATGAACGCATCCCATGGAACGTCCCCGGCTTGCCGACCGCCATAGCGCTTGCGTGCTTCCCAGTCTCAATACCCAATCCTGCCGCCTCCACGCCAATCAGCTTTACCGACGGCTCTGCGATAAAATCCGCAAACATGCCGATAGAATTGGAGCCGCCGCCTACACATGCCATCACCACATCTGGCAGCCTTCCCTCCGTCTTAAGAATCTGTTTCTTGCTCTCCCTGCTGATGATGCTTTGGAACTCTTTCACCATTTTGGGATAAGGGTATGGCCCTACAGCAGATCCAATCACATAGAATGTATCCTCTGCCGTCTTCGCCCAGGTGCGGATTGCTTCATTCGTGGCGTCTTTCAATGTACGGCTGCCCGATGTCACACATTCGACAGCTGTGCCCAGCATTTCCATACGGACTACATTTAATTCCTGCCTCCGCATATCCTCCTCCCCCATATAGACTGTACACTCCATGCCAAAGAGCGCAGCCCCGGTCGCTGTCGCCACGCCATGCTGCCCAGCCCCGGTCTCAGCAATCACTTTCTTCCTGCCCATTCTCTTTGCCAGCAGAAGCTGACCAATCACATTATTAATCTTGTGCGCCCCGGTATGGTTCAGATCCTCGCGTTTGAGGTAAATTTTCGTGCCGTACTCCTGGCTGAGGTTTTCCGCAAAATAGAGGGGCGTCTCCCTTCCCACATACTGCCTCATGTAATAATCATACTCCTTCAAGAATCCTTCCTCATGGATAGCTTCCTCATAAGCCGCATCTAGTTCTTCCAACGTATTCATCAAGGACTCTGGCACAAACTGGCCGCCAAACTCACCATAATATCTCTCACTTTTTCTCATCTTTCCTCACCTTTCCTGCAACTTCTGTCGTTAACACTTTCCCTTGCTCATGCAATTCCTGTCGCTAACCTCTACGCCAGCCCCGGCATCTCTTGCCGCCTTTGCATATTCCGCCACCAACGCCTGCTCTTTTCCCTGCGTCCCTTCCACGCTCGAGCTGACGTCCACTACATCTGGTTGGAACATGCGGACTGCCTTTCCTACATTCTGGGAATCAAGCCCTCCGGCAAGGATGAATTTCTTTCCGGCAAACACGGTGACTTTCATCTTATCCAAAATACCCAGGCTACCCTCCCAGTCAAAAGTCCTGCCGCTTCCCGACGCCCCTGCGTCAATCACATACCCCGCAATCTTGGGATGCCGTTCAGCGCTCTTCAAATCCTCAGGCTTTTGCAGATTATAGGCCCGCCAGATTGGGATAAGACACTTCCTTAGGACTTCCTCTGACAATTCTCCATGAATCTGTAAGATATCAAATCCTGCCTCCGCAATTCGCCTTGCCACCCCCACTCCCGGGCTTACAGTCACAGCGACCCGCTTGATTTTTTTATCCAGAAGCCTGCAGATCTGCTCTGCCTGAGAGAAGCTCACATTCCGCTTACTTTTTTCCCAGAATACAAACCCCGCATACTCTGCCTGGATTTCATTGAGGTAAACAGCTTCCTTCAACCTCGTGATTCCGCAAATTTTGATTTCCGGCCTCCCTCTCCCATACGCTTTCATCCTCACAGCGATTTCCACCTCCTTGCCAACTCCCTGGGGTTCTCTGCTTCCATCAACGCCCTTCCGACCAAACATGCGTCCACACGGCAATCCTTTACGAATTTTATATCCCTATCGCTGGCAATGCCGCTCTCTGCCACAAAAACTTTATCCTCCGGCGTCATTACTGACAGGCGCTTCGTAACCTCCAAATGAATGGTGAAATCGCGAAGGTCACGGTTGTTTGCGCCAATAATTCCGACGTCCAATTTTAAGGCGCGTTCCATTTCCCGTTCGTCATGAACCTCCACCAACGCGTCCATGCCAAGCCCCTTCGCCAGCTGATAGAAGTCCCGCATCTGCACATCGTCCAAAATAGCCGCTATCAGGAGGACCGCGTCCGCGCCGATTGCCCGCGCTTCATAAAACTGGTAGTCCTCTATCATGAAATCTTTGCGGATAATCGGCAGCGGCGTCATCTTCCGGATTTCCCTGATACAGTCCGCGCTGCCTTTGAAATAATCTTCCTCCGTCAGGCAGGAAATCGCGTCCACTGACCGATTGTACGCTTCTATTCGTTCCCCCAGGCTTATCTTACTCACAATCGTCCCCAAGCTTGGGGATGCTTGCTTGAACTCCCCGATAATGGAAAGCCCGGGTTTTGCCAATGCCTGGTAAAAAGACGGATGCTTAGGTTCTTTTTGCATCATCTCTTCGGCAAGCCTGCGCATTTGGGGTTCGCTGGTTACCGCCTTGTGTCGGTGCAACCGCCGTTTTTTATCTTCCAAAATCTTTTCTAATATCATAAATGCCTCCTTTTAATTTCTGAGTCTCCCCAAGACACTTTTCGTGCAAGATTCCTATGCCGCCAAGGCAGCAAGACCCTTGGGCGCCAAAATATCTGTTAATAAAAAGCAGGAATCTCAAATCAGACGGTTCCGTTAACAAAATTATCTATCATGCGTTTCCCATATTCTGTATAAACAGACTCGGGATGGAATTGCAGCCCGACCACCGGATATTCCTTATGGCGCATTGCCATAATCTCCCCATCCCCAGTCCGCGCCAGCACTCTTAGGCAAGCTGGCAGATTCGCTTCCTGCACGGCAAGGGAATGGTAGCGGGCCGCCTTAACCGGCGAATCAATCCCAGAAAAAATGCTCTCGCCATTATGCTCAATCACAGACTGCCTGCCGTGGCACAGCTCCATTGCATAGCTGACTGTCCCTCCCAAGGCTTCCCCGATGCACTGATGCCCCAGGCAGATACCAAGGATAGGCGTCTTATCCAGAAATTCTTTTACTGCCTCTATACATACCCCAGCATCCTTGGGATTTTTGGGCCCCGGCGAGAGCACGATCCGTTGCGGGTTTAACGCCCGGATTTCCTTAACTGTAATCTTGTCATTGCGGATTACTCTAATGTCTTCCGTAAAAATCCCTATATATTGGTATAAGTTATAAGTAAAAGAATCATAGTTATCAATCAAAAGTATCATTTCTTCCCTCCTACGTCTCTCCTCCAGCATCCATTCTTCACAAGCTTTCCTCATTCACCAGCGTTTTGGCCAACGCCATTACCTTGCTGCAGCACTCCTGGTATTCCAGTTCCGGCTGGGAATCCGCCACAATCCCCGCGCCTGCTTGCAGATAAACTTTATTTCCCTTTTTTATCATCGTGCGGATTGTGATGCAGAAATCCATGTCCCCGCCGAAATCTACATAACCGGCAGCCCCACCGTACAGTCCCCTCCTATATTCCTCCAGCTCGTCAATAATCTGCATGGCACGGATTTTGGGGGCGCCGCTTAACGTCCCTGCCGGTAGGAACGACGCCGCAATATCCAGCGGATGGAACGTGCCTTTCTTCTGCCCTTCCACCATGGAGACGATATGCATCACATGCGAATAATTCTGGACTTGCATGAACTGCGTGACTTTTACCGTACCGAAATCGGAAACTCTCCCCATATCGTTTCTGGCCAAATCCACCAGCATCACATGCTCGGCACGCTCCTTCTCATCCCTGAGCAGCTCCTGTTTCAGATATTCATCCTCTGCCGCATCCCTGCCACGCTTTCTGGTTCCTGCGATAGGGCAGGTAAATACCTTGCCGCCTTTCTGTTTTATCAGCATTTCGGGAGAACTTCCAATCACCTCAAAATCCCCAAAGTTGAAATAATACAGATATGGAGATGGATTCAGTTCCCGCAATTCTTTATACAGCTCAAATCCTTCCCGTTCCGTTTCGACTGTCCACCTCTGAGAAAGCACGGCCTGAAAAATATGGCCCTCCCGGATGTAGTCTTTTATCTTTTCCACTTTGCCTGTATACGCCTCCAGAGAATCAGACTTTCTGATAACCCTACCTTCATGGGCCGCTTTCCTTTTGCCTGGTTTCTCTCCCTCGCCTCTTGCCTCCTTTATCATCGCATCCGCCTTTGCCAACGCCCGCTCTCTGCCTTCTATGCTGTCCGCTTCCAGTACCACGGCTGTCAATGTCTCTGCCACATGGTCGACTACAATGAATTCCGTCATCAGCATCATCTGGATTGTCTCAATGCCAATCTCATCCGGGTTACCGTCCGGCAGATCCTCTGTATAGCGCACAAAATCATATCCCAGGTTCCCTACCAGCCCGCCGCTGAACTTTATGCCGTCCGTATCTCTTCGGATTTCAAATTCATCGTAATACTGCTTCAGCCGTTCCAATGGATTCCCTTCTCTTACCTCTTCTCCTGATTCCCGCCGGATTACCAGCGCGTTCCCCCGGGAAGTGATAATCTCTTTTGGCTCTGCGCCAAACAATGTATAGCGGTCATAATCCTTATCATAGCTTTCCAGAAGAAACCCTTGTTTCTTCGCTGCAAAATTCTCATACATTTTAACTGATGATTCATGGACAATGCTCACTGTCCGTTTATAAACTCTCCATATACGTCTCATTCCCAATCTCCTTTCTACACGCATCATCCGATTACACGTGTGTGCATACAGTTTTTATTCTTTGGGAAGCACATTCACACTTTTGCATGACAAGGCCTTCTAAAAGCCAGAAAAAAAATCCCTGGCAAAAGCTTTACAGCTCTTGCCAGGGACGATATGTGGTCGTGGTGCCACCCTGCTTCATTACAGAACTGGATATTGCCGGCGAGATAACCATACTATTTTCCCAAAACAAAAAGCGGATACTCCAAATCAGAAATATCCGCCACCAATTCTATAACCTTAATCCGATACACATGATATCTTACCCCTATAACGTGAGGACACGGCATCCGCTACTATCATTTCGCTTTGCATCTAACAAATCCATTCCCATAAAACTTTCCTGTTACCTTCCACCAACCGGCAACTCTCTGTGAAGAACCTTTCTATGGTACTACTTTTGCTCATCGATTTTGTTTATTCTTTAATTATATGCAGTTTAGCACAGCAACGTAACACTGTCAAGTATTTTTTATCATTCTTCAATCCTGCACTGATGAGATTATATTTATTCAAATTATTTTGTCCGTATATGCTTCTTGCCTGACCAGTCTGAGTACAATGCCTTACGCTTGCCATTCACTTTTACCGTTTTATAAGTCCGGATCCTGATGAAGTAAACCTTCTTCGCCTTAAGTCCAGACACTTCTTTCCTGACAGTGGTATGTTTCTTTATTGTTACGGTCTTTGCCGTCTTTCCTTTAAAATTCTTCGTCAAACAATATTGTATCTGGTAGCCGCTAATCTGAGACGCCTGCCTCTTCCATATAGCCCGGAACCCCTTAGATTTTGCTGAGACTTTACTCAGACTGCACCCCTTCGGCCTGATGGTAAAGCTCTTTGCCGCTTTTCCGCTGTAATCGCCTTTGAACGTTACGGTCACTGCATATACGCCTGGGTTTTTCCTTCCTTTTGCATAGGATACCTGATAATCAGCGCCTGCAGACAATTTCCTGCCCTTTATGTCTTTCACAGACACAGACGGCTTCCTCACTTTGCCGTTGAAAACATAATCTGCCTGATTGAGCGTGACCTTATCCACACGGTAAATAAGGCTCTTGTCCCGGGAATGTGCGCAGACACTGCAGACTCGCTGCCGGCTTCCATCCGTTTTCAGCGTTGCCGCAACCTTCTTCTCTGCATACTTATGCCCTAGTGACGGAATTTCTTCTGTGTAACTTTTCCCACAGATGCAAGTATGAACCTTCCTTCCGTTTTCTTCACAGCTTGCTTCCTTCGTCACTTCCTCCTGATAAGCATGGATATGTTCCTCTGGCTCTGTTGGCTTCCCTGGTTCTTCTGGTTCTGTTGGTTCCCCCGGCTTCCCTGGTTCCTCTGGCTCTGTTGGCTCCCCTGGTTCTTCTGGTTCTGTTGGTTCCCCCGGCTTCCCTGGTTCCTCTGGCTCTGTTGGCTCCCCTGGTTCCTCTGGCTCTGTTGGCTCCCCCGGCTTCCCTGGTTCTTCCGGCTTCCCTGGTCCCTCTGGCTCTGTTGGCTCCCCTGGTTCCTCGGGTTCTGTCGGCTTACCGGTTGCAGGAATCGTTTGCTGTTCCTTTAATACTTTATTACAAACACTGCAGTGGCTTCCCTCCGTCTTTCCCTCTGTTGTCTCTGTTGGTTCTACTGCCTCGTCAATTACTTCCCGATGGCCCAACGCCGGAATCTCCTCTGTATAGTATTGCCCACAGCTGCATGTGTAAGTCTTCCATCCGCTTTCTGTACAGTTTGCATTCTTCGTGATTTCCTCCTGATAAGCATGGGTATGCTCCCCAGGCTCTGTCGGTTTGTCTGGTTCCGCAGGATCCTGGTCATAAAATATGATTCGCCGTTCCGCCAGCACTTTGCTGCTCAACGCCTTCACATCAGCCACAGTGACTAACTCATCCTCACAATACTCCGAACAAAACAAAAATGTATAAGCCCCTGGCTGAACTTCCGCAAACGCCTCCATATGATATTTGCCTGCTTCTTCTGCCGGAAAGAGGGCAATCAACGGAGACCAGTCCATCTTATCCAAAACGTCCGGGTCGTCAGATTCCCAATATTCACTCTTGACAGCAACTACATACCCCATGTCATAAAATACATTTTCTTCCACGGCGTCATTACTGTATTTTTCCCCTTTGCCATCATACCAGGCAAGTTCAAAACATGCGTCCTCACCAAACCTAAAACTGCCTTCGGCTTCCTGCGCTTTCCTCAAATCAATTTTCTCTGGTGCAGAAAGAACTTCTATCTTGCTGACGCTGATACCATCTGTCAGCGCCCTGTCCGCCGTCCATACGCCGTTGCCGAACAGAAGGCTGTAACCGCTGTCAATATTTTGCTGCGCCAACACAAAATTGCTTTCCACTGACGCTCCCGGGTTCGTGATAATGTATGATTTTCCTGCATTGAGGGCTCCCGGGAACAAGCGGTCTTTCGTCTGGAACTGTGTTGTCCCGCTGACAGTACCTTCTATCGCCACAGATCCTTCCTGGTTTACGACAAGCTTTGCCCGCTCTTGTGTGTCGTCCTCTGCCCCGGCAAAATTCCCGGTAATCACAACATCCCCCAGCTCGTTAAGGTTCAGGCATGAACCGCTTGTGAGCGTGACATTTTTTAAGTCGGCTTCTTTCAGCGTGAGGCAGGCACCTTCTCGCAAAATAAGGCTGCCCACATGTTGCACGCTTGCCCCTTCCAGGGCGCTCATATGAAGCGTCATGGTCGTATTATCATTGCCATGAATTTCTTTCACCTTCGCATAGCTGTTTATCCCTCCCGAAACAAAAATTTCGGACTGGCTGTTCAAGGACGCGTCAACGCTCCCCCGGACGGTCGCCCCGGCATCCAGATTCAGCACGGCGTCCTCCTGATAAGGTGAATAATTGTCGGTTTCTGTCCCATGCCCCAGATATATTGCCTGGAACATCGTCTTATCATTAGAATTCCTCACAGTCAGCGACGCGTTTACGCCATTTTCCGTCCCAGGATACCCCCCGGCATATACGGTCGGGAGCAATTCCGGCTCTGTGCCTGTGAGCGAATCGTCCCCTCCCTTGCGGTAAGTGGCCACATTGTCTAAAACCAGGCTGTGTCCGGCAAGAAAAATCTCCCTGTGCGGAATACTTCCCAGCCCATTGCTGGAAGTAAATTCTAATCCTATGTCCTGAAAACAGATTCCATCTCCCTCCAGCTGGATTGGGCCTCGGAAACAAAGCTTGCTGTCCCCGACTCCCCGGATCAGGGTGTCGGCCGGAAACATGACCGGGCGCATCCTTCCATTATCCTCTGCCCCGACATCGACTGTGAGTGTCCCATTCACGGTAATCGGACTTTGGTGATTATTTAAAGCCTCCTTGAATGCAGCTTCCGATGTGACCGTGACCCCCTCCTGCCCTTCGGCAGACACTGCAAATGGCAGGCTGCCAGCCAACATCGCCGCTGCCAGCAAGATACATAAATACTGTTTTATTCGTCCTCTCATCCGTCCTCCTCCTTCTCCTTTCATGCCGGCTACAGACCGATTCCGTTTAATTCCTGATAAAGACGCTTGGCATGACTGTCCGTCATGCCGCAGACGTGATCGGTCACCAGAAGCAGCCGAAGGTATAATTTCTCCGCCTCCTTCTGGGAAGCCTCCTGCCCGGAACTATCCGCTCTTCTTGCGAACTGCCGGTAAATAGCAATGTAGTTATCAGATACCAGCGACATCATTTTTTTCTGGACTTCCGTCAGCGGCCTGTCCGTGTCAAAATATAACGCAGCCTGGACAAACCCCTCCAGCAAAAAGTCAATCATTTGCTGCGCTGCGATTTCCAGTTTGAGGATTGGCGTTATCTGGAAAGCATAGCGGTACGCAATATCCCCCAAAGCATCCATCATAGCTTCCCCGTCCGTGCCTGTAAATAAATCCTCGCCCTGCGCGCCATAGCTGCCATCCATCAATGCATCATAATTTTCCAGGAAGCTCTCTGTGGCATCATTAATCATCCATCCCTGCACATATACCGCCCAGTTTTGCACAGCGTTGGTCTCCGGGCACTGCAGCCCCCGCTGCAAGGCTCGCTTATATTTGCTCTCCAGGCTATCCGTAAGTCGCTCAAATGGCTCTCGCTGCTCCCCGCCGAGCTTTTCCCCATAATTTCTCAGCTCCCTCACAAGCTGCTCATAGGTAATGCAGCCCTTCTTTACCGCATCCTCAATATCTGCTGTCTTGTAGGCAATATCATCTGCCGCCTCCAGCACGAATGCCAGCGGATGCCGGTTGCCCTGCGTACCCAGGCTTATCTGCAAATCTTCAAACAATTCCCTCTCTGCATAGTAATACCCCATCTTGTGGTGCCTGATATGAGCATTTTTCTTGATTTCCAGAGAAGAGCCGGGATATTTTATGATTGTGCCTAAGAGCGCCTTCGTCAGGTTCATCCCATATTCATCCACCAGATAATGCAGCTTCGCCACCAAACGCAAAGCCTGCGTATTCCCTTCGAAATGACAGAAATCTGCCTGCATCTGCGGCGTGAGGATTTCACTCAAAGGCTGTACCCTGCCGTTTTCCCGCTGGTAATTGATTTCCGTCAGGTGTCCCTGGAACCAATCCCGGATTGCTGTTTCGCCGAAATGCCCAAACGGCGGGTTCCCGATATCATGCAGAAGCCCCGCGCACTGCAGGATGTCACAGACATAGCCTTGGTATTCCGATAGGAACGCCGAATCTTTCTTCTCCCGGATTATCCCTTTTGCAATGTTCTGCCCCAAGGACTTTGCAAAAGAAGACACCTCCAGGGAATGGGTCAGCCTGGTGCGTACAAAGTCGCTGTTGTCGAGCGGAAATACCTGGGTCTTATCCTGTAGCCGCCGGAAAGATGCGCTGCCGATAATCCGATGGTAATCTTTTTCATATTCTGTCCGAAAATCTTTGGACGAATTGCTTTTGTAATTTCTCACCCTGTCCTCGCAGAGCAGTTTCTTCCATTCCATTTCCTAATTTCCCATATCCTTCCCGCCTGAACAACCGGGCGGCCCCTTGCCGTCCGCCTGATTCAGGAATTTCACTTGCCAGACATTGTTTCATGTTCACTCTTGATTTCCTCAAACAGGCGGTACGCATCCCAACTCTGGTTGGATGCGGTAAGCGCTGCTTTATACGGAACAGGCACGCCGGATTTGCGGACAGCCCTCAGTACCTGGTCAATCCGCCCGCTGCTAAATCCCGCCATCACCATCATCTCTCCCATAATTCCTTTCTGTGGATGCGGTTTTTCCTCTGGCAATTCCGGCAAATCCATTGTCCCGCTCTCGGAGGAAAGCTCTTTCACCCCTGCCAGATACCCGACGGGCTTCTTGTAATCTTCTTCGGAAATATCTGCCACCACCCTTACCCGCAAGGGAAGCAATGCCTTTACCAGTTTGTTTCTTCTGCTCTGGTCTGTGAAATGAAATAATAAAATTGTTTCTCTCATATATTCTTACCTCTAAGTTCTCTCTATTAATTTTTGCCCTGTTTTTCAGCATCATAAGGCTTTTTGTTTCATTGTAACATGCAGTCTCTGCCCGCGCAATAGACAGCACACCTGAGTTTTCATTTTCTAACAAACAGAGTAAAACCAGCCCCATCCGGAATTAATTCCGGACAGGGCTGGCTGTCATTTCCAGAATAACCTTATTAGATTACAAGTATTTCTTTAAAACATCTGTCTTATCGGTTGCCTCCCATGGCAGATTCAAATCATCGCGGCCAAAATGCCCATACGCTGCCGTCTGTTTGTAAATAGGACGTCTGAGATCCAGCATTTTGATAATCCCAGCCGGACGGAGGTCAAAATTCTCGCGAATCATCTCCACAAGTTTCTCATCCGAAAGCTTTCCAGTGCCGAAGGTATCTACCATAACAGAAGTCGGCTGTGCCACACCAATCGCGTAAGCCAGCTGGATTTCACACTTGTCTGCAAGCCCGGCAGCAACAATGTTTTTCGCAACATAGCGCGCTGCATATGCTGCTGAACGGTCTACCTTCGTGCAGTCCTTGCCAGAGAAAGCTCCGCCGCCATGGCGCGCATACCCGCCGTATGTATCCACGATAATCTTACGCCCGGTAAGCCCTGCGTCTCCATGAGGCCCGCCAATCACAAACCGCCCTGTGGGATTGATGAAGAATTTCGTATCGTCGTCTACCATTTCCTTTGGGAGGATTGGCTCAAACACATATTTCTTGATGTCTGCATGAATCTGCTCCTGTGTGACGTCTGCATCATGCTGCGTAGACAATACGACGGCCTCTAACCTTGTCGGATTCCCATTCTCATCGTATTCCACGGATACCTGTGTCTTTCCGTCCGGGCGCAGATATTTCAGAGTCCCATCTTTGCGGACTTTCGTCAGCTGCAACGCCAGCTTATGTGCCAGGGAAATCGGATACGGCATCAGCTCCGGTGTCTCATTGCTGGCATAGCCGAACATCATGCCCTGATCGCCCGCCCCGATTGCTTCCAATTCTTTATCGGACATCTTGTTTTCCTTCGCTTCCAGGGCCTTATCCACGCCCATGGCGATATCTGCCGACTGCCGGTCTAAAGCCACCATAACTGCACAGGTGTTGCCGTCAAACCCGGTCGCCGCATCGTTGTAACCGATTTCATTTACCGTATCCCTCACAATCTGTGGGATGTCAATCTGTGCCTTTGTCGTAATCTCCCCGGTTACCAGGACAAATCCTGTGCATGTCGCCGTCTCGCACGCTACGCGGCTCATGGGATCCTGCTCCATCAAGGCGTCCAAAATTGCATCAGACACCGCGTCACATAATTTATCAGGATGTCCCTCTGTTACTGATTCCGATGTAAATAATCTTTTATCCATTTCTGTTTCCTCCTCTGTCTCTCCTTCACGCTTTTGCGTGGCAAGGTCTTTCCTATAAGATAAAAAAGGTTCGCTTATTTGTAAATAAGCGAACCTGATACTCTGAAAAGATAATCAAATCCTCTTATTGTTCGATCACTCGCTCAGGTTAGCACCTTCCTTATGGGGTTGCCGTGGCTTCACAGATCCTATGTACCTCCACCACTCTGAATAAGAGAAAATAATACAATATGGAATTTTCAAATCTTCTAACTCAGCATACTCTCTTTTCCCGGGTATGTCAATACTTTTATTTTTTCTTAAGAATTATTTACTAGGTATCATCCGTGCAATCCGCCCTGCGAACTCATTAAAGTTCTGGGTCTGCAGGATTACCCTGCCTGGCCCGGTCAGCTTTGTAAGGAACAGACCTTCGCCGCCGAAGAAAATATTCTTTAATCCTTTGACCGTCTCAACCTCATAAGTTACCGTCTTCTCAAAAGCAACCACATTTCCGGTATCGACTTTGATGACCTCCCCCGGAGCGAGGACTTTCTCTACCTTATTGCCATCAATTTCCAAGAACACCATGCCTTTTCCGGAAATGTCCTGCAGGATAAATCCCTCGCCGCCGAAAAAGCCAGCCGACAATTTCTTCGTGAATGCCACGTTTAACGCCACGCTCTCCTGTGCGCATAGGAACGCGCCTTTCTGGCAAATCAGACCGCCACAGCTTCCTATATCAACCGGCAGTATTTCCCCGGCAACGGTAGAGGCAAAGGCAATCATCGCATCCGGCTTTTCCGCCTTGTACGTCGCCATGAACAGAGATTCACCGGAAAACATCCTTCCGATGCTCTTACCAAAACCGCCTCTCATGTTAGAATCCATTGTAATCCCATCACTCATCCACGCCATGCCGCCGGACTGGGTGAACATGCTCTCTCCCGCTGCGTCAAACCGTACTTCCACTGCCGGCATCGTGTCTCCTAAAATTTGATATCTCATGCTTTCACTCCTTTTTATGTGCTATTTATTGTCGGTAACTTTCCAGTTTCCCAAAAGCCATGAAACGCTGTCCCCTATCATACATATGTAAGGCGCTGCTTTTTATTGCCCTGGGATTCTGAATTGTTACAGATATTGCTTCATCCCTTCTGCCGTCTCTTGAATAGATGCAATCGCATCCTTCGCCTCCTTGGCATACTGCAGATTGCTCTCGCTTAAGCTGCTTGCCTGTTCTGCAGTGGCTGTAATCTGTTCGGTAGTTGCAGACAAATGGGAAATATTTTCCACAATATGGTTATTGGCGTCTGCAAGGTTGGTTATCCTCTGGTCGATTTCCTGGATATCTTCAATCAGGTTCGCCATATTCTTATCCAGTTTGCCAAAACTATCTGCAGCTGTATGTATCATCGTATTCTGATTTGCCGTAGCTTCTAAGGAAGTATCTATAGATCTCATGACCTGGCTGGCATTCTCATTCAGTTCCAAGATAATCCTGGTAATGTTCTCCGTAGAATTCTTAGTTTGTTCCGCAAGCTGCCGGATCTGATCTGCCACCACGGCAAACCCGCGTCCTGCCTCCCCTGCCCTCGCGCTCTCAATCGAAGCGTTCAGGGACAATAAATCGGTCTGGCTGGAAATGTCCAGAATCATGTCGGCAATCTTCTCTACTTCTTTCGTCTTATCCTGAAGCTTGCTCATGGATTCTGTGACCTGTTTATTCGTGGCCGCTATCTGCGCCGACTGTTCCTTAAGCTCATCCATCACTTCCATATTCTGCTGGATGCTCTTATTGGAATCCTCCGCAATGTCCACCATTTTCCCGGAACGTCTGAGGGTTTCGTCAATCGACTCCTGGATATTCTGCGTCATGATGCTCTGCTCCGAAATATTTTCAGCCGTGACGCCGGTTGTGGAGGAAATCTCCTGCATACTCTGCGTCACCATCTTCGTGGATTCTACCAGCTCGTCCACCATCTCAGAACTCTTGCCAGACTCTTCCTGTACGGTCTGGGAAATGGAGATAATGCCCTCCATGATTTGTTTCTGTTTCTCACTCTGTTCCAACACAGTACCCAACGCATGGTCGCTGAACGTTTTCGTAATACCTCCCACACGCCCTAACACATAAAGTACGCCGAGCGTCACATATATTGTGCAAACGGTATCTACATTCAGCGTTAGCATATTCTTAGCTCCCTGCGCTATCAGACCCACAACATATAAGGCAAAATAAGAGAAAAATGTGATGCGGTAATTCTTTGCATCATAATAAGGAATCTGCACTGCCAGCACCCCGAGCAGCAATATGTTGATAAACTGTGCGTCTGTCTGCAGAGCCAGCACAAGGAACATAATTCCATATTCAACATTAATGACAAATTTCAGTTTCGGCGTCGCCCTGTCCTTAAAAAGAATCAAGGTATTCACAATCATGCATGTCACAATGACAAGCGTATTAATCAAGCTCATGCCAAATACCATCTTGCCAATAGCAAACCGCAGCCAAAGATATGCCACATACCCTGTCCACGCTGCCAGAACAGCGATATACAAAAGCAAGTTCATTTTACGATAGCGTTCTGCCTCGTCATTATAACGGAATTTGTTCTCTGCGCCCATAACATTCCTCCTATGTGCTTCCCCGTCCAGCCTATTTCATTATAGTACATATTGCATGATTCTTCCACTAGAAAATTATGTTTTTCGCTACTTTTCTTGTCATTTGCAGTCCTACGCTTATTGACCCGTAAAAGGAAAAATGATAAGATGAGTGTATGTTACAGATTTAACAATCTATTAGTCACAAACATTAATTTCAGGGAGGTTTTGAACATGGATTACACACAGGAATATCAGCAGAAACTTGTCTCTGCCGAAGAAGCCGTTAAGGTCATCAAATCCGGCGACTGGGTGGATTACGGCTGGTGTAACGGCACCCCGGACATATTGGATAAGGCATTGGCAAAACGGACAGACGAATTGTCAGACGTCAACTTACGCGGCGGCATTCTGCTCAAACCGCTTGCCATTTTTGAACGCGAAGACGCCGGAGAGCATTTTACCTGGAACTCCTGGCATATGTCAGGGATTGAGCGCAAGCTGATAAACCGCGGCTGCGCTTTCTATGCGCCTATCCGTTATTCTGAGCTGCCGCGCTACTACCGCGAGTCTTCCACGCCGGATAACGTGGCTATGTTCCAGGTATCCCCGATGGACAAGCACGGCTTTTTCAATTTCGGGCCTAACGCTTCCCATCTGACTGCTGTCTGCGAGACATCCGAGAAAATTATTGTAGAGGTGAATGAAAATATGCCCCGTTGCCTGGGCGGCTTCGAAAATGGCATACATATCTCTCAGGTAGATTTCATAGTGGAAGGTGAGAACGCTCCTATCGGAGAACTGGGCGGAGGCGGCGCAGCCACTGACGTGGACAAAGCAGTCGCTAAACTGATAGTGGAAGAAATTCCTAACGGCGCCTGCCTGCAGCTTGGCATTGGCGGAATGCCTAATGCAGTAGGTTCCCTGATTGCCGAATCTGACCTCAAGGATTTAGGCGTCCACACAGAAATGTACGTAGACGCTTTCGTGGACATTGCAAAAGCTGGCAAGATTAATGGCTCCCGTAAAAATATCGACCGTTTCCGCCAGACCTATGGATTTGGCGCAGGCACCAAGAAAATGTACGATTACCTGGACGAGAACCCGGAACTGATGAGCGCCCCGGTAAGCTATACCAACGATATCCGCTCTATCTCCGCGCTGGACAACTTCATGTCCATTAACAATGCGGTAGACATTGACTTGTTCGGCCAGGTAAGCTCAGAGTCTTCCGGAACCAAACATATCAGCGGAGCAGGCGGGCAGCTTGATTTTGTGCTTGGCGCATACCTGTCCAATGGCGGCAAGAGTTTCATCTGCTGCTCCTCTACGTTTAAGACCAAGGACGGCGAACTGAAATCCAGGATTCTGCCGACACTGCATCCCGGCTCAATCGTTACCGATACGCGTGCCAATATCCATTACCTGGTTACGGAATACGGCAAGGTAAACCTCAAAGGTCTGTCTGCCTGGCAGAAATGCGAAGCCATCATTTCCGTAGCGCATCCTGACTTCCGCGACGAACTGATCCAGGAAGCGGAAAAAATGCATATCTGGAGGAGAAGCAACCGCTAGGAATAAGAACGCGGGCAAGACCTTACCTATAGCGTCAGATATCTATATAAGCATAGCTATTTTCCTCATTGCTCGCGGAAATAAATTATCCCCCATCAGCCTTTCTCTGGCTGATGGGGGATTCTTATTTACTTCTCAGGCTTTCACAGCGCCAGACTGCTTCTGCGCTATTATTTTACAGTAACGTTTACTGTCACATTCGCTTTCTTGTTATTTACTGCCGTAACTGTAACCTTCGCGCTGCCTTTCTTCTTACCCTTAATCTTACCGTTGGCATCGACAAATACAACCTTGGGCTTGCTGCTCTTGTATTTCAGCGCGCCAGCCGTATTCTTAGGTAAGTTTACCCTTATCTGGGAAGTCTTGTTCTTCTTAACAGTCACATTTTTCTTGCTCTTTAAAATGAGCTTGCCGGGAGCGGCTTTGACCGTCACTGTACATTTCAGAGTCACGCCTTCGACTTTAGCGGTAATGGTGACTGCTTTCTTGTTTGCTTTCACAGCTGTGACTTTGCCATTCTTAACGCTCGCCGTCTTCTTGTCACTGGTTCCCCAAGTAACTTTCTTCTTCGTGCCGCTGACTTTCAGTGTGTAATTCTCTTTTACACCTAAGGTAAGCTTTGTTGCATTCAGGCTGACAACAGTCACCGTACAAGTTGCTGTCTTACCATTTGCCGTTGCTGTAATCTTAGCCGTACCTGCTTTCTTAGCTGTTACCTTGCCATTCTTGACAGTTGCAACTTTCGGGTTGCTGGTGTTCCATTTCACTTCTTCGTCGGCAGATACTCCCGTAGCTTTCAGGGTAGCGGTCTTTCCTGCCTCAATGCCAAGTGTCTTCTTGTCTAATCCGATGCTCGGAACTACAACGTTTACGGATACTGTCTGGTTCTCTGCAGTCAGTTCCTCCTCATAAGTCATCTTGAGGATTGGCGTGCCGTCTGCTGCCCAGTGTACGCGTTTCAGACGTGCATGACGGCAGGGATCGTTCAAAGGTTCACTATTATAATGCAGAGACTTTTCTCCATCCCATCCGCAATGCTTATAGTTATGGGATGTCGGCCTTGCATGGTAAACAAAAATATCATTTCCGTCGCGGTCTACGGTGAAGGAGTTATGTCCCGGCCCTTCTTCACCTTCCACATCACGGGATGTCAGAAGCGGATAGGGACTCTTCGTCCAGTTCTTAATATCAAGCAAGTCTGCGCCCTGTTCTGCCGTCATCATACCGATGGCATACTCGGAACCGGTTCCGGAAGCAGAATAGCACATGAAAATCTTGCCATTCTTCTGCAATACGGTAGGACCTTCGTTTACCATATAACGTACATTTTCCCAGCCATATTCCGGCGTAGTCAGGCGCAGGATATCAGAGTTAAGCACCCACGGCTGCGTCTTGTCTACTTTTGCCAGGAACAAGTCTGAATTTCCATGCGGCTTTGCTGCCCAGATTACATAAGGCTGCCCTGTCGTATCATCTTCAAAGTAAGTCATATCGAGACAGAATGATTTGGTGATAGCGCCGGTTTCAGCGCCTGTGCCTCCGCGCATCTGGTAATCCTTCCACTCCGACTGTCCGTCAGCGGCTTTCAGCGCCGTCTCATATGGGTCTTTATTACCATCCAGAACTAATGCATGGCAATAAATATCAAACAAGCTGCCATGGCTCTCCGTAAAATATACTACCCAGTAATCGCCCACACGGTGGATTTCCGGCGCCCAGATATAACGCGCGCCCTTCGCTACTTCTTTTCCTGCGCTGTCCTCAAATCCCTGGTTGCCTACTTTCCACAAGGTCACCTGCTTGCTTCTGTCCTGGAGATCCTCCAAAGTCTTTCCTTTTCTCAAAACTACGCGGTCATACTGTTCTGTCTTATCGCCCGGCAGACGGTCTTTGTCGCTTTCCTCCGGGAAATAGGAGCCTGTCATGTAATAGTAGTCCGTCTTCTCGTCATAGAAGATATTAGGATCGGCCATGCCCTCGACAAACTTAGTGTTATCATAATATACATGACCCGTTGCCTCGTCATAATTGTCAAGTTCTGTCGCGCTGTCATTTTCCGGATCGTCTTCCGGCAATGTACTGCCATTAATCTTCTTTAAATTATTCAGGTACTTCGTCTGCAGTACCTCGCCTTTTATGGTATATGTTCCCGGCTTTGTCAAATCCACGTCAGCTGCGCTGTTCCCCCAGTCTACCTTGAATTCCTGGGTAGAGCCATCACTGTAAGTTGCTTTCACGGTTGGGCATTTCTCATTTAAAATATCTGAAACATTGTCCGCAGCCCCAACGGTTACGTCTGCCAGCGGCTCAAATCCGGTATTTATTACCGTACCCAGCTTATTGACAATATAAGTATACTCCTCTTCGGTCAGCTGCAAAGCATTGCCCAAAGTAATCGTATCATCCGTGGTCAGGATATTCTGTCCCTTGTACATCAATGGGAACTTCGATTTCTTCAACGGAACAACGTTATTATACTCTGCTGCAGAAGCTTCCAACGTCTCTGTATAATAATGTACGCCATCTGCAGATGTAAATTTATGATAGCCCTTGGAAGCAGTGGAATCGGGAGCAACTACGAGAAAACTTTCGCCGCTCTTAACAACCTTCGGCGCTGTAATCTGCTTACTTCCTTCTTTGGCAAAAATCACGCCGCCGTTATTGTTCAGCACATCAAACGTCTGTCCGTCTTTGCTGACTGCCATATAGACACTCTGCGTTTCCTGTGACAGATTGCCTGCGCTTGCATAAAAAGCCTTCGTTGTGGAATATACCGTCAGATAATATCCTGGCTCCAGGCTCTGGGTAAAGTCTACCGCATTTACAGTAATCTCAAACGGTGCGGATACCTTACCTGCTACGGTAGCCGTTACATTCGCTTTACCGCCCGCTACGCCAAAGACCTTACCATTTTCATCTACAGTCAGGATGCTCTCATCACTGGATTTCCAAGTTACCGTCTTGTCATCTGTAGTATCTGCAGGCGTCAGTTCCACTTTCAGCTGAATGCTCTTATCCTCATCCACGGTCTGATCGCCGGTGATAGCCACGCTCTCAAGCGGAGCCTCTACCGCAGTCTCTTTGTACAGCTGTGCAACTTCATCGTCAGATAAAGCTTTGCCATAGAAGGAAACATCGTCCAGTAATGCTGCCGCACAATGCCAATATGTAGCAAGGCTGGCTCCGAGACGGACATTTGTCTCTTCGGGTTTGGCAATCCCGCTGGCGCCCGCTAAATCCTTAATCATAAGCTCATATTCTTCTGCACCAGCACTAATCTCATGAGCAATCTTTTTGCCGTCAGAATAGAATGTGATGCCAGTCTTAGTTACCGCTACCGTCACCATTTTCCATACCTGTTGGTCAAGGCCCACATTTCCAATATTAAAATCAGTGTATTTCCCATTCTGATCCGTAGTGTTCCAATAAACCATCTTCTGGTTTACGGCAAACGTCCCTGCCCTGCCGGAAGTCGCCGGGGCAACTTCAAAATCAACCAGGCATCGGCTTCCTTCTGCCTTCCCCGTAGTCTTCGTCCAGAAATTGAGCGTAAATCCATTGTCTACCGGTTTCCCTGCAAACGGATTAGCTGGCAGAAGCGCGTCCGCCCTGTTTTCATACTGCTGAGATGTAAACGACAATACCTGCCCTCTTCTCTCATCCTGAGTCAAGGCTGGCTTCGTGCCGCTTCCCTCAAGCGTTATCACCGTATCGCCATTTGCCAGATTGCCATCTGCATTGGCCTGGTACTGTGCAAAGTCATAATTGACCAGCGCGCTGTCCAGGATTGGCGTACTGCCTGCCAACGGCTCAACTTCTGCTGCCTGACTGGTTGCCGGCACAGATGTAAACATCATAGCTGATGCCAGCAACACGGAAAGCCCTGTTTTCAATAGCTGTTTCCTTTTCATACTATTCCTCCTTTATAATTTGTTAAAAGGAGCTGTCGCACTAACATAAACGGTAAGACCTTTTAAACGAGTAAATATATTTGTGCAACAGTCCTAAAAGATATTGCTATTGTACTAAATTTTCCCACAGAATGCAATAAGAAAGCAACACTATATTAATCTTGTTTTTATTCCATAATAAGATGCTTTCACGCTTTAGCGTGACAAGGTCTTTCCTAATAAGATGAAAACCCCCACACTATCTAGGTGTGGGGGTTCGATGCAACCTCATAGAAAGACTATTTCCAAACAATTAGGATGCTTTTTTCTTACGTACCATAACCACGCTCTGGATTACCAGGAACAGGCAGAGCATTGCTGCCCTCGTGATACCAATCCACCATGCTTCTCCAAGACCTGCAGAAGATACGATATTCTGAATTGTACCAAGAGAAAGCACACCGAAGAACGTACCTGCAATGTTACCTACACCACCAGTCAGCATCGTACCGCCGATAATTGAGGACGCGATTGCATCCATCTCGGCGCCGGACGCATGAGCCGGGGAACCGGAACCTACATGGAGGAAATATACATATCCGCCGATACCTGCCAATAATCCGCAGAGCAGATGGGAAAGGAACCTTGTTCTCTTCACATTGATACCAAGCATCAATGCACTCTGACGGTTACCGCCGACTGCATAGAAAGCTCGGCCAAGCTTCGTCCATCTAAGCAGGCAGAACATAACGATTACCACAAGGATTGCCACTACCACGCCAATCTCAACGTAAGCATCTATGTACTGGCCTTTTCTGTTGGCAGATCCCATGCCCGGCACAATTACGCGGGCCATTTTCAGTTTGTTGAACGCTTCGTTCGCAACATTAAACGGCTTGGTGTTAACAATGGTCGTCATACCACGTGCAAAGAACATACCTGCCAGGGTAATAATAAATGGCTGGATGTCCAGATACGCAACCAAAAATCCCTGGAACGCACCGAATGCAAGGCCGATTGCCAATGCAACCAGCACTGACACGAAAACATTACCACCCATTTTGTCAAGGTATACTGCGCAGCACATGCTGACCAAAGCTGTAACGCCTCCGACGGAGATATCAATTCCACCGGTAATCATAACAAGGCTCAGCCCGCAGGCAAGGACAACCAAAGCAGCATTTGCGTTCAAAAGGTTGAAAAATCCCTGGGGCTTCAAGAACAATCCCCCCTGGAAAATCATAGCGCCAATATACATCAGGAAGAAGATTACAACGGTAATCGTAAGGAGCAGATTCGTGTCGGTAAGATTATTAAATTTATCCGCAAAGCCACCGGACGCTTTTGTTTTATTATTTGACATACTAAGCAACCTCCTTAACCTTGAACTTCTTCGACATATTACCAAACCACTCTTTCACTGTCGGCGCACTGATGACTACCAGTACGATTACAACGACAGCTTTATACGCCGGGAGGGCATCGGAAGATACCTTAAACCTATAAAGCGTACTAGTGAGGAACTGGATAACATAAGCTCCAAAGATAGAAGCAGCCATGTTGAACTTACCGCCGCTCAATGCGTTTCCGCCCAGAGCAACCGCAAGGATGGCATCCATCTCTATATCCTTTGCAATAACGGAGTAGTTAATGGTCTGGATACGGCTGACCTTAATCAGACCAACGACTGCAACACATAATCCCATGATAACATATGTAATGACTTTAATCACCTGAGGATTCAGACCGTTCAACTTAGCAGAATTCTCATTGATACCAACAGACTGCGTATACAATCCAAGGTTCGTGAACTTCAGCACCAGGAAGATGATGGCAACACAGAACGCCGCGATAAAGAACGGCGTCGGAATCGGAATCCCCGGGATATACCCACCGTAATAACCAAGGCTGGGATCTGTGATGACAGGAAGTTCATTGTTGTTAATCCATGCCGCGATGGAACGTCCTGCCGTATACAAAATCAACGTTGCAATCATCGGCTGTATCTTGAAATAAGCAACCAGAACGCCGTTGAAAGCGCCAAACAGCATTGCAACAATACAGCTTACCAGGAAAGCTACGATAATCGGAGCTGCAAGCTCCTCGGGACGTGAGTTACCGCCGCCCAATATACGCAGCAGCACACTACCGGCAATCGCTACGGCCGCGCCCACACTAATGTCCTGACCGCCGGAAGCTGCAGTAACCAAGGTCATGCCGATTGCAAGGATTGCAAGTTCCGAACCATCATTCAAAATAGAAATCAGATACCCCTGTAAAACCATATTGCCCGCACTGTTCTGTCCGACTGTGATTTTAAAGAAATCCGGCCCCATAACCAGGTTGAAGACTGCAAGCACAACCAATGCAAGCAACGGGATAAACATCTGATGCCTGACCATTTTCGTCAACGCACTCTCATTTGATTTTTTCACTTCATTTTTCTGCATTATTATTTGTCACCTCCGGCAATCGTACTCATAACCTTGCTCTGATTCAAATCTTCTCCGGAAAGCTCTCCTACCACCTTTCTGTCTCTCATGACAACAAGCCTGGAACAGGTACGGAGCATCTCGTCCAGCTCAGAAGAGATAAACGTTACGCTCATTCCTTCCGAAGCAAGCTTAAGCACTAATTTCTGTATATCTACTTTGGTTCCGACGTCAATACCACGCGTAGGCTCATCCAGAATCAGGTACTCCGGATGCGTAAACAGCCACCGGGCAAGTATTACTTTCTGCTGATTACCACCGGAAAGAGATTTAATCGGCGTATCGGCAGAAGCCGTCTTAATACTCAGAAGCTTGATGTATTCATCAGCAATCTCATACTGTTTTGCCTTAGAGAACGGTTTAAAGAATCCTTTCAATACCTGCTGGGCAAGTATGATATTTTCACGTACGGAAAGGTCTCCAACAATACCATCCCCTTTTCGGTCTTCAGGAAGGTACGCAATCCCATTCCTCATAGCATCCAGCGGTTTGTTAATCTTCACGGGCTTGCCGTTCATCTTAATCGTTCCGCCAGTCACCCTGTCTGCCGCAAAGATTGCACGCACGCACTCACTTCGGCCAGAACCAAGCAGACCGGTAAATCCGTTAACTTCTCCTTTATCAATATGGAAATCAAACGGCTTGATACCGGCATCGCTGACACGTCCCTGAGCCTCCAGGACAGGAACGGTTCCCGCCTTGCGCTCGTATGCCTTCTGCTCGCCCTTGATATCTGACATATCATCCAATTCCTTGCCAAGCATCTTTGATACGAGCTGTACACGCGGAAGTTTCTCAATCTCAAATTCGCCTACCAACTGTCCGTCACGCATTACCGTAATCCGATCACAGATTTCATATACCTGATCAAGGAAATGTGTAACGAAGACAATACCTACGCCTCTCGACCTCAAATCGCGCATAAGCTTAAACAGCTTCTCAACCTCCTGCTCATCCAGGGAAGACGTGGGTTCATCCAGAATCAGCACTTTACAGTCCATGTCAACTGCACGTGCAATCGCTATCATCTGCTGAACCGCGAGAGAACAGGTCTCAAGCTGCTGTGTTGCTGTTGCCGGTATGTCCAAAGACTTGAGGATTTTCTCCGTGTCAGAGTTTACCTTTTTCCAATTCTGTCCCATGCCGCTGGTCCGACCGATAAACATGTTCTCAGCAACTGAAAGATTCGGGCAAAGCGTAATCTCCTGATACACGGTACTGATGCCGACCTTCTGCGCATCCTGCGGGGAATGGATGGCAACCGGGCCTTGTTTCCCATCCAGGAAAATATCTCCTTCATCCTTACTGTAAACTCCAGTAAGAACCTTAATCAAAGTAGATTTTCCGGCACCATTCTCACCCATCAGTGCATGAACCTCGCCTTTGCGCAACGTAAAATCCACCCCTTGCAGGGCACGTACTCCGGGAAAGCTTTTGTGAATGTTCTTCATCTGTAATACTATATTGTCTTTCACCTATGAGTTCACCTCCTATATTTTTTAATATAATCACTTGCACATTCTATTGGCAAATGCTTACATTCACACCATCCACTCCGCTGTCAAGTGTTAAATTTTCCTTCTCCCACTCCGCTGTCAAGTGCCAATTTTCACACAAAGCGCGACGCAGACTTGACTTCGACCTAGCTGCGCCGCGCTTTATATTATAACTTTATCTTAATTCTTAGTTTATCCTACAGATTAGATTCCGAACTCATCAACCTGTTCCTGAGTGATGGTCTTAGCATCAAGACCTATTTCATCCATAACGATGGTCTTCTCTGCAATTTCCTCGCCGTTCTCAAGAGACTTGATTACATCGTCGATATACTTAGCCTGGAATGGGTTACACTGTCCATCATAGTTCCAGTTGCCTTTGAGAAGTTCTTCCAACGCCCACTTGTTGGTATCAAAGCCCATGATGATTACTTCTTTGTCAACACCATGAGAAATATTAGCTGCGTCAAGAGCTGCCACAGCGCCCTTAGCCATATCATCGTTCTCAGCATAGATTACGTTGAACTTCTCGCCAGAGTCGATAACGGACTGAACTACCTGCTTAGCATTGTCAGCATTCCAGTCTCCTGTCTGCTGTACAACGAGTTTCCAGTTATCCTCAGCTGCTACCTTCTCGTCGAGAGCTTTGGTACGTCCCTGCTGAGCAGCCGTACCCATCTGGCCCTGGATATGGATGATGTTATACTCGTCTAATCCCTGCTCTGCTAACCAGTCAACAGCCGTTTTACCTTCCTGCTCCATGTCGGATACGATGGAAGCTGCATAAAGGCTCTCATCTGCATCGATTACACGGTCGAATAAGATAACGGAAGTTCCCTGTGCCTGAGCATCCTGAAGAACGGAATCCCAACCAGCTGTATCAGCTGCAGAGATGAGGAGGTAATCAATACCTTCTGCAAGCATGTTCTGTGCATAAGTAATCTGCTCGTCATTTTTCTTGCTGTACTGGAAATCAGCGTCATATCCGTTAGCTTCGCAGAACATAGCCTGAAGGTCTTTGTCGTTAGCGGTACGATATCCAGACTCGTTCGGGTCGTTGTTGATAACACCAACTTTAATCAGCTCTCCATCGCCGCTTGGCTTTGCGTCTGCTGTGTCGTCTGCTGCGTCATCTGCTGCTGCGTCGTCTGCTGCGTCGTCTGCTGCATCATCTGCTGCTGCGTCGTCTGCTGCGTCATCCGATGCTGCATCGTCTGCCGGAGCGTCTGTTGTTGCGCCATCTGCCGGAGCGTCTGTCTTCTCCTCTCCGCCGCCACAACCTACTACTGTTGCTGCAACCATAGCTGCTGCAAGTAACATTGCTACTTTCTTCTTTAACATTTTACATGTCCTCCCTTTTTTGTTTTCGGCAACCTACCGTTTCCAGCATTTCGCCGTTGGTGGTTTTATTTTAAGTTTTTTGTACGCAATCGTCAATAAGCCGAACCATGTCTTTTTCATATTTGTCGCAATATCCAATACAAGTTATGGTATATTATTTTTATATAAATACAAGTATGCTTTCATTTCTCGTATATTTTTTCATAAGTTTGTTTTTATACTGTATTTTTTTAAACTTTTCCATTTATTTGAAAATTATACCCACAATTTTTACCAAGGTATTCCAAAAATCCGTGCAATCCTTTTTGTAACTTTTTGTCACCAGACAAGCATTGTACATAATTCGTTCATTTTTTATTCATTTTTTTACGAGTACGATTCTTGGAAAGATATAAAATTTCATAAATATACATATTTTCTGATATTTTTTTACGATATTGCTTTCCAGACACTATTTGTGCATGTTGCTTGCATTGCTTTGCAACGGAAACTCTTTAATCAAATCTATACCTTGTAATTTATATTCGTACAACGGCCCCCCTTTTGGTACTAAAATGTTGGCTGATTTAAAAAATGGGGAACTCAAGATTTTAATTATATTGCAGACATAACCTTCCCATGACATTTTTGCCAGGATATAGTAAAATAAGGTTAATACAGCAGAAAGGAGAAAAGCCATGTCAGCAAAATACATCCGCCTTGCAAACTTATTGCGGGAATCCATCTTACAGAACACAGACAGCGAAGGCGTATACAAGCTTCCCTCAGAAAACCAACTGTGCGAGCAGTACCATATGAGCCGTCAGACCGTACGGACGGCGCTGCGTCTGCTGACCGAAGAAGGGCTAATTGAAAAACGGCGTGGAAGCGGCTCCTATTCCACCGGGCTCGGCGCGATGCAGAATACCATCGCCGTCATCGTCAACCATGCCGAGGAGTATACCACCCCGGCTTTCCTGGCTAACGTAAAATCCGTGCTGGGGGCAAAAGGATATTCTACCAGCGTCTACTCCACCCATTCCAGAATATCAGAAGAGCGGAAAATCCTGGAAGAATTAAAAACAGCTTCCATCCGGGGCATAATCGCGGAAGGAAGCTGTACAGCGCTGCCGAACCCCAACCTGGACCTATATGAACTCCTAATGGCCAAGGGGGTGTCCCTCCTCTTCGCAGGCACAGGCTACCCGGCCCTTACCGGCAGCGTCTGCATCAAGGATGATAATTACTATGGCGGATACCTTCTGGCAAAGCATTTGATCCAGCTGGGACACACGCGGATAGCCGGAGCTTTTCAGTTAGACGACCGGCGGGGCCTGGAACGTTACCACGGCTACGCGTCTGCAATGCGGGACTTCGGCATCCCCCTCCCGGAAGACCTGATTGTCTGGTATACCGCGGCAAACCAAGAAGCTCTGGAATTAAAATCAGACACCAGCTTCCTTGCAGATCTTCTAAGGCGCAACAAAGGACTGTATTCCGCTGTCATCTGCCAGAATGACGAGATTGCCTATTGGCTTATCCGGGAACTGGACTATGCTGACATCCGGGTTCCGGATGATATTACGGTAGTCTCTTTCGACAATAGCTACATGAGCGACCTGAACGCCGTACACATTACGACCTTGGCCCATGAACGGGAACCTGGAACTGCCGCCGCAACCGCGCTGCTGAAAATGATTCAGGGAGAATCTGTTTCTTCTGAGGAACTCCCCTGGAGCCTGATACAGAAAAACAGCGACGCACCCTATAACGGCTAGTGCGTTGTACCAGGGAACATCGCTGTTTATCAGATCCGAACGCCGCTTCGGTATTCCCGGGGCGTACATCCCTGGGTTTTCTTGAACACAAAGCTGAAATAGTGCGAATCCTTGAACCCGACCTCGGCGGCAATGTCACCGGACGGCCGTTCCGTCTGCCGCAGCAGCTGCTTTGCCTTATCCATACGTTTCTTTGTCACATACTCCGTGAATGTCATTCCCGTCTCCTGCCGGAAAACGGTACTGAAATAATTGGCGCTGACCTCCACGGCGCCGGCGACTTCATTTAATGAGATAGAATCCTTCGCATAATTCTTTTCTATATAAAGGATTGCACGTTTAATCAATTTCTTACTTTGGCTCTCAATCACCCGGTCACCCAGCTTAATCGCCCTGTGCAGAAGCTCTTGCATGTAAAATCTCATATCTTCTACATTTAGGCTGAGAATCTGCACCTTATCCGTATAAGTATTCTCCAGCAAATCTTCCTGGCTATATCCCAGCTTTTCCACAAACGCAATCGTCGTAAAGCGGATACTGAGCATCAGGTAGTCGCGAAACATCTTTGATTTCAATGCCTGTTTCTGGCTTTCCAGATAACCATCCACAAAATCCTCCACTTCATCTTCCTGCCCATGCGCCAGGAAATTCTTGATGAGTTCGGGATCGGCCTTGGCAATATCCACCTCCTCAAGGGACTCCTTGCTCTCCTCCTTGGAACTGAAGCTTGTCGTCTCCATTGTCAGGATATGCTGGCCCGGCTTGAGGAAACGGTACGACATCATATGGTTCACCTTGCTGTAAACCTGAGGCAGCATGCTCAGCCTTTGCACTGGCTCCCCAATGGCACAGCACCATTCAATTTCAGAATCATACCCGGAACAGATACGAATGATTGCCTCACGGCATTTGTTTTTGAGTTCCTCCATCTGTTCCTCTTCACCTTTAATCAAAATCCCGTATGAATTGATGTTCCACCGGAACATCAGATATTCCGGATAACGCTGAAAATACCTTGTCAGCTCCTCCCGCTTGCTTGCAAGCAGCCGGGTTTCCTTAGAATGCTCCTCCATATCCCTCTTTTCCCTCAGGCTGACCATGGCAAGATTATAGCTGGCTGCGTCCATTTCCAGGGAAAATTTCTGCGCCTCCTCATAAATCTCCTGCACAGAAAGATTGCCCTCAAACACTTTTTCAAAAAAAATCCTCCTGGAAAACTGCTCGTACTCCAGCATGTCTTCCCGATATTTCTCACGATAATACTCTTGCTCCCGTTCCCCCTCAATCTTCTCGCGAATCTCCTGCAGAGCCTTCTGCAAGACAGAACGGGAAATGGGTTTCAGCAGATACCGCTCCACACCGGCGCGGATTGCCCTCTGCGCATATTCAAAATCATTATGCGCGCTGATAATGATAATTTTTATCTGCGGAAACTCCTGTTTCGCTATTCCAGCAAGCGCCAGGCCGTCCATAAACGGCATATTAATATCCGTAATCAGCACATCTGGTCGTATTTTTCGTATCAGAGGGAGCGCCATCTCCCCATCGCTTGCCTCGCCGGCAAATTGGTAACCATACTGCTGCCACATAATGTTGTCGCGCAGATTCTCCCTGACGCTGCTCTCGTCTTCTACCAGAAACACTTTTAACATCTGACTTGACACCTTCCCAAATCTATCTTTATAACTTAAAGAACTTTATCTCATCATTCATCTGGTCAGACAGGCCTTTCAGGCTGTTGGCCGCCTCTGCCAGAAGGTTGATAGTCGCGCCCAATTCCTCCATAGACGCCGTGGTCTCCTGCGCGGAGGCCGCATTCTCTTCCGAAATAGCCGAAAGATTGGCAATCACATCCACCACGGTCTTCCTGGATTCATCACATACATGGGTGCGCTCCTCTATCATGGTAGTATCTTCCCTCGAACTGTTGATTCCCTCTGTCACATCTACAAAATGGCTTTGGGTATCCTCAATCTTCTTCCTCTGCGCTACGACAATCTCACCGACTTCTTTCATGATTTCAACGGTCAGATCCGACTCCGCCACCAGAGAATTAATAATATCCGTAATTGTCTGCGCGGAACGGCTGGACTCGTCCGCAAGCTTCTGGATTTCAGACGCAACTACCGCAAATCCCTTGCCGAATTCTCCGGCCCGCGCAGCCTCGATGCTGGCATTGAGAGACAGCAGCGACGTCTGGCTGGCGATAGAAGAGATAAAATCTACCGCCTCACGGATTTTCTGTGCTGATTCATTGGTCGCATAAATCTGCTCCCCAATCTTATGCATTGCCTCTGTCGTCTTATTCGTGGACTCCACCAGTTCCTGCATGATCTGAGCGGAATTATCCCCAGCCTGCTTCATGGTAACAGAAGTGGAATTCAGCTTGTCCACGCCGCCCACGATATGCTCAATCATAGACCCCATATCTACAATCTTACCAGAAGCATTTTCTATTTCTTCTGCCTGCGAAACGGCTCCCTGAGAAATATCCTCTACCGCCTTGCCAATCTCAGCCGCATTGGCATTGACGCGCTCCGCCATCTCATCCAACGACTGCCCGGATTTCAGAAGCTCGTCAGAAGAATTTTGCAGATGGCTGAGAATCCGTGACAGCTCAGAAATCAGATTGTCAAGCGCAACGGCAATGCTGCCCAGCTCATCCTTGCGCTCTTTCAGCTTGTCATCTACCCGGATATCAAGATTGCCCTGCGCAAGCTCCCTGAGTACGCCCTCCTCTTTACGGATTGCATTAGACAACGCCCGGGAAAAAAGAATGATGAGGAATCCGCCAAACAGGATAACCGCAACGTTGAGAAACGTGACTTGAATGACTTCATTATGGATATAAACCTCAATCCCGCTGCTCGGTTCCCCGGCGAAAATCATCCCTACAATGCTGCCATCCGCGTTTGCCAGCGGCATGTAACAGCAGAAATATGCCTGCCCGTTCAGCTGTAGTTTCTTGTCAACATACGACTGCCCGCCTTCCAAGACCTTGGCAACCACCTTGTCTGCCGCCTGGGTTCCCACCATGCGTTCGCCGGTTTCACTGTCCACCAGTGTCGTCACCCTGCGGGTATCACCGTAAAACAGTGTGATATCGATGCCGGACGAAGCCGCAAACCGTTCAAAATAAGGCAGTTTCTCCGAAACATTGATTTCCCCCTTATACACAGTCTCTCCATCCAGACGGTAATCCCCTTCTCCCAGCGCATCAAGGGAATTATTCACGCCGCTCACAATATCTTCCAAACGCTTGATGGCCTCATCCTGCATACCGGTCCGGATGACCTGTGCAGAAAAAAATGCGCTCAGCACGGCAAGCAAAATTAACGGCCCCAATGCTACAGCTAAAGTTTTTGTCATAATTCCAGCTCTTATGGTCTGTCTCTTCTCCATTTTTCCACCTCGTACTTCCTTCCGTCTTGCAATGCTCAGCATCAACTTCATGCTCTTCAAAAGTAACGCTTGACATAATTATAACAAAAACATGGATATTATACTACAAAAAATTAATGTTATACTGCAATATTTAATATTTTACGGTAAACCTCAGGACTCCAGGGCATGAATAAATATCCCACTTCTTAGCTTCGGCTCAAACCAGGTCGATTTGGGCGGCATCAGCAGACCGGCGTCCGCCACTGCAAACAATTCCCGGATAGAAGTCGGGTACATGGCAAAAGCCACCGCACAATCCGTCTGGCAACGCCGTTCCAATTCTCCCAGTCCACGGATGCCGCCCACAAAATCAATTCGGTTGTCCGTTTTCGGATCTTCAATGCCAAGGACAGGCGACAGCAGCCGCTCCTGCAACACGGATACGTCCAATCCCTGCACCGGATGATCCGGGATTTCCTCTTTGGGAATTCTGCAGACATACCATTTCCCTGCCAGATACATGGAAATACAGCCTTTCTTATCTGGCTTTACTTGCCCTGTGCCTGCAGGCTTTACGTCAAACAGCTGGGACACCTTTGCCAGAAAGTCTTTGGCAGACATTCCATTCAGGTCTTTGACCACACGGTTATAATCCATAATCATTAACTGCTCATCCGGGAACAGCACAGACAGAAAATAATTGAATTCCTCTTCCCCGCTATATCCCGGATGCCCTTTTCTCCGTTCCTGCCCCACTTTGACTGCTGAAGCCGCCCGGTGATGCCCATCCGCAATATAAATCTCACCAATAGACGCAAATGCCTCCTCTACCATATGGATCTGCGCTTCGTCAGAAATCACCCATACCCGATGGCGAATCCCATCCTCTGACTGGAAGTCATAAAGGGCCTCCCCCTGTTTCACCGCCCCCACTACTGCATTGATTGAGGCATTGGCACGGTAGGCAAGGAAAATCGGGCCTGTCTGGGCATTGCATGTATTGACATGGTTAATCCTGTCCTGCTCTTTCTCTGCCCTGGTATTTTCATGCTTTTTGATCACGCCCTGCTCATAATCGTCGATAGAGGCACAGGCTGCGATGCCTGTCTGCGTCCTGCCGTCCATCGTAAGCTCATATATATAGTAACAATCCTTCTCTTCTTTGATAAATGAACCGTCCTCCACCATTCCCCAAAGGATGTCATGGGCTTTCTGATAGACTTCGGGCGCATATGTGTCCACGCTATCATCAAACTGGGTCTCTGCCCGGTCAATTCTCAGAAAACTATACGGATTGCCCGCCACTGCTTCTTTTGCCTCCTGGCGGTTGTACACGTCATAGGGAAGCGCGGCGATTTTGCCTGCTTTCTCTTCGCTCGGCCTGATTGCTGAAAAAGGTCTGATTACTGCCATTTTGTTTCCTCTTTTCTAATATAAAATCATTTTTTATTCTACTCCATTTTTTGCACAGATATCACTGAGACAACATCTCTGGCAATAGGGCTTTGTCCGCGCCGTACACACCTCCCGGCCATGGTTCACCAGGCGGTGGCAGAAATCGCTGCCCTCTTCCGGGGGAATCAGCTTCCACAATGCCATCTCTACCTTCTTCGGTTCCTTGATGCTGTCTACCAACCCCATTCGGTTTACCAGACGGATACAATGCGTATCTGTGACGATTGCCGGTTTATGGAATACATCGCCCATAATCAGGTTGGCGCTCTTCCTGCCCACCCCAGGCAGCCTGAGCAGGGCGTCAAAGTCATCAGGGACATTCCCATCGTACTGTTCATGCAAAATCTTCATACACGCGCTGATATCCCGCGCCTTGCTCTTTCCCAACCCGCATGGCTTGACAATCTTCTCAATCTCCTCCACCGGAGCCTCTGCCAGGGATTCCACATCGGGGTATACCCGATAAAGCTCTTCCACGATGACATTGACCCGGGCATCCGTACACTGTGCCGCTAAACGCACGCTGACTAAAAGCTTCCATGCTTCATTATAATCCAATGTGCAGTCTGCTTTCGGATATTCCTGTTTCAGACGTTCCACAATTTCCAACGCCAGTTCTTCCTTCGTCATTTATGTTTCCCTTCCATCTGTACCAGGTTTCTTTCTGCCGTTACACAGCCGTCTTTCCCTATACCTACTTTATCTTAACATGTTTTTCTTTGCTGTAAGCGCCAAAGACTTTGACGTCCCCAACTTTCTTGTACGGCTGAATCCTAAAATAATATATCTTCTTGCTCTTTAATTTGCTAATCGTCTTTGTCTTCGCGGAAGCCTTCGAAACCAGCACCGTATGCGCAGACTTGAACTTCGCGTTCGCAGCATACTGGATACGGTATCCGCTTGCTTTGGAAGCCGCTTTCCATGTCAGGACAGCTTTCCCGGCAGATTTGCTTTTGACGGAAGACAAAGCCGTCTTCTTTGGCGCAACCTTCACGGTCACCGTCTTTGTCTGTTTCTTAAATTCTGCGGTCTTAGAAGCCGTCACCGTGATTTTCGCTATTCCGGTATTCTTAATCGTAACCTTTCCGGTTTTACGGTCAACTGCTGCAACTTTAGGCGCGCTTGAAACAAAACTCAACGTGCCGTTCCCCTTTTTCAGCTTAGCCCCCAGAACGAACGGCTTGTCTCCGAACGTCTTCTCAACCACAGCCTTTGCCGTAATTATCTGCGTCTCTGGTTCCGGGTCCGGTGTTTCTTTCAAAGTATCTGTGGCATAGATTTCCTCAACCTGGCTGTCCGAAAGAGCTACATTGTAAATTGCCACATCGTCATATTTTACATCCCGCACGTCCTCCGTCCCATAAATCAGCCCAGAACCCAGGCTTACATTTGACGCCTTCCGGATGCATTGATCCTGGGATACGTCAAAACATCTGCTAAGGTCTGCCGAAAGGGCAGAGGATAACTTGCCGTCGACATACAGCTTCATGCCCTGCGGATTCACGGAATAGGCTATATGATGCCACTCCTGCCGCTTAAGCGTCAAGCCTTCCGTCTTTGCCTGAGCATTGGCGTTTATCTCAGCGGCCAGCCCTGCACTGATGCGGGTCATTGGCGGCGTGACTTTCCCCTCGCTGGTGTTTGCCTCAAACAGCGCGCTCTTCTCTGAGGTATCTGCCCCGGCATTTACCCACATACTGACCGTAAAGCCATCCTCCGTCACTTCCGAAAACACGTTGGCAGGCAGGCGCAGATAATTGGAAAGCAACGCGTTCTCATCATTCTGCACATGCAGCACATTCCCTCGCTCAGCATCAGCCACAAGCTCAGCATCCCCTACCAGGGCCGCCTTATCGCTCTTTGCAGAGTGCTTTACCGGAGCAACGCTGCCGGAGGATGCGCCTTTCTCAAAGTTAAACCCATAAACCAAAGCTTCCTTGAGAGGCTTACGTGACGTCGCCTGGCTTCCCCATAGACAAGCGTTATTGCTGCCGATGGCAGAAAACGTCATGACTTTCTGCGGCGTCTCATCTTCATTATACTGTTTAAAGAAGAAGCCCTTATACTCCGTGCCATCCAGCTTCAATGTGATATAATCGTAAGCCTTGCCCGCAGCAGACGTCTTCTGCCAGGTACCTGACATCGCACCGCCAACCGTGCCGTCCTCATATAGGAACAGGCTTTCTGCATTAATCATGTTGCCATCTGTTACCGTGCCGTGATTGATCAGGTCATAACTTCCCACAACTTCATAATCCTCATAATGTGCGATTTCTTCCCCTTGGTACTCATAAACCGCATTCACCGGCCACATGTCCTCATTCAGGAATTGCTGACGGACACGCACCTGGTGCCCCCCGGATGATTCAAAACGCTGGTGATGGAAAAGGTAACGCTGCCCATCGTCATCTATCAATGCCGAATTATGCCCGGCAGCACGGTATCCCGGCTGGCCCGGGAATTTGTAGTTGCCGATAAGCTTGATTCCATAGCGGTCATTGTCTTTGCTGCTGTCCTTGGCATTGTTGCCAGCTGCATCCAAATATGGGCCATAAACATTTTCAGAACGGAACAGGCGCATATTGTAGCCGCCCTCGGCATGAAGATACCCATAGGTCTCATACATATAATAATAACCGCTCTCTGCGTCATAAAGGATATAGCAGCCTTCCCCGGACTGGTGGTTCCCTCCGGCAATGTGCGTTCCGAAATAGCGGTCCGTGAAATTGCCGGACGTGTTTTCCGTGCCATCTGCCCCTGGATATTTCACTGCCCCGGTAGCCTTGTCCAACTCCAGAATAAAAAGGCCGCCAGACCACGATCCATAACACATATACATCTTGCCATCTTTGCCGAAGAATATGGTCGGATCGATGGCATTAGGCGCATATTTCTCATTCCAGTCACCGTTGGATGTAAACCATTTATCGCTAATGCCCGTAAGCGTACCGTCTGCAATCAGTTCCTTTAGGTTCAGGTAATCGTTGTCCCACTTCGTATCCCTGTCGCTCTTTCCGCCATTTAACCCGGGATCTACCCCTTTTGTTTTCGAGAAACCGGAATAAATGACCGTATCCACATGCTTATAAGGCCCCTCCGCCGTTTTGGAGACGGCATAGCCGATACAAGAACGCTTCCAGCTGGAAGTCGTGCAGTAATAGAGCATATATGCGCCCTTGCTTTGGTCATCCCATACATACTCCGGGTTATATATCGCATCCGGCGCCCAAACGCCAATGCCGCCGTCCTTGCAGTCCCCATCATCATAACCGGCCCAGGAAAACGGCTCCGCAAGGTTCTTCAGAATCTCCCCATATACAGAATCATTCTTCCAGCTGTCTCCCTCCCGCCAGTTCCAATCAAAGTTCATCTGCGTCCAGTCCATCAAGTCCGTGGACTTGGCATCGGCCAAATGAGAACCGAACAGATAATAGGTACCGTCCGCCTTTAAAATTGACGGGTCATGAACCATTACACGCGACACCCCCGGAGGCGCGTCTTTGGCCTGTGCCATGCCAGTAGGAACGAAAGTGACGCATAAAGCCGCTGACAGCAGGACTGCCCCCAGCCTGCGTAAGATTGTTGTTTTCATAAAAATCCCTCCGTACATATAAACAATTTATCAGTTAGAAGAATTTTATCATACCTCACCAGAAAGGGCAACAGCATCAAGCCATCTTCTATTTTCCGAAAACTACTGCTTCCCTCCCTTATACTTTTTCTCGATTACAAGCGTATACACTGCCATCGCGGCAATGCTCTCCAGCATGACTCCCACGACAGAGAGCAGCACCCATGCAGAATCTTCACCGACAAGCAGCGGGAGGCCCAAAGCAATCAGCACGATGCCAAAAAGACAAAACAGTATGGATAACGCCTGGTTATATTTTTTTACGTCCGTGACCTCAGGTATTTTTGTATTTGCCCAAAATCCCACTGGCTTCCTGGCAAACCAGGAATATACCGCCAGACAGAGAAACATGCTTCCCACGATGCACCATACGATAAAACCAACCATATTTGCTTCCATTTTACATCCTCCCTACTTCATCCATAACTGTGTTTATCCGTTTACACTTAACTTCCATTTTGCATCTTCTCTACTGTCAACAGAATGTTAACAGCATCCAGATACATTTCTTTATGTACGTTATGGATTGCATGATTGCTCGTCCTCGTCTCTAGCAACTTACAGTTGTCTCCAATCAGCGCGGCCGCCCTGTCCGCCTGCTCTTTGGACGCCGCGCGCACAGATATACGCCATCTTCTGCGACTTGTTCCGTTGCATGAAGATAAAAACATGGAATTTTTATATCAGAAAGAATCTGTTCATGGGTAATGCCATGATTCCAGGTCAAGTCATAAAAACGCTCCCCACACAACATATCATATTGGTTTACATAATGAAATGTGCTGGTTGCTGCCTTGGGCATAAAGAAAATCTTCACCTCTTCCCCCGGATGCTTTTGGCTATACTTTTGCGCATAACCGGCAATTCCAGGCATGGCGTCTTTCATAAATAGCCATCCCCAGTAGCAATGACGCAGATAATACGCCGGCCAGCATTCATCTTGCTCCTCAGAGATATAATTATGCAGCGGCTGGTAAGCATCCAAATATGCGAAACTGTTTTCCCAGTTCTCACCTTGAGCGGAAAATACCGGCGGATCTTCTAACACACACCCTTTTATGAAATCACCGCCATACGCTGCCATATAAGCTGCCGTTAACGCCCCGTTGGAATACCCGCAAACTACGGTTTCCTCCTTAATGGCATGGTCGGCAAACCAAATCAGGTCATCTCCATTCACGTCCAGGTAATATAATGAATCAATAACAGGGCGGGCCCATTGCCGCCCATTTCACCATAATTGATAATCCGCCCGCCAGGCAGCGCGACCTGTTTTTCCCAGACCCCTAATTTCTCTATTTTCTTCATATCCTTTTCCCACCAATGAAGGTTATTATAGCAAAATACAGCAGCCGCAATGCCCAAAACAATTATTACTGCCAGCAAAAACAGACCTGTTACTTTAAGTATCTCCATCCCCATCCTTGCCTCTCCCTCTCTTATGCGCTGTTTTTAATTACATTCAACCTTTTACCTACCCATAAGTACTATCGCCCTATCTTTCTGCCAAAATACCGACAGACTTTCTTCTTGTAACATAGATACTCATCGCCAAAAGCTTCCAGCAAGAACCTCTCTTCCACATTCACAATCTGCAGATGGAAGATGAGTATCGCAAATACGGAAACTATGAGCAACGGCCAGTGAAAGAACATCATCACAATCCCGATATACAAAAGGTCAAAGCCTAAAAATGCCGGATTACGGCTAAACTGATAAATTCCTTTGGTGACAAGCTCTGTCTTATCTGTCTTAGATACGCCTGCCCTCCAGCTGTCCCGCATAGTAAGGACCGAAGTTATAAATACAGCCACGCCAAGTGTACCGACAGCTGCGCCGCTAACCCTCACCGGCAGCGAAACAGAATTTACATTAAAAACAATACTCATTATCTCTGCAATGGGAACTATATAAGCCGCAACCTTCATCGTCATTTCAATCCACTTCGCAGCCCCCGCTTTTCCTCTGCCGAGTTGGTTCGTCTCTATCCCCTTTTTGCGTTGTTCAAACATCTTAGCAAAATAGCAGCCATAAAAAGATAATAAAATGGTAATGGCGATTATCTGGAATTTCATTTTTGCCTCCTCACTGCCGGGTGATTATTTTCACAGGATCGTTTCATAAAAACCCGGGACGGCCGATGACGCCAAAATCTGCATGGCTGTAGCCACATCAATAATCGCATGGCCTACCAATATGGGTAATGGATTTCTTTTCTTAGAGTAATACCAGCATAGAATCAATGTCAGCGGCAAAAAAGAAATAAAACGGTAAATGATATATCTCAAGTCAAATAACGTAGGAATAAAACTATGCTGTAAGGCAAAAAAGAATGCAGGGATCGTTACCGCTAAAACCTTATTTTCAATCTGATTAACCCCGCATCCTATATATAATCCGTCCTCCGCCAACGCAGTCGTTATCGGCAGCACCACAACATTAATTACCGCTAACCATACCGGTATAGACGCAATCATCATGGGAGCCGCATATGGGATAATCCCATAGCAAACATATCCTGCGACATACATCCCTGCCATTCCAACCACTAAAACCAAAACCGAAATAACGACGATTTGTTTAGCCTTAGTTTTTCCTTTTTGATAATTAATCAATTCCCCAAAATTACTGTTATTTTTCTTTGCCCAAACACAGAGCATCCATACTACCGCAATATTCACTATACTTGCTGCAACCGACCACCAATTACTAATGTCTTCTACTTTTTGTTTCGTAATTTCTGCTCCGCATAGAAATATCAAAACAAAAATCACACAACGGATAGGAAGTAAATAGACCATATTTTTGTTAGCTTACATCTATATGACACCTCTGCAATTCCAATCTGTGAGTTTGATTATACCACTTCCGCTTTCCATTTACCACCAAAAATATGAGGTCTCTGCCGCCTCTATTTCAAAAAATTCTTGGCAACTACATCGAGGCTCGATATACTATACATAGAGGCTCGATATATTGAAGCGGAATAGTGAGGATGCCTATGAATAGTAAAATAAAAAGAATTTATGTACCTATGACAGAAAGCGGCTTTTACATTTTATTCTGTCTCCAACAACCTCAGCATGGCTACGGAATTAGTCAGCAGGTCAGGCAAATGACGGGCGGAGAGTTAATCATTAGCGCCGGAACAATGTACGGAACGCTTTCTAAAATGGAAAAAGATGGCTTAATTGTTTTTGAGAGAGAGGATGAAAAAAGAAAACTTTATCAAATTACCGAACTCGGAAAAGAAATCTTACATCTTGAGATTAAACGTATAGAGCGATTGTATAAGAACAGCAAAGGAGAAGAAATACATGAATAACAAAAAAACTGTAATACGCTTTTTTACTATTGTAGATTATGAAGAGGAAGAAATTTGGTTGCATAATCAGCATATGAATGGCTGGAGACTGGTAAAAATGATTCCCCCTTGTTTCTTTATTTTCGAAAAGTGTACGCCAGCGGAAGTAGCATACCGACTGGATTATAAAAACAATTCGGAAACCAGTGACTATTTCCAAATTTTTAGAGATTACGGTTGGGAATTTATTGGTCGTTGTGTTGGATGGCTGTATTTTCGTAAACCGTCAACAGAGATGGATTCCGAGCGTGATGGCGAAATATTTTCCGATAATGAATCAAGAATAGATATGATCGACCATGTGGTAAAAACTCGTTTTCTTCCAATTTTAATAATCTTTCTATGCTGCGTTCTTCCGAATTTTATAAGAAGCATGGAAACCAATGACCCATTTACAACCGTGTTCACCGTGTTCTTTGCAATCCTGACCCTGCTATATATTTATCTGATTGTTTATTGTGGTTTGAAATTGCGAAAGTTAAGGAAAAAATATAGAAATGATTAAATACATGTTTATAATTTGGGTATCAAAATAAAACTGGTGAAATTATTAAAGTTACTCTGAAAACATAAGATATGAAGTCTCCTACAAGATTTTTCGTCTCACAGGAGACTTTCTTAATATTCTTACTATATGTAAGACCGCAAGGCAGGTTGCCCTGCGGTGTCGTTTTCTGTGCCTATCGGCTGTCTCTGTCAAAGGATTCCTTTCTGTGCGGCTGCTGTCTGCCCTGCTCCTGCAACTGTCTGAGCCTGTTTCTGACGCTTTCCCTTTCGGGCAGTTTTGGCGGTCTTCTCTTTTCCTTAATCTGTCGCTCCCACTCGGCAAGGCTGCGGTTATATTGTTCAACAACGGCTTCGGCTTCTCGGTAGGTCGCCATAAACGCCTGCACATCTGGATAACCGTCCTCTTTCAGTATGTCGGGCAGTTTACCCAGTCTTTCGGAGACTTCCTTTTCCGTCTGCTGTATCTGCTCGGTAAAGGATTTTCGCTCCTTTCCCTTGAAAGTCCCTGTTGTTTCGGCAAGCTGTGTTTTCAGCTTCGGCAACACGCTATCCTATAGGTTGCGGGTTTCAAGGACATCCTGCAGGAACTCATGGAGGCAGAACTTGATGCCACCCTTGGCTATGAGAAAAACTGTAAGGGTGATCTACAGACAGATAACAAACGCAACGAGCATTCCCCCCAAAAAGCTAAAGAGCCAGTATGGGGAATTCCAGATTGATGTGCCAAAGGACCGAAACGGGGAATTTGAACCAAAACTGATTTCCAAATACCAACGGGACATATCCGGCATTGAGGACAAGGCAATCTCCCTCTATGCCCGCGGTATGAGCGCCAGGGACATCCACGACCAGCTGAACGGCCTGTATGGCATCGATCTGTCTGCGAAGATGGTCAGCAAGATCACAGATAAGATCCTCCCGCAGGTAAAAGAATGGCAGTCCCGTCCCCTGAACCCGGTATACCCGTTCGCCTTCATGGACTGCATCCATTACGAAGTCCGGGAAGAAGAGCGGCTCGTAAGCCGGGCGGCCTACGTGGTCCTGGGTGTTACGGCAGACGGTTACAAGGAAATGCTGAGTATTACTGTAGGGGCGAATGAGACAAGCAAGTTCTGGCTGGGAATGTTAAATGACCTGCATAACCGGGGTGTGAAAGATATCCTGTTCTTCTGTGTGGACGGCCTGCCTGGATTTAAGGAGGCCATACAGGCAGTACTCCCGGAAGCAGAGGTACAGGGTGTGTCATCCACATGCTCCGCAACTCCTTCAAATATGTGAGTTACAAAGACCTGAAAAAGTCTGCCTCCGACTTTAAGTCAGTCTACAATGCCCCAAACGAAACGTCAGCCCTCTCAGAACTGGAAAACATAAAAGAAACATGGGGAATAAAATACCCTTACGCGATCGGCAACTGGGAAAGCAACTGGGAAGATGTCAGTTCCTTCTTCCAGTTTCCGGATGACATCCGCCGGATCATGTATACAACGAATATCATAGAAAAGCTGAACCGCCAGCATCTGATAAACTAAGCGGCAATTTTTGTTTCACTTATATATCGGGCTAACCGTCTATCGGTAGCACCCTTTCTATAATCAGATTAACACCTATACTATGGATAGTCAAAGAATTTTCTCTGATACATAACATTACTTTACAACTGTATACCAACTGCTATCAAACTTTACTGTCTTCAATAGAATTTCCTTATCAATTAATTCCGGCTTTTTCACCTTAATATGTAGTTTTTCCATCGGTATTTCTTCTATTATCACTGTTCTTACAAACTTAAATATCTGCCTTACCGCTGATACACGCTCATTCCAAATATCCAAAACCATTTTCCCGATAACATTTGGATTTTCACTGGTAATTCTATCTACGCCAAAACTAAACGTAGGTGAATTTCTTCCGCTTACCAATCGGACAACTTTTTGCTTAGAAATGTCTTTAGAACCTGCGAAGACTGTTTTTGCACCCCAACAACAATTGTCCAAAACAACATCATCTAACCCTACATTAGAAGGTTTCCAATCAGCCCCCACACACCTATTCAAATCAAAAGGTGCCACTGCCTTATTAACAGCCCTCAATCTTGGCCCGTTCATGTGCTATACCTCCAAACACACAGTTTTTACAGTATAGCACACTTTTCTCCAAAATACATCATTAAAAAACCAACGGTATAAATTTTTCAATCACTTTAGCCACCATACTAACCGGAATTGCATTTCCCACCTGTTTCCTAGTCTGAGCATCCGACACCGCAATTTTAAATTCATCAGGAAAACCCTGCAACCGTAACATTTCTCTCGGCGTTAATCTCCGTTCTCCATCAACAAGCAAATAGTTATAGCTTGCCCCTGCCCTTAATGCACAGCTATATGGATAAGATGATATATTTCCTGATTTATTCTCGTGCCAAATAGCCGGCGTTGTTTCTGCTGTATGCATTTCCTTACGCTTTCTTACTATTTCCTCTGATGCATAATGCTTCTTGTCTACTTCATCTTCCAATATATCTTTCAAAGTCTTTACATTCTTAATATCAAACTTCCAATCCATATCAAATGGTTTCTTTGCACCAACTATGATAATTCTCTCACGTTTCTGCGGCAACCCAAAATCAAGGGCATTTAAAACTTTATAATCCACAAAATATCCTAATTCTTCCCTTAAAACATGAATAATCGTTTTAAAAGTTTTTCCTCCATCGTGGCTGACAAGATTTTTTACATTTTCCAAGACGAATGCATTTGGCTGTTTCTCCTTTATTATACGAGCAATGTCAAAAAAAAGCGTTCCCTTAGTATTATCTGCAAATCCTTTCTGCAAGCCGCATATAGAAAATGCCTGGCATGGAAATCCCGCAAAAAGCAAATCAAAATCAGGAATATCTTTTTCATCAACTTTAGTAATATCTCCCACAGGCTTTTCGTTAAAATTCGCCTCATAACTCTCTGCAGCAAACTTATCTATATCACTACTGAACAGACATTGTCCATTTATTTCTAACTGCTCAAATGCTTGTTGTGAAGCATAACGAAAACCACCTATGCCACAAAATAAATCAATAAATTTTATAATTGAGGGCAATTTTTTCTTTTCAACTGACGGTATTGTGAAAAACAGCCGTTCAACATTTACGGATAATTCCTCAGACAACCGAACCACCACGTCTATTGATGGGGTAGTTTTGTTTCTCTCTATCATAGATAAATATTTCCTGCTTATACCTGCCAAAGCGGCCAATTGTTCTTGTGTAATATTTCTTGCTTTCCTATATTCCTTAACCATATTTATCATAGCATTTTCCCCTGAAATGTGAACTTTATTTCTCATTTCATTATATATAGCCTATCCTTATATGTCTATACTTATCTAAAAAATTTATTTTATGTTCGAATGCGCCATATAAATAGGGCATGACCACTGTCACACCCTTTTGAACTGGCTTGCAAAACCCTATATCCCGATTTCTCGGAAAGCTCCATAAAATCCAGCTTTTTACTGATTACTCAATAATCGTAGCCACACGACCAGAACTACTGTACGTCCACCCTCACGGTATTTGAATAGCGTTTTTTGTGGTATTTTCTATGCTTTTTATTACGGAAAACAGCATAAAATCGTTGTTTTGGTGCAGTGTATTTTTATTTGCATGATTTCTTGGCACCGTTTTGGCGCCAAAATGATTTTCTCATTATCTACTCGTATTACATGTTGCCAGCACCTTGTATAAATAACATTAACAAGGAAAATATCAATTCGTTGTCCTCCACCACTCTAATCAACAAACCGGAATTTGAAATATACGGTTTTATGAACGATTATTGCTCGCCGTAGATTATCAATAAAATCCTCCAAAAGCCTTGAAAACAAAGGATTTATCACCGTCTGATCCTCTTATCCCTTTACACGGTTTCACACAAGTTTACTCTTGCTCTGATTGCTTATAAGGGCAAAAGCAAGGGCAGAAAAATCTTATAACAAGATATAACAAAGTGTGGCAATCGGAAAACCGTGACATATGCGCGAATATATTATACTGGAGGATTTCAAAATGGACAAGTACATTTATGATGAAAATAACGGGCTTTGGTACGAACTGCAAGGCGAATACTATTTGCCTTGTCTTGTCTTACCTTACCACCCGAAGAAGAAAAGCCTATCGGGATATAGGGGCAGCGGCATTTGCGCTGTTTGAAAGAGTATCACAGGGTCACATACACTAATCTGCTCACGAGCGAAGTCTCAACGCTTACCTTACCGACATAGATGAGCAAGCAAAGAATATGTTCTTTCGATTGGTAAAGGAATACGCCGACAGACAAGGTGTAACAGAGCCGTTGAAAGCCGATAAGCCGCTTAAATGGGCGCAGAAAATGAACAATATCTGTAGCGCTGCAGCGGAAATTGTTAATACTGAACTAATTTACGCATAAGGCAAACTGTAACACTGAATTAGGGACAAGGGCGTAAACGCCTTGCCCCTAATATTAACTTATAGTTAAAAAAATTATTTCTCAGTTAACAACTGCTCAATTGTTTTTTGGGAAATACACAAGTATAATAAAGTCAACAAAAGCTTTTGTGCCATTCTCAATAAGGAGGCTTCTATTATGCCTATGAACTTAGTTATACAAGAAAGAAGAAAAGAATTAGGACTCACGCAGGAACAAGTTGCAGAATATCTCAATGTGTCTATTCCGGCAGTCAGTAAATGGGAAAAAGGAACAACCAGTCCAGATATTTCGCTTTTGGCTCCGTTAGCCCGATTGTTAAAAATTGACTTAAACACTCTTTTTTGTTTTCACGAAGATATAACACAACCAGAAATTGGTTTGCTCTGCAAGGAGGTCGGAAAGATTGTTGGAGATAAAGGACTCGAAGAAGGGTTTACAGCAGTAGGGCAAAAGCTCCACGAGTATCCTCACAATGAGAGGCTCATGCATGGTCTTACATTCCAACTGGATGGACTTCTTTCCATGTCCGGCTTGACTGCAGATGAAATACGCCCCTATGAGGAGCAGATCCTTGAATGGTATCATCGACTTGCTGGGAGTACAGACGTAAACATAAGCAACAGCGCAAATTTTATGTTAGCAAGCAGATATCTTCGCAGTGGAGAGTATGAAAAAGCCCAGGAAATATTAGACTTAATGCCTGACAAAAACGATATTGTCGGCAGCATGGCTGATAAGTTTTGGTTACAAGTTGAAATTGATAAACATCAAGGCAAATCAGAGAAAGCGGCAGAGGATTTGCAGAGAGAATTACAGTTGGCTCTCAACAAGGTTCAGCTGCTGCTGTACAAAATGATGAGTATTGAGTTAGAGTGCGGCGAATTTCTCACTGCACAAAAGATAGCAGATAGATCAGCACAGATGGTCACACTTTTTGAAATGTGGAAGTATAGCGCATTCACTGCACCATTGGAAATCGCCTTTGCGGAAAAGGATGCCGATAAATGTATTTCTATTTTGAGAGAAATGCTTGCGGCAATGCGCGAACCATGGAATATGGATAAAACCTTATTATTTAATCGCATACCTGCACAAGCGACTCAACCAGAGCAAATGATTCCTGTAATCCTTTCTGCAATGGAAAAAGAACCTCTGTTGCAAAACTCCTCAGAGTTTCAAGAACTAATCACAGAGTATGAGCGATTCAAAGATAGAAAATACTGATAGGCGCAAAGGATTTGCAGATAACCGTCATTCAAAGGCAGGAACACTAATAAAACTATGTAAGCCTCCGATTATGGGTAACACCATAACGGGGTTTTCTTTGCCTATCGGCTGTCTCTGTCAAAGGATTTCTTTCTGTGCGGCTGCTGTCTGCCATGCTCCTGCAACTGTTTAATCCTATTTCTGACACTCTCCCTTTCGGGCGGCTTCGGCGGTCTGTGCTTTTCCCTGACCTGTCGCTCCCACTCGGCAAGACTGCGGTTGTATGGTTCTACAACGACTTCTGATTCTCGATAGGTTGCCATAAACACCTGCACATCGGGATAACCGTCCTCTTTCAGAATGTCGGGTAGTTTATCCAGCCTTTCGGATATTTCCTGCTCCGTCTGCTGTATCTGCTCAGTAAGAGCCTTTCGCTCTTTGCCCTTGAAAATCCCTGTTGTTTCGGCAAGCTGTGTTTTCAGCTTCGGCAGCACGCTGTCTTGTAGATTGCGGATTGCCCTTGCCTCGTCCTGAACCCGTATCATCAAATCCCGCATTATGCGAAACTCTGCCATATCAATACTGAGCGTTGGCTTAGGCGGAATATTGGTGTTAGTATAGACCAGACGGAGCGTATGAATCGCCGAGTACGATAGGTATTATGTGCAGGACGGCAAGCAAAAAGGTTGAGGCTTGGAGGATTTCCATTTCCATATGCTCCGACACACTTTTACAAGCAATCTTCTCTCTAACGGGGCAGCACCCAAAGATGTGCAGGAGCTTCCCGGACACGCCGATGTAAGTACCACGATGAACATTTACGCTCACGCTACAAGGGAGGCGAAACGTACTTCCGCAAGGCTGCTGGATAAGGTAGTCGGCGGGGAATAAAAATTTGCCCTTGTTTCGGCTCGTAAGGGCAAAAACAAGGGCAGATACATAAGGTTTAAGCGTTAAACAGGCGTAATGCCTTGAAAATATAGGGTTTTTAGAAGGTTTAACAAATAAACCGGAATTTATCGTTCCAATAGGAATGCATTGATGCTTTCACTTATCGCTTTGTACTCATAATCGTGAACATAATGCGGGCAGTCTAATTCTATCATTTTACCATTTGCAATATTTGCGATATATTCTCTTTGATAGCTTCGCCATATTTCTTTATCCCAACCTGTCCCATCGCCATTCGATACAAACAGAAGCATTGGAATTTGTGGTATATTATCCGATTCAACTTTGCTTGCATTTTCCTTAATACTTTTTACTTCGTTAAGCATTGTAATTGTTGCTGTTCGATTATAGAATACTGCTCTATATATCTCTTTTTCCTTGTTAGAGAGAGTGCCATTTATTATTGCGTCACTATCTGATACACCCGGCAGTAATCTCGTTATTCCAATGGCAGATGCAAACTGACTCAATTTAAGCATAGTCATATTGATACTATAATCTTGATACGACTTAGGAACTACCATATCAAGTCCTATGATTGCCAATACTTCTTCGGGATATTGTTGCGCCCAATATAATGCTTCAATCCCTGACATAGAATGCGGACAAAGGATATAGGGTGCTTCGATACCTACTGCCTTTAGAGCAGCCCTTGTGTCTGCTAATATGGATTCAATTCCTCTTTTTTTGTCAACGACATCACTGAAACCATATCCGAATTTTTCTACAACTACAATTCGATATTTATTGCTTAATAGAGAGTAAAGAGATTTGAAATCCAATATGGGAGAACAAGTCCCCCCACCTGACATGAAAACAAGTGTTGTATCGCCAGTTCCCTCAACATAGATACTCATATTATTTCCGTCAACTTCAACCATCTGGCCTAACGGTAAACGCAATTCCTTTTCCATCTTTAAATGGATTTGATGATTGATGCATATGATAAGCAGCAGCATAAGCACTGCAACAATCACAACAAAAATTACTTTCACAACTCTTTTCTTCTTTCTCATAGCGTTCCTCACATAAAAACTAAAATTTATCAAACTATAAAGTTTACTACTCCATATACCAAATGACAAATTGTAAAAATTGAAACAGGAATTAAAGCTATACCATTTTTTCTATCAATCGCAAAAAACAAAAATGCTAAACAGGGTGGAATAGTCAATCCTAATATTACAATCACATTTGTCATACCATTATAGTAAGCTATCCAGCTTGCCACATACAATAAACAGCAAACTATTACCATAATAACAAAAGGGGATATACACAACTTTTCACTCTCTCTGTTTCTAAAAATACATATAGAAACAATCATCAATATTTGACATACAGAAGCTACTGTATCGACCATTTCTGTAATTGATTCTGCTCTTAGTATATCGTTTGGCGCAGGGATAGCAAACCAAATAAAATTCGGTATCATAACAATCAAGAATAGCAGCAATCCCCAAATTTCAAAACTTAACTTGTATCTTTTTAACATCTAATCCTCCCTAAAACGGGAATTTTATTTTTTATCTATATCTAAAAATTTGCTTGCCAATTTATAAACCTGATGTATTTCTTTTGGTGATAAATCCCATGTACTTAATTCTGCAGAAACTAACTTGCTGTGTTTCTTGCTTATATCCCGTATAGCATTGCCGATTGACTTTCGTACATATGCGCTCTCGTCAGATTTGTGGGTAGCTAACAATTCGATGGCTACCTGTGGATTGTCTTTGAAATATGGGCGGCTCGTCCATACTCTTAATCCTTCTGATACAGCTCGCCGCACATTGGCACAATCACTGTCTAACTATTCCTGGATAATTGGCAGGGCTGTTTCATATCCGATAATCTTACAGTGATTATCAAATGCCATAGCCAAAATTTCCTATACTTTCCAACTATCATTTTGACTGACTGTGTTTTTCAAGAATGATAGGGCATCCACATTTTCGTGAGTCGCATATCCAAACAGGAAAACACCCATTTCTTGTATCTGAAAGTTATCAGATTTATACAGTTCATGCCCCATGCGGAAACATTCGTCAAGAGAATGTGTTTTATAAAATTTTTCGGCTTCATTTTTTACAAGTTTCAATCTGTCCTTTTCGGGCATTAATTCCGCTAAATATTGTATATATTCACTCATTTATCATTTCTCCACAAATTCCGATTGTGATTTGATGATTTTCAAGGGAAATATTAGCTGTTATATTTTGTTATTAAAAAGCCCGCTAACCCTTGAAAATACTAAGTTCATCGCAGGTAATCTTTCCCTCAAAGTTTCCCTTGTGTTATATCTTCCCACAGGGCATTACGAACCCTGATAAGAGAAAAAATGAGGGCACGAGATGTCCGGCGGACATCTGCTCTGTGCCGACAGAAGCAAAGCGGAGACAACAAAATCACATAAAACATTATAACACAAAACATACGGAAATGGTGAACCGATTGAAATGCTTTCAAAATTTTTAAAGAAAGAAGATAACTAAAAATGAATATTATTTATGCAACATATAACATCAGCCATAACAGCATTGACATATATACTTATGCAGGCTATTTCTTACGGATAGATTGCAGCAAAGCGGAAGAAGGATTAAAAACAACGCTACTTCATTTTTGAAAATATGGAATCATTTTATTTGCACAAGTTCTATTCCTTCCTCTTTTCCGAGATTCCGTGAGTATAGCTTTTGTTCGGAATTATTCCAATGCTCATGCACGCCGAGATTGGCAATAGCATGACCGTTGCCGTCTGTGTAAGTTGTTCCTGACGGTGCATTTCCCACAAGTCCCGCTTCGTGCAGATAATTTTCGTTGGTAATGTCTGCCGCCGAACGATTATTGCCTGTTACAGCCGGTTCATTATTGAGAAAATCTGCACCGACAGAATCAATCGCTACCGGGTCTTGTGATACAAAAATGCTTGAAGCGTAATCTCCGTTAAACGGCGTTTGCTGCCACTTGGAATTTTCAGCGGTAATAGAAGCGCCCTCGCTTGGTGCGCAGATAAAAGCATCCAGCATATACAAAACGGTCTTGCCGCCGAGACCAGCGTTCGCCATCAAATCTACCAGCGGACTGTAAATGCCCATCTCCGATTTTGTCAGCCACTGGTGCAGTTTTGCCCCTTCCGGCGGACGCATCCTATTTCCATTGATAAAAGAGCCAAAATGATTTTTGCCGCATAATGTAATGCCGTAACTATGTCCTTTCAAATTCGCAAGATTAATCACATAGGCAGCCTCGGTCACACAGATGGGCAGATAGTTTACTTTACCGCCGAATTTCTGCGACCAGTTGATCGGTGCGTTTTCATCCGCCACACCGTTGCCTCGACCGACAAACTGAACGCCTTTTAATTCTCCGACAGTACACATTTCAACCATATAATCGGGAAACAGGCGGGACACATCGTAAACGGTAATGTCAAACGGATTCACGCCTCCTTCTTTCACAAGAGAGGTAAGCAGGGCTTTGAGTAAGACCGGATTGGTATAGCTCATCTGCGTTTTTCCGAAGGTATCGTCATCAAATACCGCCGAGCCGTTGATGTTTGCCTTGATTGCAATTTTTTCGCCCGTCACATAACCGCCGTTCCGATTGCGGGCATTATTATTTACTGAAAACAATGCATCCCATCCGTCTTTCGTCGTGTCTTTGCCGCCAAGAGAAGCAATACTGTCGTTTACCATTTTCAGAATAACTGCTTCGTCAAAATGTTCCGTTTCCCACCAATAACCGCTGCCGTCCCATTCTACGGAGTCAGGGTTATGCGACCATACCACACGCCCTGGCATAGCGCCAATCCCTATACCATAGGCTTTATGCTGCGGGTAATTACCGTCATAAGGAGGCATCTGTACCTGAGATGTTTCCATAGAATTGATTGCTGATGAATCTGAGGACTGGATTGTGTCTGATTCTATTTCTGTTTTAGTACTTGTTTCTGTTGATTTTGTGTCTTTCATACCACAACCGGTCATCGCAGATATAAAGAGAGTGATAACCAAAATAAGCGCTGGCGTTTTTACAACAGTCTTTCGATTCATGATGACCGTCCTTTCTACTTTCCTCGTTTTTTCGTTCCTTTGCATTTTCTGATTATGCCAAATGTATAATGTCCTATTGCTGTGAACAGTCCCATCACCGCTATGTAGTCCAAAAGAAACTGTATTATCGGTTCCTCAAAATCAAAAAATGCAAATTGATTTTGAAGCAGTAAATAACTGCCGATGTCTCGTTTTACAAACGCATACACACCATATCCTGCAATTATCAGGGCAATGATACGAAGCGCCCATGTCCGCATGGCAGATGTTTTTTTGTCAGCCGTTTTGCCATTCCCATCATCATATTCCAATGAAATCCAAGGTGCAGGCTCATAAAAACAAATCCCCAATAAGCTGAGAGCATATGCAGATTTCTCGTAAATGACAATCCATTGCCGAACGGCAGGAACGAAAATATATGACGGGATAACATTACGCCGCTGAATATAGAGCCTGCCATTGAAAACAAAACTAACACAACAAGTACGGTTTGCAGAGTTCGCAGGGCAGTATATTTGCCCTTAATCAAATTTTTCGTCCATCTGCTATTTAAAATGTGGTGAAGAATAAAAAGCATAAACATAATGATACCAAGCAGTTCATGGGATACTTGCCCAATCAGCTCATATGTCATCAAAAGCAAGAGTACCGCTGTCATTGCGACGTCTACCGCTATTTTTACAATCTGTTTGCTTTTCATCTTTCTCACCACCTTTTACAGAAAACGATTATTTGTTTAAACCGTTAATCCATTCTTCAACATCCTCAAAAGTCACATCGCTCACTTTTGAATGTGTTACCTTATATCCTTCTGACAGCACTGTTGCATCTGACTGTATGCTCTGAATTTCCGATATGGCATCTGAAAAACCACTTCCACCGCTGGTAACAAACGGAATAATTGTTTTGCCTGAAAAATCATATTCTTCCAAGAAAGAATATACTGCCATTGGCATTCCGTAGTACCAGTTTGGGAAACCAAGATACACTGTATCGTACTCATCCATATTCTCTATATGAGAAACAAGTATCGGGCGGGAGTTTTCTTTGCTTTCTTTAGCGCCTTGCCGGTCGGCAGCATCATAATCAGCCGGATACTTTTCCTCGATTTCAATCAAAAACAGATTTCCGCCTGTGGCTCTCTGAATCAACGTAGCAATGTACTGTGTGTTTCCGTACAGCTCGCCGTCCTTCACAATCAGACTTGCGGAAGCAACAGCATCTACTCCGGCAGGAAAATCTGTGTTTCCTGCACGAGAAAAGTATGCAATTAAAGTTTTGGAATCTTCCTCCTGCTTGGAATCCGCCGCACTCTGATCCACATCGTCCTGACCTGAATTATTTTGTTCAGTCCCATTTTGATTTTGGGTACTTTGATCAGAATTATCATGGAATGAAAAATCACCATTTTTTTGCGTATTGCTGTTGCATCCTGCAAATGCAAGCAAAACGAATGCACATAATAGTACCGTTGCTACTTTTTTCATTTTTCTTGTCTCCGTTTCATCCTCAAACTTCTCTTAAAAGCTCGCCTGTAATACAGCTCGGATATCGTCTGCATCCATCACTTTATAGCCACCGTCCATAATCAGCGTGCTTTTTACCATTCCGTCCAGCATAGCTTCCGCAGCGCCCAGCTCGGTAATATTCATAACAAGCCCAATTTCCTTCATCCACGCTTCCATAGCGTCAAGTCCTTCGTTTGCAACTTGAATTTCCGTCTTACCTTCAGGATTTACATTCCATACGTTCTCGGCATAGCGGGCAAACTTTGCCGTTCCGTAAGACAGGATATAACGGTAATATGGCATGGAAACAGCCGCAAGCGTCATGCCATGTGTAGCGTCCGTATGGGCGGCTACTCCCTGGCCGAGCATATGCACCATCCAATCGGTGGTTTTTCCTTTTGCTACAAGCGTATTGAGCGCCCATGTCGCTATCCACATAATGTTAGAGCGCGCTTCGTAATCGCTTGGATTTTCAACGGCAATACCAGCGCTGTGAATCAGAGAACGAAGCAGACCTTCCATGATATAATCGCTTGTATTGTCGTCCGTTCCCGAAAAATACTGCTCCAAAATGTGCGACATAATATCATATATACCGGATACCATTTGATACTTCGGCAGAGTGTAAGTAAATTTAGGATTCAGTATTGAGAACTTTGGAAATACATTTTCTCCGAATACGTGTCCGATTTTGAGTTTTTGTTCGTGATTGGTAATCACAGAGCCGCCGTTCATTTCGCTGCCAGTACCCACCATTGTAAGCACGCAGCCGACGGGAATAATATCGCAGGTTACATCATCAAAACGGATAAAGTATTTATCCCAAGCGTCGTCGTTGCAGTTTACCGATACGGAAACCGCTTTTGCATAGTCGCATACCGAGCCGCCGCCAACAGCCAGAATCAAGTCAGCCTTTGCGGCTTTTGCCCGCTCTATGCCCTCGTTTAATTTTTCCACAGTGGGGTTAGGCATTACACCTGCGTCTTCGTAGACCTCTTTTCCGTTTTCCTTTAGGATCTCAACGACCTTATCATAAATACCGTTCTTTTTAATTGAGCCGCCACCGTAAACAAGCAATATGTTTTTACCGTATTTCGGCAGTTCTTCGTTCAAACCATCCAGAGCGTTTTGACCAAAGTAAAGTTTTGTGGGATTACAGTAAGTAAAATTTCCTAACATAATTTTATCTCCTTTTTATGTGCGGTGCATTAAAGAGACGCACCAAAATTTCTAAGTTCATCTAATTTAGCCGCTGAGCCGTTTTCCGAACCGTGAGCCGTAAATACCCCCATATCTTCCAGCCCGAGATAGCCGAGGAAATCCCCCTGATAGGAAAACATTGCCCCCTCATACATATCCGCATCGCCTGAGCTTAAAAACATGGCGACCTTTTTCAGATTTTTCGGTTTTCTCGGATAAGCGGCAGAATAAAATCTGTCCAATACGCATTTAAGCTGTCCGGATACGCCATGATAATAAATCGGAGAAGCAATCACGAGCATTTCCGCTTCTTTCAGCAAATCATTAATTTTCTGCATATCGTCCTTTTGAATACAACTGCCGTTTCCTTTGCTATGGCAGTATTCGCAGGCAAGACATCCGTTTATCTTCATTCGGCACACGTCTGCCACATCGACCTGATGCCCGGCAGCTTCTGCCCCTGCCCGAAACGCCTCAACCATTTGTTTCGTATTGCCCTTTGAACGGGGACTTCCGTTTAACACAAGAATACGCATATTGAGTCTCCTCTCGTTTCTGTTGACAGATAGGACGCTGCCCATATGCGCTGCGCCCTATCATAATGAAATTATTTTAGGTTCTTGTGAAAGAATTCTTCCAGCTTGTCAAATGGGATAATATCTGTCTGATCGTACAAATCCGTATGGCTTGCTCCCGGAACAAGCAGCAATTCTTTGTTATCCTGATACTTGTTTCCGTTGATCATATCGGCATAAGCGTCCTTGCCAAAATAGCAGGAATGCGCCTTGTCCCCATGAAGTACCATTACCGCACTTCGGATTTCATTGCTGTACCGGAGAATCGGCATATTCATAAAGGACTGACAGCCAATCACATTCCAACCACCGTTTGAGTTCAGGGAACGAGGGTGATAGCCACGCTCTGTTTTATAGTAAGCGTGATAGTCCTGAAAATACCACGGAGCATCTTCCGGCATAGGATCGGCCACACCGCCACCGAGAACATAGGTGCCGTTTTTGTAATCTTCAAGCCGCTGCGCATTCATTGCCTTGCGTTTCTCGTAACGGACTTCCTCGCTGTTTTCGCTGTCGAAATATCCGTTGGCATTGACACGGCTCATATCATACATTGTAGAGGCAACCGTTGCTTTGACACGGGTATCGAGCGCCGCTGTATTGATTGCCATACCGCCCCAGCCGCAGATACCAATAATACCGATTTTCTCCGGGTCAACAATATCTTGTAATGAAAGGAAATCCACCGCCGCCATGAAATCCTCTGTGTTGATGTCGGGAGAAGCCATATAGCGAGGCTCGCCGCCGCTTTCACCTGTGAAAGAGGGATCAAATGCAATCGTCAGAAAACCTCTCTCTGCCATTGTCTGTGCATACAAGCCCGCCGCCTGCTCCTTGACTGCACCGAATGGACCGCATACGACGATAGCGGGCAATTTACCTCCTGCATTCTTCGGCATATACATATCTGCCGCCAAAGTAATTCCGTAACGATTGTGGAAAGTAACCTTGCTGTGATTTACTTTTTCGCTTTTGGGGAAAGTCTTATCCCATTCCTGTACAAGATTCAATTTTGCTTCCATTACACAAATCCTCCTAAATATGTTTTTTATTAATGCTGTAAACCAGGAAATCCAGACAGTCTATCTGCTTTTGTCCGTCATGCACCGAATCCAGCAGATTGATTCTTTGTTTGGAGAGCAAGGGCAAAAGGCGTTTCCACTTATTTGCTTTTGCAAGTTCCATACAAGTTTCAATTAAATCTTTGCTGCACCCTGCATCAACCAGATTCTGATGCAGGATTCCCATTGTATCTGATGCCTCTGACATTCACCGCACCTCCGTCATGAAGTAACTTTTGTCAAGAGGTAAATCAATAAATAACAAACTTTTTTCTCTGACAAAACTCACATTTGTATTCAGGAGATATCTTGAAGAAGCCTTTTGATTAACAGTTCCCGGCATTTGGCCACTCCATTATTCATGGATTGGTTACCTACAAGTCAATGGTCCGTCATGGGCCCTGCTGCCCTATAACGTGGATCAGTATATCGCTGCCCTGCCGACAAGGGGATGCCGCAGATAGCCCGAACCTTGGAGTCACAAAAGACCCCTTCAAGATATCTCCTGTTTTTTGTTTTCAGCTGCTGCTGATTATGCAGCTGCGCCTGCTTAATCAGCTTGGTTGCCAGCCGTCAGAATGACAGCCGGATGGCAAAGGCTGCGCAGCAGTTCATTTACCCTTGGCAGGCGGATGGCAGTCTGATATCACGCCATGCTGATATTGTCCGTCATCATGCCCCATATAAAGCAGGCAAGCTCTCCCGCAACAGCGGTTTCCGCTACGTTCTTTTTCTTGCCGCGTCTTATCATTTTGTAATACTTTCTCCGCAGCCTCCCGTTTGCCTTATCTGCATAAGCAACCACCTCCGGCGGATTTCCGCTCTGTCTTGCTTTCAGGTCTTTCGATTTATGCCCGGCCGCTCCCTTGCAGATCCCTTTGGATGCCTCAATCAGCATCCTCCTTACATGGCTGTTCCCGGCTTTTGTGATGGAAAGCCTGTTGATGTTATCACTGCTTGAATCTTCCCCCGGCGCCAGCCCCAGGTATGCGGAATAGGTATTTCCTTTTGCAGATCTCTGGAAATCCCCTGTCTCAACCAGGCACGGTAACGCCGTATGGGTCTTCACCCCGAGGAAGCACACCGGCTTCTTCACTCTCCCCACATACTCTGTCCCAGACGCCAGTTCCTCTATCCTCTTATCAAAGGCTTCAGTCCGGTTTGTCTGATATTCATAGGTAATCAGACACTCGTCCAGCGTTTCCCTGTCCAGTCCGCCCAGTTCAAGTGATTTCAGCCACTTCAAGTGTGCCTGCGTCCATTTGCCCTTGCTATAGCGGAATCCCTGGCTTAAACAGAACGCACTGATTCTCTGTGTAGTCGGGGCAAGGGTGACACACCAGATTCCCTTTTTCACTAATTCATGATACAAAGAAAATCCCAGGCATCCTGCTTCATAGCCGCAGAGAATGTCGCAGTCCTCTTTTATCTTTTTCTTAAGATTCTCAATGAACTGCACAATATTGTC
>CAJUFQ010000014.1 GCA_910585625.1 uncultured Lachnospiraceae bacterium
TCCCTATGTGGCATAATGTTGGCAAATCTGCCAGATAACCCCAGATTATCCCACATTGATAATTTTTCGTGAATTTTTTGGGACGGGCATATTGAAAAAGATTTTTGCATATGCTATAATTCCAGTAGGAAAAAAGATATAAAAAGTCCATGTGGGCGAAAGAAACGAATCCCCAGATTGGTATGGCAGTACCATCTGAGGATTCTTCTTTTTTTTATAGTGGCAAAGCACCCACTAGTGTCATATTTTGGGAAAACAGGAGATTAGAGGATGCATGAAAGCAGATTATTTAAGATTGTGTACCATCTGCTTGACAAAGGGCAGGCTACGGCTCCGGAATTAGCAGAAAAGTTTGAGGTGTCGGTCAGGACGATTTACCGGGACATTGATGCTTTAAGCGGGGCTGGCATCCCCATTTATGCAGAAGCAGGGAGGAACGGCGGCATACATTTAATGAATGGGTTTGTTTTGGATAAAGCCGTGCTGTCGGAAGAGGAAAAACAAGAAATCCTCACTGCCTTGAAAGGAATGAATACCACTCTGAATAACAGCGGCAGCCAAACATTGCAGAAGCTTTCCGCACTGTTTAACCTGAATTCGGAGAATTGGCTTGAAGTGGATTTTTCCAGATGGGGGAATCAGGGAAATGACAATGAAAAATTCGAACTGCTGAAGTCGGCAATCATTCATCAAAAATGCGTGAAAATCGCTTACGCAAATTCTTACGGGGAAATTGGAGATAGAATCGTGCAGCCATTGAAACTGTCCTATAAGTCCAGGGCGTGGTATTTAAAGGCATACTGCGCCCAAAAGCAGGATTACCGTATTTTTAAGCTTACCCGTATCTTAAGCATAGAGGTTCTGGAAGAAAGATTTCCGCAACGTTTATTTCCAGCGAATAAGGAAGATTTCGGAGAGTCCGATTCGCATATAGTTCTCTGCTTTCCACAGAGTATGGCATACCGTGTTTACGATGAGTTTGACGGGACGCAGATACAGCGGCAGGAGGATGGGAGCCTCCTTGTGTCCGTGCATATGCCGGAAGATGAGTGGTTGGCAGGGTTTGTGCTGTCATTTGGGACACAGGTGGAAATTATAGAGCCGGTTTCCCTGAAAGAGGCGGTAGCCGAAAAGGCGAGAAAAGTTTATGAACGGAATAAACCTTGACACAGGATGTCAGCATATAAATGTTATCCTATCTCTAGCGAATGACAAATGAAAAAGCGATGAAATTTGTGGTTGCAGGACAGGAGGAAAAGGAATATGGGCAGGCCAACAACAAAAACAGATTTATTACTTGCAGCAGAAGCGAACTATGAGAAACTGAACGCACTAATTTTGGGTCTGACAGAAAGAGAGCTGTCAACGCCGTTTGATTTTTCGGATGACGTCAAAAAGAAGGAGGCGCATTGGAAGAGGGATAAGAACCTTCGGGATATCCTGATTCATCTCTATGAGTGGCATCAGCTTTTGCTTCATTGGGTGCAGGCTAATCAGGATGGCAATCCCCAGCCGTTTATCCCGCAGCCCTATAATTGGAAGACTTATGGGAACATGAACGTTGAGTTTTGGGAAAAGCATCAGGATACGCCGTTGGGCGATGCAAAGCGAATGTTCCAGGAATCCCACGCCGAAGTCGTGAAGTTAGCGGAAACCTTTTCCAATGAGGAATTGTTTTCCAAAGGGATTTATAAATGGGTGGGGGGAAACACATTAGGCTCATATTTTGTCAGTGTTACATCCAGCCATTATGACTGGGCCATGAAGAAGTTAAAGGCACATAAGAAAATTTATGTCAAGACGCGGGGGCAGGGCGGATGCATTTTGTGACGGCAAAGGGGATATTGTCCCCGCAAAATGGCATGAATCTGTACCGTGGCTGCTCTCATGGATGCATCTATTGCGATTCCAGGAGCAAATGTTACCATATGGAGCATGAGTTCGAGGACATAGAGGTAAAGGAAAATGCGGTCGGCTTGTTAGCTTACGCCCTGAAGCATAAACGGAAGAAATGCATGATAGGTACAGGTTCCATGACCGATCCCTATATCCCCTTAGAAATGGAGATTGGGAATGTAAGGAAAGCCCTGCATCTGATTGATGAGTATGGATTCGGGTTTACCGTTATTACAAAATCTGACCGTATCTTGCGGGATATCGACCTTCTGCAGAAGATAAATGAAAAGACAAAATGTGTTGTGCAAATGACATTGACGACCCATGATGAGGATTTATGCAGAAAACTGGAGCCGAATGTCTGTACGACAAGAAGACGCTTTGAAGTTTTAAAGAAACTGCGTGACGCAAAGATACCGACCGTGGTCTGGATGACGCCAATTTTGCCGTTTATCAATGATACGGAAGACAATATCTCTGGTATTTTGGATATGTGCATCGAGGCAAAAGTCTATGGCGTTATCTGTTTCAGCATGGGACTGACGCTCCGTGAAGGAAACAGAGAGTATTTTTATGCGCAATTAAACCGTCTGTTTCCCGGATTAAGGGAAAAATATATTTCTGCATTTAAAAACCAGTATGTAGCTCAAAGCCCGGACAGCAGCCGATTGATGAAACTGTTTCATCAGAAATGCGACGCGGCCGGGATTGCCCATAATAATGAGCAGATTTTCCAGTATCTGCATACCTTTGAGGAAAAAGAAGCAGGAAGGCAGCTGACCCTTTGGGATTTTGGAAATCAGGGCTGATAACAAAATTTCACAAAAAGATTGGAATTGACATAGAGCAAACTCTGGTTGATAACGCAATTTATTATTTAGAGATAAGGCATAAACTTGTTCATACAGGCGGATATGCAGATGAAGAGTTTAAGAAAGCGCATGATTTATTGAAATATACTTCAAATAATAAAATTAAACTTGACTATTGTACGATATGTCAGGCTTATGAGGCAGTATTTCATTTAGTATCTGATATGGATTCGAAAGTAATAAGCGCAGGGCTTGCAAAAAATTATGCTTTTTTATGAGCGAAGATGAAAAGGCAGAATGCCGGAAATCCCCATAAATAGGCACTTACGGCACTCTGCATAGACAAATGAAAGCCACGCCATAATAAGTATCAATCAGAGGAACATTTACAAGCGTCACGAGGAATGGAGTCTGTTTTTTCAAGTCCTTGACTTCTATGAATTTCTGGATAAGAGGGCAGAGCCGACAGACTGTGATGATATGTTGTTTACCCGATAAATGGGAATTGTTAATCTTCTGACTGAAAATCATCTTCATTTACAAGCCCTCGAATAAATTCCTCAAAACTATCTGCTAAAGGAGTAATTTTATAGTCCCATTCCTGGTCGATATGAACTATTTTCGGTTCCCCTTGCGAACCGCATTCCCGATAATCTAAAAAAATCATATCATGTCCAGCGCTGGGACAGTCACAAATAGCTACGCCAATGGCAGGGTATTCCCAGTCGTCAATCATAAATTGACTTCCCAGCTCCCCGCATAAAGAATAACTTTTTTCCCTCCCAATGCCGAAAATTCCTGTAATAGCTACATGGTCTTTTGCCCAACTGGTAGGTACATCAGTAGGAAAACAGGTATTTATAGGAATGCCTCCATTATGTTGCTTCATCAACCAAATATAAGAAGCAGGCAACTTATAACCTAATTCTTGTTCCACGCTGGCAATTAGTTCATCGGAAGGCGGTTTGCTTACATATTCTTCCGACGCATATGCACTGTCTTCCCAAAAATTCGTAAAATCAAAGCCCTCAAACATATTTTCTGTTCCTCCCATTCTGATTCAATTTCGATTTTCCAGTATGTCGAATTCCGATATTACACTCTCTGCCACTTCCAGACAAATGGGAATTACACTCTCTGATAAGAAAAACTTGTTCAGTTCCGCAATCAACAAAACAGGTATCAAATGCTACAGCAAGTACATCATCCCATTTTTCAATAATATCATTCCCCATACATTTTATTTCACCAATACCGATTTTGTACTTTCTGCACTTTTCTGACAATCGGAATTTATCGCTTCCTGATAATCCAATCGTCATCTTGGGCTTTTCTTTCTGCATAGTAGCCGCAAGGCATATCCTTTAAGGCGCTGACAGAGTTATCTAAATCAAAAACCCATTTTAGGGATACGAACCTTGCTTCAGTTATTCCATGTGTTTCTCCACATAAAAATTGCCACATTCCGTCATCTTCATCATGCGATACATACAGAATAGGTACTTGGTTCTCCACTATATGACAACAGATAATTGTAATCGTATCAGGTGAATCATAAAAAGGAAATTCCATGTCTGCTATTCCTTTCAAATTTCCAATTTTCCAGTATATTAAGCTGAGAGTCGTAAGGGTTTATAAGTTTCCCTCAACTACGATAATAGACGTATGTTTAAGCGCTTCTTTTACCCATTCAAGGAAATCCATCAAAAAAGTTTTCTCTTCATCCAAAATACAATTTAAGTCTTGTTCTATTTCTAAAATGATTCTTACCCAATCGCTTTTTCCAATCCAATTATCAAAGCAGACATCAAATGCCTGCTCAAGTGTGCCATTGAATGCGTCCATTATAGGATATATTTTATTGAAATAATCAACTAAACATTTATAATCCTGCTGATAAATTCTTAAAGGATGCCGGTAACAGTGCCATTCTTCCCACGTCGGATTCCAATCAGCCGTATCAGAGGTTTTAAGTGGATTAAACTCCAAAAATATTTTTTCACCTTTTGGTGCATTCAGTCTTAATACCACATATTCTTGCCGTTCATATTTTGGATTCATCCATGCCATATTTTACTGTTCACTCCTATTGATCCCTATTTTCCAGCATATCAAACTGGGATGGCTATATTAGTTTAATCTCCATAGTAACACAACATACGCTCATAAATATTTCTGGACTGCGTTTCATCTCCCCATGATAAGGGGTCATCAGCATAACTAAGAGTCCAAAAGGGTTCTATATTCTGGAGATTCCCGGGCAAATCTTTCCACAAGTTAAACATTCGACTTGCAAATCCCCGTATATCTGAATAATTATCATAAATCTTTTTTATTTTGCTCATCAAAATTTTACCGAATAAATTAAGGTCGAGATTATTGTAATCAATATGTGTCCTTATATATACTATTGCTTTTTTAATGTCCGTTTCATATTCTAAATAGAGTAAATCATTAAAAAAATCATCATTTTCTGGAGTTATAAGAAATAATTCATCAAGCTGTTTGTTATACTCATTTTCTGTTACCAATTCCTCATATAGCAAAATTGCATAAATCAATAGCTCCTCCATAATAGCGTCCCTGCCCCCAATATCCCGATTTCTCAGATTAATTTCATCCTAAATTATACACGAAAACATGGGATTCTTCAATTCTCAAACTGTTTTACCATTGGACAAGCGACTTCAGCGAATACCTGGAGGGGATGGCTGACAGGAAACAGAATACTGAGCTAAAGACGGTTTCTGATTTGTTGGACGAAATTGAGGACGAAACTCTGCGTCGGGCATTGCTTACGGTGGATAAGCGTATCCTGCAAATCCTCCTGCTGAAAATACGGGCTATTCCACAAAGGTAATTTCCCCGCTTGCAGAATTGACAACGGGCGCTATCTGTGCAAGGTTAGGTCATCTGCGGAAAAAACTGCGGAAGATTTTATAACCAGCTAATAAAGGCGGCTTTTTGACAGTCTAAACAGCGTAGCCCCAAATCTATACTGTCTACATAATAACATATCATCTGGCTCTTTAATAGCATGAATACGAACTACGCTAACCTCATCGCGCGTTGCTATATATTCTGATCTTTCTAAATATGGCCGCACAAACTCGGGCTTTCGTTTTCCTAATACCCCAAACATCTCTGGCGCTTCTGTGCAGACTCTTTCATTTTCATCGTTAAGAGGTCCTGCAAATATTGGCAAGTAACCTTTATACACCGTTGGTCTATTTGCCGCAATGTTTCCAGAAGCCCATACAAAACTCAACCGTACATTTGGGCTTTTATCTCCTGCCAAGTTAAATAGTTCCTTAAAATAAGGGGCGACAAGTTTGTAATCTGCTCTGCCAATCTGTCCGAAAGCGTTAGCGGTGCGCTCTCACTAGCACAATAAATACTATAACAATTATGCACAATGTGACGATGCTTGCGATTGTTGAATGCATTGTCATTTTTGGAAATTGTTCAAATTTCAACATATAGGTTACAAAGGCATTGGGGAGATTCACAAAATATGCAACAATCAAGTTGTTTCCAGAAAGTTTATAAGCAGTAGCAAACCCAATTCCAACGGCGGACAGCAAAAGAATATCCTCGAAGGTACGAAATTTCGGATAGCCCACATGGTAAAACGAAAACATCAATCCAGATATTAGAATTGCGGTTATTGTGCCAAATTCCTTCTCGAATATATTTTGGAAAAATCCACGGAATAAAAACTCTTCAAAAAAGGTTGTCATAATCAGCGGCACAATCCCCATAGGGAGCAAGTTCCACGGAATAAGCCCACCTTTAGCCATTATGGGAATAATCTGTCCACCAACCGAAAAAGCAATAAATACTGCTAAAATCAAAACTTGCTTTTTTCCAAGTCTTTTAATCCCAAGAAAGTCAAATACATGTTCCTCTTTCCGTAATAAGAAAATGGGGATTAAAAAGCTACACAATATACCATATAGGACATTATAGAACCAGAAATAGTATATCGGTTTAAGAAGTAAATTTGCACTGCCGACACAAAGCGCTACTAGTATTTCTAATGTTGATGCCATAAAAATTGTTTTTATCTTATTCATTCTGCTGTATTCCCCCGCTTTTTAAAAAATCTTCGATGACTGTTGCTTGGAGTTTTTTGGCTTTAATCCTATGATTGTGAATAACAAAATCAGATTAAAGAACCGAAATTGTTAAATCTGGGTGTATAGGCAGAAAGCCCAAATACAAATTTACCGCCCTTATTAAGCTGTGGCATAAAAAACCTCTTAACGCATATGAGATAATAAAGCTCTTAAAATACATGAACGTAAAATGGTGGTTTAATATCGCTGATTCAACCGTCTATTCTACACTGAAAACTCTTGAAAAAAAGGAGTTCATATTAGGTACAGCAGAGAAAGTCGGAAATATGCCAGACCGTACTGTTTACAGCCTTACTGGCAAAGGCAAAGACGAGTTTATAGCAACGCTAAAAGCATCCATCTTGCAATTCAATTACGACACAAACATTTTTTCCATTGCCGCGTTTTTCTTGGATATATTTACGCCAGAGGAACAACAGGAGCTTTTACAGGAACGCCTTACCATCCTGCAAAAATACCGTACAGGAATTGAAAAGCAAGTGAATCCATTATGGGAAAACGAAGTTTCTGCCGTTCATGTAGCAAATGTAAAGAGAATGATTGATTTGGCAGATGCTGAGATAACAGGTACAAAACGTTTGCTTGCCATCCATTCCGACAAACAAATATAAATCTTTAAAAAGAGCCAATCACTTGCAAATTCTGCACAAGTGCATTGGCTCTGATAAAATAATCAATATAATTTATGTATATAGGGGTTCCCCCTCTGCAATTTTCAGGTTATTGAGGTCGGAGAAAATAGATTCCTTGCTTTCGGTGGCGTTACCGTAAAGCAATCTTTGATGCAAATCCTTGACGCGGGCGTGTCTGCCTTACTTTAAAAATTTATCCCTAAAAAGATACGACTTATCCCACGAAACTTTCATGCTATGTTTATTTGATATAATAAAATTAATAGAGTACCTACTGATTCTGCCCTTGGCAGGGCATTTCACAAAAAATGGAAAGGAAGAGAAAGGTGACAGCGAGAGAACAATTAATTGCCTGGGATGATGTATACGATCAGAAAGGCTCATCAGAAATTTTTATGGAGGCAATGCGGAATTGCCTGGAACATCACATGGAGCGCAATGATTTTTTCAAGAGATATATGGAGGCGGCTGGGGTGAAACCAGAGGAGCTGCATCTGGAGCAGGATTTGTGGAGGATTCCCCCGATTCATGCCAACTTCTTCAAAAAATATGAGATACTCAGCGTTCCGATGGAGGACATTGTGGAACATGCGACCAGCTCAGGGACTACCGGGCAGAAGAGCCAGATGTTTTTTGACCAGGATAGTTTTGATTTTGGAAATGCGATGGTAAAGAATGAATTCAGGCATTTTGGCTTTCTGTCAGAAGAACCGACGAATTACCTTCTTTTTACTTATGAGCCGGCAAAAGTGAGCAAGGATTTGGGTACGGCGAAGACGGATGTTGGGCTGCTTAGCTATGCGCCGGTTAACGATACGTTTTTTGCCCTGCGTTACAATGGAGAGGGGCATGATTTTGACGTCTATGGAACCATAAATGCGCTGGAAGAATATGAAAAACAGGGTCTTCCAGTGCGTATTTTCGGCTTTCCGTCTTTTTTGTATTTTACGGTGAGGCAGATGAAAGAGACGGGACACCGCCCGCTGAAACTCAATGTAAAGTCGATGACTATGCTTGGCGGCGGCTGGAAAGGCTATGCGGATAAACAGATAAGCAAAAGTGAGCTGTACGCCATGGTGGAGGAAATGCTTGGGATTCCGGCTGAAAATTGCAGGGATGGATACGGCTCGACGGAGCATTCGGTTCCTTATTTTGAATGTCCGAACCATCATTTCCATATTCCGGTGTACAGCCGGATGCTCATCCGAGATGTAAAGACGTTGGAGCCGCTGCCCTACGGGGAGGCGGGATTCGCAAACTTTATCACGCCCCATCTGATGAGCGTGCCGGCCGTATCGGTTTTGATGGGAGATATGGCGGTCCTGCATGATGCCGACGAGTGCGGATGTGGGATCAAGACGCCGTTTATGGAGATTATCGGCCGTGCGGGAACCAGTAAAGGAAAAAGTTGTGCAATCACAGCAAGCGAGCTGTTGAAACGCTGATAGGAGGGGCGCTATGGATTGTATTATCAGAGGAATAAAGACAAAGTTGGAAAAAGAAAGATGCCTGGACGGCGTCAATGAGAACATTACCAAGGATTTGGCGGCAGGCGTCCCCGATATCAGAAAGGTGATTGAGAGTCTGGATAAGCTGGGCGCTTATCTCATGGATAACAAAGGGTTCCTGATCCCGGAACTGATGGAGCTTGGCTTTTCAAAAGAGGAAGCGGTGCGGATCAAAGAGGAATCTGTTCCTGTCCTTTCGGCAGGGGAATTATTCAGAAAAATAAAACGGGAGCTGGGAGAGCTGCCGTTCGAAATCAGCCGTCTAAGTACGAGGGAGCAGGAGTTTGAGGGGTGGATGCCGGTTGGGGTGCTGGGACATGTTACCAGCTCCAATGATGCGATGCTGCCTTTTTTCAGTTCGGTGGAAGGGATACTTACCGGGAATATCAATGTAATCAAGACGGCGTCCGGCGCCCATAAGGTGGCGATGAGGCTTGTGGAAAAACTCTGCGAGCTTGACGAGAGCCTGCGTCCGTATTTCTATGTATTTCCGCTTTCCTCAAAGGATGAGGAGCTGCTCAGCTCCATGTTCGCGTTGTGCAATACGATTGCCGTATGGGGGTCTGACGCAGCCACAAACGGCGTGAGGAAGCTTGCCCCTGCAGGGGTTAAGATTGTAGAGTGGGGCAACCGTATCAGTTTTGCCTATTTTACCAAAAAAGGCGTGGACAAAGAGAGCCTGAAGGGACTGGCGGAGGATGTATGCGTCAATGACCAGCAGGCGTGCAGCGCGCCGCAGCTTGTATTTTACGAGACAGAAGATAAGGAAGAACTGCACGCGTTCGCACAGGAAGTCATGTCCGTATTGCAGGAGGTTTCTGATACATATCCGCTTCATCCGATGTCCCAGGCGGAACAGGCGGAGCTTACGACACAGACGCAGCTGTGCTATCTGGATGAGATGATGGGAGGGGCGAAGCTGTTAGAAGGAAAGGGCTGCAGGGTTTTCGTCCAGCATGACCATGAGCTTTGCGCTTCCCCGCTTTACCGCACGCTGATTGTGAAAGCTATTAAGAGAGAGGAATTAATCCAGGCATTGCGGCCGTTCCGCTCCTATCTGCAGAGCGTGGGGCTTGCGTGCGGCAGGGAAGAGATTGTGCCTCTCGGGCAGCTGATGATGGCGGGTGGGGTGAACCGTATCACAGAACCCGGGCTGATGATGGGCGGGTACACAGGGGAACCCCATGACGGCGGATATGCCCTCACGCATTACCTTAAGCGGGTCAGCCTGATACAGAGCAGCCTCCCGGTGGGAAGTATGTCATTAAGCGAGATGTCTGTCAGGGAAAAGGCGCCTTTTGCCGAGGGGACGCCAGTGCTTAAGAAAGATGATTTCCCGTCAAAAAGGGATGTTGAAGGGCAGGGTTATCTGTTGCTTAAGAGCGGCGGGAGTTCCGGCAAGGCGAAATATGCGCCTCATTCCTATGAAGACGCACAGGTTACTTATGATGAGGGCGCAAGGTTCATCATTGCGGCGGGAGTAGATCCGAAGAAAGACGTATGTATGAACCTCTTCTATTCCGGCGATTTGTATGGCGGGTTTATCAGCATTTATGAATCGCTGAAAAAGGCGGATATCGTGCAGCTGCCTATGGCAGCAGAGATGGATATGGAATATGTGGCGGGGGAGATTATAGAAAACCATGTGAATGTGCTGCTGGGGATGCCCACGTATCTGCTGCGGCTGTTCCGGGAACAGAAGGAAACGCTTGCTGCTTATGGGGGAGTTGAGACAATCTTGTATGCGGGAGAGCATTTTGACCCTGCGCAGATAGCGTATTTAAAGAAAGAGTTCAATGTGAAAAGGATCGGTTCCCTGGCGTATGGATGCAATGAGATTGGCTCTATGGGATATGCCTGCCCATATTGTGAGGGCAGCGTACACCATGTCGTGGCAAGCAAATATCTGGAAATCTTAAAGTTAGACAGTGACGAGCCGGTGGAAGACGGAGAGACGGGCAGGCTTGTGTGGACGCCTGTCGACCAGGAAAACACAGGGATTATGAGGTATGAAATCGGAGATTTAGGGCGGTTCGTGAAAGAGCCTTGCAAATGCGGGAGAATTGCGCCAAGGTTTGAGCTTCTCGGAAGGTTTGGCGACATTTTCAAGTTTGCGACCAACTATGTAAATTATAAGAATATAAAGTCCGTATTCTGCGACAGGATGGATTATACGGGGTGGCTGCAGATCCTTTTGGATTATGACAAGGTCAGCCTCATGACAATCTGCATGGAAGAGGATTTTGCATATGATGAGGAAAAGGCTCTGGCGTTCCTTCAGGAATACTCTCCAGAGATAGCGGAATGCCTTCGGGACAAGACCGGGGAAGTCCGCATCCTGCGTCAGGAAAGAGAGAAGTTTATCCTTAGCACGGGAGGCGGAAAAGTCAGGAGCGTCGTGGACCGGAGAACGCCGGCATAGCGGAAAATATAGTCTGCACTGGAACGATAAGGAACAGGAAAAAAAGACATATCGTTGGATGTTATAAAAGCTGTTTCTATTTTGAGAACAAATAAGAAAGATTAGAAAGGCGGATTTTAAAAATGGAAATGGAGAAGGTGGTTTCTCTTGAAATATGGAATGATAGATCGTATATAAATCCGGTGCTGAGTTTTCTGGATACGCTGGCCAGCCAGACCGGAGCGGATATTTTCAGATACAATCGGCTGCGGTTCATACTGTGCGGGATTTTAAGGACCCGCATTGAGAATTCTTATCCCGGGGACAGAGGGATGCTGTATGTGGAATTCTACCGCAGCCAGACAGAGTTTGAGATATCCATTAGGGATAAGGGCGTGCCAGGCTGGCAGGATTTCTCTTATGATTTGGAACAGATCGCCCATGATGAAACTGCGCTGCGCAATTATATCCTTGACCAGTGTGTGGATGGGATTGGCATAGAAAAGCTGGGGAAAGAGGGGCAGAGGATTTATGTCCGGCAAAGGATTAGGAAGACGATAGAATTTAAAGAGCCGGAGCCGTATCAGCCGATGGAGGTTCTCGATGAAAATATATCCATCCGTCCGGTGGAGACGGAGCAGGACGCCATTGAAGCAATCCGCTGCATATACAGTGAGTATGGGTACTCTTATTCCTATGAAAACCTATATTATGTAGATTCGTTCCTGCGCGCGGTAAAAGAGAGGCAGTTTCTGTCGTTTTTGGCTGTGAACGATCATGGGCAGACGGCGGGGCATTTTGCCCTCTCATTTTCGGAACTATTTAAAGACATGCCCGAAATCTCTTCCGTGGTGATTCGCAAGGAATTTCGGGGACTGAAATTGTTTTCGAAATTTGTGGATCACTGCGTAAAAATTGCCAAGGAACAGTGCTTCCGGGCATTGATGGGGCAGCCGGTTGCTTACCACACGGCGTCTCAGAAAGTAGTTATTGCAGCCGGATTTACGGCTACTTCCCTGCTGATGTCTTACATTGCTTCTGACTTGGAAAGTGAATATAACAAGGGGGAGCGGCTGGATTTGTGCGCCAGCGTCCTTATCATGGACGGGGATGCCACAAGCGCCGTTTATCCGCCGGAAGAACTGATTCCATTTATCCGTAAAGTGTACGACAGGCTGGGGTGGGAATATGAAATTCGTGAAGAGCGTCATCCGGCCCAGCAGACGCAGATAAAAATTGCGGACAATAGCGTGCTTCGGATGACGAGGATTATCCTGGACGAAGCGGGAGAGGATTTGACGCAGCTTCTCAAGGATACGGTCAGGGATGTGATTCATAAGAAAAATGAAATGATTGAATTGATGATTTCCCTTAGTTCCCCGAGCTGCGCATATGGATATAAGGCGGCGAGGGAATGTGGATTTGCGGTATCCGGGGTGATACCGGGCGGCGGGAACGGAGATTACCTGCTGATGCAGCTTTTGCCGGGAGAAAAGTTCGACTACGGCAGATTGGTGCTTTTTGGGGAATTTGAGGAACTGAGGGACGACATTATCAGATGGAGGTAATTATGGGCGTTAAAGTCTATTCATTAGATGAAATTGTAGATTATGCGAGAAAGAATTCGAAATATTATGCCGAGTTATATCGGGACGTACCGCAGGACGCTGCGTTCGAGGAGCTTCCGCTGGTCGACCAGGATGATCTCTGGGCGCATTGTGACGAGCATGGCGGGACAGTCGCGACAAGGGAGCAGAGAGACGGGCAGATATTCAAGAGCGGAGGCACGACAGGCAACCCGAAATATGCCCTATATTCTGCAGAGGAATGGGAAACCATCTGCGAGTACAGCGGCATCATGCTTACCAAAGGCGGGTTAAAGAATGGGACAAAGTTTGCGAACCTGTTCTATGCCGGCGGGATGTACGCTAGTTTCCTATATACATACAGTATGCTATATTTTGCCCCGGCAAAGGCGGTCATGTACAATCTTTCGGGGAATATATCTGTGGAGGAAATTGTCACGACGCTTCTGCAGCATCAGATTGACTGCATTGCAGGCCCCCCTTCCATACTGACAAAAATCGTATCTTATATCGACGAACACCAACTGACAGGCTTTGCCGTGGATACGGTTTATTATGCGGGAGAGACCTTGTATCAGGATCAGAGGAACCATTTCAGCAAGACGTTTGGCAGAGAAATTGATTTCCGCTCAATTTTTTATTCCTCAAATGACGGAGGGGCTATCGGGTATTTCACGAGAGAATGCGGATTCAATGAGCACCGTGTATTGTCCGACCTGTGCAGGCTGGAGTTGATCGATCTCGATACCGGGGAAGTGATACGGGAGATGAACCGTCCGGGAGCCATCTATATCACGTCCCTGTTTAAGACGTTGGTTCCCTTGATCCGTTATCCGGCAGGAGATATGGGAGAGTACACGGAACCGGAGGGGACGGCAGACCGTAAGTTCAGGATTCTGGGCAGGAGCAATTTGGCGGCAAGGGCCGGTTATGTGTCGTTGTACCCCACAGATGTAGGCAATGTATTGAAGAAATGCGGCATTGAATATTATGCGTATCAGATTGTCGTCACCCATGATATGCGCGATCAGTTCCTGTTCCGGATTGCCGTGCCTCAGTCAGAGGAAGGTTGGACAGAAAAATTTATCTCCATGCTATGCGAGGAACGGTCGATGCTGAAGGATGCGATTGAGGACGGCACGCTGAATCCCCCGCGAGTGGAGTGGTGCAAGGTGGAAGATTTGGAATATAACGAAAGAACCGGCAAGTTAAAGCCTATCCTCGATAAGAGAATTTAAATCTGGCGCCGCGGCTGTTTTCCGGGTGAAGCCGGTTGTGGTGCAATATGAGCCATGGACGTTTTTGAGTCTATGGCTCATATTGTATTTATGCAAGTCCCTAATTCATCCCCCGCTTACATCCATGTTGTTGCGCGGGTGTTTTTCCGTGAGGATTGCTTTTTGTTTGTGCATGGAGACGCTGGTGTAAATCTCCGTGGTCGTGATGGAGCTGTGGCCCAGCATTTTCTGGATATAGCGGATGTCCACATCTGCTTCTAACAGCAGGGTGGCGAAAGAGTGGCGGAACATATGCGGCGTGATGTGCATGGCAATGCCTGCAAGTTCCGCGTATTTGTTAATCATAAGGCGTACGGACTGTTCAGACAGGCGGTTTCCGAGGCGGTTGACAAACAGCCATCCGCTTTGGGAAATCTCATGTTCAAAGGCGGTTATATACGCAGAAAGCGCGGAGATGACGTCAGGATTGCCAATCTGTATAATGCGTTCCTTGGAGCCTTTTCCCCAGATAAGCAGGGAACGGTTTTCTATATCAATGTTTTTATATTTCAAATTGCAAAGCTCTGAGATGCGTACCCCGGTAGCAAACAGAAGCTCGGTTACTGCAATGTCCCGCAGTATGGATTTTTTCTTGCCGTGGGTGGGGGCCTGTTGGGCCTGCCGGTAAATGGTATTCAAAAAGAGCTGGATGATGTTAGCGGGAATAGTCTTGGGGAGGCGTTTCGGTTCGCGGAAAGAGAGCTGGATTTTATTAAAGGGATTGTTCACCAGAAGATCTTCGTATTCAAGGAAATGGAAAAACGCCTTAAGGCTGGCAATTTTGCGTTTGGTGGTCTTGGGCTGGTAAGTTTTATGGAGCATCGTGAGATAACGATTGAGGTTTTCTCGCGAGAACGGTTCGTCGAAGCCGGAGGAAAATGCAATGAATTGCGTGAGGTCAATACGGTATGCTTTGACAGTTTTGGAGTCCAGCTCTTTTTGGATTTTGCAGTGTGACAGGTAGTTTTCTTTCAGGGTTTCTAATGAATACATGACATTTCTCCTTTGTATATATCGTAATTTTCTGCGATGTATCGTGTCATACCCCTAAAAACTCCATGGCGGCTGCCTTCCCATCAAGTATAATATATTTTGGGCTATTTTAGCAAAATATTTCTAAATTATAAATGCGAAAGCTATGTCGTAAGCCGTTTTGTTTATTGATTGACCACAATCGATCTGTTATAATGCGATTGGGGATGAACAAAAAACATGGGTGAATAGGAGGACGGCATGAGGAAAGAAGCTTCATTGGAACAATGGCGTGTGCTGTACGAAGCGGCAACCAGAATCAAGGAGAGGAAGCCTTGGGAAAAGTTCTGGGATATGGATTTAATCGGCATCCGGGATGGTGCGGAAGAAGATACGGTATTTTTCAGCATTCTTGGAAGGGGTGGTGAATGTTACGGCATAACGGTCTATGAAGGCTATGAGGGGCTGAACAGCTTTCTGATGCTGACGATGCAGCAGAAGATGAATCTGTCGCTGATGTATACGATGTCCAGGCAGAGGAACCTCACCTGTTACTGGGGGAGCCGGGATGAGCTGACAAATAAGCAGAGAGCCATTATTAAAGAATTAGGCTATAAATACCGTGGCAAGAACCAGTGGCTTTATTTCATGTCTTTTGAGCCGGGCTATAGCCCATACAACATGGATGCAGAAGAGGTGCGGCGGATGGGCATTTATCTGCAGGATTTGGATGTGGCGTTGCAGAATTATGATCCTGAGAATGTAAACGTGGATTTTGAGAATGGGAATATGCTTCTCCTATCATTTGGAAAAGACAAAAAGACGTGGGAGTTTGGACCGGCTCCTCTGCCCTTTACGGATTTTCGGTTTGGTAACCTGATGTTAACAGATGAGGAAGTACTTGCTGATTTAGAAACGGCATCGAGATGCGATGCTGTCTTAGAGGCGGATGTTTCCGTCTTGGGAGCCTCGGTATCGGGCAAGGAATATGACCGTCCGGCAAATCCGGCATTATCATTATTGGGGGATGCCCAGTCAGGCGTTATGATAAACTTTGAGATGGTCGGGCCGCAAGACGATCCCATCGTAATGCTTGCGGAAATCCTCATAGGGTTTATTTTCCAATACGGCGTCCCGAAAGAAATAATGGTATCCAATGTAATCATTGAAGCAGGGCTGGAGCAGATATGCGATATATGCAATATCCGGCTTCGCAGAGTTAAACGGCTGCGGGGGCTGGAATCTTTTGTAGAGGGGATGAAGCGGTTTGGGATTTAGAGCTTTGCCCGATTTGTTCCTAATTCCATAGCGAAACGGTATCTATCGCTTTGCGGTGGAAACACTTGCGCACAGAGACTTGGTTTCCGGGTATTTATTCGGATGTTATCCTTGACAAATAAAACATTTAATAAGATAATCCTTTTATATAAAATGTTTATATAAAAGGATTATTTTGGAGGGAAAGAAATGCCAAAGCAGAGAATCACCAAGGAAATGGTAGTCAGCGCAGCATTCGAGATTGCGAGGAGCGGTGGGATGGAACAGGTATTGGTAAAGAACATCGCAGACAGGCTGGGATGTTCGGTACAGCCGATTTACAGCTATTGCCGGAACATGGAGGGGCTGCGTCAAGACGTGGAGGCAAAGGTCTGCAGCTTCATTCAGGAATACGTGGCCGGGCATATGGACAGGGATGATTTATTCCGCAGCTCTGGCCGGGCTTATATCCGGCTGTCTGAGGAGGAACCCCATCTGTTTCGGATATTCATCCTGCATCAGAGGAAAGGCATAACCTCTTTGGATGATTTTTACCAATCAGAAGCTGGATCCAATATGGCAGGCTTCATTGCGGATAAGCTGGGCATCAGTATTTTGCGTGCAAAGCAGCTTCATCTGAATATGCTGGTCTATACGGTGGGCTTGGGAACGATTTTTTCGGTGACAACGCCAGGGATTTCAGCAGATGAGATATTCTCGCAGCAGGAAATTGCCTACAATGCATTTGTGCAGCAGGCATTAAGTGGAAAGGAGCAATGATGATGGGTAGGAGCAACGGAATGGGCAAGAAAAATGGAATCATCATGTATCAGTCAAAATATGGAGCGACGGCTAAATACGCGAGGTGGCTTCGTGAGATGACGGGATTCGGATGCGTGGAAACAAAGAAAGCTTCGTTGGATGAGGTCATGCGGCATGAATCAATCATTCTGTGCGGCGGCATATATGCGTCCGGCATAGCCGGGCTGTCGTTCCTGAAAAAGAATATCGGCAGGCTTGGCGGCAAGAAAATCGCCGTTTTTTGCGTAGGGGCGTCGCCGTATGATGAGAAGGCGTTTCGTGAGATTAAGGAGCACAACCTTCAAGGAGAGTTGGCGGGAATCCCGCTCTTTTATGGGCGCGGCGCCTGGGATGAGAGCCGGATGACATTTATAGACAGGAACTTATGCAGGCTGCTTCAGAAATCCGTGGCGAAAAAGGATCCCAGTACCTATGAGCCATGGATGAAGGCCCTGATGTGCGCGGCAGGGCAGAGCAGTGACTGGACAGACAGGAAATATTTGGTTCCGTTGGCAGAGTATTTTGGCTTATGTTTTGGTTGAAAGCATATTTCTTACATGATAGAATGGGAAAAGAGAAGCGGGACGTGGCATATCAGAAGATGGTTTTTGATTAGGGAGTAGGAATGAGATGGCAGGGAAGTTGATGCGGGCTTGCCTGCTTTCCGCGTTAATTCATGATACTACTCCTAAGATACTACCTGGGAAGTATAGACATTTGGAAAGATTTCTGATATAAAACCATTAGATTATCAGAAGGAGGAAGGAAAATGTACATATTGGTAATATTAGGAGTAATCATTTCGGTCCTGTTTGCGGGGATGACTGGGGATAAGGGGGGTGCTTCCCTGGTTCCCTGCGTTGATATTGCCGCCCTGCTGCTTATTTTGGTCGTCGTAATTCCGGTCATGGCGTCGATGGGGATGCTGAAAGACCTGAATCTTGCATTTAAGCTGACGCTCGGGAAGGGCAAGGCGGATAATCTTCCCGACTTAAAGCGCGCAAAACTTGCCATGACATATCTGATTCGGGCGACTCTATTTGCAGGCACAGTCGGTACCTTGGTCGGTGCAATTCAGGTGCTGGCATTTTATAAGGAAATGCTGGCGCTGACAGCGGGACTGGGAGTCGCAATCTGCCCCTTACTGTATGCATTTGTGATTGCGATTGTGCTGCTTCCGCTGGAGGCAAGGCTGGAACGGAAAATCGTTGAGTATATGGAGAGCGGAGAATGAAGAAAAGTATAGGGATATTGTTGTATCTTGCGCTGATGGCAGTATTCCTAAAGTTCGATTTGCGGCTTCTGTTTGATTTGCGCCAGTTTTTGCTGGTATTGTTTGGAACTGTTTTGCTGTTGCTGCCCTCCCTGAAGGAGAAGGAGGGGCAGGAAGGCAAGGGGCGGATGGTTTCTAAGATGAAGTGTTTTTTTGCGGAAGAGGGGACGAGGATTGGGCAGAATGCAGTTTGGGCAGGGCTTTTGCAGACGCTTGTGCTGTTGTTTTTAAATATGAGCGTCACGGATCCAGAGATTGGCGGGATGCAGACGGTCGCTATCTCCTGCCGCCCGATTCTCTATGGGTTCTGCATCTGGATTATCCTGCAGGATTCAGAGAAAGCAGGGGCAAATGCAGGCAGTGATAAGGTTTTGGATGGAGCAGGGACAGGAAGCTATCTAGCGCCGGAGGTTTCGCAGGCAGACGTGGATTACCGCAAATGCCTGCAGGATTTAGGGCTTACGAAGCGTGAGGCAGAGATTGCGCTTCTCGTTATCCAGAAGCAAACGAATGCCGAGATTGCAGAGCAGTTGTTCATATCGGAGACTACGGTAAAGAAGCATATGTCAAATATTTTTTCAAAACTTGGCATCAGCCAGCGGCAGGAAATCAGAGAAAAGTGCATATCTTCCAATGGCTGTAACATGGGCAATGGGCAAAACCCGGAAAATTAAGGACAGAGGATGGGCATGATAGAAAATTTTCCATTAGAGATAATTACAGAACCGCTGTTGTCATGGTTTCGCAAAAATGCCCGGGTTCTTCCCTGGCGGGAGGATGCGACGCCTTATCGTGTGTGGGTATCGGAAATCATGCTGCAGCAGACGCGTGTGGAGGCGGTGAAGCCATATTTCCAGCGTTTCACTGAGGCTCTCCCGACAATACGCGATTTGGCGGAGTGCGAAGAAGAGCGGCTGCTGAAGCTTTGGGAAGGGCTGGGCTATTATAACCGTGTGCGCAATATGCAGGCTGCGGCACGGATGGTCATGGAAGAATACCAGGGACAGCTCCCGGCAGATTATGAGGAGCTTCTGAAATTAAAGGGAATTGGGCATTATACGGCAGGGGCCATTGCGTCCATTGCCTATAAGATACCGGTGCCCGCCGTGGACGGCAATGTCCTGCGGGTTATCACGCGCGTGGCGGCGGACGATTCCGACATCATGAAACAGTCTGTGCGCACCAGGGTGGAGGCGGCGCTGCAGCGGATTATCCCGGAGGAGGCGGCAAGTGAGTTCAACCAGGCATTGATGGAGCTTGGGGCTACGGTCTGCGTGCCGAATGGGGAGCCAGTGTGCGGGAAATGCCCCTGGCAGGGATTCTGTGAGGCGAGGCAGAAGGGCTGCTGGCAGGCAATTCCTGTCAAGAGCAAAGCAAAACCCAGGAAAATCGAGGATAAGACGGTATTCATCATCCGCGACGGGGAAAAACTCGTGCTGCACAAGCGTCCTGCCAAGGGATTGCTGGCAGGGATGTACGAATTTCCCAACACACCAGGGCATCTGTCAGAGGAGGAAGCCCTGCAGTGGGTAAAGGAACGGAAATTAAAGCCGCTGCGCATCCAGAAGATTGCGTCTGCCAAACATATTTTTTCCCATGTGGAATGGCATATGGATGCTTATGTCATAAGAGTAGATGAGCTTGCGGAAAATAGGAGCGGCATGCTTTTTGTGGAGGCCAGGGATTCAGAAGAGAATTATCCTATCCCGGCGGCCTTCGGGGCGTTTACCAAATATATGAATATCCGGCTTGGGAACGAAAAGTTCTCGTAATTGCCTGGAAACCCAGGAAGACAAGAAGGCAGAAAAGGAGAGGCCAGTGCATTTCGCACTGGCCTTCATATGAAAAAGATTTATATAAAAAAGTGAGGATAGCTTAATTGGAATTTACAAGTATTAGTATATGCATGAAATGTGACGTTAGTATGTTTATATTATGAGGATTTTGTAAAGAAAATATGAACAAATATAGTGAAAGATATTTTGAGGAGTGATTGCCATGTATGGTTGGAAATGGAATTTGCGATTTTTCGGGAAATGTGTATAATAGAGAAAGATAAGAGTGCAAAAAGGATTTATTCCCTCTTTGAAGTTTGAGTTTCCCCATTTTTTATAACAGCTAATATTTTAGTACAAAAAGGTCTTGCCGTTTTAGGCACTATGAAACGAAATAATGAGGAAACTTAAATCTTTGAGGGTATTTAACGGCACAGATTGGAGGAAGATATGAAATTATTGTCAATAGCGATTCCCAGCTATAACTCACAAGATTATATGGAGCATTGCATTGAGTCTTTGCTGGTGGGCGGCGAAGATGTGGAAATACTAATCGTGGACGATGGGTCTAAGGATATGACGGGAGAGATTGCTGACCGTTATGCACAGAAGTATCCCAGCATCGTCAAGGCAATCCATCAGGAGAACGGCGGGCATGGGGAGGCTGTGAATGCAGGTATCCGTAATGCCTCGGGGCTGTATTTTAAGGTCGTAGACAGTGACGACTGGGTAGATGAGGAGGCTTTCCATAAAATCCTTGCTACGCTGCGGGAACTGTCCGGCGGAAGCCGTGTGCTGGATATGCTGATTAGCAATTTTGTATATGAAAAAGAGGGCGCGAAACATAAAAAAGTCATGAAATATACCGGGACGCTGCCGGAGAACCAGATGTTTGGCTGGGATCAGGCAAGGCACTTCCGAAAGGGGCAGTACATCCTGATGCATTCCGTCATCTACCGCACGCAGCTTTTGCGGGAATGCGGGCTGGAGCTGCCGAAGCATACATTTTACGTGGACAATATTTTCGTCTATGTACCTTTGCCTTATGTGAAGAATATGTATTATCTCAACGTGGACTTTTACCGTTATTTTATCGGCAGGGAAGACCAGTCTGTCAATGAGAAAGTGATGATTGGGCGGATAGACCAGCAGATCAGGGTCAACAAGCTCATGGTCGAGTCGGTGGATTTGTGGAAGCTGCCGAACCGCAAATTACGGAAATATATGTTTAATTACCTGGAAATCATTACGGTAGTGTCCACAATTATGCTGATTCGTTCTGGTACCCAGGAAAACCTTGACAAGAAGCGGGATCTCTGGAAATATCTAAAAGACTATGATTTACGTCTGTTCTGGCATCTGCGTAAGGGCATCATGGGGCAGACGATGAATCTGCCGGGAAAGAGCGGCAGGAAGATTTCCGTGGCAGCGTATAAGATTTCCCAGAAGGTAGTAGGCTTTAATTAAAAACGGCAGAGACCACACGAAGGGTGCGCCGCCATGGGCGTAACTCTTCGGGGTGGTCTTTTTTTGTCTTATAGGAAAGCCCTTGTCGCGCTAACGCTTGGTTTGTCAGATGTGAAAGTTTCATCTTGACATTTGGGACTATTTGATGTAGTCTCTAATAAAGACTACTGCATGTGGTCTGCGGGAGGAGAAGGAAACAGATGGCAGAAATACAATTAGGTGTTATAGAGGCGAGATATGCAGATATGATTTGGGAGCATGAGCCGGTTACTTCGTCTGAACTGGTAAAGATGACGGCAGTAGAATTTGACTGGAAGAGAACCACGGCGCATAATGTGTTGCGAAGATTAATTGATAAGGGGTTATTTCAGAATAAAAACGGTGTGGTAACTTCTGTGATTTCCAGAGATGAATTTTATTCCATGCGGAGTAAAAAATATGTGGAAGATACTTTTGATGGTTCTCTTCCGGCATTTATTGCGGCATTTACGCAGAATGCTAAGCTAACAGCGGATGAGGCGGAAGCAATCCGCAAGATAATCGATCAGGCAGAGGAGAAATGAGTATGGGAGATGTCTTTCTGAAGTTATTAAACATGAGTATTACCGCCGCATGGTTCATATTGGCAGTGGTTTGTATCAGGCTGATATTTAGAAAAATTCCTAAATGGGTGAACTGCTTATTGTGGGGAGCGGTCGCAATCAGGCTGATTTGCCCGTTTTCCATTGAAAGCCGGTTCAGTATACTGCCAAGTACAGAACCAATAAAATCCAGTACGGTTGTGGGAGGGGAAGTACAGAATTATATACCGTCTATAGATAGTCATCTGACGATTGTGGAACACACGATAAACCCAATGTTGAAAGAGACTTTTGCATATCATGAATCAGCCAGCGCTGCGCCATGGCAGATAATTACTTATATTGCGGGTCTGGCATGGGTAAGCGGTATGATTTTTTTGATAATATGTGCAATGGGCAGCATGATAAGACTGCATAATCTTGTAAGGGAAGCGGTATGTTTCAGCGGCAATATTTATATTTGTGACGCTGTGAAAACGCCGTTTATTTTGGGGATTGCCAGACCGCGGATTTATCTTCCTTCTGCCCTGAGTGAGATAGAAATGAATCATATTATTGCACATGAATCTGCTCATCTGAAAAGAAGAGACCATTGGTGGAAAGCGTTGGGATATGTGTTGCTATGTGTTTATTGGTTCAATCCCCTTTGTTGGGCGGCATATGCCCTGTTTTGTAAAGATATGGAACTGGCATGTGATGAAAAACTGGTTAAAAATATGACGTTTTGTGAGAAAAAAGAGTATTCTAACGTGTTGCTGTCTTGTACGAGACACAGACGTATGGTCATGGTATGTCCGTTGGCCTTTGGGGAAGTAGGGATAAAGGAACGGGTGATATCTGTTTTGAATTATAAAAAGCCTACATTATGGATTATGATAGCGGCAGCAGCCGTATGCATGGGATTGGCCGTATGCTTATTGACGAATCCGACAACTGAGTCTCAGATAAGAATTCGCATCCCTGCAGGAATTACAGAAATCTTTTCTCATGCAGACGAGGCTGCTGCGCAGGAAGAAGACCCTGAGAAAGGCGAATCAGCGCAGGCAAAAGAGATGCAGGAAGAAAACGTTTCTGTAGAAGGTATCACGCTTTATGAACATCCGCAAGCTGACAAAGTATGTATAGAAGTACAGCCTGCCATGATAAGAAAAAAACCATCGTATTTCTATATTCCCACAGGTGAAGACCAAAAATGGTTATTGGAATACATGAAATCATTGGATCTGGAAGGCCAACGGTCGAGTGAGAATAGGCTTACGGAGGGACATAAGGAAACCGGCTGGCAGATATTTTATAATGACGTCGTAATTATGGCTTTTGAAGATGGCTATTTATACTATACCTACCAAGATGATGAAAATGAGCTGATGGAGTGCGTGATAGAAGAGCCGGAATTATGCAGCTATATACAGAACATGCTGGAAGAAGAAATCGGTTATCAGAAATATGATATTTCCAATATAAAAGATATTGTATCCGCTAAGTTAGAGGTTAATTCTATTTTTACAGACCGGCAGTTTTATAGCCAGACCATAACGGATGCAGAAACATTGCAAAAGTTTGAGGAGTGGTTTCGTAACGCGGAATATACGTTTGACGCAGCTGGTTGTGCAAATGAATGCGCCTGTTTGGAATTGACATTGGCCGACGGAGAGATAGTGAAATTGTCTATGGCTACGGATAGCTGCCCATATTTCAGTATACATGGGGTTGGTTATAATTATCAACCGGCGTCAGGTCAGGATAACAGCGAGTTTTATAAATGTTTTTATGAAATTCCATGGCAATATGAGTAGATTCTGGAAATAAAATGTTTCTTAGAAGCCTGTTTTCTGTTATAATAATGGGGAAACTCAAAGTAAACGCGGGTTGCGCTATCTCCGGAAATGGCGCAAGATTCAGCTATCACAGAGGAGGCGCGAAATTGTTAACGCTATTTAACAGAAAAGAGCTAATCACTACATTTTCTATGAAGCAACAGGCACAAATCAGGCAAAAACTGCAGGCAAATGGCATCGTATATAAATGCAAGGCAATCAACAGAAACAGCGCGTCGCCGCTTTCTGGCTCGCGGGTCAGGACAGGGACCCTGGGGCAGGATATAAATATGGCATACGAATATATTATTTATGTTTCCAAGCAGGATTATGAGCGGGCGAAAGGGCTGGTACGGCAGATATGAGGTTTGTGTAAGGAAGCAATGAGGTCAGCGAGTGAATATTTTCGATTATTTAAAGAATGAGTCATTTTTCAAACCCTTTACGTTCAAGTACCGTAGGATATATTACGACTGTATCCAGATATTGATAGATAAGACGAAGGAACTGCCGGTTCTTTATGAAGCGGACGCCAAAGACAGCATTACAATTTACCTCAAAAATATGGAGCTGCAGAATGCAGGCAAGTTATCGGAAGGGACAGAAGCCGATTCAGGCATGGAGGAAGCGGAGGCTGGGGCTTTGCGGGACAAGGCAGAGCCCGGCTCAGATACGGCAGAAGCAAGTGGGGGCGATTTGCAGGCAGCGTCTGTCATTTCCCTGTTCCGGGACTGCGGCTGGCTGCTGCCACGGGAAATCGGGCGCAATGGCGAGTATGTGGTCAATGTTTCCATGGACTGCAGGCGGATTATGGATTTCCTGCGAAAACTGACGGAAAAATCAGGCGAGGGCATGATGTCCAACCGTATTTTCTCGATGTACGAGATTGTGAGGTCTGCCATGGACGAGGAGTCCGTGCGCCGGGAGAGGCCATATACCAACATCCTCGTGCCGCTGGTTGACAATGAGACAGAACTGAAAAACGAGCTTACAGATTTAAAAGAGAATATTTCCACGATTATGAAAGCGGTGATAGCATTTCAGGATATCAACAGTTTCGGACAGTTTATCATGAAAGATGAAATGCTTGACCGCTTTTTTAGTGAGTATTTCTTTGTGAAAAATAATGGGCTGATTCCCACGCAGATTTCCTTTATCCGCAATAAGCTGCGGGCGTTAAGGCAGGGAGAGATGTTTGGGAAAATGGTGGCCGAATGCGCGGAAAACCTACAGATGGCGGAGGATGCGGCGAGGCAGCGCGTGGAGGGGGATTTCGCGGAGCTTGTGCATTTCCTGAGCGTCGAATATGAAGACAATATGGAGTTGGTCGACCGCCGGATAAACACTTACTATAATCTGGCAAATACAAGGATCATGCTGATGGCGAGCAACGGCGTCCGCTTAGAGTCCGCTATCAATGATTTCCTGAATGTGGTGGCGCAGCTGCCGGAGGAAGAGCAGGAAACCGCCATGGAAAAAACCGAGGGATGTATACGGATTGTCAGCCAGAAATATGTGGGTTATAAATCATTTGAGAAGACGAAGCGGCTGAAAAATGAAGGGGAAAATATCGGGCTAACAGTGGCGGAATTGTCCGAAGAGGAGAAAGCTGCGAAAACCAGGGAGTTATTTGCACATGCTCCCAACCGTTATTCCGTGGAACGGGTCGCGGATTTCCTGAAAATGCAGCTTGGGAATGATACGGAAATTCAGCTGAAGGAGCGGCGGATCAGGACGAAGGAAGAGGCGATTATGTATGCGGCAGCCGTGCTGTATGCCGGGAATGCAGAATTTCCCTATCAGATTGAGTTATTGAGAGAAGTAGTGAAGGCGGATATCGCGGATATCAGCAATATGAGGATTACAAAAAAGCAGGCGGCAAAGAGCAAGCGGAAGAAAGGCAGCCTGGCAAATGAGAAGAAGTAGGAGAGTTTATGGGCGATTTCAGTTTTATGAAGAAAATGACGGAGGAAGACGCGTACCTGTTCAAGCGGTGCATCCGCAAACTGCTGGATGCGACATTTATCGTAGCGGATAAAGACGAGCGGCTGTATGATTTCATTTCTTCCGAATCGAACCAATATGACGTCAACACCTATCTGGCGGCGATTGGTTATAAAGTCGTTGTCGAGGAGCGTATGCGCGTCGCCATGCTCCAGCAGAATGATGAGGATATCGAGACGGTCGGCCTGAAACGGATTAATTTGCTGCGTTTTGAGCCGAAACAGGTCAGGCTGCTGCTGGTACTGTGGCTCTTGTTTCTGGAACGCATGGGGTATGCAGATCCGGTTCATGTGACAGTCGGCGATATCATAGATAAGTGCAAGATTTATAAGATAACCTTGTCTCCGGCTGATTTTAAAAGGACGTACCGTATCTTTAAGAAATTCAGCCTCATTGATTACAGCGACGACATCGCAGATGAGGATGGAAAAGTCAGGCTCTATCCTTCCTTGCAGTTCTGCATGGATATCGGGCAGCTCAAACAAGTGATGGCAGAGTATGCCACGGATGGCGACATGGAGGAAGGGCCGGGCGGTGCGGCGGAACTGGAGGCAGACATGGATGGGCTGGCAGACATGGATGGGCTGGCGGAAGGTGAGGATGCGGATGAGTAAGACGGTTTTGCGCAGGATACATTTGGTAAATTGGTATGGGTTTGCCAACACGACGATTCCCGTATCAGAAGACCTGACGTTGATTTCCGGAGAGAACGAATGCGGGAAGTCGACAATATTAGACGCCATCAAGTATGCTTATACTGGCGATACTCAGTTCAATAAAGCTACGAGCGGGCATAATACCGGGGTGAGCAAGCGTGACCTGGTGTCGTACACGCGCTGCCTGATTGATGCCAGCGCAGGGACTTATGCCAGGTCGGCGGAGAAGATTCCGGTGGTCTACACGCACATCGCGCTGGAATATTACGACCAGATTAATGAAAATCCTTTTGTCTTAGGGGTAGTCATTGAGACGGCGGCTGCGGGAGTCAGGGGGACGCATTGGTATGCGCTGGACAAGAAGGCGTTGCAGGATATTTCTTTTGTGTATGAGGACAAGTCCGTGCGAAAACCGTATGACGCCTCTGGATTCCAGAAGCGGTATGGGGTGTCCTTGAAGAATAAGAAAGACGGGATTACACTGTTTATGCAGATGACGGGGCTTAAGCTGCCTTACCAGGAAGTTCCCAAATACCAGCGGAAGCTGCGTAATATCATGGCGTACAATCCGGCCGCAAAAATCCAGGAATTCATCAAGGAATCCGTGCTGGAAGAACATAATGTCAATTTTGAGAAACTCAGAGAGGCGAAAAAGAACATTGAGCAGATTAATACGAGCCTAGAGCAGATTAACCAGGAGCTGCAAGATCTTGATTCCATTCTGGAGGATTATCAGGAGCATGACAAGAAGAGGCTGCGCCTGAGAATTGATGATATTAAAATCATATACGGTCATATCGTGCAGAACAAGGAGAGAGGGCGCAAGGCCCGGGAAATCATTGAGAAAGACCGGATTGCCTGCGGGCAGCTGGAAAAGGAAATCGAGGGGCTGGAAAAGGAAGCTGAGGAACTGGAGGTTTATTTTTCAGAGGCCAAAAGCGCGCTGCACGAGCTGGATGTCTCTAAGGCAATCTTTGCGTCCAAGCAGCTGATTGACAAGTATGAGGAACAATTACGTGTGCTGAGGAAAGAGGCGGATGCGTTAGAGATTTTCCAGAAACGGATGCAGGAAATTGTAATCCTGATGCAGGAATTAAAGATCCAGCTGCCGGATCTTAGCATGGTTGGGAAGCTGACGGCGAAATCCGTGGGGCTTGCTGAGAAGAAGCAGTTTGCCTCTTGCTTAAAAACGGAAATCCAGTCATGCCGGGATAAGCTGATTGCGGAACAAACCATGCTTGGCAGGGAACTGGATGAGATACAGGAACAATGTGCGGAGCTTGCCGGCATCATCGAAAACTGCAAGAAAAATAAGCCGGATTATACATATGCGAGGGAACAGATGGAGCTGATTCGCGAGATAAACCGGGAATTCCGGAAAAGGGGAATCAAGGATGAGGCGCGGATGGCATTTGAATATGTCGTCGAATTGAAGGACGAGGGCTGGCGTGACGCCATAGAAGCATTTCTGGGCGTCCACCGTTATGCGGTGATTGTCGCGCCGGAATCCTTTGACGCCGCAAATGCGGTGATGGATCAGTCCAGGCACCGCTATGTGGAGTTGGTGAACACGAAGCGTCTGGCGGCAAGGGAACTTTTATGCGAGGAAGACGCCGTCTTTCATTTCCTGCAGATTCAGAATGAGACGGCGGCGAGCTATTTCAAATTCTGGCTGGGGCGCATCCATGCCGTGGAGAAAGCGGAGGTGCCGAAATATGACAATGCCATGTCCAAGGAGGGAAAGCTCAGCCGCAATATGGCAGTGACTTATGTGAATACGAAAAAGTTAAGGAGCTATTGCCTGGGCGGCAAGGCAATCGAGCTGAACCGGGTGTCTGCCGAGAAGAAGCTGCGGGAGCTTAAGGCCCATGAGCAGGAAGTGTTATCCACACAAAAGAAACGGAAAGAGCAGTCTGCCTATCTGCAGGAAGGCTTGGATGATTTTAAGGAATACAACCTGAATGCCCATGGGGAGCTGGCGCAGGTAACTGCAGAGTGGAACGAGGAGAAAGGGCATTATAGGGAGCTTTTGGAGGCTCAGAAGAACAATGCCGAGTTTATGGCGCTGAATGACCGCGTGAACGAGCTGGGCAGGCAGATGCAGGAGAAGAAAGCTGGAAAAGGAAAGAGATTAGATCAGAAAGTGGCCCTGACGGCAGAAATCGCTGCCAAAGAAAATGAGGCCAAAGAGTGCCGGATGCGGGAGCGGGAAGCGCAGGCACGGCTGGAGGAAGCACGCATATCTTCAAATTCCGCAGTGGAGGCAGCAGTCAGGGAATACGATGGATACCTGGCAGGGGACAATAAGAACGGCGGGCTGATGCAGCATGAGAATAAGGCGCGGATTGACCGCCGGGTACGGGAACTGGAAGCAAATATCAATGGCAAACAGCAGTCGTACAATAACCGCAAGCAGGAAGTAGACAGGCTGCCTATCGGTCTGGAGCATGAGGCTGCCTACCAGAAACGCCGGGGCAAAATCTGGATTGACGACCTCCAGGGAATCCAGCAGAAGTTAAAGGAGCAGACCGTGACGTATGAGCGGATATTTAAGCGGGAGTTCGTGCTGAACATTTATGAGACGGCGCAGACGGCGCGCAGCGATATTTCCGATATCAACAAGGAGCTGCGCAAGCTGCAGTTTTCCACACGCTACCAGTTTGACGTCAGGCTGCTGAACGACACTTCTGATTATGCCAAAATCCTGCGCTATGCCAGGTATCTGCAGGAGACGAACAATATGGCGGATGAAGGGCAGCTGACGTTCATGGGCTTTATGGGCTATGACAATGACGAAGTTGAGACACGGGAGAATGAAATCAAAGATATCATCAACAAAATTATTGACAAGAACGATATCGCAGAAATCAAAAAATTTGCTGATTACCGTAATTACATGAGCTATGAAATCATCATCAACAATGATGAGGTCAAGGACGGGAAGCTGTCAAAACAGGTGGGCTATAATTCTGGTGCAGGAACCCAGATTCCTTACACACTGATCCTATCGGCGGCATTGTCAATGCTGTACAATGTCAGGGTAAATTCCGTGCGCCTCATCTTCATAGACGAGCCGTTTGAAAAGATGAGCGACCACAACATTAAGCTGATGCTGGAATTTTTCAAAAACCAGGATTTCCAGGTCATTTTCTGCGCGCCGCCCAATAAGCTGGAATCGATTGGCAGCGAGTGCGGGGTGATTATCCCGGTCTTAAAAATCACCAATGACAATATGCAGATTGGAAAGGTCAGGTTCCATGAAGAATAAGGATTATAAGAGGTTGGTTCTTGAGAAATTACTGAAAAAGTACCATAACCGTGTGGCGAAAAATATCCGTACCGGCAGGCGGATACTCGTTAAGCCGCAGGAATTTTATAAAAATTATGCAGACAATCATGCAGATATCAGTGAGAAAGAGAAGCTGCAGGAAGCGGTAAATACGTTGGTTTCCTTAGGCGCAGTCACCGTGGATTATCTGAAATTCAGCGACGACGTGGAGAAAATCTATCTCTGTGAGGATAAGATAGAGATTATTTATAAATATCTCCGTGATGAGTATGGGATTCTCCCGCAGAGCATCTTGTCGGAGGGCGTAGAGGCAGCTATACGGCAGTACCAATCCTCCGGGGCGCTGGTGCGGCAGTATGCCGCTTCTGTCCGCAGCCAGGCGCAAGACCCTAGGAACCAGCTGGATTTGCAGAGGATTAAGGCTAATCTGAAAATCCTGGATTTCTTGGAGAGAAACGAAGAAAGCTTGTATGTGCGGGAGTTGTCCAGCCTTGTGTATGGGGATTCCAAGTGGTTTGAATTACATAATTACGATGAAATCTGTAATATCATCAGGGAGACGCTCCCTATGCCGGGTGAAGAGGCGGGACGGAACGACGAAACGCTTGCCCGGCTTCATGTCATGCCGGCGGAGCAGGAAATCATGATCAAGGGGGACTTTAAAATCGAATGGGACGGCTATGTCCTGGAGACAGGGAAATTAAAAGGCGGCATCGCCATTTCCTCAAAGGATATAGGGAATATCCGCAACATCAAGGTCTGTGCCCCGGAACTGATGACGGTTGAAAACAAGACCTCCTACCAGAGGCTGGACGCTGCCCGCACAACGGCGGCGTACCTATATTTAGGAGGATTTGCCAGCCGTTCGCAGATTGCGTTTTTAAGGAAAGTGATTGCGGAAAATCCCAGCCTTACCTATTATCATTTCGGGGATATTGACGTTGGCGGTTTCCTGATTCACCGGCATCTGTGCCAGGCAACGGGAAAAGAGTTTTCCTTGTATTGCATGGGCGTCGGGCAGCTTACGGACGAGCGGTTCTGCCATTGCCTGAAAGAGCTTACGGACAACGACCTTGGCCGTATGGAGGCGTTGGCGGGGGAAGAGGCGTACCGTGAGACGCTGGCCTATATGAGAAGCCACCGAGTGAAGCTGGAGCAGGAGATTGTGAGTTATTATCTTGAGGTGCGGCAATGATTTATTTAAGCAGTTTTCTGTTTTCGGATAAGACAGTCCGAAACCCTAACATATACCCCTATCATGTATTTGCGCGAAAATCGGAGAAAGTGCTGCTTTTCCGGCCGATTACGGTTTTGTATGGCAATAATGCTTCGGGGAAATCCACGGCGTTGAATATCATCGCCAATAAGCTGAATCTGAAAGGGCAGGAATATGCGGCCTGCAATATGTTTGGGAAGCCTTATTTCATGCAGTATGTCGGCGAATGCCAGTATACGCTGGGAGACGACGAGGATGGGCTGGTTTCACGGATTCCCGAAGGAAGCAGATATATTAAGAGTGAAGATATCTTGTATGAGATTAAGAAAATACAGCAGGAGCAGATTCTGGCGGACGGATATGTATATGAGCATATTCGCAGAGGTATGCCCAAGAATCAAAGAGAGGCCCTTAAAAATTCCTATAAGATGAAGAAGGATTTGGAGTGCCTGGAATTTGCCCAGGAGAAATATTCAAACGGCGAGACCACGCTGCAGATGCTGGACGATTATCTGGAGCCAGACGCGTTGTACTTATTAGATGAGCCGGAAGTTTCCCTGTCGCCGGCAAACCAGGTTGCTCTGGCAGAGCAGCTGAATAAAATGGCCAGGTTCTTAGGCTGCCAGTTTATCATTGCCACGCATTCGCCATTCATGCTGGGAACGCTCAATGCAAAAATCTATGATATGGATTCCGCGGAGCTGGAAGAAAAATCGTGGACAGAACTTGCGAATGTGCGGTACTTTTATGAGTTTTTCCGGAAACATAAGGATGCATTTGAGGATAGCGAGTGGTAAGCATAATTCTGCAGAAGTTGAAAATGGGGTAAGTACAGTATGAAGAAACGGCAAATATTGTGGGAATTGTTACGGACATTTATGAAAATCGGCCTGTTTACTTTTGGCGGAGGTTACGCGATGATTTCCATGATAGAACATAACTGCGTAGAGGAAAAAAGGTGGATTACCCAAGATGGATGATGGATGTGACGGTCATTGCGGAATCTACGCCGGGGCCGATTGCCATAAACTGCGCGACCTTTGTTGGTTACCGGCAGGCAGGGCTAGCCGGTTCCCTTGCGGCTACCGCGGGGATTGTCATCCCTTCCTTTGTGCTGATTTTTCTGATTTCTTCTTTCCTGGATAATTTTCTGGAGATTACGGTTATCAGCCATGCGTTAAAAGGAATTAAAATTGCTGTCGGCATTCTGATTATAGAAGCCGCTGTCACGATGATAAAGAAGATGCCCAAGCAAGTTTTCCCGCGTGTAATCCTGGCGTGTTCATGTACTGCCATGTTATCCATAAATATTTTTGCGTGGAACTTTTCTTCTGTTAATTTAATGATACTTGCCGCTTTGGCTGGCCTGGCGTTTTATGCAGCCCAGGGCATAAAAAAGCAGGGAGGAGGCGTAGGGAAATGATTTATCTTGAGTTGTTCCTTGGCTTTCTCAAAGTAGGCTGCTTTTCATTCGGCGGGGCATACGGCGCAATCCCTGTTATACGTGATACGGCGCTTTCCTATGGCTGGCTGGATGACGAGGCGCTGAGCTATATGATTGCGGTGAGCGAAAGCACACCCGGGCCAATCATGGTCAATCTTGCAACTTACGTCGGAAGCAGCCAGGCAGGACTGCCAGGCGCAGTTTTTGCTACAACAGCGGTAGTTTTGCCTTCCTTTGCCATCATACTCCTGGTCGTGGCGGCGTTAGATCAGCTGCTTAAAAACCGGCGCGTACAAGCGGCGTTGAAGGGGCTTAAGCCTTGTATCACCGGCATAATCCTGGCTACCGGCGTTTACATGGCGGGAAACAATGTCGCTTCCATCGGGACAGGGATTTCTATCCGCACAGAGGCTGCCGTTATCACGGGAGTTTTACTTGTCTTCTAGGAAAGACCTTGTCACGCTAACGCGTGAAAATGTCTTTCCTAGTAAGACAAAAAATGATATGCGCACTCGCGCAAGAGGAAATACGTCGCTAAAGCGACTGCGCTCGGCGCAGCAAAGCAGCCAAGTCCCTCAAGAATGAGGGATTTAGGGAGTTGAGGCGGACTTGTCCGCTTTGTTCCCGTGGTGTGCGGGGCGAAATACATTATGAAAAAGAAAATATCCCCGGTAATGTTGATTGCCATCTCTGCGGTTTTGGGCATAATGATTTACGGGGCCTGAGTCAGAAAGGAGAAAAATTATGACGGAGATATTGATACGCAGGGAAACAGAACGTGATTTCAGGGAAGTGGAGGAGCTGACACGGAAAGCATTTTGGAATGTCTATGTCCCAGGATGTGCAGAGCATTATCTGGCGCATATTTTGCGCGGGCATGAAGATTTTATCTCAGAGCTGGACTTTGTGGCGGAGACGGAGGAAGGAAAGGTTGTCGGGAACGTGATGTATACGGAGGCCCGGCTTGTGGACGAAAGCGGCAGGGAGAGAACCATTCTTACCTTCGGGCCGCTTAGCGTCCATCCGGAGCATCAGCGCATGGGGATAAGCCGGAGATTGCTGGAGCATAGCTTTGGCAAGGCGGCTGAATTAGGATATGAGGCGATTGTGATTATGGGCAATCCTGGCAACTATGTGTCGCGGGGATTTAAAAGCTGCAAGAAATATAATATCCTCAGCCGTGCTGTGATAAAGTAGGGGTGACAGCGCCTCGTATTCACGTGACAATTTTAAGGAAACGTGATAGAATTCAAAAGATTGAGATGCTTGAATTGCAAAGGGTGTTAAGGAGGGTGGGAAATGGTGGAAAATCAGAAATATGAGTTAGAAGATGCCTTGCAAAGAGCGGAGGCAGAATTTGTTGGTTTGGATTATGAAATAGAATTGGAAAATACAGAGGATGATCTGGATGGAGGAAAAGAAGTGCCATTCAATGCAGATAAAATCCGCATTGAGCAGCAAATGTTGTCTTTGAAATATATCATGGAATTGATTGATGCAGATTTGATGGAATTAAACCCAGGATATGAAAGGAATAGGGTCTGGAAAGATAAAAAGAAAAAATCATTGCTCATTGAATCGCTAATGCTTAGAATCCCAATTCCGGCGTTTTACTTTTATGAGAATAAAGATACGAAGTTTCAAGTTATTGATGGGCAGCAGAGACTGGCGACTATACATGAATTCGTGAATAATAAGTTTTCTCTGACAGGCATGGAATACCTCAGTGAGACTTGTAACAGAAAATACTTTAAAGACCTTGATATTAAGTATCAGCAAAGGATTTATCGGACACAGATTGCCGTAAACATTTTAGACGCGCGTTCACCTCAGACAGTAATTTTTGATATTTTCAGGCGCATCAATACAGGTGGGATGAAACTGAATCCACAGGAAATGAGAAATGCCGTCTGTACACCTGCAGTTCGGGAGTTTTTGAAACAGAGTACTAAGAATAAGAATTTCCTTATTGCAACCAGAGAATTAGTGAAGGATGAACGCATGGACGCACAGGAGCTTGTGTTAAGATTTTATGCATTTAGCCAGCTGTATGATTATGAGAAATGTGAACTCGTGAATGAGTACAGCAGCATTTCGCTTATGCTGGATGAGGCGGTGGAAAAGTTAAAGCAGATGGATAAAAAAGAATTCACAGGGCTTTATCATCAGTTTGATGAGGCCATGCGGCGGTGTTACAGTGCATTTGGAGATTATTGCTTTGCCAAAATTACCATGGAGGACGATAAAATAAAGTTGGTTTCCAGGGATTATATCAATAAATCTTTATTTACTGCATTTTCAGTCATTATCATGGAAAAAAGGTATGATGGAATAGATTTGCTGAAATGCAGAGAAAGGATTCTGCAATCTTTGGCGGTTGCTTTGATGAACCCTGAATATGTAAGCGCTATTACAGTTGCAACAGGGGATAAAAGTAAGGTAAGTTGTAACTTCTATTATTGCGGCAAGGTGCTGAAAGAGGGGGTAAGAAATGATTGAGCAGATAAAGCTGGAAAATTTTAAGTGCCACAGAAATTTTGAGGGGAAGTTAAATCAGATTAATCTATTGGCAGGAGGTAATGCAGCAGGGAAGTCAAGCATAATTCAGGCAATTTTGCTTGCGCTTAAGAGCTGTCAGAATATTGACAGAAAATTTGTAAAGACAAATGATGTTTGCGGGCAGAATCTTGGATTGCCTATCAGCATTATATCTGAAAATTTTGATGAAGCCATTGTGAAGATAGGCATCCGTTTATTAGCAGAAGGCACACGTGATTATGATGTGCTTCTGAAATTAAATGAATTAGACGAGACTTCATTTGAGATATGTGAAAGTGAGGAAATGCTATCGAATCTGGCTGCGCCAAATTCTCTCTTGAAAGAGAATATTTATTATTTGAATGCGGAGCGGTTGGGGCCAAGAGTTGTATATGATATGAGCAGTGATAAAAATGACTATGTGGGAAGTTTTGGGGAACATACGGGATTTGTAATTAATGAAGTAGACAAGGAGCAACGTTTGAATCCGAGATTGTCTTTGCCAGATAAATTAAGGATATCATCCATCTCGAGGTTTTCCGCTAACTGTGAAGAATGGCTGCAGACAATTATTCCGGGAACAACATTACAGTATGCCGTTGATACAGAAAAAAATATGTCAATGTTAAAATTTCAGAATGATGGAGATTATTACTTGCCGCCAGCAACAGGTTTTGGAATATCATATGTTTTGCCTATCGTTGTTCAGGCGCTTTTGGCAAGCATGAAAGAAAACTCGGTGTTGCTGGTGGAAAATCCTGAGGCTCATTTACATCCATATAGCCAGTCTGCGATTGGGAAGTTTCTGGCATATATTGGGGCGTGCGGGGTTCAGGTGATTGCTGAGACACACAGCGAGCATGTGATTGACGGATGTCGCCTGCAATTAGCTTATCTGGGAAAATGCGATTTAATGAAAACAATTTTTTTCAGTAAGATGAACCAGGAGAGTGCCTATAGAGAGATAAAGACAGAGAAAAATGGGGAACTGGAAGAATGGCCCGAAGGCTTTTTTGACCAGAAGAGGCTTGATTTACGCGAGTTGCTGGAGATGAGGATAAAATGTGCCAAATAAAATTTTATATGTTGCCATCTACCTGTTACGATAAGATTACAGTTGAAGATTTGCGTGTTTTTGAGGACAATGTAAATGAGATTAAGAAAAAAGATTTGTTTTTGATTCCGAATGACTATTATTATCAGAGAGATTCCAAGAATGTTACGGCATTGGAATATTTGTATGAGTGTGGGCAGAATGATGAAAATACATATTTACTGGACATTATTTCAAAAGAGAAATCGGTAGATATAAAATACGAAATGATAGGGGAGCAAATCAATATAGGATACGTTGCATTTCCTAAAGATTTATTGGATTTAGAAAAGGAAAGGCTCTGTGTATACGGTTCCAAAGACGATATTGTGAAAGTTAAGCGTTTTTATATTATGCAAACGAAAGCATATGGAGAGTATCTGGCATGGATTAAGGAGTGTTTTCCTAAATTAGTATTCCATGATAATGCATTTGATTCAATCGGAAAACTTGGAAAGTTTTTTGACGTGAAAGAAGAGTTGCAGCGGCATTTGATTGTTTTATGTGATTATGCAAAAACAATTTATTTCGAATGTAATCAACGAGAAGAGGAAGCATTTTCAGTCATTAAAGCAAGATATGGCATCTATTGCTCTGGAAAAGGGGCAAACGAAAAAGAATTTAAAGTTGATTATCAAGGAGGCAGACTTACTTGTAATCCACATACGAAGTTATTTACAGAGTATAGCAGCCAGAGGATTTATTTCTGTTGGGGGAGGGACGGTATTGAGAACCATAATATTATTGTGGTAAAAATTGGAGGTCATTGGAAATAAACCCTCAACTTTTCCATAAATTCTAGGCCTTTGATTTGAATAAGGAAAGTTATTGACTTTCGGATAAGTGTGACGTATAATTAAAACAGATGTTATAGAACAATAGTTATAAATGGAGTTGAGATGTATGCCGCCAAAAGCAAAATTCACCAAAGAACAAATTACAAACGCCGCATTAGAGATAGTGAGGGAAGAGGGGCTTGGGGGATTGACCGCAAGGTCGCTTGCAAAAAAACTCGGGAGTTCTTCCTGTCCGATCTTTACCGCGTTTGAAAATATGGAGGAGGTGCAGCAATCTGTGATAGAAGCTGCCAAAGCTTGCTATAAAGGATACGTGGAAAAAGGGCTGGCAGAAGTCCCCGCCTTCAAAGGCGTAGGGACACAGTATATCCTTTTTGCCGTTGAGGAACCCAGATTGTTCCAGCTTCTGTTTATGAGTGAGCAAACCTCTGCTCCTGATATAGATGGAGTGTTGCCCTTAGTAGATGATAGCTACGGAGAAATCCTTGCTTCTATCACAGAGGGATATGGGCTTGACAGAAAAACTGCGCAGGGGCTGTACCGTCATTTGTGGATCTACTCACACGGCATAGCAGTTCTATGTGCAACTAAGATGTGCCGTTTTGCAGGCACAGAAATTAGTGATATGATGACAGAAGTATTCATTAGTTTGCTGCAAATGGGTTTGGCTGATACGCAATGAGACTGGCGATTAAGGAAATCTAGGAGGAATGTAAGATGGATTTATGGGAAAAATTCGGGATGAGCGTGAGGATAGCAGATATATGGAGGGAATTAGGCATGAGTGCGGGAACAGCAATTATTGTTTTGATTATCTTGTATTTTGTAATAAAATGGGCGGTCAAAAATGGGATTAAGGAAGCCTATAAAGAGATAGAAAAAAAGAAAATGTATGATAATCTGAAATATAATCCAGGCGTAAATGAGGATATGAGCAAGGAGGCCTGAGGTGGCGGATGATAGTCCATGCGGGACTGAAGCACGAATATATTTACTCGTTTGAAAGGTCTTGCCGCTTATGCGGCAAAGACAGAATGCACGTAAACCTTTTGAACAATCTGTACCTTGTAATTTATGTTAGTGCAGCAGTCCCGTATTTATTCTCGCTCCTGCACCGTCACTGTGACAGAATCCCCCGGCTGCTTGCCGATTTTGGCACGGATATCCTTGCGAAGCCCAATAATATAGCAGATGCTGCCATCTTCGTTTTTTACGCCCATGTTGACAATGCTTCCGTCATAAGGCTCCCCATCAAAAGCTGCATGTACCTTTACCCTTCCTTTGCCAAATTCCAGCCGGATATCATAGGGGAAAATGACGTAAGCGCCGCCCTTTTTGTCTGCGTTGTAAATCAGGGATTCATATTCATATATTTTTTCATTCATTAATTTACCTCATGTTTTCCATTTTCAGAGGGGCCGCGCAGCTTTTGCGTTCCACCAGATGGTGGGGGACGATGATCTTCGTGGGCAAAAGGGACGGATCCTCAATATGGTTGATAATCTGCGAAGCAGCCTCAATGCCGAGCTGGCGGGAATTGATGTCGATGGAGGTCAGCGGCGGCGAGGTCAGCCTGGCGGCGATGGAATTATTGAAAGATACAATCGACAAATCCTCAGGAATCCGCAGATTCATCTGGGAGGCGGTATGTGCCAGCACCAGCGCGTGGATATCATCGTTGGCGATAAATGCTGTCGGACGTTCTTCCATAGAGAGCGTCTTTTTTAATTCTTCCGAATCCTCATAGGGGATGAAAGGCATTTCAATATAATATTCCGGGCGGAAAGGGATGTCTTGTTCCGTAAGCGCCAGGATATAGCCGGATTTCCGATCCGCGGAAAATATCCGGGAACTGTCGCATCCCAGGTAGGCGATGCGCACATGCCCCAGGGAAATCAGATAGGACGTGGCGTCCCTGGCAGCTTGTATGTTATCGTTATCAATGTATATAGTTTCCTGGGCATAGCGGTCGGCTTTTCCCACAATCACGAACTGGATGCCCTCCCCATAGAGATAATCGACGATAGGATCCTGGCGGGAGGAATATAGGAGGATAATGCCGTCCAACCGTTCTTCCCTGGACATCTGACGCATACATTGCAGAATCTCATCGGTGGAGGCTCCAGTGATAAATGTGGTAAAATACTGTTTTTGGTTGCAGAATTGGCTGATTCCGCGCATCGTTTCCAGAAAGAAAGAATTCTCGTAGGTATCCTTCTCGGAAGCGGGCAAGACGATGCCGATGGTTTTCGTGTTTGGGGACGAAATCGGGGAGTTAGGCTCATACCCCAGCTCCAACATGGCTTTTCTTACTTTTTCTTTTGTCTGTTCGCTGATGGAAGGATGATCTGTGCAGGTACGCGATACCGTGGATGGCGATACGCCTGCAAGACGCGCCACTTCTTTTATTGTAATACTCATAGTCGGTTAATTCCTTATGAAAAAATGAAACATAGATTGTTCTGTTGCTGGCTAAACGAAACTGAAATTGCTGGCATATTCGCTTGCCGGATTGTCTATCATACTTAGTATAAGAAATACGGATGCAAAAGTCAATGCAAAAGAAAAAAATAAGTTTCGTAAATTGTGCAAAATAGCGCAAAGGGAAAAGGGAAATTGCGTATGACAATGTTATGAATTGTGCAAAACAGAGAAAGTGGTTTTAAAATCAAAAGAATGATTGATAAATTCTAATAACTGCGATATATTTAATGCAAACGAACACAACAAAGCGCAAAAATAATGCAACATTAACGCAAACAACGGTGTGCGTTGTGGCAAATATGGAGTAAAAAAGGAGACAGGAGGAAGGAAACGATGGGAGAAATTAAAATTTTATCTCCGCTGAACGGTAAGGCGATTCCGATTGAACAGGTTCCGGATGATGTATTTGCAGAGAAAATTATGGGGGATGGAATTGCAATAACGCCTGAGGACGGCACAATCTGCAGTCCGGTGGATGGGACTATAATCACTGTGGCGGACAGCCTCCATGCATATGGCTTTGAGTCAGAGGACGGCGTGGAACTGATTGTGCATTTCGGCCTGGAGACGGTAGCTCTTGGGGGGAAAGGCTTTACCCCACATGTGAAAGAAGGGGATAAGGTCAAGGCTGGGCAGCTTGTGGCTGAGGTTGACATGGAATTCTTGAAAGCCCAGGGAATCAATACGGTAACGCCGGTAGTGATCTGTGACGGTGCAGACCCGGAGGAGCTGTCATTTGCCTATGGGGACGTGAGGGCCAAAGATGTGGTGATGCAGAGCAAAGCTGGGGAAGCAGGAAAGGAACAGACGGCAGGAAACGCAGAGGCGGAACCGGCGGCTGGCAGTAAACAGCAGGAAGCCGCACCACCCAAGGAAGGCAAAAAGAAATTTGCAGTCAATTTTGATTTTCTTCAGAAATTAGGCAAGGTCCTCATGACGGTCATTGCCGTTATGCCTGCCGCGGGCCTGATGATCAGTATTGGCAATTTGATTGTCATCGCGGGCGGGGATAATGGGATGGTTCAGACCATTGGCAATACGGTTGCAGAAATCGGCTGGGCAGTCATCAATAATCTGCATTTGCTCTTTGCAGCGGCAATCGGCGGATCCTGGGCAAAGGAACGTGCCGGGGGCGCGTTTGCGGCGGTGATTTCGTTTGTATTGATTAACAAGGTTACTGGCGTCGTGTTTGGCGTGACGGCAGATATGCTGGAATCTGCCGATGCGGTGACCCACACATTATTCGGGCAGGAGATTCCGGTGGCGGATTATTTCGTAAATGTGCTGAATGCGCCTGCGCTGAATATGGGAGTGTTTGTCGGCATCATTGCCGGGTTTGTCGGCGCGACGGCTTATAATAAGTATTATAATTTCCGCAAGCTCCCGGACGCTTTGTCATTTTTTAATGGGAAACGGTTTGTGCCGCTCGTGGTCATATTTTATTCGACGGTAACCGCGCTGGTGCTGAGCGTGATCTGGCCGGTGGTGCAGACAGGGATTAACAGCTTTGGCATCTGGATTGCGAATTCTTCCGATACCTCGCCTGTCCTGGCGCCGTTTATCTATGGGACGCTGGAGCGTCTGCTGCTTCCTTTCGGGCTGCACCATATGCTGACGATCCCGATGAATTACACTTCTTTCGGAGGTACCTATACGGTGCTTACCGGAGCCAATGCCGGCGCTCAGGTGTTCGGGCAGGATCCGCTGTGGCTGGCATGGGTGACGGATTTGATCAATTTCAAAGGAGCGGGGGACATGGCTTCCTACAACGAGCTTCTCACAACTGTGACCCCGGCCCGCTTCAAGGTTGGGCAGATGATTGGGGCGACCGGGCTTTTGATGGGATTTGCGCTGGCAATGTACCGGCGGGTTGAGCCGGAGAGGAAAAAGCAGTATAAGTCCGTATTTATTTCAATCGTGGCGGCAGTATTCCTCACAGGCGTTACAGAGCCGTTAGAGTTCATGTTCATGTTTGCGGCGCTGCCATTATATATTATCTATGCGATTTTGCAGGGGCTGGCATTTGCCCTGGCCGGGGTTTTTGACCTCCGTCTGCATTCCTTCGGCAATCTGGAGTTCATCACGAGGATTCCGATGTCATTGAAAGCAGGGCTTGGCGGCGATATCCTGAATTTTGTCATCAGCGTGGCTGTATTTTTTGCTATCGGATATGCCGTAGCATACTTTATGATAGGTAAGTTCAAGTTTGCCACGCCGGGACGGCTGGGCAATTACCTGGACGAGGAAGAGGCTGGCGGGGGCGCGAAAGCGGCGGCCGGCGGAAGCGAACAGGCAGAAAAAATTATCGCACTGCTTGGCGGCCGTGAGAATATCACGCTGGTGGACGCCTGCATGACCAGGCTGCGCGTGACGGTCAAAGATGTGAATAAGGTGGCGGAACTGCCGGAATGGAAGGCGCAGGGAGCTATGGGGCTTATCAAGAAAGATAATGGCATCCAGGCGGTTTATGGGCCGAAGGCGGATGTATTGAAATCGGATATCAATGATATTTTGTAGAAGCAGAACCGTAATTGTAAAAAAGGAAAGAGTGTATGAAAATCATGACATTAAATGCGCATAGCCATGGGGTAGATTTGCCTGAGAATGTTTTTCGGGAGAACCTCGATGGGCTGGCGGAATGCATCGTCCGGCAGCAGGTTGATGTGATTGCGATGCAGGAAGTCTGCCAGACCCGGGAAGCAGGCATTGTGAGCCAGGAAGAAATCCATGGCTATGTGCCGGCCGGCGGGGCGGCGGTTATCCGGCAGGATAATTATGCATGGCAGCTCCTGCGCAGGCTGGAAGATAAGGGACGCCAATATCACTGGATTTGGGAAAACATTAAAATAGGATATGGGATTTTTGACGAGGGGCTTGCTTTGGTCAGCAAGTTCCCCATTGAGAAAGCAGAGGCATATTATCTTTCTGATTCCCGGGATTACCAGAATTGGAAGACAAGAAAGGCGATAGCGGCAAATATCCATACCGAAGGGCAGCGTGCCTGGTTTGCCTGCGCCCATATGGGCTGGTGGCAGGATGAAGACGAACCTTTTGCCGGCCAGATGGACCGTCTCCAGGAGGAATTATCTGGCAAAGACGGAAACGTTTACCTGATGGGGGATTTTAACAGTCCGGCCCATGAGCGGGGGACGGGATATGATTATGTGAAAAAGTATGGCTGGCTGGATACCTGGACGCTAGCGGGGAACGACGGGCATCCGGTCACGGTTCCGGGAAAGATTGACGGCTGGGATGACGGGGCGGCAGGGGGATTATGCATTGACTATATCTGGTCGAAATACCCGGCAGAGGCAGTATCTTCGAGAGTAGTTTTTTCCGGGGAAAAGGAACCTGTAATTTCAGATCATTTTGGGATTTTGGCAGAAATCCGCCAATAGTATAGCATGGGGATAGTTTAAGGACAATGGGAAGCGGAGGTGGCAGATTATGGTGAAATATTATGGGAAAACAGTATTTAAGGGCGTGGCGATCGGCCCGGCGGTCGTGCTGAAAAATGAGGAACAGCAAGTGAAACGCAGGAAGGTCGGCAACCCGGAGGACGAGGTGAAAAGGGTCGGCGAAGGGCTGGAAACGGCTCAGGCGCAGCTGCAGGCGTTGTATGAAAAAGCGGTCGTGGAAGTGGGCGAGGCCAGCGCGGCAATCTTTGAAGTCCATCAGATGATGCTGGAGGACGAGGATTACCTGGACGCCATCTATAACATGATCCGCACGGAACAGGTAAACGCCGAGTATGCCGTGGCATTGACAGGGGATAATTTTTCCCAGATGTTTGCTGGGATGGATGATGATTACATGAAAGCCCGGGCGGCAGATGTGAAAGATATCTCAAACCGCCTGGTAAAATGCATCAGCGGGAACGGCGAGGCCGGCCTGGATTTTCAGGAACCGTCCATTATCGTGGCGGATGATTTAAGCCCCAGTGAGACCGTGCAGATGGATAAAGAGAAAATTCTTGCGTTTGTCACAGTGCATGGTTCTGCCAATTCCCACACGTCAATCCTGGCACGGATGATGAACATTCCGGCATTGATTGGCGTGCCGCTGGATCTTGCTAAAGTTCAGTCTGGGATGAAGGTCGTCGTGGACGGCGTCCAAGGGGAAGTCATTTTTGAACCCAATGAATTTGTCTGCGAAGAGGCAGAGCGCAAGATTAAGAAAGAGCGGGAAAAGGTGCAGCTTCTCCAGGAACTGAAGGGGAAGGAGAATGTTACTTTAAGCGGCAAGGAAATTAATGTCTATGCCAACATCGGCGGGATCGGGGACGTTGGGTATGCCCTGGAGAATGACGCCGGCGGGGTAGGGCTTTTCCGCAGCGAATTCCTTTATCTGGGGAGAGATGATTTTCCGTCAGAGGAAGAACAGTTTCAGGCATACCGTCAGGTCCTCCAGACGATGGGGGAGAAGAAAGTGATTATCCGCACGTTGGATATCGGTGCAGATAAACAGGTAGAATATTTTAACCTGGGGAAAGAGGATAATCCGGCCATGGGTTACCGGGCCATCCGTATCTGCCTCAAGCAGCCGGAAATCTTTAAGACGCAGCTGCGCGCGCTTTTGCGGGCAAGCGTATATGGAAACCTCTCTATTATGTACCCGATGATTATTTCCACGGAAGAGGTGGAAAGGATTTATGCAATCGTGGCGGAGGTCAAAAAGGAATTAGCGGAAGAGCAGATTGCGTTCAAAGAGCCGGAGCAGGGAATCATGATTGAGACCCCGGCGGCGGTAATGATTAGTGAGAAGCTGGCGCAGATGGTTGATTTTTTCAGCGTCGGCACAAATGACCTCACCCAGTATACGCTGGCCATTGACAGGCAGAATGAGAAGCTGGATGATTTCTATAATCCGCACCATGAGGCAATTCTGTCCATGATCCAGATGATTGTCGACAATGCCCACAAACATGGGAAATGGGCTGGCATTTGCGGAGAATTGGGCGCGGACTTGGAACTTACGGAAACATTTGTTAAAATGGGTATTGACGAACTGTCTGTCTCTCCCTCTATGGTACTGCCATTGAGGAAACGCATCAGGGAGATAGATTAAAACTATAAAAAATTTATATCTAAGGAGGAAGAAGAAATGCAGAAATTCAGTTATGTCATTAAGGACGAAGTGGGAATCCATGCCAGGCCGGCAGGGCTTCTGGTGAAGGAAGCTAAGAAGTATGAAAGCGAAATCCGTATCGTGAAGGATGCCAAAGCGGCTGCTGCAACGAAGCTTATGGCAGTCATGGGGCTTGGCGTAAAATGCGGGGATACGGTGGATGTAGAGGTAGAAGGCGCTGACGAAGCTGCCGCCTGCGAAGGGATGAAAACCTTTTTTGAGAATAATTTGTAAGCCTGCGCAAGTTTGTGGAGATTGGCGGCAACAGGAATAAAAACGAGCCTGGTGGACATCTTAGTCAATGACCCCGCCGCGTACTGCGGGGCATGGAATCAGAATGGGATATATTGGAAAGGAGAAGTAATGGAAAAACAGATGAACCCCAGGAAAGCTGCGGTCATTGGCTGCGGATTTGTCGGCTCTGCCATTGCGTTTGCCCTGATGCAAAGCAGGCTTTTCTCTGAGATGGCGCTGCTCGACGCCGATGCTGATAAAGCGGCCGGGGAGGCGATGGATATCGCCCACGGCGTCCCTTTTGCCGGGCAGATGAAGATTTATGCAGGAAATTATGAGGATATTGCGGACGCGGCCATCATCATTGTGACGGCTGGCGCAAACCAAAAGCCTGAGGAGACAAGGCTGGATCTTGTCCATAAAAATGTCGCCGTCTATCGAAATATCATCCCCCAGATTGCTGGGCAGGGGTTTGAGGGAATCCTGCTGGTTGTGTCGAATCCCGTCGACATACTCACCTATGCGGCCGTAAAACTCAGCGGTTTTCCTGAGCAGCGTGTGATTGGATCGGGTACTGTCTTGGACACGGCAAGGCTTAAATATGCACTGAGCGAACATCTGGGTGTGGACAGCCGCAACCTCCATTCGTTTATCATCGGCGAACATGGAGACAGTGAGATTGCCGCATGGAGCAGTACGAATGTATCTGGGATTCCCCTCGATGACTTTTGCGAGATGCGCGGCCATTTTAACCATGCGCAGGCAATGCGCCAGATTGCGGAAGAGGTTAAAAACAGCGCGTATGAGATTATAGAAAAGAAGGGCGCGACCTATTATGGGATTGCCATGTCAGTGAAGCGGATTTGTGAGAGCATCGTCAGGGATGAGAAATCCATCTTGCCGGTATCTTCCGTCATGCATGGGAATTATGGGATAGATGGGATTGCCCTCAGTATGCCGGCGATTGTAGGCTCAGATGGGGTAGAGAACCATGTGCCGATTTCTCTGAACGAGAAGGAAATAGAATCGCTCCGCCATTCGGCGGAAACAATCAGGGAAATTGTCTCAGGGCTTGATTTATAAGAAATGGACAGCGGCGCTTCTGTGTTTTGCAGAAGCGCCGCTTACTGTTGCTTTTGGCAGCAATCTGTGGTAAACTTATAATTGTTCTATTTGGAAATATTCTAATTGGATTAGAGGCGATGGCTTGGAAACGAGGGGCGGAATTTATATCACGCAAATAAAGCAGCTTCAGGATAGAATTTTTGAAAGGCTGTTGAGTGAAAATGGCATTGAGATAAGCGGCGGTCAGGGAAGGATTTTATTTATTTTATGGAAGGCCGATAATCTTACTATCAGTGAAATAAGTGAGAAGGCTTCTCTTGCTAAAAATACGGTATCTGTCGTTATAGACGGCATGGTGAATAAGGGGATTGTGGAAAGGAATATCAATCCTAAGAACCGTCGTCAGACGATTGTCTCGCTTACAGAATATGCAAGATCTTTACAAACAAAATATGAAGATGTATCCCAGCAGATGAATGCATTATTTTATCAAGGCTTTTCTGAAAAGGAGCAGAAACAATTTGAGAAGTATCTTGCCCGGATATTGGAAACCTTGACAGGGAATCTGCTTGGAAACAGATAAATGAAAAAGAGGAGAATTTTTGATGATAACAAAAGAACATATCATTGCATTTATCCAAAAACAAAAGACAGCGTTTGTCGGCTCTGTGGATGAGGATGGATTCCCAAATCTGAAAGCAATGTTTGTGCCGCGCAAGATAGAGGGGAATTGTTTTTATTTTTCGACTAATACGTCTTCCATGCGCGCACAGCAGTTCATGAAGAATCCAAAGGCAAGCATCTATTTTTATAATAGGGGGCGTTTTAAATATGAGGGCATTATGCTGACAGGCACGATGGAAGTGTTGCAAGACGATGATATAAAGCGGGAAATCTGGCAGCTGGGAGATACCATATATTATAAACAGGGCGTAACGGATCCAGACTATTGCGTGTTGAAATTCACAGCCTTAAAGGGCAGGCAGTATTGTGATTTAAAAACAGAAGCTTTTAACATTGAAGATCTCGCGTAAGGAAAGCAGAAAGGAAGCGATACCATGGGCAGACGGGCAAACGCTGCATTATTTGAAGAGGAGGCAGTTTCTTCGGCCGTCATCAAGCTGGCGGTGCCGACAATTATCAGTTCTCTTGTCATGGTGATTTATAACCTGGCGGATACTTATTTTGTCGGCTTGCTGGACGACCCTGTCCAGACAGCGGCAGTGACTTTTGCAGCGCCGGCGTTGCTGGCGTTCAATGCGGTGAATAATTTGTTTGGCGTAGGGACTTCCAGCGCGATGAGCCGCTTGCTGGGCAGAGGTGAGATGGAGAAGGTGAAGGATTGTTCTGCCTTCGGGTTTTACTGTGCGTTATTCTGCGCCGGGACATTTTTCTTACTGACATGGGTATTTCTAAATCCGCTTGTACGCCTGATGGGGGCGGATGCGGATAATTTTGCCGCCACTGCCGCTTATATGAGATGGGCGGTTTCCCTTGGGGCAGTCCCGTCCATCCTTAATGTGGTGTTTGCTTTTCTGGTTCGTTCAGAAGGAAATTCAATCCATGCGAGCATCGGTACAATGAGCGGCTGCGTGCTGAACATGATTTTAGACCCTATTTTTATCTTGCCTGCAGGTTTGGGGATGGGTGCCGCGGGCGCCGGGGCTGCCACGTTCCTGTCAAATTGTGTGGCGTGTCTGTATTTCTTGGTATTGCTTTTTGTCCGGCGTCGTCAGACGTGTGTCTGTATTGACATCCGGCGGTTTTCTTTCCGGAAATCCATTATCGCTGATATCTTTGGCGTGGGGATTCCGGCGTCAATACAGAATCTGTTAAATGTTACCGGAATGACCGTATTCAACAATTTTGCGACTGTTTACGGCTCGGAGGTCGTAGCGGCAATGGGAATCGTGCAGAAAATCCAGATGGTTCCCCTGCAGATCACGCTGGGCGCGACACAGGGAATCATGCCGTTTGTCGGCTATAATTTTGCCAGCGGGGACCGAGGGCGCATGAAAGAAGCGGTAATGTACCTGTTGAAACGGACCATCCTGCTGATGGTTCTGGTGGCAGCGGTGGGCAGCTTAGCCTCTGGCAGCCTGATTGCGCTTTTTATCAAGAATGACGCCGTTGTCTCCTATGGTTCCCGGTTCCTGATTGGCTTCTTGTTTGCATTGCCCTTTGCTTGTATGGATTATACGACAGTCAGCGTGTTCCAGGCAGTGGGCGCAGGGCGGAAATCGCTGCTGTTCGCATTCCTGCGCAAAATCGTGCTGGAAATTCCGGCTTTGGTGCTGCTGAACTATTTTATACCTTTGTACGGTATGCCGTATGCGTCTATGTGTGCGGAAATCGTTTTGTCTCTGCTGTCGGTAAAGATGCTGTGGGACATAATTGGCCATTCCTATATGCGGGTGAAATGAACAGACATGAGGGTTGGGAATATAATATGTATTAGGAAATGCTTGCGGTTTCAGGTATCCGCATTGGCATTCCTATATAAGAAATTCAGGCATAACGGTTTGCGGTTCCCTGTTTGTGTAGCATCCAATATTGCCATGCCAAAAGGTCTTGCTGCCGGAGGCAGCGGAGACATTTTGCGCAAAAAGTGTCTGGAAAGCTAGCTTTCCATGGCACTTTTATGTGCAAAGTGTTTCCATCACAAAGCGATGGAAACCTTTTGGCGCTGTAAGCTTACAATATGGGGGAACCGAAGGAAAGTCGGGATAGCCAAAAATTATAAATTATGCTATAATATGGCATATTATGATATTTATGGAGGAGAAACGACATGAGCCATATCGCATGGGATGACAGCTATAATATCGGTGTGGACTTTATTGACAAAGAACACCAGGTGCTTTTTTCAACGATGAATAAACTGATTAGCCTCAGTGAACGCGAGGAGAAGAGTGAATGGGTGTGCAGGGAAGGCATTAAATATTTAAAAAATCATACCGATAACCATTTTGAACATGAAGAAGAGTATATGCGGTCTATCGCGTATAATGACTATGAAACACACAAACGCCTGCATGATGATTTTCGGTTTAAGACGATACCGGCGCTGGAAGAGGAGATGGAGTATTCCAAGTTTTCCGCAGAATCTATCCGGCATTTCATCGGCGTCTGCATTGGATGGGTGATTTCCCATACGCTGACCGAAGATCAGGCGATTATAGGCAAGACAGGCAGTAAATGGAAAGATATCCCGCATGAGGAGGAGCAGGACGCCCTGGAGGCAACGATTATCCAGCTGTCGCAGGAACTGTTCCATCTGAAAGCGAAAATGATAAGCGGGCAGTATGACGGGGAGGATTTCGGGAATGTATATTGCTGCCGCTTCACGTACAGCGGGGAGAAGAAAGAGACCTGGGAAGTTACGCTTGTATATGAAGACAGGCTCCTGCTGAAAATCATAGGCAGCATTTTGAATACAGAGTACCCGAGAGTCGACGATATGGTACTCAATGTTACCCGCTATCTGTCACGTCAGTTTTTGGAGCAGGTCAGGGAGCGTATCCCGGCAATCGACCTTCTGAATCTGGAAAGTGAAAGCCTGCTCAGCCATGAACAGCTTCTGAATTACTTCCGGCGTGAGCGTCCGTCCTGCAGCCTGCTGTTCAGCACACGGGAGGGGTATTTTGCGTTCAGCGCAGTGTCTGCGGAACCGCTCAGCGGCAAGATTGTCTCGGAAATCAACCATCAGAATGCCATGAATGTCGTTCAGGAGTATCTGGACAGGGAGAAAGAAGAGCAGCAAAAGCGCAAGCATAAGATTCTTGTGGTGGATGATTCCGAGTTTATGCGATGCAGGATACGCCAGCTGCTGGCAGACAGATACGATTTGCTGGAATCCGATTCCAGTATTTCTGCTATAAAAATGATTGCGGTCAACCGTCCGGATTTAGTCTTGCTGGACTATGAGATGCCCATCTGTGATGGGAAACAGGCGCTTGAGATGATTCGTTCAGATAAAGACATTGCGGACATTCCGGTGATGTTCCTGACGGGCAGGAGCGATAAAGAAAGCGTTAAGAATGTCAAGGCATTAAAACCGGAAGGTTATCTTTTAAAGACAATGCCGGATGACTTTATAAAGAAGACAATCGAGGATTTTTTTGGAACTGAATGACCTTAAACGTAATAGCCAGGAGCGGGATTTCTGCTTTTGGCTATTTTCATAGGAGCAGAGTATGGGTACATTGATTTTGATTGTGGAGGATGACGGGGATATCAGCCAGATGCTGAAAGAACTCCTTGCCGGACAAGGGTATGACACGGTGCAGGCGTTTTCCGGGACGGAGGCCTTGCTGTGCATGGAGAAGCGTGTGCCGCAGGCGGTGATACTTGATTTGATGCTCCCAGGGATGACAGGGGAGGATGTCCTGTGCAGCATCAAAGAAAAACATCCTCAGGTCAGCGTCATCGTGTCTTCGGCAAGGGACGACGTGCAGGCCAGGGTGTCTCTGCTCCGTGCCGGGGCAGATGATTATATGGTAAAGCCTTTTGACACGGAAGAGCTTCTGGCAAGGCTGGAAGCCGTGTTAAGGCGCAGCGCGGAGGGAGGGAAGAAGCTTGCTGGCGAGCAAGGGGAAGTTTTGGAGTATAAAAATCTGCGGGTTTTTACGGAGAATCTTGTGGTACAGGCGGCTGGGCAGGAAGTAGCGCTGACGAAGCGGGAGTACATGATTCTGGAACTGCTGATGCGCCATCCGGGGAAAGTATTTACCAAGTGCAATATCTATGAATCCGTGTGGAACGAGGAATTCCTGGGGGAGGAGAACGCGGTGAATGTGCATATCAGCAACATCCGCCAGAAACTGGCTAAGGCTTGTCCGCATGAAACCTATATCCAGACTGTATGGGGGATTGGGTTTAAAATGGGGTAATTAGTGTAGCGTCTCCAAATTAACTCGATTCTATAAATCTTTATACTTTCTTTATGTTTTGCCTAATGTTTCTAAAAATCCGGTCGGTATACTGATTCTTGTAGCAGCTAGTGTCTTGTATCATTGATGATTAGTCAAACTCACTTGCCTATTCGCGCATCCGCTTCGTTGAATTTTCTAGCCGTAGCCACCGCTACGCCGTCGAAAATTCGCCTTGCAGATGAACGAATATCCTGCGTGATTTTATCAAATATCAACGATACAAGACACTAGTGTACTGTACATTAGGAGGATAGGAGGAACAGTATGGAATATGCATTGAAGACGGATGGGATTACCAAAATATATGGGAAACATACCGTAGTGGATCATGTGGATATGCATGTGAAGAAGGGGGCAATTTACGGTTTCATTGGTAAAAACGGCGCGGGGAAGACAACCTTCATGCGCATGGTGGCAGGGCTTGCGGCTCCTGCTGCGGGGAGCATAGAGCTGTTTGGGTCTGAGGAATTGGAAAAGCAGCGGCAGCGTCTGGGTACATTGATTGAACAGCCGGGGCTGTATGGGGGGCTGACGGCCAGGGATAACCTGGAAGTTGTGCGCAGGAGCCTTGGCATTACCAGGAAACATGCCGTGGATGAGATGCTGGAATTTGTGGGCCTTTCCCATGCAGGCAAAAAGAAGGTCAGGAACTTTTCTATGGGCATGAAGCAGCGTCTTGGAATTGCCATTGCGCTGTTTCGCAACCCGGATTTCCTGATATTGGATGAGCCTATCAATGGACTGGATCCAGAGGGGATTAAGGAGGTGCGCGACCTCTTGTCGAAGCTCAACAAGGAAAAGCAGATTACCATCCTCATATCCAGCCATATTTTAGGAGAATTGTCGAAAATTGCCACCAGCTATGGAGTGATTAAGGAAGGGGCGTTGATTGAGGAATTCGAGGCGGAGGAGCTGAGACACAGATGCAGGCGGTGCGTAAAATTTGTCGTCGATGATGCACAGCGCGCTTTGGCAATCCTTGAAGAGAAGTGCCATATTACCGGCTATGATGTGCCGGGCAAAGAGGTCATCCGGGTATTTGACAGACTGGACAGCTCCTGGGAAATGAACCGGGAACTGATTGCGGAAGGAATCCGCCTGAAAGAATGTTATCTTGCGGGCCAGGATTTGGAAGGGTATTTCATGGATTTGTTAGGAGGTACGTCAGATGTCTAATTTACTCAATGCAGAATTTTATAAGCTTAGGAAAAGCAGGGGGATTTATATAGGGGTTTTGGCATCGGCAGCGCTTGTGCTGATGATTTATGGATCGCTGGTCATGGTTGACAAAATTAATCAGGGAGTGCTGGAAAATGGGACGGGGGGCATTGTGGTATCCCCGGTCGCCAGCAGCGCGGAAGACGGGAGCGCGCCGGAGTCCATGCTTAAGCAGGTTGGGGTAATCGGCGTGTTGCAACAGATGTTCGGAGGACATTTTGTAGGGATAATTGCAGCTATACTGGTAAGTATTTTTGTCATAAGGGAATTTTCTTCAGGAATGATTAAGAATCTGGTCGGGAAAGGGTATCCCAGGCCGGCAATTTTCCTGGCAAAAATGATTTCTGCGATTGTGCTGGTATTGGTATTTGAAGTGGCAGTGGCGGCGGTAAGCATCTTACTGGGAATTCCGTTTCTGAGATGGGAAGAGTTCTCCGCTACGCCCTGGGAGGATGTTGCGGTTTATGTGGGGCTGCAGCTGCTGTTTGGGGCTGTGATTGCCGCAATCTTTGTGCTGGCCGGGGAACTGACCCGGAATCTGGCAGCAGGGATTTCCGTGAGCATTGGCGTGCTGCTGTTCTCTACAACCCTTACAGCCGGGCTTGACCTCATATTCCATGGAATAGCTAGGAAGCCTTCCGAGTACTGGGTGCTGGATTTGGTTTCGGTATGCCCGCTTACGGATGTTCCTTCGGAATTTATCCAGCGCAGCGTGCTGGTGTCGGCGGCATGGTTTGTGATTACCCTGGCATTGGGCATACTGCATTTCCGGAAAGCAGATGTGAAATAGCTTATGGGATTATGGACGTTCCTGGCGGAATGATTCGTGAAAGGTGGGATGTCAATGGAAATGTTTTTCATTTGTCTGGTTATAGTTCTGGCGGCGGCAGCAGTAATAATGCTGCTGCGTCTGATTTTCTATAGGAAGCAAGTCAGCCATATCATCAAGGAGCTGTTATTCCTGAACGCGGAGGAAAGCAATCTTTTGCTGACCTCTGCGTATCCTATAGGGAAGACAAAAGAGCTTATCGACGTTATGAATGAGGCCATCGAAGAGTTCAGGCAGACGCAGCGCAGGCTTGAGAAGGCCAACCGAAGCTACAGGGAGAGCATTACCGGCATTTCCCATGATATCCGTACACCGCTGACGTCCGTCAAAGGCTATCTCCAGATGCAGCAGAGCGCGGATGTCCCAGAGGAGAAAAGGCAAGAGTATTTACGGATTGTGGAGCGTAGGTTGGAGGAACTGGGGGAAATCTTAAACCAGCTTTTTGAATATGCGAGGATTGAATCCGGGGAGTTTACGCTGAGCCTTGAGCGTGTGAATGCAGGCAATTTGTTTGCAGAGATTATATCCATGTTTTATGAAGACTTTTCCGGGAAAGGCTTGGAGCCACAAGTTTTCCTTCCCGGGGAAGCTGTGTTTATATGGGCGGACAGTCATGCGTTTTCCAGGATATTGGAAAACCTTATCAAGAATGCGCTGGTGCATGGGAAGGGGAATTACCGGCTTTCCCTGTCACCCCAGGGAGGTTATGCGGTTATCACCATTGCCAATGGGACAGACCAAATTGAAGAGAAGGATTTAGAACAGGTCTTTGAACGTTTCTACACTACAGATCAATCCCGGTGCCGAAGGACTACGGGGTTAGGGCTTGCCATCGCCAAAGAGTTCACAGAGCGGATGGGAGGGAGCATCCGGGCGTCTCTGCAGCAGGAGGATTTTGCGGTAGAGGTGCGTTTCCCGCTGCTGGCTGAGGGGGAATAGGTTTGGAGGTTTTTTGTCAATCTGATTTTTCTGAGATTCTTTTTGTGCTATAATGTAGGCAGACGGGAAAATCCCGGTGAGGATTGTTGCGTAGGATGAGAGGTTTTGTTCCCTGTTTCTGAAAGGCGCGCAGTCGCAAGTTTTCAATTTTTTTCAGGAAAAAGAGTTAAACCTCAGAGGCATGGTTTTCAGCATCCGCACGGAATTTTTTGAAAGGGCGGAGAATGGGCTGATAAGTTCCGGCAGTTTGGAAGACAAGCAGTATCATACAAAATGCGGCAATTACTATATGGAAGTATTTAGGCTTAAGGAAATGTCTAAAAGGGACGTAGTCAAAATCTATAAATCCTTAAGGATTTTGAAATCGTTAGACAGAAAGCGTCCCGAGGAATTCAAAAGGCATCATAATAAGTACCCGGAGCGGAAAGAACGGAGGAAGTATTTAAAATTATTCAAGCAGATAATAAATGATAAGCAGTCGGTCTTTTATTATCCGATGTATGTCAGGTATGCCTACATCTATATGAAGGAATATGAAAAAGAATGGGATCCGTACAGAGGGGACATGCTTATGTTGAGCAACAACGTGGTATCTGCGGTTGAAATCCTTATAAATGCCATTGTCAAATGGGAGTATCATGTTTATGACAGCGCGTACAGCGGCAGGGTGAAAATGGATAAAGAGGTTTTTTCCAGAAATATGCGTCGGTGTTTGGATGATGTTGTCGATCGCATGGAGAGAAATGGGACGCAGGAGATTTCACGCCCAAGGCTGAAAGATATTTTAGATAGCCATTCTTTGAATGTGGAAGGGGATGATGAAAAGATAATGCCGGTATTTGCTCATTGTTTAATGGTATCAGATGAGAATGGTAAGACTTTCGCATTTGCCCATTTTACATTTTATGAGTACTTTTTGGCAAAATATTTGATATATGAAGCAGAGTATGAACAGAGAAAGCGGTATTTCTTATCGGATTCAACAGAGAATTTCCTGCACATTTATTATGGGATGTTGTGTAAGGACAAAAATCTCAATGAAAAAATTCTGAGAAGTATACGAGAGTATGGACTGAAATGTTTTCTTGAGAAGCAGCCGGCGGCAGAGGTCGTTGAGGAACCAAAGGCTTCCTTGCTGGAGATACATAGCTACTTGCCCTTTATACAAGAATGTATATATTTGGGACATACATTTTTAAAGAGGCAATTAGAAGAAATTAGGAATACGAGGGCATTAGATATCAGCAAAACAGGATGGGATAGCGTAAAGTATGCAAAAGCGGTCGCACCCCAGGACTATGTAAAGGAATTGAATCTATCCGGGCTCTCTCTCATCAATTTAGATGGATTGGAAGGATATGTAAACTTAGAGCGGGTAGATTTGCGTATTGCAGAAGCAAGCGCAGTGTCTATGGAAGATATGCTTGATGCGTTGCGGAACCGTTCCCTGCAATGGCTTTACATCTGCGCAAATGACGGGGCTGTGTGTGAGAAATTAAATGACATGATGGGCAAAGGCGAGCTTTGCATAGGGAAAATATATGCGGATACGCCCAATTACAGTGAAGCGCATCGGAGGATTTACCGTTTGAAACAGCAGGCTGGCCAGGAAAACAGGTTCTATATCTGTACGCGTTCCGGTTGGCCGGAAGCCAGATTGGAACATGACAGAAGTAACAAAAAGAAGAAGCCTGATCTGTTAAAGGCAGTTTTTGAGCTTGAGGCTGATGAAGGTGGCATATTAGGGCTTGAGGGAGAGGAAGCGGAGCCGACTTACTGGAATGGAATTGCGCTTGCGGACTATTATTTATATGAGGATTGGAGAGACCAAAAGCGGGAGGCTAATCATATCTGCGAAAGATTGGAACCATATATACCAATGGATAAGGGCTGGCTAAGCGCTTATTTTGGCAAGACATATGGCATGGCGCTTAATCAGAGAAAAGAAACAGGAAAGGCGAGGAGGTGGCTCATAAATACTTGGGAATGTTGCAAGGAGTTTTTATCGGAGGATTGCCAGTATATTAAGAATAAGAAGGAACGAAATAAAATCATAAGACTGGGTCTGCAAATATACAAGGAGTGCCTGAGCTATCATGTGGAAGGTGCAGAAGAGATTGGCGCGGGGGTATTAAGCATGATAAAAAACATTGCGGATTATCAGGAAAGCCGTCATTATCTATTATATATGAATTATTTTTTAGGAAACAGAATACGTATATGGAAAAAAGGGACAGGGGGGCATGTGGGATTGATGGGAGGGATACAAGATTTCCGCAAAGGCGCAGAGCATCATGTACTGGGAGCAGGAGATATATCATCTGTTTTTAAAGGACGACAGGGAAGGGCTGTTACAAGTGGTTGACGAGCTAGAAAAATATCCCTATAGATCTGGTGATAAACCGAAAGAGAAAATGGAATATATTCGTCGTGTATGCCTCGGGGATACGAAAGAAGAGGACGTTGACCGGCATATATTTTGGGGGTACGTTTGGTATTGAATGAAATAAAGGAGGAAACGACGTATCCATCGGAGATAAAATAGGATACTCCCTCAATTACTACCCCGGAAGTATGGACTTCCGGGGCTTTTTCTGTTATAAAAAGCAGCAAAGATTAAATCACGGCGTCTTCAGAGGTTTCGGCGGATGCACACGCATTTGCGCAGCAACATGACAAAACTGTAAGCTTATTGTAAGGTAAAGACAAGGCAGTCTTAAGAAAAATACGCTAGACTGTCATTAGTGGCAGGAGGCGGCAATTTCTGTGCCACGGATTGGCTGCGCTGTAAGTTTTTGGCAGGCAGATATTAAATTTAAAGAAATATTAAGAAAAAATGTGAAGAAAATCCAAGAATATTTTCGTTAAATAGTATGAGAGAACAAAAAACACAGGAGAGGAAGCATATGAAAGACATAACATTTACCGTGCCCTGCTATAATTCCGAGGAATATATGGAACATTGTATCGATACGCTGCTGTCGGCGGATGAGCGCGCTGAAATTATCATAGTGGACGACGGCTCTACAGACCGCACCGGGGAGATTGCCGACAACTATGCGAGGAATTACCCGGAAATCGTGCGCGTCATCCACCAGGAGAACGGCGGCCATGGCGCAGGCGTCAATGCCGGGCTTGCGCTTGCCAGCGGAAAATATTTTAAAGTGGTGGATTCGGACGACTGGCTGGACGAGAGGGAGCTGCAGAAGCTTTTGAAGAAAATCCGTGAATGGGAGAAGAGAGAGATAACGGTGGATCTGATTATCTGCAATTATCTGTACGACCATTCTTATGAGAATAAAGTAAAGCGTATGGGTTATAAAAATGTGCTGAAGGAAAACCAGGTCTGCGGCTGGGATGCGGTCAGGCATTTCCATCCGTCCCAGTATCTTGTGATGCACTCCTTGTTTTACCGCACGGAAGTGCTGAAAAAGTCTGGGGTCAGGCTTCCGAGGCATACGTTTTATGTGGACAATATCTTTGCGAACCAGCCGCTGCCGTATGTGCGGACGCTCTGTTACCTGAACCTGGACTTGTACCATTATTTCCTGGGCAGGGACGATCAGTCTGTAAATGAGGAAGTGCTGAAAAAGCGCATCGACCAGCAGATTAGGGTCACGAAACTGGTGTCCAAATGCGCGGATTTGGAGAAGCTGAGTGAGGATAACCCGAAGCTCTCCAATTATCTGATCCGCAATATTTCAATTATGATGGCGATTTCCTCCATCCATCTCCTGCTGATTGGCACGCCGGAGGCGTTAAAGAAGCGGGAAATGCTCTGGAATTATGTGAAATACCATGACGAGAAGCTTTATGCGTCGCTGAAATGGAAAAATATCAGCGGTTTTACATATTTGCCGGGACGGATTGGGGACATTTTTACGCTGGCAGGCTACCGGGTTGCGAGGAAGCTATACCAGTTTAATTAAGCTGGGATTGTCAGAAAATACATGAGAGAGGAAGACAGAAAATGGCACAGATATATTTTGCATTGGTAGACACACCGGGGTTTTTTGCCTCTATTATCAGGAAAGTGACAGGGATTGATTATGTCCATGTAGTGCTTTCCATGGATGAGGAACTGCAGGAAGCTTACAGCGTGGGCAGGAGGCATCCGGCGGTTCCCATTTTGGCAGGGTTTGAAAAGGAAGACACCGAGAAAATCGAGCGGGTATTTCCGACGGCACGGTATAAGGTTGTGAGCCTGGAATGCACCGAGGGGCAGAAAGCGCAGATTGCCGGCCAGCTGCAGGAGTGTTTTGCCAAAAGATACCAATATCATTATTGTGTGCTGGGGCTTCCTATGATATTATTGAATAAGCCGTTCTATCAGAAAAACCATTATACCTGTTCGTCCTTTACGGCAAATATCCTGCAGGAAAATGGTATTGCGCTGTTTGAGAAGCATTTCTCGCTGGTGACGCCCAGGGACTTCTATGAACTGGAGCAGACCAGAACCGTCTATGAGGGTACGCTGCGCAAGTTTAACCGGCTTAACGGCTGTTATCCGGTCAGACGGAGGAATATGTTCCGCCTGATGTGGAAGAAGTTATCTTATGTTGTGAATGGAGTGTACGAATGAACCGTAAAAATTTAATCAGCGCCATTGTCTTTATTATGTTGGCAGCCTTGACGTTTTATGTGATTTTCAAAGGGAATGATATGGAGGCGGTCCTGGAATCTATCAGGAACCTGAACCCGCTGTATTTATGCGCGGCGGCTCTCACGGCATTTTTTTTCGTGTCGGCAGAAGGGTTTATGATTTGCTATCTGCTCAGGGCCTTGAATTATAAGACAAGCGCGGCCACTTGCGTCAAGTATTCTTTTGTGGGTTTTTTCTTCTCGGGCATCACGCCTTCCGCGACCGGCGGGCAGCCCATGCAGCTTTACTATATGCAGAAGGAGGGGCATAAGGTTTCGGACAGTTCTGTGGTATTGATGACGGTGGCTGTGATATATAAATTTGTTTTGGTGGTTATGGGCATCGGCATTTTGATTTTTTATTATGGCCCTTTGGCAGATTATCTGCAAGGCTACCTATACCTCTATTACCTGGGGCTGTTTTTGAACACGCTGCTGGTAGTAATCCTCCTCTTCGTCATGGTCAGCCCGAAGTGTTTCAAAGCTTTGGTTGTCGGCGGGGAGAAATTGTTGAAGAAATTACATATCCTTAAAACTTCTGGGGAGCGGACGAGGAAGCTGATTGAGATGGCAGACCAGTATCACGAGGCCGTGCTGTTTTTCCTCAAGAACAAAAGCAAGATTTATGCAGTCATTGCTTTTACTGTCGTCCAGAGATGCAGCGTGTTTTACCTGACATGGCTGATCTACAGAGGCATGGGGCTGGAAGGGGCCGACGCTATAACCGTGATGAGCCTGCAGGCAGCGATTTATATTGCGGTCGACATGCTTCCGCTGCCTGGCGCGCAGGGCATCACGGAGATGATGTATAAGACGGCGTTCTCCCAGATTTTTACCGGAGCCAGCCTGACAGCGTCCATGTGCGTCACCCGAGGGCTGAATTTCTACATGGTGCTGATTGTCAGCGCTGTCGTGGCGGCGTGGTGCCATCTGAAATCACAAGTAAAAGGCGCGGCATGAAAATGCCTGCGCCTTGCAGATTTTAACCCATATATCAGAATTGATGGTGTTCTGCGGAAAGTTCCCGCAGGATATTGCGTTTCATTTCAAACAGATTGTCAGACAGATCTACATAGACTTTGCTGGGATTGGAGAAACGTTTTGTCTCATTCCACAGCGTATCTTTTTCCTGTTCGCAGTATTTCCGGATTTCCATGACGCTCGGAGATTCATAGACGCACTTCCCTTTTTCAAATATTTGCACCGGCAGTTGGCGCATCGTGTAGGCGCCTCCTATCAGCGTGGTGTATTTCCAGGTTTCCAGCGGGTCAAAGATGCGGAGGTTTTTTCCGCAGTCAAACGTCTCGCCTTCCAGGCAGATTAAGTCAGCCTTGATTTTGCCGGAGTCTTTTTCGTAAATCCGGTAGATGGTCTTATTTCCGGGATTCGTGACTTTTTCCGTATTTTCCGAGAGCTTAATTTTTGGTATGAATCTGCCATTTTCATCTTGTATGGCGGCAAGCTTGTATACGCCGCCGAACGCGGGGGTGTCTTTGGAAGTGATGAGGTTGGTTCCTACGCCCCAGGAAGTAATGGCTGCGCCCTGGGCTTTGAGGTTTTCAATCAGATACTCGTCCAAATCGTTGGATGCAGAGATGACGGCGTCCCGGAAGCCGGCATTGTCCAGCATTTTCCGCGCCTGCTTGGAGAGGTATGCCAGGTCTCCGCTGTCCATGCGGATGCCGTAGTTGGTGAGAGGGATATTTTCACCGCGCATTTCCTGGAAGACTCGGATTGCATTGGGGATGCCGGATTTCAAGGTATCGTAGGTGTCCACGAGCAGGATGCAGGCAGAAGGGTAATATCTGGCATAAGCCTTGAACGCCGTGTATTCATCCGGGAAGCTCATAATCCAGCTGTGGGCGTGCGTACCCTTGACGGGGACGTCAAAATGCTTGCCGCAGAGGACGTTTGAAGTGCCGCAGCACCCGCCGATGACCGCCGCCCGCGCGCCATAGATCCCAGCGTCCGGCCCCTGCGCACGTCGCAGGCCGAACTCCATCACGCCGTCATTGCCGGCCGCATAGCAGACGCGCGCGGCTTTGGTAGCGATAAGGCTCTGGTGGTTTAAAATATTCAGTATGGCGGTTTCCACCAGCTGGGCTTCCATGATGGGGGCAATTACCTTAATCAGGGGTTCCCGCGGGAAGACAACTGTGCCTTCCGGGACGGCATAGATGTCGCCGGAAAACCGGAAACCTTGCAGATATTCCAGGAAATCATCTTCGAAAATCCCCAAAGATTTCAGGTAAGCAATATCGGATTCATCGAACCGCAGATGCTCTATATAATCAATAATCTGCGCGAGGCCGGCGCAGACAGCATAGCCGCCGTTGTCGGGGTTCGTGCGGTAGAATGCATCAAATACTACGACGCAGTGGTTTTTTGTTTTGAAATATCCCTGCATCATGGTCAGCTCATACAAATCTGTCAGCAGGGTCAGATGGTCTGTAATCATAATTGGGAAAAGCTCCTTTCGGCTGTTTTGGTAAAAGTATATCACAGGAAAGCCGGTGGCTGCAACTGGACTTAGAGTGTGATTTATTTGTGATTTGTATGCAGGAGCCCTTTCCATTTAAGAAAAAATGTGATACTCTATTGCGTAGGTCATGAATCATTCTATATTTTTTAAGAAAGAAAGGTAAATAATTTTATGAAAAAGAAAATGATAGTATTATTGGCGGCCCTGTGCGCGGTTGTGCTGGCTGGCGGCTGCGGGGGCAAGAATGAGAATGGGAACGACAGCGTAAAGCTTGGAGAATATAAAGGCCTGGAGCTTACGCTTGGCAGTTATGAAGTCACAGACGAGGACGTCAAGAACCATATCGAGACGAAGCTTACCTCCTATCCCGTATATGAGGACACGGGCAAGAAAAAAGTAGAGGAAGGGGACATCGTGAATATCGACTATGAAGGCCTAAAAGACGGCGTGGCTTTTGACGGCGGCACGGCAGAGGGCGCGAACCTGGAAATTGGTTCCAACAGCTTTATCGATGGATTTGAAGATGGGCTGGTGGGCAAGAAAGTGGGGGAGAAGGTGGAGCTGAACCTCACGTTCCCCGAAGATTACCAGAACCCGGAACTGGCAGGACAGGCGGTCGTTTTCAAGGTGACGATTAACAAGATTGTCAAAGAGAACTTTATGACGTACGATACCATGACCGATGATTTTGTGGCAGGCAATTTCGTCAGCGACGGTTACGAGAGCGTCGATGACATGAAAAAGGGCGTCAGGGAGGAACTGGAGAGCAACAATGAGAGCAATAAGCAGACGGACATCCAGAATGCAATTTTTGAGAAGCTGCACGAGACTAGCTCGGTGACGCTGCCGGATGGGCTGCTGGAGCAGAGAATCCAGGAGTATATGGATCAGTTTACGGAGAACTTAAAGACCAGCTATAACATGGAGCTTGCCGATTATCTGAGCAGCATGGGCACGACGGAAGAAGAGTTTGACGGGCAGGTGCGCCAGTATATCGAGGAAAGCCTCACAAACCAGCTTTTGTTGGAGGAGATTGCCAAGAAGGAGAATATCCAGTCTGACGAAGAGGGCCTGAACAAATACAAGCAGGATATCATTTCTGACTATGGGTATGAGGACGAGGACGCTTTGGTGGAACAGTACGGTGAGGATTATATCAAGAATGCCTACATCAGCGACAAGGCGATGCAGTTTATCATTGACAATGCTAAGATAACGTATGACGCTAATGTCGATACCAATGCAGAGGCGGCAGAGCCAACAGCCCCCTGATAAGGCGGGGACTTGCGGCAGCCTGGCGTGCTGCCTGTGGAATTAACATGAAGGAAGGAGAGAAGTTATGGAATTGGTGAATATCAAAGACTTATATCGTAAAAAGGAAGAATATATGGAGCGGGAGGTAAGCATTGGCGGCTGGGTGCGCAGCATCCGTGGTTCAAAAAATTTTGGGTTCATTGTGGTGAATGACGGGACATTTTTTGAGCCTTTGCAGGTGGTATACCATGACAAACTGCCCAATTTCGCAGAGGTAGAGAAGACAAATGTGGGCGCGGCCATCATTGTCACAGGCAAGCTGGTGGCCACGCCTCAGGCCAAGCAGCCTTTTGAGATTCAGGCGGAGGAGATTGCCATCGAGGGGAAATCCACGCCGGAATATCCGCTGCAGAAAAAACGCCACAGTTTTGAATACCTGAGGACAATCTCACACCTGAGGCCGCGCACAAATACGTTTGAGGCGGTATTCCGGGTGCGTTCCCTGATTGCTTATGCAATCCACAAATTTTTCCAGGAGAGGGATTTTGTCTATGTCCACACGCCCTTGATTACCGGGAGCGACTGTGAAGGGGCGGGCGAGATGTTCCAGGTGACGACGCTGGATCTGAACGATATCCCCAAGAATCAGGATGGCACGGTGGATTTTACCCAGGATTTCTTCAACAAGCCTACCAATCTGACTGTGAGCGGGCAGCTGAATGGGGAATCCTACGCGATGGCGTTTAAGAATATCTATACGTTCGGGCCTACTTTCCGTGCGGAGAATTCCAATACCACAAGGCATGCGGCGGAATTCTGGATGATTGAGCCGGAGATTGCCTTTGCGGATTTAAAGGACGACATGGTTTTGGCGGAGAGTATGCTCAAGTATATCATCAATTATGTGCTGGAGCATGCCCCGGAAGAAATGCAGTTTTTCAATAATTTCGTAGACAAGGGACTGCTGGAACGTCTGAGGCATGTGGCTGATTCTGAGTTTGCCCATGTGACATATACAGAAGCGGTCGAGATTTTAGAGAAGAATAACGATAATTTTGAGTACAAGATATCCTGGGGAGCAGATTTGCAGACGGAACATGAACGCTACCTGACGGAGGAAGTGTTTAAACGCCCGGTATTCGTGACGGACTATCCCAAGGAAATTAAAGCATTTTATATGAAGCTGAATCCTGATGGCAAGACGGTTGCCGCAGTAGACTGCCTTGTACCGGGGATTGGGGAAATCATTGGCGGAAGCCAGAGGGAAGATGACTATGAAAAGCTGTGCCAGCGCATGGAGGAGCTGGGGCTGAACAAAGAAGATTACGGCTTCTATCTGGATTTGCGTAAATATGGCACTGCCAGACATGCCGGGTTTGGGCTGGGCTTTGAACGGTGCGTCATGTACCTGACAGGCATGACGAATATCCGCGATGTCGTGCCGTTCCCCAGGACGGTAAATAACTGTGAACTGTAGTAGATTTATGACGGAACGGCTTCTCCGGGAACACCTTATTAAAATAAATAGGAACGGTTATGGGCGGCTAAATAGATATGCCGCCTATAATCGTTCTTTATTTTATGAGAAAGACCTTGTTACACTAAAGTGTGAATGAGTGTAAATTAAAACTTGTCGGCTGGTTCTTTGAGTGAGGCATCCCTGGCTTTTGCTTCCATCTGTGCTATCACTTCCAGGAATGATTTCTGGATGGTGACGTGGATGTCCTCTCCTAATAACGGCAGCTTCCCGGAAGGAATCATGCCGCCGGCCATGGAAGGATGCCCGCCGCCGTCTCCGTAAGGGGCAAGCACCTGTGCAATCAAGTTCCCGGCATGGATGTGGTTCAGTTCACTGCGGACAGAAAAGCGGATGCTGTCCTTCTGAAAAGCGTAGATGACTGCGATATCCACGACATCCAGTGAGAGGATGAAGTCAGAGATAATGGCAATCAACGCCGGGGCGCAGTTGAAGGGGATATAGGCAAAGCCTGTCCGGTCAAATATCTGTATGTTTTGGATGGCTGCGCCGTATGCACGGAGGTCGTCAAATTCCATGGTATTACAGTACATTTTCGAGACCAATGCCCAATCTGCATGGCAGAACAGATAGGAGAGCATTTCCGTATCCAGGGCGGTGGTTCCCCGGGTGAAATCGGCAGTATCCATCTTGATGCCGTATGCAAGAGCCGCCGCGCATTTCGGCGCAATCGGCGTGTCTGTGCTTTGGAAATAGGAGGCCACAAGGCAGGAACACGATCCTACCGGGCGGATATCCTGATAAAGATATTTATAGGGAAAGAAGATGGGGTGGTGGTCAATACATGCCACTTCATCTCCGATTAAGTCTGTAACATTGCTGTTTTTTTTCTGGGAATCCACCAGCACGATGTAATCGTCTTCTTTCATATCAGGCACGTCATTTTTGGAATACATGGTAATGCCAAAAGTTTCCAGCATGGCCTTTACGCTGAGCCTGTCAATTTTCCCATCATAACAGAGGGTAGCGGGGATGCCGTGGTGGGCCAGGAAGTTCTGCAGGCCGAAAGCGCTGGCTATCGCGTCTGGATCAGGGAAATTGTGCGTCTGGATAAATACGGTATGGTTCTCTAATGTTTTTACTAAATCTAAGGGGTTCATGAACAGCTCCTTTTCATTATTTTAACTGATATTGGCAAGGGGCGCGGCCTTAAAGCAATGCAGACACATGCGCAAAAATTACAATGTATAAAACAGTTCAAAAGGTTTCCATTGCGAAGCAATGGAAACAACATGCACAAAAATTATCTTGGGGAGCTAGCTTCCCAGAGTGATTTTCGTGCATTCTGTCTTTGCCGCATAAGCGGCAAGACCTTTTGAACAAGTAAATATATTCGTGCGACAGTGTCCTTTTGGTACTAAAATATTAGCTGATATAAAAAATGGGGAGACTAAAAGTCAGGCTCCTTGCTCATGTCCAATAGTATCATAAATTCTTGAAAAAGTCACCATATTTTGCTATGATGCTCTCAGGGTAAGTTTCAGGCTTACTGAGAATATAGGTAATACGAAAGGTTCTGGGAGGAATAGGCTGTGCGGGAAAAATGGGTGGTTGCTGCCAAAAAAGCGGATTTTCAGGGAATTGCCAGGCGTTTTGGAATCGACCAGGTCACGGCGCGGGTTATCCGCAACCGGGAAGTCGTGGGAGATGACGCCATAGCGTCATACTTATATGGGACGCTTGAGGACTTAAATAATCCTGCGCTGATGAAGGATATTATCCCGGCGGCAGGGATGCTGCAGGAGAAGATAAGGAAGGGCAGGCATATCCGTATCTTAGGTGATTATGATATTGATGGCGTACAGTCCGTCTATATCTTGTATTCTGCGCTGCGGCGATGCCGGGCAAATGTGGATTATGTGATACCAGACAGGGTTGCGGATGGCTACGGCGTCAACGAACGCCTGGTTTACCGGGCCAAGGAAGATGGGATAGACACGCTGCTTACCTGTGATAACGGAATTGCGGCGTTTCAAGAGATAATGCTGGCCAAGGAATTGGGCTTGTCCGTCATCATCACCGATCACCATGAAGTACCTTATGAAGAAGAGAGCGGAGAGCGTAAATACCGGGTTCCTCCGGCAGATGCGGTGGTGAATCCGAAACAGCCGGACTGCCCGTACCCTTTTAAGAATCTGTGCGGCGCGGCAGTCGCTTTTAAGCTTATCCAGGTGCTTTACCGGGAAATGGGATTCCCGGATGAGGAAGCGTTGGTATATCTGGAAAATGCTGCGTTTGCCACGGTCGGCGACGTCATGGATCTGCAGGGTGAGAACCGGATTATTGTAAAAGAAGGACTGAAAGCGTTAAATCAGACTAAGAATTATGGAATGCGCGCGCTTGCTTCCAGGAACCAGATTCCCCTGGGGGCGATAAAGGCGTACCACATTGGGTTTGTGCTGGGCCCTTGTCTCAATGCCAGCGGGCGGCTGGATACAGCAAAGCGCGCGCTGCTCATGCTGCTGGCGGAGGATGAACGTCAGGCGGCGGAGTACGCGGCAGAGCTTTACGATTTGAACGCGAGCCGCAAGGAACTGACGGAACAGGGAGTACGGCAGGCAAAAGAGCTGATAGGGCAGATGGGGCTGGAAAAAGATAAGGTAATGGTGATTTATCTGCCAGACTGTCATGAGAGCCTTGCGGGGATTATTGCCGGGCGCATCCGCGAACAGTACAACCGCCCGGTGTTTGTGCTGACCAAAAGCGAGGGTGGCGTGAAGGGTTCCGGGCGTTCGATTGAGCAGTATTCCATGTTTGAGGAGATGTCAAAATGCAAGGAATTATTTACGAAATACGGCGGGCATCCTATGGCGGCAGGGCTGTCCCTGCCAGAAGAGCATGTGGCGTTGTTCCGTCAGAAGATAAATGAGAATACATCATTGACAGAAGAAGATTTGCGTGGGAAAATTGTAATAGATGTTCCCATGCCGCTTTCGTACATATCGAAAGAGCTGGCAGAGGAATTGGATATCCTGGAGCCATTTGGAAAATCTAATGGCAAACCGGTATTTGCCGACCGGGAAATCGAGATTCTGTCGCTGAAGATTCTGGGAAAGAACCAGAATGTGTGCAGGATGCAGATGAAAAGCGCGGATTCGGCAGTATTGCCAGCGGTGTATTTTGGGGAGGCCGGGCAGTTCCTGGCATTCCTTGAGGAGAAATACGGAAGCCGTGCGCTGGCGCAGGCAATGGAGGGCGCAGGAGGCGGCATGAAGATTTCCGCAGTGTATTACCCGGAAATCAACAGATACAACGGAAGGGAAGACCTCCAGATTGTCGTAAAAAATTATTGTTAGCGCAGCAGCTTGTGAATATTTGCTGTGCCGGGAATCGTTATATCATATAGAGAGAGGGAAAAATAATGTTTGGAAAAACGAATTGGAAGCAGGAAATAAAAGACAAGGAGCAGGAGATTGCATCGTACCAGTCTCAGCTTGAGCAGGCGAAGCAGATGCTGGGCAAAATGAGCCTGATGTGGATAGATGCCGGGCAGAGGGTTTCGGAGATGGAGCGGAGCCAGCGTGAGCTGGAACGCCAGTTAAGACAGATAACATCAGCTGTAGAAGGCATTTCTATTGAATCCAAGCACCAGCTGGAAAATAACCAGAGAATCCTGCGCAAGGCCGAAGAGATGGCAGAGCGGCAGGAAAGCCTTAAGGAAGAGCAGGAACAGGCACAAGAGGCGTCCGGGGACATAGAGGAAGAGAAGCTGGTATCCCTCACAAAAATCATTGCTCCGATTACGGCAGAACTAAGCAATGGCATGGACGAGATGCGCAGGATGCTGGAAGACGTAGTAGAACTTGGCCGTCAGATGGGTGTGCTTTCCCTGAATGCTGCCGTTGAGGCAGGGAGAATGGGAGAAGGCGGCATGAAATTTGTGGAAGCGGCAGAGGAAATCCGCGGGATGTCGGATAAGTATCAGCAGGCCACTTCTGCATTGGCACAGCAAATGCAGATTGTGGGCATGAAATGGCAGAAGTCAAAAGGAGAGATAGAGGAAGTAGAAGGACGCCTAAAGCAGCAGTATGAGCAGTTGGAGGAAGCACGCTGCGTATGTGCAGCCGTCGGAGAAGAAATGCTGAATCTCCCCATAGAAGAGCTGCGGGAGGAAATGCAGAAGGCTTTGGAAAATGAAGAGCTGAAAGAACGCTGCCAAGATGTGACGGAGAAGATGGAGAAAGCAGAGCAGGGCTTCCAGCAGCATCAGGAGACCTGGGGCAGCCTCCGCCAGACGGCGGCAGAAGCCAAAGCTTTCATCAAAGACATCCAGGCCTGAACATAGGAAGGGCGCTTGGGATTTTATCAGGAATCGGCAGCGGAGGATTGTATGAGAAAAAGCACATTTAGATTTCTTTCGGCAGATAAAAGGACACAAATCCATGCCGTAAAGTGGGAGCCAGAGCAGGGAGAAATCCAGGCGGTATTACAGATCAGCCATGGGATGATAGAGTATGTGGAACGCTATGAAGAGTTTGCCGGGTATCTGACGGATAAAGGTTTTATGGTCGTCGGAAACGACCATCTAGGACATGGGGAGTCGGTTCTCTCCCAGGATTTGTGGGGATATTTTGCACCGGAACATGGCAGCGATTTGGTCGTGGAAGATTTGCACCAGCTGCGCAAAAGGATTCAGGCAGAATATCCGGGGATTCCTTACTTTATGCTGGGACACAGCATGGGGTCATTTATGCTGCGCAAATATCTTTCCATGCACGGGGAGGGCCTGTCCGGGGCCATAATCATGGGAACCGGGACGCAGGCGGATACGACGGTAAGGGCTGGGAAATTGATTTGCCGGGTAATCGCATTGTTCCGTGGATGGAAGCATCGCGGCGGCTTTGTGGAACATCAGGTATTTTCCGGGAATAGCAAAAAGTTTGCGGGAGAAGAGGAAGGAGCCTGGCTGACGAAGGACAAAGACATTGTCAGGGCTTATGCCAGTGAGCCGCGCTGCACGTTTCAGTTCACACTGAACGGTTTTTACAATCTGTTCGATACCATTTATTATATTAATCGGCCAGAGCATATTGACGCGATACCGAAAAAATTACCGATGTTTTTCGTTTCCGGGGAGGACGATCCTGTAGGCGATTATGGCGCAGGGGTGAGGAAGGCTTTTGAGACTTATGTACAGGCAGGAATTGCAGATATTGGCATGAAGCTGTATCCTGCTGACCGCCATGAAATCTTGAACGAACTTGACCGGGCGGCTGTCTATGAAGATATTTACGGGTGGCTGCTGGGGCATTTGTAAAATATATGTACAATATTGTACAGAAATGGAGGATATTATGAATAAGAACATCAGAAAGTGGATGGCAATGCTGCTGGTATGTACGGCGGCGTTCCTGCTGCCGGCAAATGCGTTCGCTGCGGAAGGCGGGGAGGCGCAGCCGGAAAACAGTGATGCAGCCGGTACAGAACAGCTGGAGGGCGACATGTCTGGGGCAGGGCAGCAACCAGGCAGCGATGCAGCTGCCGGGGAGGCAGTGGACGCCTCCGGGCAGGAAGGCGAGGTTACGGAGCCAATCACAAAGGAGGATAAGCCTTACCTTGCGCTGGGAGCCAACCTGACTGCAGAACAGCAGTCAGTGGTGTTAGGGCTTCTGGGCATAAATCCGGCGGAACTTGCCGAGTATGATGTGATTTATGTCACGAATGAGGAAGAACACCAATACCTGGGGAATTATGTGGACGCCAGCAAGATTGGAACCCGTTCCCTCTCTTCAGTGCTTGTGGTGAAGAGAGACCAGGGGCATGGGATTAACATCACCACGAAGAATATTTCCTACTGCACAATCGGGATGTATAAGAATGCCTTGATTACGGCAGGGATAACAGATGCGGATATTATTGTGGCTGCGCCGACGCCGATTTCTGGTACGGCAGCCTTGGTAGGGGCCATGAAAGCGTACTCTGACATGACAGGCGAGACTGTGACAGAGGAGAGCATGGACACGGCGTTGAATGAGCTGGTACTTACCGGCGAATTGGCAAAAGAAGTAGGGGATTCAGAAAAAGCAGAGGAATTAGTTGCATATCTGAAACAGGAAGTGCTTTCGCGTGAGCTGAGCAGTGAAGGAGAAATCAAGAAGGTGATTGACGAGGCCTGTGATGAATTTGACCTCAGCCTGTCGGAGGAGCAGGCGCAGAGGCTGACGGGCCTGATGCAGAAAATCGGGGACCTGGATCTCGATTTGGATTCCATCAGGAATCAGGCGGAGGAATTGTATGACAGGCTTTCGGATATTGACGCAGAAGGGTGGCTTGACAAGATTGGCGGATTTTTCCGCTCGATTGTGGATTTTGTAAAAGGGCTGTTTTCTTAATCCGGCAACTGTGTTAATAATGAAGAAACGAATCCCTCAACCGTAGTCGCGTACAGTTGAGGGATTCGTTTTTATTTCCGTATGGTCTTCTGCTTAACTTTCAGCCGGTTTTCCTCATTAAATCCCACCAGAATATCGTGGTTTGCTTCTGAGAGATAATCGATAATGCCGTCGATGTCAGATTTCATGTTCTTTGGGCATTGGATATACAGGTGCTTGTTTGCGGTGATGTGCAGCGTATAGGAAATGCTGAAATGGTGCCAAAGGATTTTGTGCAGTGTGGAGTATTTATAGATCCAGACAATCTCCTGGATTGGCACCACGGCAACGCCGTAATTGGCAAGCACGATGAAATAATGTTCCGTGATAAACATATCCTCGGTTGCCAGCTGGGGCAGCGTTGCCAGCTCCTCCTCCGCCTGTGCAAGCAGCTCTGACGGTTTGCCAAACAGGCCCAGATGCCTGCAGGATGGGGAGAGTATCGGAAAACCGATATATAGCACATAAAGCAGCAGCCGGATTAATGCATAAGCCCCGGTGGCGAAATAGACTGCCATCAAAAACGAGGTCGGAATCAGTCTGAATGCGGGTTCACTGATAAAATAACTGCTGACTTTTTGGGAAATTCCATCCTTAGTCCAGTTCAGGTCCTGGGAAAGCTTGTCCAGTAAAGCATCATACATGGCGTTGCCTTTCATCACCCGTCCGCGGATATGTACGGTATCAATGTGCGGAAGCCCTTCCTCACAGGTATGGGGCGTGAGCAGGATAACGATACATTCCTTGTCCCGAAGGGTGTAATAATAATAGCCGTTCGTCTGCCCGAAAGAGGTATTGGTGTATCCGGTAAAGTACAGATTTTCAAGTTCGGCTTCCACATAAGAAGAATTTGTCTTGCTGTATTCGGCAAGCTTCTCAAGGTTTTCCAGATGCTGCGGGAACAAAATGTCATACAGCGGCAGAAGAAGCCACAGCGCGGCCAGGAGTATCAGGTATAAAATAGGGGAAAACAGGCGACGGCGGTAGACGCGCCGGATGTGCCTGGAAATATAGTGGTCGTAATTTTCAGTCATGGGATCTCCTTATGAGAAACAGCTTTCCAGGGTTGCAGGAGGCTGCATGTATTCTAATCAACAAAAACAGTATACGTTTTTTGGGCAGAAGAATCAAGGGTATCTTTTTTGTTCTAGGGATTGAAGCAGGCCAGCCCGCTTTGTTCCCCGGGAAGGAACTATCCGCCCGGATATCCGTGTCTGGTATTTGACTTTTATTGACAAAATTGATAGTATATGGCATGAGAGAAACGACCAAAGGAGGGACATCTATGGAAGCGTACACCGGGTTCGCCGAAGTCTATGACTTATTTATGGATAATGTGCCTTATGGGGAATGGAGCCGTTACCTGATATCGCTGCTGCAGGAACATGGGGTATCCCAGGGACTTGTGCTGGAGCTTGGGTGCGGCACGGGGAAGATGACGCGTCTTCTGGCGCAGGCCGGCTACGATATGATTGGCGTAGATTCCTCCGAAGAAATGCTGCAGATTGCCAGGGAACAAGAATGGGACAACGCGGAACATAAGGTTGAGGAAGGGACAACGCGGATCCCGGATATTTTATATCTCCTCCAGGATATGCGGGAATTTGAGCTATATGGGACTGTAAAAGCAGTGGTCTGCATTTGCGATTCCCTCAATTATTTATTGGAGGAAGAGGATTTGCTCACGGTGTTCCGGCTGGTCAATAATTATCTGGATCCAGGCGGGGTGTTTATTTTTGACATGAATACTCTGTATAAGTATAGGGAAATCTTAGGGGAGAATACTATCTGCGAGAACCGTGAAGAAGGAAGCTTTATCTGGGAAAATTTTTACGACGAAGAAAAGCAGATCAATCAGTATGACCTGACGCTGTTTGTCCGGGAGGAGGATGGGCAGGGATTGTACCGGAAATATGAAGAGACGCATTTCCAGAGGGGATATGATTTGCGGCGGGTGCGGAAGATTTTGCAGCAGGCAGGCATGGAATTTGTCGCAATGTACGATGCATTTACCAGAGAAACGGCGCAGGAAAAAAACGAGAGGGTCTATATCATTGCCAGGGAGCAAGGGAAGCAGTCGGCAAAACAGGAACGATAAATCAGAAAAGAAGGCAGGATAAATAATGGGCGAATACAAAGACTATATGGTAAGGGCAACTGCGGCGGACAAGCAGATCCGCGCATTTGCAGTGACATCCAGGGATTTGGCGGAGCAGGCGAGGAGATACCACAATACCAGCCCGGTAATCACGGCCGCTCTGGGCAGGCTGCTGACCGGCGGCGTAATGATGGGCTGCATGATGAAAGGCGAAGAAGATCTTCTGACACTGCAGATTAAGTGCGGCGGGCCGGCAAAAGGCATGACGGTCACAGCGGACAGCAAAGGAAACGTCAAAGGATATCCTCAGACGCCGGATGTGATGCTGCCGCCAAACAGCAAGGGGAAGCTGGACGTCGGGGGAGCATTGGGCTTGGGGATTTTAAGCGTAATTAAGGATATGGGATTAAAGGAACCTTATGTGGGCCAGGTTGCCCTGCAGACGTCAGAGATTGCCGAAGACCTGACCTATTATTTTGCGACTTCTGAGCAGATTCCTTCTGCAGTAGGGCTGGGCGTCCTGATGAACAGGGATAATACGGTGAAGCAGGCAGGCGGGTTCATCATCCAGCTGATGCCTTACACCGATGAGAAAGTGATTTCCGCATTGGAAAAAAAGGTGGCGGAAGTGACTTCGGTTACAGACCTCCTAGAGCAGGGCATGACGCCGGAGGCGTTGCTGGAGCAAATTTTAGGCGGGTTTGGCGTGGAGGTGACGGAAAGGGTTGCGGTGCAGTATTCCTGCAACTGTTCGAAGGAGCGTGTCACACGTGCGATAGCCAGCATCGGCAGGAAAGATATCCAGGAGATGATTGACGCAGGCGAATCCATAGAAGTGAACTGCCAGTTCTGCGATAAGCAATATGTGTTTACGCCGCAGGAGCTGCAAGGGCTGCTGAAAGGAAAATGACGGTGAAATTCAGGCAAAGAAAGGAGCCATCCAGTGAAAGACGGGTTTATCAAGGTGGCGGCAGCGACCCCTAAAATACGGGTTGCCGACCCTGTATATAATACAAAGAAAATTATGGAGAAAATGGAAGAGGCCGAAAAACAACGCGCCGTGGTGGTCGTTTTTCCAGAGCTTTGCATTACCGGCTATAGCTGCGGGGATTTGTTCTTCATGGAATCCCTGCTGGAGGAAGCGAAGCAATCGCTGATTGAAATTGCGGAGGGCACGGCCGGGAAAAATATGCTGGTGTTCGTAGGGCTTCCGGTTGTATACCGAGGCGGGCTTTATAATGTGGCGGCAGCGCTCTCTGACGGCAAAGTTTTGGGACTGGTACCGAAGCAATGCATTCCCGGGTATAATGAATTTTACGAGACAAGGCATTTTGCAGCAGGCATGCAAGAGCCGGTGGAGGTCATCCTGGCAGAACATATCCGCGTGCCCATGGGCGGGCATCTGCTTTTCAGCCCCGACAGTATGCCAGGGCTGAAAGTCGCCGCGGAAATCTGCGAGGATATCTGGTCGCCGCAGCCGCCAAGCATCTCCCATGCGCTTGCCGGGGCGAACTTGATTGTGAACCTCTCGGCCAGCAATGAAATCACAGGCAAAGACTGTTACCGCAAGAGCCTTATCGAAGGCCAGTCGGCGCGCCTTGTCTGCGGCTATGTGTATGCCAGCGCCGGGGATGGCGAGTCGACACAGGATGTGGTATATTCTGCACATAACATGATTGCGGAAAATGGCGTTATGTTAGCGGAAGCCGAGAGGTTCTGCAACCAGTCCGTCTTTGCGGAAATTGACATCCAGAGGCTGGGCGGGCAACGCCGGCGGCTGACTTCATTCCAGTGCGACAAGAAAGGCTATCAGGAGATTACGTTCCACCTCAAAAAAGAAGAGACCATGCTTACGCGCTTTGTAGACCCTGCGCCTTTTGTGCCGGGAAAGCTGGCGGAACGGCAGAAACGCTGTGAGGAGATATTGTCCATCCAGTCCATGGGCCTTAAAAAACGGCTGGAACATACAAACTGCCGCTGCGCGGTCATTGGAATTTCCGGCGGACTGGATTCCACGCTTGCCTTGCTTGTGGCAGTGCGTGCATTTGACTTGCTGGGACTTGGCCGGGAAGGGATTCTGGCGGTCACGATGCCGGGATTCGGCACGACCGACCGTACTTATGACAATGCCGTACAGCTGGTTCAGAGCCTGGGGGCAAAACTGGAAGAAGTGGACATCCGGGAGGCGGTGCGTGTGCATTTCCGCGATATCGGGCAGGAAGAAAGCAGCCATGACGTGACGTATGAAAATGGGCAGGCAAGAGAGCGTACGCAGATTCTTATGGATATTGCCAATAAGCACAATGGCATGGTCGTCGGTACGGGCGATATGTCAGAGCTTGCCCTTGGATGGGCGACTTATAATGGCGATCATATGTCTATGTACGGCGTCAACGCTTCTGTGCCGAAGACATTGGTTCGCCATCTGGTACGGTACTATGCAGATGCTTGTGGGAACCAGCAACTTACAGAAATCCTTCTGGATATCCTGGACACTCCGGTAAGCCCGGAACTTTTGCCGCCCACGGATGGCAAAATTTCCCAGAAAACGGAGGATCTCGTAGGCCCCTATGAACTCCATGATTTCTTCTTGTATTATATGCTGCGCCTGGGATTTGGGCCGGAAAAGATTTTCCGTCTTGCCGTCCATGCATTTTGCGGCGAGGATGGCCCGGCCGGGGCGGATTACACGCCGGACATTATTTTCAAATGGGAGCAGACGTTTATCCGCAGATTTTTCAGCCAGCAGTTCAAACGCTCCTGCCTGCCGGACGGCCCTAAGGTAGGGACGGTCGCTGTCTCCCCGCGGGGGGATTTGCGGATGCCCAGCGACGCCAGCGCAGAGCTGTGGCTTGCGCGGCTGGAAACATGCAGGCCTGGCTTCCCAGGGTGATGTATTTTATAATTTTTTAATAGAATATTTTCGGTTTGTTAATTGCAATTCTGATGAGAAATATTAAAATAAGAGATATGTTTGGATATATTATTGTAAATAAGCCGGAAATGAAGTTCAAAGAATTTGATTTATACCAATCCTACTATTGCGGGCTTTGCAGGGCGTTGAAAGACACTTACGGAAGGACGGCGCAGATGACGTTAAGTTACGACATGACCTTTGCCGTCCTGCTGCTCACAAGCCTTTATGAGCCGGAGACGTCGCTTAGCCTCAGGAAATGCCTGGCGCACCCCTTAGGGAAGCATCCGGCTAGAATGAACGAGTTTTCGCGGTATGGGGCGGATATGAACCTCCTGCTGTCCTACTACAAATGCCTGGATGACTGGGAAGATGAGCGCAAGGCCAGGGGGAAGGCGATGGCTGCAGCCCTTAAGCGGAAGTTCCGTAAGGCAGCAGAGCGTTATCCGGGGAAAGAGCGTTTATTCCGGGAGAAGATGGCGCAGATTCGCCAATGTGAAGAAGAACAACGGATGAACCTGGATGAGGCGTCCGGGTATTTCGGGGAGATCATGGCGGAGGTACTGGCATGCCATCAGGATGAGTGGGAAGCTGATTTGCGCAGGATGGGATTTTACCTCGGCAAATTTATCTATCTGATGGATGCCTATGAGGATGTGGAGAAAGATGCAAAGACGGGAAATTATAATGTGTTTTCGCATGAATGGCAGGATGCAGGGTTTGAACAGCGCGCAGAGGGCATCCTTGGCATGATGATGGCAGAGTGTTCGCGGGCATTTGAACGACTGCCGATTGTAGAAAACGCAGCAATCCTGCGTAACATCTTGTATTCCGGCGTGTGGCGCCGGTATGAGGCTGTCAAGCGCAGGCGGGAAGGAAAGTAAGTAAAATGTATGATCCATATGCGGTCCTTGGATTGGCCAGGAACGCCACTGACGAAGAAATAAAAAAAGCGTACCGCTCTCTGAGCCGGAAATACCATCCGGATGCAAATGTCAATAATCCGCACAAGGAGCAGGCGGAGGAGAAGTTTAAGGAAATCCAGCAGGCTTACCAGCAGATTATGAATGAGAAGGAGCATGGCAGTTCCGGCGGTTATGGAGATTCTGGTTATGGCCCGCGGGAAGGCAGCGGGACATACTGGGATTTCGGCGATTTTTTCGGCGGATCCAATTATGGGCAGCAACGGCGCAGCCGTGAGCAGGACTCGGAGAGCGCCTATAAGCGGGCGGCTGAGAATTATATACGCAGCGGCCACTATAGGGAAGCGTTACATGTGCTGGGCAACATTAAGGATCAGGATGCATACTGGCATTATCTGAACGCTGTTGCCAATTCCGGCGTGGGTAATAATGTCGCTGCCATGGAGTCTGCGAAGCGCGCATTGACGCTTGAGCCGGGGAATCAGCAGTACCAGCAGCTTTATGCCAGGCTTTCGAACGGCGGGAGTTGGTATTACGATCAGCGCAGGAGCTATGGGAATCCCATAGGGACTGGGGGGAGCCTCTGCCTGAACCTCTGCCTTGCCAATCTGATGTGCAATCTCTGCGGAGGAGGCGGGCTTTGCTGCAGGGGGCCTTATATATAGAAAGCCGCAGATTTCCGGCGGGTTTGGCAGCATTGTTTTGCCTCAGAAAATCAGACAGAATGGGTGAGCAAAATGGACTATATGGTTTTATATTCCAGTAAGACCGGAAACACCAAGAAGGTTGCAACTGAGATTTTCAGTGCGCTTCCCGGCATGTCCAAAGACATGCAGAGCGTGGATGAATACAGAGGGAAAGATGCGGACGTCTTTTTCATCGGGTTTTGGGTGAACAGAGGAACCTGTGAGATGGCCGTCATAGACGCCATGTCGGAGCTGCATGGCAAGAAAATCGCGCTGTTCGGCACTTGCGGCATGGGAAGCGATGCGGAATATTACAAGAGCATTGAGCAGAAAGTAAATGTGTGGATACCGGATGACTGTGAATACCTGGGCATGTTCCTCTGCCAGGGGAAGATGCCCATGAAAGTGCGGGAGAACTATGAGATAGCCAGGGAGGATCCAAGGCAGGAGTTCTGCCGCAAGAAGCTGCTCCACAATTTTGACGAAGCATTGTTCCATCCCAACGATGGGGATTTGGCGGACGCCAGGGTTTTTGTGGAACGTGTGCTGAAAGAGATGAAACCTTAAAGCTGAGTAAATCAGGCTTTAGGGTTTTTTATCTTATAGGAAAAACCTTGTCGCTCAAAAAATCATGTTGACAATATGGGCATTAATGGTAAAATAAGAATTAGAATAATTCTAATTTATATTTTTGTTGGGGGTGCCATGACAAAAAATGCTGAACGTATTTTAGAGATTATCAATGGCTCCGATAAGCATTTATCAGCGGAACAGGTGTATCTGCGCCTGAAAGAGGAGAACCAAGGGGTAGTGTTGGCTACCGTGTATAACAATTTAGCTCTTTTGTATAAACAGGGATTGGTCAGGAAGATTAGTGTGGAAGGCTACCCGGATCGTTACGACAAGCTGACACGGCATGACCATCTGGTCTGCAGGAGCTGTGGCAAGCTATCGGACATCATGCTGGAGGATCTGACAGAAAATCTTCAGCAGCAGGTGGGAGTACCCATGCTCTCTTATGATTTAAAAATCAATTATTTATGTGACGAATGTCTGAAAAAGAGCAGCAATAATTGTAGCGGGCAGGAATCGCATTCATGCGGTTGGAAGGATGAATTATCATGAGAATGAAGAAAAAGGATTCGGGTAATGTCATTGAAGCCATTTCCAGGCTTGTAGATATGGAGTATGAGCCGCGAAATGGGGAGCTGAACAATATTCACCGGCGGCTGATGAAGGGACGCAAAGAGTTCGAACGGGCTGCGACAAAGACGATGGATGCAGTTATCAATATGAGCGCCATGGATTTGATTCTGGAGGCAAATGTCGCTACCGTGGAGCAGATTAACACGTCGGTCTCATCGGCGGTAGATGTTATCAGTGAGTCGGCGGAGGCAACGGCGGGGATTGCTTCTGAGGTATCCAGGGCGCATGAGAATTTGACGGCGACGATTATTGAGGTTTCTGACGAATCTGGGAAAATAATGGAAGATATTCGTGGTTGTGAAGACGAACTTACTACGATTTCGGGACTATCCTCATCTGTAATCGCAACTTCCAGGGAAATGAAGGCAGACATTTATGGGCTGCTCGAAATTATCCGGCACATGAATGAGGCCATTGAGGCAATTAATTCTATTTCTGCCCAGACGAACCTCCTGGCGTTGAATGCGTCTATAGAGGCAGCCCGCGCAGGGGATGCCGGCAGGGGATTTGCAGTCGTCGCGGAGGAAATCCGTAATCTTGCGGATGAGACGAAGAAGCTGACGGGGGACATGGGGGTTTTTGTAAGCAATATCCGGGAGGCCTCTAAGAAAAGTTCTGACAGTGTAGACACGACGGTAGCAGGGCTGGAACATATCAACGAAAATATTCAGAATGTATGGAAGCTTACTGGGGCTAACCGCAGCGGCATAGACCATATTGCGGATTCTGTCTCTTCTCTGGCAGCGGTCAGCGAGGAAATCAGCAGCTCCATGAACGAGTTGGACAATCAGATGCAGCATGTGAGCGGGGAATGCCAGAACCTGAAAGAAAACGCAGCATCGTTGGCGGTTTCCAGCAAATCGATAGCAGAGCTTGTGGAACCGTCTAAAATAATTGAGGAGCATTTGGAAGAGTCTGCGCAGATTATGGGTGATATGGCGCAGGATGCATTCTATATGCTGGATAACCAGATTGTGGAAAATTGCCTGCACAGCGCAATAGAGGCGCATAGGAATTGGCTGGATACCTTAAATGAAATCGCGCAGACCGGAGAACTAAGGGTATTGCAGACGGACTGCACGAAGTGTGGCCTGGGCCGTTTCTACTATGCGTTTAAGCCTTCGCATCCACAGATAAAAGGTATTTGGTCAGGGATTGAGAGCAAGCACAAAGCGTTCCATTCCTATGGGACAGAAATGATTTCTGCGGTACGTTCTGGAGGCACAGGTGACTTGCAAAAGGTTTTTGAGAAAGCGAAAGCCTGCTCAGAAGATTTGATTTCTGATTTCCAAGAGGTAATAAAGCTGATTGAAGCGTTATCCAAAGATAACATCCGTGTGTTTGAATGCGGAGAACTATAGATATGCAGGAGACGTTTAAACCGTGTGTTTCTGGATAAAAAATATAAAAGATTATGGAGGAAACAGGAATGGAAAAGAACAGTCGTAATTTATATGCGGGAACGCAGACGGAGAAGAACCTTCAGGCGGCATTTGCCGGTGAGTCCCAGGCGCGGAATAAATATACTTATTTCGCTTCCGTTGCGAAGAAGGAGGGCCTGGAGCAGATTTCGTCCTTGTTCCTGAAAACGGCGGACAATGAAAAAGAACATGCCAAAATGTGGTTTAAGGAACTGCAAGGCATCGGAAACACGGCAGAGAACCTCAGCGCGGCGGCAGACGGTGAAAATTATGAGTGGACAGATATGTATGAAGAGTTTGCGAAGACCGCAGAAGAGGAAGGGTTTGCAGAGCTGGCGGCAAAATTCCGTATGGTCGGGGCGATTGAGAAGCATCACGAGGAGCGTTACCGTGCCCTTCTTAAAAATGTGGAGACAGCCGCCGTATTTGAGAAGAGTGAAGTCAAAGTGTGGGAGTGCCGTAACTGTGGGCATATTGTCGTAGGGATGAAGGCTCCTGAGATTTGTCCGGTATGTAACCACCCGCAAAGCTATTTTGAAATCTGCGAGAAAAATTATTGAGTCCTTTTCGGTATCATAGAGAGTGTGGAATCAGAAAACATCAGTACGTGGAATATTTTCCGGTACTGATGTTTTTTTCTTATAGGAAAGGCCTTGTGACGCTAAAGCGTGAAAGTATCTTTCCTATAAGAAAAAAACAATTATGCGCACTCGCGCAAGAGGAAATACGTCGCTAATGCGACAGCGCTCGGCGCAGCAAAGAGTGCAATCCCCTCAATCTTGAGGGGATAGGGGAGTGGAAGTGGGCTTGCCCACTTTGTTCTTTTATAGGAAAGGCCTTGTGACGCTAAAGCGTGAACGGGTAAATATATTCGTGCGGCAGTTCCATTTTGGTACTATGAAACTAAATAATTGGGAAACATATATGTTCATAACTGTTGACAAATAATATTATATGGTATATAGTATTAAACATAAAATAGTAATATAAATAATATAATATTATGAGAACAGCAGCAAAGAAAAGGAGTGATGGGATGGTATTTAATACAGGTGCAGCTCTTTTGGACGCCATTGTTCTTGCCGTTGTGAGCAAAGAAAAAGAGGGCACATATGGTTACAAGATTACCCAGGATGTCCGGCAGGCGATTGAGGTATCTGAATCCACGCTGTATCCGGTGCTGCGAAGGCTGCTGAAAGACGGCTGCCTGGAAGTCTATGATATGGAATGCGGGGGAAGGAACCGTAGGTATTATAAAATCACAGACAGAGGCGGGGCGCAGCTGGATTTGTATCGGACGGAATGGGGAACTTATTCTTCTAAAATTACAATGTTATTTTCGGGAGGAGAGCTGGCATGAGAAAAGACGAATTCATGAGGCAGTTAGAAACGCTGCTGGCAGACATATCAGAGGAAGAGAGGCGGGAGGCCTTATCTTACTACTGGAGTTATTTTGAGGATGCAGGGGAGGAGAATGAAGAGCGCATCTTAAGGGAGCTGGAGTCCCCTGACAAGGTGGCGGCGACGATTAAGGCGGATTTGCGTATGGAACAGGGGAAGGAGGACGGCGCATATGCGGACAATGGAGCGTATGCGGAAGGCGGTTCTTACACGGAACATGGCTACGAAGACAGCCGTTTCCAGGACAGCAGGCAGGAGATGGAAGTAAATGCCAGCCCAGCCGGAAACCGAGAGTGGAACCAGGAAGGAAGGGGAGCAGCCGGAAACCAGGGCTGGAACCAGGAAAGAGGGGGAGCAGCCGGAAGCCAGGGCTGGAACCGGGAACGCAGCAGATCGAAATCAGATGAAAACAGTACATTGAAAATTATATTGTTAACAGTGATTGCAGTGCTGACCAGCCCTATCTGGATGAGCGTTTTAGGCAGCATCATAGGTCTGATTGTCGGCGCCATAGGGTTGGTGATTGGGTTCATCGGGGTGGCTGTCGGACTTTATGTGACTGGAGGCGTGTTGTTTGGCATCGGAATCGGTCAATTTGTTGTGGGAAGCATTGGGGCCGGATTTGGGTTCCTGGGCGCGGCAATGTTGGTCTGGGTTGTGGCAGTCCTTATGACAGTTCTGTGCGTATGGATTTGCGGAAAAGGCGTTCCACTGCTTTGCAACGGAGTCAGATGTTTGTGGAAAAAGATTTTTCCGGGAAAGGAGCGTACAGTATGAAGAACTTTACAAAAATTGCGTTGATTCTGTCATTGGCGCTGGTGATTTTAGGCAGCTTGTGCTGCGCGGTGAGCATCGGTATCGGCTTTAATTTTAATGATTTCTGGTCAGATGTGGAGGATGGGGCATATGGTTTCGGCCCGCTTGGGGACGTCAGGGAAGCAATATGGAACAACAGATTTAACTGGAAGGATGATGGGGAAGGCTGGAGCAGTGCTTCCACAGAAGATTTCACATTTGAGTGGCAAGGGGAAGATGCGGAAAATACAGTTGATAAGCTGGATTTAAAAGTTTATTATGGTACTGTAAAGATTGTCAGGAATGAAGAGGATTCAGACACTATCCAGGTAACCGTGGAGTACCGTAAGAAAAACCACAGGCGTAAGGTGGAGGCATACAAGGACGGAACCACGCTGAGAATCCTAGAGACGGGCAGCAAACGCAGCTGGAATAATGACAGCACCAGGATTACAATCCGCCTCCCGCAGGAGATGGAAAACCAAGATAAGGCTTTGCAGGAAATCTTCTTGCAGCAGGATGCAGGAGATATATACGTGGATATGCTGCCGGTGGCAAACAAGATCGGTTTTACCGTAAATGCAGGGGAATGCGTGGTGTACTCAAAGCTGCGGGCGCTGGAAGAATACAAAGCGGATGTGGACGTTGGGCATATCGATCTGGAGGAGGTTGAGGCGCCGTTAGTCACGCTGAATTCCAATGTCGGGCAGATTGATGCGGAAGAGATTACGGCCGAAGACATTTTTATTGACTGCGGGATAGGCGCGATAGACGCAGTGGTTTCCGGGCGGGAGCAGGATTATAATTATGAGATTAGCTGCGGGGTAGGGGAAGTTTCCGTTGGCGATAGCGATTATTCGAGCCTTGGATCGAGGAAAAATTTAGACAATTCTGCAGATAAATCAATCCAGATTGAGTGTGGGGTAGGAGAGGTAGATCTTTCCTTTGAAAAGGACTGACAGAAAGAAGGAGGGCAGGCGATGGATTACGACTGTCTGGTGATTGATGACGAGAAGCTTCTTGCAGACAGCACGGCGGAGTATTTTAACCTGTTTGGCGTGAAAACAGCAGTTGCATATAATGCAGCAGAGTGCCGGGAGTTCTTTCGGGAACATACGGCGCAGCTGCTGCTGCTCGATATCAACCTTGGCGACGGCAGCGGATTTGATTTGTGCCGGGAGCTTCGCGAGAAGACGGAGGTTCCTATCTTGTTCATTTCCGCGCGGTCAAGCGATGATGACATGATGATTGCCCTGAACATCGGCGGGGACGACTATATACAAAAGCCTTATTCGCTCGGCGTCTTGCTGGCAAAAGTGAAAGTGGTGCTGAAACGTTATGGGCAGAAGGCAGAGCGGGGATACTCGGACGGCAGGCTGAACGTTGATTTCGACGCCAATGAGGTGTCGGTCTGCGGGAACCCGGTCAAATTGACGTCTCTGGAGTTTAAGCTGCTGTCATACCTGATTCGGAATAAGAACAGGGCAGTTCCCAAACAGGAGCTTTTCGAGAAAATCTGGGAGGATAAATTTACCGGGGACGGGACGCTGAATGTCCACATCCGTAAAATTCGGGAGGCGATTGAGCGGGAGCCGGGCAAACCGGAGTATATCCTTACGGTCTGGGGCAGCGGCTATAAATTCAGCGGGGGTAAGGCATGAGGAAGTGGATATACCAAGGCATTTTGCTTCTGGCTTTTGCAGCGGAGCTTGCAGCTCTGTTCTTGTTTGCAGGAGAGGATGCAGTCCGCCGGCAAGACGCCGTTGCGGTAAACGAGGCGCTGCAGTCCGTGCAGGATGACTGGGAAAAGATGAAAGAACATAAAAACCAGACGGGATTGGATTATGTAGTGATAGACGCCAACGGCGCGGTCTGTTTCCGGACAAGGGAGGGACTGGGCGAGAGCGTGAATGATGCGGTCCTAAACCGTGATACAATCCTTGACGTGGCGTCAGGTAAGAAAATTGTGGGCAAACTCCTAATCAGCAACGATAGCAATTATATATGGAAGGAACAGAAAAGGGCAGCGGCCATGATTTTGGCGGCTGCTGTGTGCGTGCAATGGATGGCCTGCATAGGGTATGGCATTTATCTCAAACGGACGGTGATAAAGCCATTCGAGGATCTGAAAGGATTTGCCGAGCGCGTGGCAGGGGGCAACCTTGACGTCCCGCTTGCCATGGACAGGCACAACTGTTTCGGCGTGTTCACAGAGAGTTTTGACCTCATGCGGGCAGAACTTAAGAAAGCGCGCATTGCGGAAGCAAGGGCAAATGCGAGCAAAAAAGAGCTTGTGGCACAGCTTTCACATGACATTAAGACTCCTGTTGCCAGCATCAAGGCGGCGGCGGAAGTGGGGGCCGCTCTGGCGGGAGAAGCAAGGATCAGGAGCAATTATGCGCAGATTATCAGCAAGGCCGATGAAGTAAATATCCTGATTACCAATCTGTTTACGTCTGCGCTGGAAGAACTGGAGGAACTTAAGGTGATGCCGGCAGACCTGGAGAGCAGGGAGCTTACGGCGCTGCTTGAGCGTGCGGATTATCTGCACCGCGCGAGGATTCCTGCTGTTCCTTCCTGCCTGCTGTTCGCAGACAGGCTGCGCCTGCAGCAGGTGTTTGACAATATCTTCGCTAATTCCTACAAATATGCGAATACGGAGATAGAGACGGCCATCTGCAGGAGGGATGGGACGCTAGACGTAACTATCAGGGATTATGGCGGAGGGGTCAGCGCAGAGGAACTCCCTGCTCTGAAAGAGAAATTCAGGCGCGGGAGCAATGCGGGGCAAGTAGAGGGCGCAGGGCTTGGGCTGTATATCTGCGATTATTTCATGAAACAGATGCATGGGGAGATTATCCTTTGCAATGGGCAGGACGGGTTGGAAGTGACTGTCAGGATTCCGCTGAGCGGCGTGAGTTAAGGAATATTTAAGGTCTGCCTAAAGACATTTAAGGTTTATGGACGTAGAATGGAACGTGAATAAAGGAGGTTTCCCATGAAAGAAATATTATTGCAGACAGAGAAACTGAGCAAGTCCTTTTCCAGCGGAGGGATTTTGCAGCACGTTCTGAAAAATATTGACTTACAGCTTTACAAAGGCGATTTTACCGTGATTATGGGAGCGAGCGGCGCAGGTAAATCCACGCTTTTGTATGCGCTGTCGGGCATGGACTTCCCGACGCTTGGCACGATTGCGTTTGCAGATAAGACGATATCCAATCGCAACCCGGATGAGCTTGCGGTATTCCGGCGGGAGCATTGCGGGTTTGTGTTCCAGCAGATTTATCTGATTGACGGGATGAGCGTCATGGACAATGTGCTTTCAGCAGGACTTCTCGTAAGCAAAGACAAGAAATCTGTGGTAAAACGGGCCAGGGAGCTGTTTGAGGATGTCGGCATATCCGAAGAGACGCTGAAAAAGTTCCCCACGCAGATTTCCGGAGGTGAGGCACAGCGTGTGGGCATTGTACGTGCGCTGATTAACAGCCCGGAAATACTGTTTGCTGACGAGCCGACGGGCGCGCTCAATTCCCAGACCGGCAAGGATGTGCTTGATACGCTCACGAAGTTCAACGGGCAGGGGCAGAGCATTGTCATGGTGACGCATGACATGCGTTCGGCAAGGCGTGGGAACCGCATCCTATACCTGAAAGACGGCGCAGTCCTGGGAGAATGTGAGTTAGGGAAGTATGTACACGGCGATAGGGCAAGACACGAGAAGCTTTCTGCCTTTCTGGGTGAAATGGGGTGGTAAGAATGGGAAAAAGCGTACTTCTTGTCAGTTCAAATCTGCGCAAGGCGAAAGGGCAGATGGCGGCGATTGCTGTCTTGATATTCCTTGCGGCGTTGACGCTGAATTTATGGCTGATGCTATCGATGGATTACAAACAGAATTTTGAACGGTATCACGAGACGCTGAATGCGGAGCATGTCACCCTTGTGGTAGATGGTGACAGCGCAAAACTGCAGAAATTCCTGGTAGAGACTCTGGACGGTGATGGACGGACGGCACAGTATTGTCTGGAGGACGTCCTGCATATGGTCGGATTATTCAGCTGCCAAGGCGGCGAAGTCAATAGCGATTTTGTTTTCTTAACAAAGCAGGCGGCTGTTTCCCGTGAAATTGGGCGGGTTGAAATTGTGGAGGAGGGCGGCATAGAGAGCGGGATTTACATGCCGATGCTATATAAATCGGAGGAAATTGCAGTCGGAAAGACGGTGAAAGTTTCCATCGGAAGCAATGAGATAGAGTATAAGGTCTGTGGTTTTTTCAACAGCATAATGCAAGGTTCCCATAATTGCGGGATATGTGGGCTAATCCTGACGGAAGATAAATATAAGGAATTGGAGGATTTGGGGTATGCACCGAAAGCGACGCTTTGCTCAGTCCGTCTGGGGGATAGGGCTGAGAACCAGGATTATGAGACTATGCTGAAAAATGCTTTGTCTGGGTTCGCCCCAGCTGCACGCAAGTCAAGCAATTCCTATGATGTGGTGGCGCAGGCCCGTTATATTTCCCAGATGATCTGTTCCGGGATTATGAGCGCGATGGCATCTTTCATACTTCTGATTGCATTGGTTGTGATATCCTCCAATATTAACAACTACATCGGGGAAAACATGAAAAACATCGGCGCGCTGAAAGCCATTGGGTATACGGGCCGGCAGCTGATACATGCTTTGTTGCTGCAATTTTTGGGGTTTGCCCTGATTGCTGCCGCAGTGGGCGTCATCGTTTCTTATATGATATTTCCGTTTGTAAACACGATGATGATTTCCCAGACTGGCATACCGTACCAGGTTTCGTTCCTTCCGCTGCCGATGTTCTTTACGTTTGCCGTGTTAGGCGGGGCGGTTGCAGCAGCCGTGTGCTTTTCTTCCCGCAGGGTCAAAAAAATTGAGCCGATTGTGGCTCTCCGGCAGGGAATCCAGACGCATAATTTCAGGCGCAACCATCTCCCCCTGGAAAAGGCAAAAGCGCCGCTTAATCTCGCGCTTGCGCTGAAAACAACTGTTTCCGGGATGAAATATAATATCACTATCTGTATAACGATGTTCGTGCTTACGCTTGTCGTCGTATTCTGTGGGATGATGACGGAAAATGTCATATTTGATATGGAGCCGTTTGTCAATCTTGTCGTGGGTGAGACGGCAGACAGCTGTATCAGCGTCAGTGCGCAGATTGAGCAGGAATTCCTGCAAGCGTCGGAGGAAGATGAGAGGGTGGAGAAAGCATACTTATATAATTCACTTTCTGTCAGCCATGTAGGAGGAGTGGAGCTTTGGGCGACAGTCTGCGATGATTTCGCAAAGGTGAACAACCAGGACATTATACTGGAGGGGAGATTTCCCCGGTTTGAAAATGAGATTGCAGTCGGCGCGAAGTATGCCAGGGAGCGTGGCTTGAAGATTGGGGAGGAGGTCGCTATGACCGCGGATGGGAAAGAGGCGCGGTATCTGATTACGGGCTTTACCCAGATGAGCAATAACCTTGACAAAGACAGCCTGCTTACAAGGGCAGGGTATCAGCGGATAGGTGAAATGCAGAACATAAACTATTACCTGAATCTTGCAGAGGGAACCGATGTAGAGGATTTTAATTCAGACGTGAAGGAATGGTTCGGGACTGATGTGAATGTCACGATAGACATCAGGTCGACGGTTGAAGGGGCGTCTGCGGTATATGTATCTCTTATGACGGTCATCGTACTCGCGATACTTGGACTGAGCGCTGTCGTGATTGTGTTTGTGCTGTATCTCCTGGTGCGGACAATGCTGAACAATAAAAAACAAGAGTATGGGATATTAAAAGCCCTGGGCTTTTGCTCATGTGAGATAAAGAAGTAAAAGAAGTGTAAAAAATTTTGCCGTTCCC